>ASZN01000077.1 GCA_000406005.1 Candidatus Poribacteria bacterium WGA-3G
CATCTTTCGGAGTGCCTCACATCGGTCGCCGTCTTCAAGTGGCACGAAGACGACATCCGCTTTGAAGATCCCCTCTGGATGCACGAACTTTCGGTTGGAGTCAATATAGGAGAGCTGTGCTTCGGTTGTCGGCATCAGGACATCCGGTGCTCCGTGTTTTAGGAGGTACTCTCGGATTTTCTGTTCCCGTCCGGTTTCTGTATGGAAGATGTTCACCTCTAACGGCGCATTCAGCACTTGCCCGAGTTGGATGAGTGCTTCGGGTGCCAACGCTGCTACATTCCCGTTGACGGAGATGACGGGGTGTTCTGCCAGACAGAGCATCGCTGCCGCAGCATGGATCGCCTCAATCGCGAAGGGTTGTGTCGCCTCCCCGATGAGGTAGTCAAATGCCTCGCCCCGTCCATGCGCGATGAGTCCGTGGATAGAGGTAATACCCTGTTCCACACCTTCAACAATTTTGTCTCGTAGTGTCAATGAGAGGTAACGGGGATGTGTTTTCGGGACATCGCTCACTGAAATAGCACCTCAGCATAAATTTGCGTTTATTATACTGTGTTTTAGGGAAGTTTGCAAGTGGCGATGTGTCTTAATGCCACACAATATACGTCGGTATCTGCAGCACCAGTCCGATGAGGCTCCAGACACACCCGAGTGTATAATCGCCTAAGATCAATCCCAAAAAGAACGGCACGGCTTGTCGGTAGAGTTTCACACCGCCAATCTTTAGCACAATCGCCTTCGCCAACCAACCTAAGAAGATTGTAAACCACAATCTACCCATTCCTGTGCCACTGACTAACACGTAACCGGCGGGATGTAACGGCCACCACAGAAACCGGATTTTCATGATCATCAGGAATATTGTGAAGAAGAAGCTGCTACCGATAATACCGAGTTCCGGTCCACTCGTCTCACGCGGACTCATAAGCCATGTTTGGAGTCGGTTAAACGTCTCCCATCCCATATAGACGATCCAGCCCCGTGCCTTGCTTGCCGCCCCCATGTCATAAAGGACGTGTAGATATGCCCAAAACGTTATCAGGATACCGAACACAATCGCCAAGATCATCCCGATAAGGAGTTGTCGGTACCCGATGTTGCTCCGTTCTGCTAAGCGGAACGCCTCTAATTCACTCGGTGTCGGATGTGCCCGGAAACAGCGGACAAACGGGTAGAGGAACGTTAATCCCATCAGATTGTCTGTACCGAGTCGGCGTGTCCCGAGTGCAAGCACCATCGTTCGCCCTGGATCAACAAGGACAAGTTGATGAAGTGGCGGGCCAATTTCAGCGCGGATACGGGTAATACCGATAATCATCGGAAAGTAAAAAAGAAAAAAGAGTCCGATTGCCCAGAAGGTCATCCCCATCTGAAAACAGAAAAAGAAAAGGAATATCAACCCGACGGTGAATAGTCCAGCAGCTGTGCGGTAACGCATCGGTTCCGCAGAATCGTCAGGGGGTGGTTCGCCACGGCGTTGTGCGATCCCGAAAACTTTACGGATAATACGTCCATAGTGCCGTCTCCCCATCCACAACGGGATGAATCCAAACGCGATCCAAGCACCCGTCTGCTGTTCGAGATGATAGATATTGCGTGCGCCGAACATATCTGTTACGACCATCTGAAGACGGGTCAGTAACCAGAAGAACCAGCATGAGAACGAGAGATCCAGCGGTGTGAAAAACATCAATCCGATGCTAAATGGATAGAAGGAGATACGTATCGGTCCCATTGCGCTCCACGGTTTTGAACTGAACTGTCCAAGCGTTTTGTTTCTAATAGGTAAGGAAGGAATCTCTGGAAATAGGAAACTCAGCCCATTTAGTAATTCTACACTCCCCGCGATCGCGAAGCCGAGCCACATCCAGGGGGAACTAAAAAAGCGTTTGGGATTGCTCGTGAGTGCCAACGGGAGTTGGACGATCGGATAGTTCAGCCGTTCGTTTTCCGTCCACTGTTTTCGGAGAAAGACCGTCACCGCCAGGAGCGTCAGCCAGAGCGCGATCACGAAACTCGACCACGCCAGCACGGGGGGTATCCAAGCGTTTAGCGTGGCGGAATCGTAGAAGGTAGCGTCCCCGTTATAGAACCCATCTAAGATACGTGGACTTTTGACTGCGATCCAACTCGGGATACTGTTCCCAAAGAGCGATAACCACTCATTTTCTGGTGATGCGAACTGAAATGTATGTGCAAGTACAGGGATGAGGTAACCCATCATCGTATGTCCGCTGATCGTTGATACCATCACGACCATAACATAGATGGTTTGTAAGTCGGCTTCGGACATCGCCAGACGCGGTAGGAATCGCTGGAACAGTAGATTGACAAGCACGAAAACGAGGAGTGTGAAAACGGCATTAAAGAACAGGGAGGCGATTGTCAGTTGTGTAGAGTGCCACACCTCTGTTCCCATCAGGCACCAGTAGCTATTAAAAGCGACAAGCACCAACCCAATCAGTAGAATATGCGGTTTAACGAGGTTCCGTTTTCCGTTTTCGTTGGTTACCATTCTCGCTCCTGCTGAAACCCAAATTTGCGTCTATTATACTGCGTTCTGCATAAGTTTTCAAGAGGAGATGTGTTGAAAGCAGAGCCATTCAGTTTTTCATTCTTCGCTTTGGTTTTCACTCCTGGCCCGGTCTGATTCAGACGATTTCCGCTCAAAGCGGCTTCCCGAAACACAGAACATATCTGTCATGGTCCTTGAGTTCAAAAACACGGAGACCGTCGTCGGTGTTCGCGCACGGTTCGTGGAATTCCAACCCACGCGATTGATACTCGGCAAACAACGCGTCGGACATTGAAAATAGATTTGACTTTTCACCCAAATTATCACATAATACTGTAGTACCAAATATCCTACAGATAGACCGTATCAGCGGAGGAAAAGATGGACCACATCCAAACTGTCAAAATTCATGATGTGGAAGATGGCGAGATCTATACCGCCAAAATCCAAAAAAATGGCAAGCGGTGGATCGGATGGATACAGGAACATCCGAAGGTGAAGTGTGAAGCAGATACACAAGACGCATTATTAGAAACCCTCGAAAATACGCTTTATCAATTCCTTGAAGCAGATTGGCAAGCGTGGGACAAACAGTTAGAGGAAGACGTAAAAGCAGGAAAACTTAATTCTACACTGGAACGAGTCAGTGCTGACTTTCACGCCGGTAAATATGAAGACTTAGCGGTATTTCTCTCAAAGAAAGCCGCAGAGGAATAAAATGCTGAGTCTGAAGTATTGAATTGCTGACAAACCGTTTGTTATTTCCCCTATTAAAACCTGCAAAGATGATATGAAAAACCATGTCGTACACGACGATTTTTGGGAGGCGTACAACAGTCTACCACGAAACGTTCAAAGAAGTACACTTCGGAAAATTGAATTGTTACTTGAAAATCCCAGACACCCTTCTCTCTATTTGAAAAAGGTTGGTAGACTTTGGTCGGCACGAATCAATAAGCAATATCGTATTCTGGCGCGTGAAGAAGAAGGCACTTTAGTCTGGTATTGGGTTGGAAAGCACGACGAGTATATGAGACAGATATGATGCGTTAGCGTGGAATCGCCCGTTTTCATCCTACCTCCGCTCAAAGAGGCACAGGCTAACAACCTATGCTACAAGTGTGAATATATTTTCCGATTTCACTATAAAATTGACACCTACCACGCGGTTTCAAATCTCAATAGCATCACGGAAAATGAGATATACAATTAGAAAAAACGGAGAAGATATTTACGGATCGTTGCGATGGAAGCGGAAAACACCGTTTTGCTTGGTGCCGATGTAGAACGTATCACCATCAACGGCAAACGAGATTGCTGTATGGGGTAGTTCTAAAATAATCTGTTTCCATGCGTTTGTCTGGTTATCTGCCTGATAGATACCACCATCACAGACGCCATAAGCCGTTGTGCCATCGACTGCAATTCGGTCCATGGTGCGTGTATTCCCATCCGCATCGGTGAGTGCGTGCCATGTCTCGCTATTGCTCGAACGCATGACTCCCATATCCGTTGAAACGTAGACGGTTGATCCTGAAAATACGATATCTTTGAAGTGTCCAAACGGAAAGGCGAGGTCCTGGGTGACGTTGTTCCATGTGTCTCCGCCGTCTTCGGATACGAAAAGTTCACCCTCCCGTTTACCGGCATACACCGTGTTTCCTGAAACAGCGAGGGCGAGCCCTTTTCTGCCGATAGGTGAGATTTCTGCGTGATCTTCCAAACCTGTGTCGTGCCACCCCGTTTCGTCGAACTGCCATCTGTAAAGTTTATGTCTGTATTCCATGAAGATGGTATCGTCAGCAACCGTAAACGTTCCATTCGTTTCCTGTTCTTCTTGGATTCGCTTTTGTTGGGCATTCCACTGATTCATCACTCTGTCAATATCGGCCCGGTAACGGCTTCTTATTGCCGCATTCCGCTTTTTCTCCAATTCCGTGTATAAGGTATCTTCTTCAAAATCTGGGGCATCTTCAACCGATAGAAACACATCACCGGCATCAGCGAGGCGATAGAGCGTGACACCATCATGTTCACTATTGCTGATATAAAGAACACCGTCGGCTGTGGCAAATTTCGTTGCCAAGGCATTAAAACTTTCACGAAAAAAAGGTCGAGAAGGATGCCGAGCTTTTGTATTAGCATTTATTAAGCCGTCGAATTCCCACGACTCGCCACCATCTGCGGATTTGAGCATTTTCGTAGGTGTTAGTGCGTAGAGAACATTTTTAAATACAACCAGATTCGGAACACGGGAATTCACGATTCCGGTCATAAAGGGGTGCCACGTGACACCGCCATCAGTGGAGCGTCTTATTCCGATGCTACTGGTGTAAAGATTGTTTTCGTCTAACGCGATAGCAGGAAACACGCTAAACGCGTTTTGGTCTCCGGCAAGCGTCATCCATGTTTCACCACCATCTTGAGAGCGTAAACCGTAACCTGCCAATATCAGTGTGTCTCCGACTGTAACGACCTCAGCAGTGCGTATAAAATGTCCGCGGCTAATCGGCGTGATATCGGTCCAGGAATCGCCGAGGTTGGTCGAAGCGAAAACTGTTGTAGATGCCGACGGTTCGGGCCCGAGTCCCGGTGGTGGCAGCCCGTGCGGGAGGATTGTTCCGACGTAGAGTCTATCTTCGATGGCTGCCAACGATTTGATACCGTCTAATGTCGGCACCGGCAATTTTTCCCAGGCATCGGTCAGTCGGAACAGTCCCTGACTTGTACCTATAAATAGGGTGTTGTCAATGGCAAGTGCGTCCCATATACGGAAAACCATGTTCTGAATGGCGTGGAAGTCCCCAAAAGCAGGAGCATTGGGACGGACCTCTTCGAGTTTGTTATCGGCTAAGGCTTGCGAGGCTAAGGCTCGCAAGGGCTTTCCTATAGGCTCCCACTGTTTACCGACATCCTCGGACCGAAATACCTCTGTTTTGTGGATGAGGTATATCGCCGTATCCGTGATAACCAACGCAACTGCATTGCCTTCGGGGCGCGCCCCGAGGGTATTCCAGGTCTTACCTTCATCAGTTGAGGCTAAGAGTTCATTCGGTGTGAGCAAATAGAGGGTGTCGTCGCGTTCTGCCATAATCGGATCAAACTCCCGATTTGGGCCGCTGGCACTGACAAACCTCCACGCGGCCCCGTTTTCTGAGAGTCGATAGAGTCCTGTTTTCGCAATTGCGTAGAGGCTCAGATCGGATGTGAGGAAGAGCCCAGCACTTGAAACGCCGCCCGGTCCCTTTGTCTGAATCCACTGCGGTTTTGCTGTTGAAAGGTCGGTCTCGTCTGCTTGCGCCGCTGCGATGAACAGGGGTTCCGCTTGGAATCCAGCCTTACCGTTTTTCCCGGGTGTATCGGTCCTCCCGAATCGGGTGAGTGCGTCGGGTTTGTGTGCCAATTCAAGGACAACAGGTGCGTCAATGATTTCTACGGTCATCTCCGATGTCGCGTCAAAGTTGTAGGGTTGTTGAAAACGGGACAAAGCTCGCGTGCCGAATCCTATCATTAGGATAACCAAAAGGGTTGACGCGAAAGAGAGACCCCACGGTATCCACGGCTTGCTCACGGGCGGAGATGTCGGCTTGATACGCGCAATCTCCTGCATGATATTCTCCGTTAGGTTTGGTGAGAGCTGGGAAATGCCGAAGACCTCTTGAATTAGAGATTCTTCTTTTTTTAAGCGTTGTCGGGCACGGTGCAGCCGACTTCTTACTGTATTTGGTGATACCCCCAAAAACTGGCTAATCTCCGCACCCGACATTTCTGCAAGATAAAACAGCGTTACAACGGTGCGTTCGCTCTCTGGCAACTTTTTCAGAAGACTTTTAACGAGTTCGCGCCGCTGCTCAATGGCTGCTGCCTCTAAGTGGTTCCGTTCATATTGTGTATAGCATAACTCCTCTAACTGTGCTGTCGGCATGGCATCCAAGGATTTTGTTGACACCCGTTTTTTTCGTAGCCATGCGATACAGCGACGTGTCGCAATTACGTAGAGCCAACTCGGAAAATGATCCGGACGTTTCAGCGTAGATAGCCTTTTGTAAACCTTGAGAAAAACATCTTGTGTGAGTTCCTCAGCAATATGGAAATCACCGATCTTACGCCAGATGAGTGCGTGCACCCATTTCTGGTATTTGTTCACCAATTTGGTAAACGCGTCTTGATCGCCATCCAAAGTCCGTTGAATGAGATCTACATCATTGGTATTCATCATGACTCCTCCAAAAAAAATAGTGGTTTCATGACATTATAGACGCGTATAAGGGTCGGAATGTTGCATAAAATGCAATTTTCGGAAGGTTTAGGATTTATAGTAAATTCAAAAAATAAATACACACTTTCAACCCCTGGTAGGTGCGGTTTCCTAACCGCACCGATGCTGAGTGTATAAATAATTACAGGATCCACTATAACAGGATAAGGTCACTAGCAAAAGTCCGCAGATGAACAGAGCAAGAAAGAAAATTGCCCTATGAGAGAGAAGAACCATCTTTTGATGTTTTATAGTCTTTCAATCTATTTTGCATGGTCCGGATACTTATTCCCAATATCTTCGCTGTTTTCGTTCGATTGCCCTCCTGCCATGCTAAAGTATCACGGATAAGGGTTTCTTCAACGGTTTTAAGACTCGTACCGAGTGGGATCGTCACAACATGTTGGTTTTCAGTCTCGTGAACATCTTTCGGCATGTCAACACGAGATTTTTGAAATACTAGTATTTCTTCGGGTAGGTCTGTCGGTAAGATGCCGTTCCCTTCAGCAAAAAGGATTGCATGGATGAGTGCATTTTCTAACTCTCGGATATTGCCAGGCCAAGGATAGTTTTGAAGGCATGTGAATGTTTCTGATATTACTTTCGTGACGCGTTTGGTACAGGTGCCGCTATGCTTCTCTACAAAATGCTTTGCCAGTACACGGATGTCTTCCGGGCGTTCACGCAAGGGTGGTAGTGCAATGGAGACAGTATTTAAACGATAATAGAGGTCTTGTCGAAAAGCACCACTTTCAACGGATTGCGCGAGTTTACAGTGTGTAGCCGCTATGATTCGGACATCCACTGGAATTGGCTTTGTACCACCGACACGTTCAATCTCGCCCGTTTCAACCGCCCGTAGCAATTTTACTTGCAGGGATAGTGGCATATCACCGATTTCATCAAGAAACAACGTGCTGTTGCTTGCCCTCTCAAATTTGCCGATGTGTTGTGTTTTTGCGTCGGTAAAAGCACCTCTTTCATGTCCAAACAACTGACTTTCTAAAAGTGGGTACGGAATCGCTGCACAATTGACGGAAACCATTTCGTTCATCGAACGGTCACTATTTTCGTGCAAGGCTTGTGCAATCAACTCTTTTCCTGTCCCTGTTTCACCACAAATAAGGACCTTTGCCGTTGTATTTGCGACCTTATCAATTTGTCTGAGAATTTCAACAACCTGTGGACTTCTCCCAATAATATCAGCATAATTCCCGCGTAATGTACACCTTGAAAACGTCGGAGGCTTTGGCAATTGCAACGTGCCTGTTTTCGTAATCTGACCTACATCTTTTATTTCTTGAAGTATCGGGTGGTGGTTCCCATTTTCAGAAACCAATAGGACTGTTCCAGACGCAATATCAGCGAGTTGTGTATCCGCTTCCTTTGCTACGATAGCAACATCATAACCGCCTTTTTCAAGGAGGTTCTCCAAATTTTTCACCCTGTCGTCGGACACATCACAGAAAATTAAAACGTTTGCTTTATCACAAGATTTCTCATCTCCTGCTCTATGAATCATCATTTTCATTTTCTCCTTCATCGTTTGGACATCCGCTGTCATCTCGCTGTCGTTTTCCGGTGGAACGCACCGGTTTTTGAGAAACTTTCACCAAAAATCGACGACGCTTGATTATCAACGGTTCGCTCTTCAGGCAACGCATAAAAAGATAAGGGCTTCATAACATTATAACGCGTATGTCAAGACGAAGGGTTGCATAAAATATAAAAAATAGCGATTGGAAAAATATGACAATTTTCAGATTCCGGCAATAGCGGCTTATTCTTCCGGGCCTGTAGCAAGATATTTCGGATTCGGTTGGATGTCGGGTGGATAGTGAATCTCCCATACCTTAACGAGTGCCTTCTCAAAGTTTTCAGTAGGGTAAATGGGGACAAGGGCATTGCTGCTTGACTCGCGTAATAAAGCTGAAGCCAGCAGTGCTGCGGACTATAGCACCGGGGAGGGTTGCTAAGAGTACACCAGCGATGCTCGAAAAAAGCAGTCCAAGAGTTCTAAACAGAAAGAGGCAGAGCGCGCCAAGCCCTATGCAAAAGCAGGCGACGGGGGCGTAAAGGGTGACGTAATATAGCGAGATCCCAGGAAATACTGACGCTAGGACTTTGTGGGTGTAAGCGAGAGCGTAGGCGTAGAGATTGAGGGTTTGCCCTAAATCTCTACCGAGTGGCAGCCAGCGGTGCATGTCGCGTGCCGGGAGGTGTCCTTGTTCGGTGACAAGGTGTGCCTGCCAGTAATAGAAATAGGCATCGGGTGTGGTTAACTGTCCTGTTGGGATGTTAGCAGTACTTTGGATTCGGATGAAACAAGCGAGTACTACAATACTACTGATGAGTACTGCAGCACCGAGCGTTCGTGCCTTCATGAAGTTATTGGTTCTCTTTCTCGCTTTGCGTGGATGTCCCATACCTTTGATCAAATCTCTTGCGCCGTTCTGCGTTCACATCAACTGGGTCGTAAAGACATTTAAGGAAAGTGGTGTCAGAAGAAAAGGTGTAGAGAATTCTATAAAAGAGCATCGGATCTTGGAGCGCGATTTGAAGGCATGCGTTAGATTTGCCGTGTTTTTCAAAGAGGGCTTTTAACCAGCGGGTATCTTCGTTAAGGTGTGATTGCGCTGTTATCAAGAGAGCAGTAAAAGCAGTCGATTTTGCCGCCCTGCGTTTGAGTATTTCTTTGCCTATTGGTTTGAAAGCGAGCACCGGACCCAGCCGGTACGGTTTACCGCTCTGTAGATCCGGTGGTTTATCCTTACCTCGTTGACTTGCTTCACTCGCCCAACTAGAGGTTAAGATGTGATGGATGACGAACTGTTCATTATCGGTTATCTCACCTGCTGTTTCAATGTTGAGGTAGTCTTGACAGAATTGTAGGTACCGGTCTTTTGGAGGTGTTACCTTGCTATCAAAATCCTCAAGGTCTTTGAAGGGTGCTAGTTTTGGGTAGGTTTTGTCCAAGAAGGCGAGATATTCTGAGCTTTCGGCGAGTGCGCGCAGGCTTTTCAACTTCGCGTCCAGCAGTTCACTAGGAAACTTTTTTTTCAAGATGTTGAACGTCTCTTTTTCCAGTGGATTGAGGACCCTGTCTTCGTGTTTGTATTCCGGAGGCGCGTCAACTGCCAATAAACAGGTATTTATGAATAAAAGCAGGCAAAGTACAATTTGGGTTTTCATGTATGCTCCTTATTTCGCTGCCATTTCTTGTGCTTCCGCCTTTTTGCGTTTGATATATGTGTTCATCTCTTCTTGGAATGCTGTGGTGTGTTCCGAACAGCAGCTGCAAGCTTTCTTTTTTACTGCCGGTGTGTTCGTGGCAGCCTGCGCGAGGTTTATAGTAGCAGGCGGCGCTGTTGTTATGTGTCGGGGTGTGTACATTGGCAATCTATTGGTTGTGTAACCGACGAACACAGCGACAATTGCAACGAGGGTTAGTATGCAGGCAATGCATAAGACGTGGGTATCTTTCATTTTAATCGTTCTCCTTGTTAGACTGGAGGCGGCGTTCAAGATGTGCAGCGACCTCAGGGTCAGATTCTTTAACCCGACGAAGTCCTTCTTTGGGACCGTATTGATTCAAGGTTTGCATAGCAGTGCTGAACCGTTGTGGTGAAAAGTGCTCTTTAATGGTGGTTTCAATACTTTCCTCCGTTGGGAGCTCAAGTATGTCTCCGAGGTATTTCATGGGTTCGACTTCAATCTCTTTATCAATGAGGGGGAGCGTTTCTAGTTTCTCCTTTGCCGGTGTTCCTTTCGCCGCAGCGTCTGGTGGTGGTTGGATCTCAACATTTTCTTCAACGAAGTCGTTTTGCGTTGGTTGGGTAAAGGATTGAGTTTCTATGAAGGGAGCCTCTAGCGATTCTTGTGGGGGTGTCGCATTGGCGACAATAGTTGCAGCGTTCTGTCGGATGTTGTCAGCCCAGTTGAGGTCTCCGTTGTACCCATTGAATTGCCCACGCATCCAGATGAGATTTGCGGGATCTTTTCTAAATTCCATCATTCCAGCGACTGTATGGCGTATAATATCGTCGTCTGATGTTGAATCTGGAAGGGCCATTTCGAGAAAGATTTCGGCGAGTTTTTTTCGCATCATCGGCTCATAATCGGCGTATTCACCGGTTGGGAAGAAATTGCGAAAATTTGCTTCCTGCGCCATTCTACCAGAGCCGAGTCCTTGGGACTCAAGAAAGTCCCACCAGAGTGTGAGATCGAAGTTGGGGTAGTTTGCATTCTCCTTTTTCTGGTATTCGACAAAAGCGGGAGAGAGGATTGCTTTTTTAAATGCTTCTCTGCGTGGGGCACCCTCCGGACCGTACTGATCAAGATTTTCGAGTGCCTTGTCTATTGCCCACTGTACATCATTGACATCTCGAGCGTTCTCCACAGCCATTTTTTCTGTGAGCGTCATATTAGATATGTGAGCCGCCTTTGCAGGTTTCAGTTCAGGGACGGTGACTTTATATATCACTACAGGTTCCATTTCTTTTGACTGGCACATCGCCAATACGCCAATACCGATCCCCCCAACTATTGCGAGGCAACCGAGAATATGCATCAGTTTTATTTTCATTTCTAACCTCCTATATCTTGTGGGTGTCGCACATAGAAAGCACGACACCCACGATAGGTTGAAATCAGAACAAATCTGTCTTAATCACATGCTTTAGCAGCCGCCTCACAGACTTTTTTATAGTCTTCCCGTGCGTAATTGCACTGTTCCTGATTGACAGGCGGAACATAGCACGATATAGTTACGTTTTCCGACTCTGTCCTACATTGGGCAGTTAAGTAAGTGCATGCGTTAGCTTCTGCATTCTGCACTGGCACGTGGAAAGTCACGAAGCCAAAAGCGAGCACAAAGAGCACTGCTAATGCTGGAACACTTGCAATTAAAGTCTTTCTCATAGTTGGTTTCTCCTTTTATCTATCCTTGACGGGGTCGAAATTTTACAAACACCGGCAGCAGAAAATCAAATTTAAGTTGATTTCCTTACAAGGTGAATTGGATTATAGAAAAATCATATACAACCCTTCCTTGCATTTTTGATTTTTTCTATAAAATATTTCGGAAACATTCCGAACATGCTGAGAATCGTTCAGCATGTATATTTAATGATGCAACTATCAATGCAATTATCATGCCAATTGGCGAGACTTATACTGTTAGGGGATGTGAGCAAAATAAGACTCTGCAAATTATGCACATTCTGCAGATTATGCATGCTTAACTCTGCAAATTATGCATAACTCTACAATACATAGAAACCGGTGCAGGATATGCCAACACTAATAACAATTACAACATGGGTGATACTATAACCTATGCCAGGGTGGCGAGGTAAGAAGTCGCCGCGGCAAAAAGGAACCAAGCATACTAACGAAACAGGGGGCCTATTGACCATCAAGTTGAAACCGGAACACGCCGTTTTGTTTCGTGCCGATATAGAAAATATTGCTATCAACGGCAAAGGAAGTCGCCGTGTAAGGCAGTTTTGGGCAAATCTGTTTCCATATATTTGTTTGGTGATCCACCTGATAGACGCCACTATCACATACACCGTAAACTGTCGTGCCATCGACTGCAATCCGGTCCATGACAACCCTGTCACTGTCAGCATCGGTGAGCACGTGCCATGTCTCACCATATTGTGAATTCATGACTCCGGTGTCGGTTGAGATGTAAACGAGTGACCCTGCGAACAATATTTCCTTGAAGTATCCAAATGGAAAGGCGAGATTTGCGGTGATGTCATTCCAAGTGTCTCCGTTATCAAGAGATCGGAAGAGGTCGCCTGACCGTTTACCGGCATAGATCGTGTTGTCCGAAACTGCAAGGGTGAAACCTTTCCCATAAAGAGGCGAGAGTTCTCCATGATCTTTGAGTCCAGTATAGTACCATCTGGCTTCGCCGAACCGCCATCTGAAGAGTTTTCTCCGATATTCCATAAAAACGGTTTCCTCGGTGACGATCCCCTTACCATTGGTCGAGTCCTCTTGAGCGATAAGGTGTAGACTGTCCTGCCACAGCTGCTCTGTTTCACGAACATTGACACCAGTTTCCCTTGCTTTCCGGAGCCTTTTCTTCCATTCAACGTATAGGCTGTCTTCTCCGAAATCTGGCATGTCTTGAATAGGTTCCAGTACATCGTGGGCAAGAGATAAACGGAACAGTTGAACCTGATTATCAGCAATGCTGCTTAGATAAAGAAGATTATCGGTTGTGCTAACACTCGGCATCAGCAGTTTGGCACTGACATCCGTGCCAATTACACTCCATGAATCACCACCGTCTGGTGATTTGACGATCTTTTCAGCGGTGACTGCGTAAAGAATGCTTTTGACTGTGACCAGATTCTGGATATCGGAATTTACGAGTCCTGCCATAAAGGAGTGCCACGTGACACCACCATCCGTTGAGCGCGTGATTCCAGAAGCATCGGCTTTGTAAAAATTGTTTTCACCCAACGCCACAACAGGAAAAATACCGAGCGTAAATGCCTGCAAGTCACTCCCAGGATCTGTCCACGTCTCGCCACCGTCATAAGAGAGTAGAATTCCACGGGGTCCTATCAACATAAGTGTGTTTCGGACTACAACGACCTTGACTGGGTTGATCAACTTAACTGAATGTTCGTGGGTGCTTGGTGTAATATCCATCCACGAATCACCGAGGTCAGTTGAATAGAAAACAGCGGCTGTAGACTCGTGTTGTAGATCTGTGGTTGTCCCAACATAGATCCTATCTTCCGCGACTGCCAATGATCTGATACCGAGGGAAGTCGGCACCGGCAATTTTTTCCAATTGTCAGTAAATCGGAAAAACCCTTGATTTGTTCCGACAAATAGGGTGTTGTCAATAGCGAGGGCATCCCAAATGCGGAAATCGGGTTTATCTGCCTCTGGTGCGATATCGGCTTGTAAAACTTTTCCTATGGGTTCCCACTTATTACCAACATCTTCAAAACGAAATACTGCTGTTCTGAGGATGAGGTACATCGCTCTATCTGTGATAACCAAAGCAACCGGATGTCCCTTGGGGCGTGCTCCGAGGTTATGCCAAGCCTTACCGCCATCAATTGAGACCAAGAGTTCATCGGGTGTGAGGAGATAGAGGGTATCGTCGTGTTCTGCCATCACTGAATCAAACTCTCGATTCGGACCGCTGGGACTGACAAACGTCCACGCATCCGCTTTTTCTGTAAGTCGATAGAGTCCGGTTTTCGCGATAGCATAGAGGGTTTGGTCGGTTGTGAGAAAGAGTCCCGGTTTAGAAACGCCTCCCGGTCCCCCTGTTTGAATCCATTGCGGTTTCGCTTCCAGCGTGTCTTGTCTATCTGCTTGCGCCGCTGCGATGATGGGTGATTCCGTCTGGAACCCGGATCCGTTATTTTCACTGGGTGTACCGGCTCTTCCGAATCGGGTTTGTGGATCGGGTTTGCGCTTTGACTCTCGAACAACGGACACGTCAATCAATTCCACTGTCATCTCCGATGTCGCTTCAAAACTGTAGGGTTGCTGAAAACGTGATAACATCAACGTTCCGGGAGCCATCAAGAGAATCACCAAAAGGGTTGCTGCGAAAGAGATTCCCCACGGTATCCACGGCTTGCTCACTGAAGGAGAGGCAGGTTTGATTCGGGCGATTTCGCGCATGATGTTCTCGGTGAGCGTTGGCGATACTTGGAAAATGCCAGAGGTATCGCGGAGGAGATGCTCCTGGTTCGCCAACCGCTTCCGAGCCCGATGGAGCCGACTCTTAACAGTGTTCGGCGATACGCCCAAGAATTCGCTAATCTCTTCACAAGACATCCCCGCCAGATAATGCAACGTGACAACGGTGCGCTCGCTCTCGGGTAGCTTTCGCAAAAGGTGTTTGACAACTTCGCGCTGCCGTTCAAGAGAGATTTGTTCACCGCGTGCTGACGCATGTTGGAGATAATAGAGCTCCTCCAATTCCGACGTTGGCATCGTGTCTAACGACGTTGTCGGCAGCTGCTTCTTTCGGTACCACGCGATACAGTGTCGCGAAGCTATCACATAGAGCCAGCCCGGAAAATGATCCGTGGGTTTCAGGGTTGATAGTTTCTTGTAAACTTTCAGGAAAATATCCTGCGTGAGCTCTTCGGCGATATGAAAATCGCCGATCTTCCGCCAGACGAGGGTGTGAACCCATTTCTGGTACTTGTTCACGAGTTCGGTAAACGCGCTTTGGTCACCCTCTAAGGTGCGCTGGATTAAAGAAAAATCATTCGCTTTCATCTATCTCCTCACAAAAAATTAAGAGTAGTCCCTTCATAATATTAAAAACGCGTCCGTGAACCCAAAAGGTTGCATAAAATGCAATGCATCCGATTACGGCTATAAACATATCGCCTTTACCGTGAAAAAAAAGAAGACGCACCACAGATGCGCCTTTTAGATGGATAGTGCCAAGGATTGACAACCTTTTCCGCTTGACACAGAAGGACAAGAATGGTATGCTACCGCCAAGATTTAGTTATTCTCTGCACCTTCATCAATCCAATCAATGAAGAGTTGGATTTGGTCGGCATCCAACGGGGGTCCACCGGGAGGCATACCGCCGCCATCAATACGTTCGACGACAAGGCTGCCATCGCCATCGCCTGCGGTGAACACCGGACCGCCATTTCCACCTTTTTTGAAGGCATCGTATTGGCTGAGGTCTAATCCGGTAAAATGTCCAGCGACATGACATCCTGGCACCGCACACCGCTCCGCGAGGATCGGCTGAATATCGTCTTTAAAAGAGACCTTCGGTTCTTCAACAACAGGTTCTTCAATGACACCACCCTCTGGTGGCTCCCCAACAACAGCAGGCGGTTGGGTTTCAGGTGTTGTTGTCGGTTGAAGGATATCCGTCATACCGGTGGTGTCTTCAGTCGTGTCTCCTTCGTCGCCACAACTTGCGATGAAGACCGCTGTCAGTAAAATACCGATTGCCAAGATAGGCAAAAACAGACCACTTTCACGTCGGTTAACTGAACGCTTAGAAGATAAATTTATCACAATAGGGTTCTCCTTTGCTGAGAATGTGTTTTTTCAAGCACTTCGCCACTTTGTATTCAATCATGAGGGTGGCACATAACGATTTAGTATAGCACCGCAGGTTTCTGATACACCACGCCTCTTATATTTCGTATCCGTGATTTACCAACCTTACCGATATAGAATACCACCATACTGAGGAATTGTCAACATGAAAATTTTGATTAATACCGATATTACACCTGAACAACAAGAGCAGATTGAATCGGTTTCTGATGAACTTTCGCTTGTGAGACCGAAGAATTCGGAAGATGCCGTGCGCGAAATTGTAGACACTGACATCGTGTTCGGTGGGTTTAACCGTTCGCTCTTTGAAAAAGCGGAACAGCTGAAATGGGTCCAAGTGCTCTCGGCGGGTGTTGACGGCTTACTGTTCCCTGAATTCGTTAAAAGCGATGTTATTCTGACGAGTGCGAAAGGATTTGTTGGACCGCACCTCGCAGATCAGGCATGGGCACTGCTCCTCGGACTCCTGCGCGGTATTGGACGCTCGGTCCGAGAGCGGACCTGGGATAACCGGATGTCTATCCGCCATGCGACATGGGAATTGAGCGAACGGACGCTCGGTATCATCGGGCTCGGTGGCACAGGGATTGACGTTGCGCGTCGGGCACAAGGGTTTGAAATGCGTGTTATTGCTGTTGACCCTGAAACAGTCGATGCACCTTCATTTGTACATGCCGTTTGGAAGATGGATCGATTCCACGACCTACTTGTAGAATCGGATGTTGTCGTCATCTGTGCGCCGCTGACACCGGAGACGCACGGTATGTTCGATGATGCAGCGTTTGAGAAGATGCAATCCCAGGCGTTGTTGATCAACGTCACGCGTGGCAAGATTGTAGACGGGCCGGCACTGCTCCGCGCACTCACTTCGGACAGCATCGGCGGTGCCGGGTTGGATGTCACGCCTGAAGAGCCGCTACCTACCGATAGCCCGTTATGGGACCTGCCGAACGTGATTATTACACCGCACGTCGCCGGTGGTTCGCCGATTCGATTGGATCGGTCGGTTGGACTTTTCTGTGATAATTTAGAACGACTGCTCGTTGGTAAACCGCTCCTGAGTGTGATCGATAAAGCGAAAGGATATTAAGTCTATAAGAGAAGTCCTACCATCTAATTCTCCTCCTTTTGCTTTCGGAAGATGCGTTCAATATGTGTTGCGACCTCCGGATCTGACGCTTTAAGGCGGTGGAGGCCTTCTTGAGGCCCATGGCGATTGAGAGTCGTTATCGCGGCATTGTAACGTTCCGCTGAAAAACTTTTGCGAAGGGCAGCTCTAAGACTTTCTTCATTCGTAGGCAGCTTGGAGGAATCAGGTACGAACGCCTCTTCAGTGTTGTCCTCATCTTTTATAAAAAATTCAGAACCTCTATTAATAACGGATTTGTCTACACTTTGTGCATCTCTGTTATCGTGAGGGTCTACGCGTCGCTTAGCTTCTACGTCAAGGGAGGTGTCTTGGGCAGATGTGGAGGGGTGATTAGCATCTACAGGTACAGACGGATCGCTGGCACGAAGAGGTACAGGGGTCGGTGTAGCAGGTGGGGCTGGGTTTTGAAAGACATCTATCGCCCACAACCCAAACGCTACATAGTCTCCTTGAAAATGTTCCATTAACCATGCGATGTTTTGTTTTTCCGCCAGAAATTCTGCCATCAAATCTTCAATGCCTTCGCCCTGAGCAGCTGTTTCTAACTGAATGCCGCTTTCCAAAAACAGCGAGGCTAATTTCTCACGCATCTGGGGCTCTAATTCCTCCGCGGATACGTGTGGAAAATGCTCCTGAAACAGTCTATTAAAGATTGCGTAGAATTGATTTTGATCAATTTGAACCCCCTGTGATTCAAAGAAGGCGAAAACTTCGTCTACACTCCCCGGATGGGTTTCTAAAAAGTCCTGATACTCAGGACTTTCACGTGCTTGTAATAATTCTTGAACCTCAGGTGTCGCAAGTTTCTCATCTGTGAGAATGTTCCCCGGGGATGCTTTGGAAACCTTCTGGGTTTGTTGTGCTTGCGGTGGTTCTACACTCCCCGAGACACCGGGGGTCCCCTGCGATGTGTCCAACGCTCTGTGTTGGAATACCCAGAACAAGCTGACACCTATGACGGTCAATATTAGCGTGATGCTTAGCACGCGGTTCAACTTTTTAAGCATTATAGATCTCCTCATAATTATCTTCTCAGGTTTTGTTTACTAAAATCCAAAAGGGCCGTCGGTTGATCTATTCTATTTAGCGCTTCTCGTCGATCCATGTCAAAAAGAGATTTGGGCGTGAGAAATTCGTGAGGATTTCACCGATAAGTGCGGGTTTGAGGAGTGCGCTCCATAACAGCCCATCATCTACGCCATTTCGCACCTCAAACTGTTCGTGCAACCACATCGCATCCTCCCTTTCTGTTTCAGCAACGAATTCTTCAAAGGCACGAAAGAAGTCTTTTTGGTCAAGACCCTTATCAGCTAACCACGCCAGTAACCCGATCTCCTCCATTACGCCTATTTTTTTTGCAAAGATCAGATGGATGTCTCTAAATATGTTTGGATCGAATCCGTCTTGTCGCTGTAGGGCAAACATGCGGAACAGGATGAGATTCGCGCACCGGGACGCAACGGTTGCCCGATGAAATTTCCTAACATCTTCCTCAGTTGGGACATCGACCCATTCTTTCAAAAAAGCGATGTATCTTTCAGCGTCCGGGGATGCCACCTGAAAGTACGCTTCAAGCGTTTGAAAAGGGGATTGCGTTGGATACGCTCGTAGAATAAAATCCAAGTAGGTCTTAGAAGTTGTCACCTTCCGGAACGTTTTGAAGTTAGCGTTTAAAATCGCGTTTGGAAATTTCAACCGCAGTTCGGCGAATATTTCTTCCGCTCTCAGTTCGCCAGCAATAGGTGGTGCTGCTCTTACTGTCTCAACTGGGCCTGTTTCTTCTTTTGAAGGCACATCCATTGGGTCTTGGCATCCGAGGAGGTGGCATGTAACGCATAGGACACAAACTGTTAAACGCAAGAAATGTTGCATGATGATAGTTTCCTTTCTATCGGTTTATAGGGGTGAATTTAGAGCGATGCATCGGTATTTCAGTGATGGAATCCGGTTTAAAGCGCGCCATAACAAGCCATCACCTACTCTATTTCGAGTCTCTTGTCGATCCATCTCAAAAAGAGATCCGGGTCTGAGAAATTCGTGAGGATTTCACTGATAAGTGCGGGTTTGAGGAGGGCACTCCATAACAACCCATCATTTACGCCATTTCGCACCTTAAACTGTTCGTGCAACCACATCGCATCCTCCCTTTCCGTCTGAGAAACGAATTCTTCAAAGACAGGCAGGAACGATAATGAGTCAAGTCCTCTCTCGGTTAACCATGCATGTAACCCTATCTCCTTGATGACTCCCGTTCTTTTTTTAAGCATCAGATCTATGTCCCCGTCTCCAACATTTGGTCCCAGTTTATTTGCCAGCGGCGGCGGTAGGTTCTGCATGCGAAACAGGATGAGATTTGAACACCGGTACGCAACGGTTGCCTGATGAAACCTTCTAACATCTTCCTCAGTCGGTGCATCAACCCATCCTTTCAAAAAAGTGGTGTACCTTTCAGCATTCGGTGCCACCTGAAAGTACGCTTCAAACGTCTGAAAAGGGGGTTGTGTTGGATATGTTTGTCGAATAAAATCCAAGTAGGTCTTAGAAGTTGTCACCTTCCGGAGCGTTTTGAAGTCAGTATCTAAAATCGCGTTCGGAAACACTAACCGCAGTTTGGTGAACGTTTCTTCCGCTGTTGGTTGGCGAGCAATAGATGCTGGTTTCAGTGCCTCAACTGGGCCTGTTTCTTCTTTTGATGGCACATCCACTGGGTCTTGGCATCCGAGGAGGTGACATGTAACGCATAGGACGCAAACCGTTAAACGCAAAAAGTGTTGCATTGTGAGGACCTCTACTCTTTTGTTTCACGATTGAAATATACTAAGTCACATTCAGCACATACGATTTTTAATATCTAAGCAATTTACATGCCAATTGTAAAAACCTTACCGTTAGCGGATCTCGGCAAAAGACAACCATGCAAAATATGCACACTATGCATATTTTGCATACCTAACTATGCACATTCTGCATCAATGTTCTCTCAATATGAGATTATGAAAATGCTGATGGATATGCTCCCATTGTGTGAAAAATTTAACTTATTTTCCACACAAAATAGAGTGAAATTGTCAAATATTATAGTAAATCCCATAGTTATTTGCACACACGGCAGTTCGTAGGGGAAACCGGGTTAACCAGTTTCCCCTACGAAGTTGCGAAGTGTAAACATATTTTTCGATTTTACTATAAATACACGAAATGTAGGTTTGGGGATGTGGTGGTAGTTAATTCAGATTATTCCGCTGGGCGAAAGACTCCTTCATGAAGGAGTGTATAGGCTATCTCCTCGCCATCTGGTGAGAACGCATAGAACGGGTACCGGCTCAAAAAACTTGCGCGTTTATGAAGTCATAATTTAATTCAACTCAGCGATTTTAACGAGTTGTTTCCCGATATTGCCACCTTTTAACATACTAATGAATGCAGCGGGGGCACTCTCAATCCCGCCTTCTTCAATCGTCTCATGATATTTCAGTCTGCCCTGCTGCAACCATTCTGCCATCTGTGCGAGTGCGATCGGGTGCCGGTCAACAAAATCGAAGACGAGGAAGCCTTCAATCCTGGCACGTTTGGTAATCGTATGCCAGAGGAAACGGGGTCCCATTTCCGGTTTCTCTAAATTATATTGTGAAATCTGTCCGCAGATAACGACCCGTCCATTGATTCTTAAATTCGGGAAAACGGCATCCGTGATCTCGCCGCCGACGTTGTCGAAATAGACATCAATACCATCCGGGATCAGTTTCTGGAGTTCGGTGTGATAATCGGTAACGCTTTTATAATTAAAAGCGGCATCGAACCCGAGTTCATCGACGATATAATCGACTTTCTCATCGGTTCCAGCGGAGCCGACGACTCGACAGCCTTTAATTTTTGCGATTTGTCCGACGACAGAACCGACCGCGCCCGCGGCACCGGAAACGAACACGGTCTCCAACGCTTGGAGCTGCCCGACTTCCAACAAACCGAAGTACGCCGTCAATCCGGGCATACCGAGAATCCCTGCACCCGTTGAGATGGGCGCGATTGTCGGATCAATTTTTCGCACTTCATTCCCGCCAGCGACACCGTATTCTTGCCATCCGATATTCGCATTGACGATATCACCCACTTCAAAATTTGGATGCCTTGATTCAATAACCTGGGCGATAACACCACCCACCATCACTTCATCGATTTCGACGTTGGCGGCATAAGATTTTGCTGAATTAATACGCCCTCGCATGTACGGATCAACGGAAAGATAAATAGTTTTCACCAATACTTGATCGTCTTCTGGTATTGGAATCGGGACCTCCACCAAATTGAAATCAGACGCTTTCGGGTACCCTGCAGGTCGAGAGGCGAGGGTAATTTGACGATTCATAAAACGACTCCTTGGGTGGTTAAACCCTTTTATTGAATTCGACAGGATCTGCGCCGTGAATGACAATGAGTTCATGTCCCGGAGCATCCCAATCAAAAACTTTTACAATAGGAAGAATAACACGGACTGCCAATCCGATACGTCGCTTATCGGAGCGATTCGCTTCCGAGTGATGCAAGGTGCGTTCATTAAAGAGTACAAATTCGCCGGGTTGCATCTCTAAGTTGACAGCACTGCTTGCATCGACGAATCCGAGGTCCCCCATTTGTCCAAATGCCATATCCGAGGTCGCTTTCACGTGCGGTATCACTTTTCGGTGTGAACCGGGGACGATCTGTAGGCAACTATTTTCCAACGTCGCCGAATCAACGGCAATCCACGCCGAAATGATGATCGGCGGCTCAAGGGGCCAGTAGTTGAAATCTTGGTGCCACGGGATCTCTTTAGCACCCGGTTCCTTAACGAAAAAGTTCGTCCGCCAGAGCAGGAGATCCGGACCGTAGATAGATGCCATCCTTTTGACGATAGCAGGATGCGTGGCGAGCTCATGAATTATGGGAGCGTCGAGGTGCCGGTTATGCACTCTATTTCTGTGGTCTGGCGCATCGGTTTCGAGAACGTTCTCGATTTCCGGTTGCATGTTGAGCATCTTTTCCGGACTGCAGAGCGTATAAGGACCGAGGTAGCCTTGTTCCCAGAACTGTTCTCGCTCTTCAGCGGTCAACATATATTTTCCGTTTCGCATAGTATAAATCCTTTCATTGCCGTAATTTTAGTGTCAACAACCCACTACTCTTGACAGACGTGAACTTTAATCGCACCTGAGGTTTTATCGGCAGACACACGGAAGGCTTCGCGGATCTCCTCAAGCGGATAGTAGTGCGTCACCAATTTCGTGGCATCGACTTTTCCGGAGTCTATCAACGCAATCGCAGCCTCAAAATCTGTCTCCATCCCGCTATACCCGTAGCAGTTGGAACCTGTGATGAACGCTTCCGACCAGACAATAGTGGAGAGGTTCACCTCAAGCGGTTTGTAGTAGCCTGCGACGAGTACAACGGCACCCTGTTTCCGAACAATAGTTGTGGCGGTGTTGAAGTTCTCCGCACCCCCGACGGTTTCGATCACTGCGTCAAACCCGACACCGTTTGTCACATCCTTGGCGTATTCTCGGATATCGGTATCACCTATATTGACGACGTGATCCGCGCCGAGTGCCTTTGCTAAGGTCGCTTGCTGTTCGTATTTGACGGTAATCAAGGTCTCCTTCATACCGGCTGCCACTGCATCCGCCAAACAGAGCTGCCCGATAGTACCGCCGCCGATAATAGCGATTGTGTCTCTGGCGTTGGCACCCGAACGAGCGACAGCCCGGTGTGAAACCGCAAGTGGTTCAACGAGTGCCCCCTGCTCAAACGTCATCCGTTTCGGTAATTTAAAGAGCCCCGACTCGTGTGTCGCCGTAAATTCAGAAAATCCGCCGTGCATTTTCGGGGAGATCCAGGCTCTGTTGACGCAGAGGTTGTACTGACCCGTTTCACAATACTTGCAGGTCCCGCAGTGCGAGAAACATTCCACGGCGACCCTATCCCCGATTTCAAAACCTGTTACGCCATCACCGAGAGCCGTGACGATCCCACAGGTCTCATGTCCGGCGGCATGTTCATGCGATTGTCCCCAATGCCCGAAATAACTGTGCAGATCGCTGCCGCAGATACCGGTCTGTTTGGTATCAATAAGCACAAAACCGGGGGGCGGTTCGTTTCGTTCCACTTCATGAATCGCGATTTGTTCAATACCTGTATAGATAGCGGCTTTCATCTTCATGACAATTTCCCCTTTCCACAATCGGATCTTATGTTCTCACTCTTCCTTTTTCGTAGGACTGAATATTCGACTTTTTTCGAGCGCGTTCTGGATACCTGTGAGCTCCATCAAAATTGCCCGTTTATCGGATTTCCCGACGCTCGTCTTCGGAATCTCGTCAACAAAAACGAATTCATCTGGGACCCAGAACTTAGGAAATTCAGATATGAGTTGTTTTCTAAGGGTATCCGAGATATTTTTGTCTGCCTCTTGGGTGCAGACAACGACAGCGACGGGTCGTTCACCCCACTTCTCATCGGGTATACCGACAACCGCTGCTTCTTGAATATAAGGGTGCCTCAGGAGCGTAGCTTCGAGGGCGATGCTTGAAATAGACTCTCCACCGCTTCGGATGAGCGATTTCGCGCGGTCAACTATTTGGACGTAGCCTTCCGCGTCAATTGTCGCCATATCGCCTGTGCGTAGCCACCCGTCAGTTGTAAAGTGTTCGGGGGTCGGTTCAGTTTTATAGTATCGGTTCGCTGTCCACGGACTCCGCGCTTGAAGTTCCCCGATCGCTTCACCATCCCACGGGAGTTCTTTAAAACCGTCAGTCGTTTCAGATGCGAGTCGGAGTTCAACACCCGGTATAGGGCGTCCCTGTTTCGCCTTGATTTGCCATTTCTCGGTATCCGATAAATTCTGATGTCCGGCACGCAGTTTTGAGAGTGTCCCGGTAGGCGACATCTCTGTCATCCCCCATGCGTGGCAGATTTCGACACCGAGCTCTGTTTCGTAAGCCTCAATAAGAGCGGGTGGCATCGCTTCTCCGCCGACAATAATTCGCCGCAATCTGGAGATGTCCGCTCTTCTTTTTCGCAATTCGGGATAAGCCGCTGCCCAGACCGTCGGCACACCTGCAGCGACAGTGACACGCGTATCGGCAATAAGGTCAGCGATAGAAGTCGGTTTGGCACCCGGTAGCACAATATCTGCGCCTGCGAACATACTTGCGTAAGGCAGCCCCCACGCCATTGCGTGAAACATCGGGACGATTGGCAAAACGACATCCGCCTCTGTCAATCCGAAGACATCGGCTTGATTGGCCGCAAGCGTATGTAGAAACATGGATCGGTGTGTGTAGAGAACGCCGCGCGGTTCTCCGTGCGTTCCACTGGTATAACAGAGACCCATCGCCGAGTTCTCGTCTCGGATATCCCATGTATACGCTGACTTAGCATCCGAAAGCAGTCGCTCGTAGCAGGTATCGGTATCCGTGGACTTCAGACTGAAGTAGACGGTCTGTAGCGGATCAATCTTATCCTGCAACGCCTGAAATTTCGCTATGTACGCACTATCAACAAAGACGAGTTTGTCCGCTGCCTCGCGCACAATTTGCGCTAACTGCGTCGGCGAGAGACGTACATTGAGCGGGTGTAGCACGGCACCGAGGCACGGAATAGCGTAGTAGAGTTCCAAATGCTGATAGGTGTTGGAAGCATAAGTCGCGACCCTATCGCCA
>ASZN01000078.1 GCA_000406005.1 Candidatus Poribacteria bacterium WGA-3G
AACGTAACAGGTTACGCGGACGCGACGCATCAAAATATCGGAGACGCAGGGATTAAATTAGCAGGCAATGATTAGTAACGTTACCACTCCGAACATCTTTTTTTTCTTAGTTAGGACTTACGCAGCGCACTCTTTTGTAGCATAGGCTGTTAGCCTGTGTCCTGAGAACGTCTCGGTCTCTTCAGAGTTTACTCGCTAACGGAGCGTCATATCGTCAAAAGTGCGTAAGTCCTATTAGTCTAAGAACGCAAGCCTGAAACGAAGTGGAAGGCGGTTTTAAATACAGGTATATGAAGCCTCAATCTGCGTTACTTAACCGCAAGGAAAATTTAAAATATGGAAAATTTACCTCTTTTTTTTATCCTTAGTTCAATCGTCAAAATTGTCATCATTGTACATCTGCTACTTATCGGCGTGATGTTAATGATCTGGGCGGAACGTCGGGTGAGCGGATGGATGCAGGATCGGTTAGGACCGAATCGCGTCGGACCGCAAGGCTTGCTCCAACCTATCGCAGACGGGCTGAAGTTCATGTTCAAGGAGGATATCATCCCAGATCATGTAGATAAACCCCTGTACGTGCTTGCACCAGCAATGCTGTTGGTCCCCGCACTTATTACGGCTGCAGTCGTCCCTTTCGGGAGTTCAATTGAACTCTTTGGAGAAACCATCAACCTCCAGATCGCAGACATCAACATCGGTATTTTGTATATTTTGGCGATAACATCCCTCGGTGTCTACGGTGTTGTGCTCGGCGCATGGGCATCGAATAACAAGTACTCGCTTTTAGGCGGTCTACGGTCATCGGCGCAGATGATTAGTTACGAATTGACACTCGGATTGGGAATCATCGGTATCCTGATGCTGACGAGTTCACTCAGCCTTCGGACGATAGCGACAGAACAAGGCGCATATCCCTGGCAATGGAACTTCCTAATCCATTTCCCAGCATTCCTCGCGTTTACGACAGCGATGTTCGCAGAAACCAACCGCTTGCCGTTTGATCTCGCCGAAGCCGAGCAGGAACTCGTCGCGGGGTATCACACCGAATACAGTAGCATGAAATTCGCGATGTTCTTCATGGCGGAATACATGAACATGATTGTCGGCTCTGCCGTAACCGTGACGCTCTTCTTAGGCGGCTGGCACTTCTTCGGCCTGGAAAATGTCGGCGGCCCCGTGTGGAGCGGACTTATCTCGTTCGCGATCTTCTTTGTCAAGACAGCGATCTTCCTGTTCGGGTTTATCTGGGTCCGTTGGACGCTCCCGCGCTTCCGATACGATCAATTGATGAACTTCGGGTGGAAATTCCTTTTACCCATCGCATTGACCTCAATCGTCGTAACCGGCACTTTGTGGATAATGACCGGTTCTCGTTTAGTCGTGGGTATCGGTAATGCAGTTTCGGCATTTATCGTTGTGTCTATCGTGGCTGGGATGCTCGTAATGACGACACCTAAACCGGCAATACAAGAGAGCGACAGTCGGTTCTCACCGACGGCTCTTGACGCAGTAGAGTAGGAGGGTGATTAATGAACGCAGAACAGATCCTATTTATTCTCTTTGGTGCAGTCTCGCTGATTGGCGCGGTATCTGTTATCTCATTCCGCCATCCGATTTATAGTGCACTTTCGCTTGTTGTAACGTTTTTCGCACAAGCCGGTCTTTTTATTCTACTCGGCGCACATTTCGTCGCAGCAGTGCAGGTCATCGTTTACGCCGGTGCGATTATGGTCCTGTTCCTCTTTGTGATTATGCTCCTGAACCTCGGAACACTTTCGGCGAAAGGTGCCATCGGACCAAAAGTGAAAGGTTTCGCTGTCATCTTAGGCATCCTCCTCGCCATCGAAGGAATCTATATTGCCCTGAATTCCGCCAACGACACCACAGTCGCTGCAGCAGAATCGGCTACCGGAACGACAACAACCTACGACATCGGCAAACTCCTGTTCAGTGAATACCTGCTACCTTTTGAGGTCACCTCGCTTATTTTATTGGCGGCATTGATCGGTGTTATCGTCTTAGTAAAGCGCGAAAGCCAAGAAGAAAACTAAGGAGTAGTTATCGGTTATCAGAGTACTGGTTATCAGTTTTCAGTACTCAGTTAAAGAGAGTTTGGCAATTCCAACGACTCTTGTAACCGACAACTGACAACTATTATGTTATTAGAATATTATCTCATTCTGAGTGCACTCTTGTTTACAATCGGTGTTATTGGTGTTCTCGTCCGTCGGAACGCTATCATCATTTTTATGTGTATTGAACTGATGTTGAACGCTGCGAACCTCGCCTTTGTCGCAATCAGTCGTAATCTCGGAGAAACGACCGGACAGGTGTTCGTTTTCTTCGTAATGGCAGTCGCCGCCGCTGAAGTCGCGATCGGGCTTGCTATTATCGTCAGTGTCTTCAAACATCGGCAAACGATTAACGTGGATGAAATCAATTCGTTGAAAGGTTAAGCAAAATTGGTTATCGGTAGATTTCTGAAACGAAGTGGAAGTGTTTTTGCTTGGGTGTTTCTTTAGGTTTAAGCATGGCACCTTGAAACGACAAACCCATTTGATTAACCGCAAGGAAAATTAAAAATATGTCAAAAGAACTAATTGTTGTCCTGTTAGCTGCACCGCTCGTTGGGTTCCTGATTAACGGGTTATTCGGAAAATGGCTGAAAGGTAACGAGAAACTCAGCGGAGGGATAGGCGCGCTTGCAGTGCTCGTCTCCTTGGTCTGTTCGATTATCGCTTTTACCAGTTTGAGCGGTGGTGCTGCCCCACTCGATGAAACACTCTATGAATGGATTACAGGCGAATCCTTCGCTTTCAATATCGGATTCCGTGTAGATGCCCTCACAGCAGTCATGTTGCTCGTCATTACGGGTGTCGGTTTCCTTATCCACGTCTATTCAATCGGTTACATGCACGGAGATGAAGGCTACACACGCTATTTCGCCTACCTGAACCTATTTGTCTTTGCCATGCTGATCCTCGTTCTCGGCAACAACTATCTGATGATGTTTGTCGGATGGGAAGGTGTCGGTCTCTGCTCTTACCTGTTGATCGGGTTCTGGTATGAAAAACAATCAGCGACGGATGCAGGGAAAAAAGCGTTTATTGTGAACCGGATCGGCGATTTCGGGTTCCTGCTCGGAATGTTCACCCTATTTGCAGCGTTCGGAACTCTTGATTTCACAGCTATATTTGATGCCGCCGAAGCCGATAATTTTCAGAAGGTTTTCGGTGCCAGCACGCTCGTAATTGCAACGTTACTCCTCTTCGTCGGAGCAATAGGTAAGTCGGCGCAGATTCCGCTCTATGTATGGCTACCCGACGCGATGGAGGGTCCAACACCTGTGAGCGCTTTGATTCACGCTGCCACAATGGTAACTGCAGGCGTGTATATGATAGCGCGTTCCGCTGTGCTTTATGAAATAGCACATACTGGACAGGTCGTCGCATGGATCGGTGTCTTAACGGCGTTCTTCGCCGCAACGATCGCACTCACACAGAACGACATCAAGCGTATCCTCGCTTATTCCACTGTTAGCCAACTCGGATACATGTTCGTCGGTGTCGGTGTCGGTGCCTACGCATCTGGTATCTTCCACTTGGTAACGCACGCCTTTTTCAAAGGATTGATGTTCCTCACTGCCGGCAGCGTGATGCACGCCATGGCAAACGAACTCGATATGCGGAAGATGGGCGGCTTGAAATCAAAGATGCCGATAACACATTGGACATTCTTGGTCGGCGCACTCGCTATCGCCGGTTTTCCTTTCCTGAGTGGTTTCTGGAGCAAAGACGAAATCTTACACAGTGCCTGGGGAAGTTCACCCATAATTTATGTGATCGGGTTAATCACAGCATTCCTGACAGCGTTCTATATGTTCCGACTCATCTTTGTGACGTTTTACGGAGAATCTCGCGTTGAACCCGAAGTCGCTTCGCATCTGCACGAATCGCCATCCGTGATGTGGGTCCCGCTTGCGATTCTCGCGATTCCTTCTGCCTTAATCGGTCTGTTGTTAGGCTGGGGTGGACATGACAGTTGGTTCCATCATTTCACAAAGTCTGTCTTTCCAGAGGCACACCACGACGCATCGGGCAATGTCATCCTGTTTATGGTGATTTCGTCGGTCATCGGTTTGGCAGGGATTGCGTTCGCATGGACACGTTATAGCAAACGCGTGCCGTCTGACGAACCTACCAGTGCAATACATAGACTCCTCGCCAATAAGTACTATATTGATGAGGCCTATAACGCACTGATCGTGCAACCCGTAAAAAACGGTTCCCACTTCCTCTTGTGGAAACTCGTCGATAACGGAATTATTGACGGGATTGTCAACGGTGTCGCCGCTATCGTCCGATTCATCGGCGGACTCCTGCGACGTTTCCAAACAGGAGTCGTCCAAGCATACATCGTCTCTATGGTTCTCGGAATTGTGATATTCCTTGCATATTACCTGTTTTTCACTTAAGTCAATGGATGGTGGGTGCTTGTGCCATATAATTTCTTTTGTCGATTTTAGATCTCCAGGCCCGGTAGGTGCGGTTTGGAATCAGACCCTAATCTAAAAAATCTCTTAACCGACGACTGACAACCGATAACCGATAACCATTAAAACGGAGGGTTCCTTGTTACTTTCAACAGTTATCTTTTTACCACTGCTCGGTGTAATAGCGATTGCGTTACTCAGAGGACTCGGCGAGTCTGCTATCAAAGGCATCGCGCTCGCCATTGGGCTAATCACCTTTGTTATCTCACTCGGGCTTTACACCGGGTTTAACGCAGACACTGCAACATTTCAACTCGGCGGTACACCGATAGAATGGGTTTCCGGCTTAGGCATAAGCTACCATATCGGCATTGACGGTATCTCCTTGTGGCTCGTGTTGCTGACGACTTTCTTAACACCGGTCTGTATTCTCGCCGCATGGAATTCCGTCGAGAAAGGGTTGAGCGGCTTTATGATGTCGCTCCTCGCACTCGAAACCGGGATGCTCGGTGTCTTCTGCTCCTTAGACCTGTTCCTCTTTTTCGTATTTTGGGAGTCGATGCTGATACCGATGTATTTCCTCATCGGGATTTGGGGCGGCGAACGACGTATTTACGCCACCGTGAAGTTCGTCCTCTATACGATGGCGGGGAGTGCACTGATGCTTGTCGGCATTTTAGCACTCTATTTCCAAAACGATAACAGTTTCGATCTCACGACACTCAGTGGACCATTTGAACATTCTGATCTACTGTTCCTTGCGTTTTTCGTAGCGTTTGCTATTAAGGTACCGCTCTTCCCGTTCCATACATGGCTCCCGGATGCACACGTTGAAGCACCCACTGTGGGCAGTGTTATCCTTGCGGGGGTCCTACTCAAAATGGGAACCTATGGGATCATCCGATTCTGTCTGCCGCTCTTCCCGGACGCAGCCGAAAAATTTACACCACTGATCGTGCCACTCGCAGTCATCGGTATCATCTACGGCGCATTGGTCGCAATGGTGCAACCCGACCTGAAAAAACTCGTGGCGTATTCGAGTGTCAGTCACCTCGGTTTTGTCGTATTGGGACTCTTCTCAAAAAATCCTGCGGGGCTGCAGGGAAGTGTGTTACAAATGATTAATCACGGCTTAAGCACAGGCGCGCTGTTCCTCTTGGTCGGGATGATTTACGAACGCAGGCACAGCAGGATGATCGTCGATTTCGGCGGCTTGTCAAAACGGATGCCCATCTTCGCTACGGTCTTCATGATTGTGACACTCTCATCAATCGGGCTACCCGGTTTAAACGGATTTGTCGGTGAGTATATGATACTCTTCGGCAGCTTCGTTCAGGGCGCATTCTCTAAGGTATACGTAGTTTTCGCAACCGCAGGTGTAATCCTCGCGGCTGTCTACATGTTATGGATGTTCCAACGAGTCATGTTCGGAACACTCGATAAAACAAACGAAAATTTGCCTGACCTTAACGCACGTGAAATCGTCGTCATGCTACCGCTACTCCTTTTCATCGTCTGGATCGGTGTTTATCCCAAACCTTTCCTGAACAAAATGGAGAAATCGGTAGGTCTCGTCGTGACAAAAGTACAGGCTACACCTGCAATGGGACAACTGGAGAATGGAGTGCCAGTAGGTACAAAACTCGCACTACGCGAAACAGAGCATGAAAAGAGTGAAAAGGAGGCGCAGACGAAATAGGTGAAGTTCAAATTTATATCTTGTCTAATTCTATGTCTAATTCTCGCATTTACGCTAACGGTCTCAATGGAAGCTTTCGGAGCAGACGACTCACTGGGTGTAAAGGGCGAGCAATTATCCCTTTGGTGGGTCCTCCCGTTTGTCGGTATTCTGCTGTCTATCGCGATTTTCCCACTTGTGCTGGATTCCCACTTCCTTGTACACCACGGTGGTAAGATGTCGTTGGCATGGGGATTAATCTTCGCAGTTCCATATCTCATCGCTTTCCAAGGCGAGGCTTTTTACGATATACTGCACATTTACCTGTTAGACTATATCCCGTTCATCATCCTGCTGTGGGGATTGTTCACAGTTGCAGGTGGGATCCTCGTCCGAGGAACGTTGCGCGGCACCCCCATAGTCAATACACTGTTGCTATTATTCGGTACTATAATCGCATCATGGGTTGGCACTACTGGGGCATCAATGCTCCTGATCCGCCCTTTAATCCGAGCAAATGCATACCGAAAGAATAAGGTTCATCTCATCGTCTTTTTCATTTTTCTCGTTAGTAACATCGGGGGTTCTTTAACGCCAATAGGAGACCCACCACTATTCCTCGGGTTCCTACGCGGCGTGCCATTCTTCTGGACAACGACGGCATTGTTGCCACACATGCTACTTATCAGCGTTATCTTAATCGCGCTGTTCTTTGTCATAGACACGTTCATGTTTAAACGAGAGGGCGGAGTCGTCCCAGACGATGGAACCAATGAACCGATTCGTATAGAAGGACTTTTCAACCTCGTTTTTCTACTCGGTATTATCGGTGCCGTTTTAATGAGCGGTAGTTTCAAATGGGGTGACGTCAACGTTCTCGGTGTTCATGTGTATTGGCAAAATATCGCCCGTGAAATATTGATTGTCGCTATGGGGCTCCTGTCGCTTAAATATACACCCTTCCGTGGCGAATTACGACAATCCAACGAATTTTCATGGGAGCCGATTGAAGAAGTCGCAAAGGTTTTCGCAGGAATTTTTATAACAATTATTCCAGCACTCGCAATTCTGAAAGCAGGTGAAAAAGGTGCCCTCGCGGGTTTAATTGGTGCCATGCAACAACCGTACCACTATTTCTGGATTACCGGTATCCTGTCCAGTTTCTTGGACAATGCACCTACCTATCTAACGTTCTTTAACACAGCACTTGGAAAGTTAGAACTCACCGAGACTTTGGTGCCAGTAATTTTGTCTACACCAATGGACTCGTTGTCTGAGAGTCACAAAATCTTTGTTGACCTGTTAACGGCTATCTCCGTTGGTTCCGTTTTTATGGGCGCGAATACCTATATCGGCAACGCACCGAATTTCATGGTCAAAGCTATCGCCGAACAAAGCGGTATCCGCATGCCGAGTTTCTTCGGGTATATGCTCTGGTCAGTAGCAATTCTATTCCCACTCTTTGTGGTTGTAACACTTGTGTTCCTCCGTTAGGTTAAAAAAATCTGCAAAGGAAATTAAAAAATGCCAATAGAAGAGATTAACTGGCAATTACTGATGCCAGAACTGGTTATCGCTTTAACGCTGCTTATCGTCCTCGTCTTCGACCTTTTTGATTCTATTTCCAAAAAGGTGCTCGGTTGGATGACGATCGTTGGTGCCGCGATTGCCTTATGGGTCTCCATCCAGATGCATCTGGATGGCACTGTCGGTATCCAGTTCAACCAAATGTTCAAAGTAGATAACTTCTCTCTCTTTTTCAACATGATCTTCCTCATCTCAACAATTCTGGTCGTGTTGCTTTCGATGAGTTACCTCGACAGAGGGGACAAGAAGCAGGGACCCTACTATCTACTTATCCTGCTTGCCACACTCGGCATGATGTTGATGGCTGCAGGCAATGAGTTAATCATCGTCTTCCTCGGTTTGGAATTGATGTCGCTATCGTTGTACGTGTTGGCTGGCTATTTTAGAGAAAATCCTGCTTCAAGCGAAGCCGGGATGAAATACCTATTGCTCGGCGCATTCGCGAGTGCATTCTTCCTCTACGGAATCGCACTGATTTACGGCGGCGCAGGAACAACGAGTATCCCCGCAATCGCTGAGAAAATTACAGCTGAAAGCAGCTCACCACTACTTTTAGCAGGGATGTTCCTGCTGATCGTCGGATTCGGATTTAAAGTCGCGATTGTCCCGTTCCACCAGTGGGCACCGGACGTCTATGAAGGCGCGCCTACAACGATAGCAGCGTTTATCTCCGCAGGACCAAAGGCTGCTGGCTTCGCAGCGTTCCTCAGAATTTTTATGGAAGCGTTACCCAACCTTCAAGGCGAATGGAGCGGCGTTCTCATCTTGTTAGCAATGCTGACAATGACGGTCGGGAACGTCATCGCAATCGCGCAGACGAACATCAAAAGGATGCTCGCATATTCGAGTATCGCACATGCTGGTTACGTACTCATAGGTTTAGCAGCAGCAAATAACGACGGAATCTCCAGTGCAATGCTATACCTGTTGGTCTATTGTGTGATGAATATCGGCGCATTCGGGGCAGTTATTTTGGCAAAAACGGAGGATGGCGAGAGCCTGATGATCTCGGATTATGCAGGACTCGGGACCCGAAAACCCTTACTCGCTATGTTTATGTCTGTAATGCTTCTATCGCTTGCAGGTTTTCCACCGACCGCTGGGTTTGTCGGAAAATTCTATATCTTCAAGGCCGCAGTTGGCGCAGGACATATCTGGCTCGTCATCATCGGTGCCCTCAATACCGCAATCTCAGCGTTCTACTACCTACGTGTCGTCGTAACGATGTATATGCGTGAACCAGAAGAGGAGTTGGAATTCAGCCCTTATGCTTCAACGTTGGTCATCGGCTTGATCATCGCAGCAGTTGGTGTGCTACTTATCGGTATTCTGCCATCGCTTATGCTCACACCAGCACAGAATTCTGTTTTTTAGTGGTCTTCAGCATGATATATCTGCCTTGACATCTGCTCCGCTGCAATAAGGTTCGCGAAGCAGTTCGCGCGCAACTCAATCTCGATCGGCTGCACGCGCACAGCTAGATCAAGAAAAACGAAAAAGAGGACATTATGTCGGATGTTAGATTAGGTTTTATCGGTACAGGTGGCAACATGAACCGCCACCTACGCGAATTAACTGAGATCGGCGGCTCAAAGTTCGTCGCTTTCTGTGATATTGTTATCGAAAAAGCGGAGCGGGCTGTTACGCAATACGGTGGGAAAGCCTACGCAGACTACAACCAGATGCTCGCAAGCGAAGAATTAGATGCCGTCTATATCTCGATCCCACCCTTCGCACACGGCGCACCTGAACGCGCTGTTATCGCCGCTGGGCTGCCGATGTTTGTAGAAAAACCGGTACACATGGATACGGACGACGCAAAAGAGATCGCAGCAGAGATTGAAGATAAAGGCATCATCACGGCTTGTGGGTATCAAGAACGCTACCTTGATATTATCGACAAGGCGCAGGAACTCCTCGCTTCTCGACGCGTCGGATTCTTCATGGGCTACTGGATGGGCGGTATGCCGGGTGGATGGTGGCGCGAGAAAGCGAAATCCGGCGGACAACTCATGGAGCAGACGACACACGAATTTGATATGGCACGATACCTTTTCGGCGAAGTCAAGACCGTCTACGCTGTCGCACGCTACGACCTCATTCCTGATACTGATTACGATATTGAAGAAGCATCCGCGGTCTCCTTGCAATTTGAGAGCGGTGTTTTCGGTATCATGTTCTCCGCCTGTTTCACAACGAATGGGATGCGCCGTTCCGGGTTAGATATTTTCTGTGAAGACGGTTCGCTTGAATATCATCTCCGTCGTGCCCTTGTGCTTTCCACTGCCGATGAGAAAACCACATGGAACCCAGAGAACAATTGCACAATTGATATGGATCGAACTTTTATTGAAGCCGTTCGTACCGGAGATGGCAGCGCAATCCGATCACCGTACGCCGATGCCGCGAAAACCGCTATTCTATCGATCGCAGCCAATGAATCTCTCGAAACAGGTCTACCTATCCACCTAACATAACATAGAACTTACGCAACCCCTTCGTTTAAAATCATGGAACATCAAGTTAACTTGCCAATAACCGGCATGCACTGCGAAAACTGCTCAAGCACCATCACACGGCATCTTAAAAAGATGGACGGTGTCCTTGCCGCAGAAGTCAGTCTCGCCACCGAATATGCCGCGGTTACCTTCGATACAACGACCCTTACTGAAGCTGCTCTTGTCGATAAAATCCGAGACCTCGGTTTTGATGTTGTCGATGAAGACGAAGAAGAAGAGGCTCGCGCTGCAGAATTCCAACGACAGAAGCTGCAATTCACTATCGGCATCATCTTCACGCTGCCACTTTTCCTCCTCAGCATGGGTAGAGATATGAACCTGTTGGGCGCGTGGGCATCTGCACACTCGGTTAACTGGCTCATGTTCGGTTTAGCGTTACCAGTGCAGGGTTACGTCGCGTGGGACTATTACATCGGCGGCTTTAAGGCACTCCGCAACCGATCCGCCAATATGGATGTACTCGTCGCTATGGGTTCATCCGTCGCGTTTCTCTATAGCCTCGTCGTAACGATTGCCCTAACCACGGGCGAGGGAGAACGCTTCGGCGCACACGTCTATTTTGAGACAGCCGCAGTTATCATCACGTTGATTAAGTTAGGGAAACTTCTTGAAGCACGCGCCAAAGGTAAGATAAACGCTGCGCTTAAAAAACTCCCGCAACTCGCCCCGAAAACAGCGTGCCGATTAAAAAACGGCGAAGAACAAAACATTCCTATCGAACAGGTCGGTGTAGGAGATGTCCTAATAGTACGTCCCGGCGAAAGTATTCCTGTTGATGGCGTGGTGCGCAGCGGCAACAGTGCCATTGATGAAAGCGTCTTTACCGGAGAAAGCCTACCTGTAGATAAGGTATCAGGTGACCCTGTGACCGCTGCAACAATGAACCAGAGTGGGATGCTCACAATCGAAGCCACACACGTCGGTACCGAAACGGCACTTTCCCGCCTTGTCCAACTGGTGTACACAACGCAACAGGGCAAACCCCCTATCCAGCGCGCCGCCGACGCAGTCACAAATGTGTTTGTCCCCGTCGTCACTTCAATCGCCATTGTGACGTTCCTCGTGTGGTGGTTCGTCATTGGCGCAGGATTCACACCAGCAATGCTCCGTCTCGTTGCAATCCTCGTCACAGCCTGTCCTTGTGCCTTAGGACTCGCCACGCCAACCGCCGTCATGATGGGAACCGGTATCGGCGCACAGCGCGGCATCCTCTTCCGAAACGGCGAAGCACTCGAACGCGCAGGCACCTTAACCACAATTGTCCTCGATAAAACAGGCACCTTAACCGAGGGGAAACTCATACTTACCGATATCCTCACAGATGAAGACGAATCAGAACTCCTACAACTCTCTGCTGCTGCGGAGCGAGGCAGTGAGCATCCCATCGGAAAAGCAGTTGTTCAAGCCGCTAAGAAACGCGGATTGGACATCGCTACACCGAGTCAGTTTCAAGCCGTCACTGGGCACGGTATCACTGCACAGGTCGGTGAAAATAGTGTCATCATCGGCAATTTATCCTTAATGCAACAACACGGGGTTCCAACGGAGAGATTTGAAGCAGACGCAGAACGTCTACAGACCGAGGCGAAAACCGTCCTATGGGTCGCCGTTGACGGACACGTTATTGGACTTTTGGCAGTCGCGGACACGTTGAAACCCGAAGCGCACGCTGCAGTCGCGGAACTCTACGAACTCGGATGTACCGTAACAATGATGACAGGCGATAACCGCGTTACGGCTGATGCGATCGCCAAGGCTGCGCGGATTAGCGATGTCATGGCAGAACTCAAACCCCAAGATAAAGCAGCCGCCGTTAAAAAGTTACAAGCGGAAAACAGTGGACTCGTCGCCATGGTAGGCGACGGCATTAACGACACCCCCGCATTGGCACAAGCCGACATCGGAATCTCGCTCGGCACAGGCACCGATATTGCGAGGGAGACAGCACATGTAACGCTCATGCACAGCGATTTACGAGGACTCCCCGATGCAATCCGTCTCAGCCGTTCCACGATGCGCACCATTAAACAGAACCTCTTCTGGGCATTCTTCTACAATGTCCTGTTGATCCCTATTGCAGCAGGCGCGCTGTATCCGTTATCTTTTGTACCGATGATGTTTCGGGAACTCCACCCAATGCTCGCAGCGTGCGCAATGGCGTTTAGCAGTGTATCCGTTGTGCTAAATAGCCTGCGGTTGCAGTGGAAGAGCAAGTAAACGAACTTCAGCAACAAGCACGTGAGCATAGGCTTATCCCGAAATATACACGAATTCTTCCGAAAACCTGAAAATTAGTGAAATCCAACATTTGAGTTTGGATAAAAACTTTATATGCTCTCTGTGAGAATTTGATTTGATATTTTAAATTTAACATAGTATAATAACCTTACACAAATTAAGTACGTAACAATTAGGCGAATAACATGGACGAAAAACAGGAATTGGTAGAAATCTACAAACTCCACGCGGAACTTGCCGACAGTGTCAGCAAGCAGCGGGGCACCGCAAACCGTTTCTATATGCTAGTCTTGTCTGGATTAGCAGTGCTTTTTTCCGCTTTCCTACAACGTGAAAACGGAGTACCACTCGGATGGCTCATGGTAGGTTTTGGACTATTTGGTATGCTCTTGGCATCGGCGTGGTATATTGTCATTCGTTCTTATCGACAACTGAATTCTGGCAAATTTAAAGCGTTGCATGAATTGGAAGAAAAACTCGCCTATCCATTTTTCAAACGAGAATGGGATCTACTCGCTGAAGGAAGAGAGCAGAAAACCTATTGGCGACTGACTGTCGTTGAAACTTTTGTACCCACTATTTTCTTTGTCTGCTTTACGGCGTTACTGATAATTGGAATTTGCCTATTGGTAACTGGCGGTGGAACGCAATAGAAATTCACTTGATAAACCCAATTCTGAAAAGGATATCCAAATAATGACTAATCCAGTAGGTTACATTCCCTTCCAACGTGTGAAAGATTGGAAAGTTGGCGATAGGGTCATCGTAGATGGGATCCCTGGGCAAATCCATGATATTCTCCAATTTGAGAATCCCTCAGGATCTGGAGAAACGATTGCATCTATCGGTGTGGTGTACGACAATGAGCCCGGCGTGATTAGGCTTGTTGAGTTTAATTTTCACCAAATCAGGCTTGACCACTAACAATTGCCAATACCTGCTCCACCGTAATTCCTGCAATCACTTCACAACTACCAGCACCACATTCCCCTGGATTCCGCCCCGGATGGCACGGATTGCATCCCAAATCTATTCCACTTTGTAGAACCGTGTGTCTCTCTCCGTACGGACCACTCCGAATATGGCTCGTTGAACCGAAAAGCGCAACTACCGGTGTATCCACAGCCGCAGCGATATGCATCGGTCCGGTATCGTTCCCGATATACACATCGCATAAGGAGATTAACGCAGTAAGATGACGCAGGTGCTCTGTTTGGACAAGCATCGGCGGAACGTCCATCATCTGTGCGACCTGCGCTTGGAGTTCTCGTTCATCCGGACCGGCGAAAAGCAAAATCGCTGCGTCCCGTTTCTTTACCAAAGCGTTCGCAACACGCGCGTAGTTCGCTGCGTCCCACAACTTATATACCCAATTCCCACCCGGATGGATGCCGATTAACAACTGCTCTGATGTAATACCTCTTTCGGCAAGAAAACCGTGCGAAGCGGTCTGTTCATCTTCAGTTAACTGTAAGTGTGGATGCGCGCCTGTTGTATCAACGCCACGTTTTTGGAGAACCTCCAAATAGCGGGTAACGGCGTGACGATTGCTCTCACCGCGAACCATTCCCCAATGTTCCGCACCAATACACCGTGCTGTGAGACTGTCCCGTAAATTCACGACGAGATCGAATTTGTCGCGACGCAACGCTTTTATGAGCCGCAACCGTCCACTCCAACCGGCGTGTTCGCCTCGATTGTCATAAACAATCGTAGTGTCAATGTTTGGTTCAGCGGCGAGGAGGTCGAACGCTCGCGGTCCCACAAGGAAGGTGATATGTGCCTCTGGAAAGTGTGTTCGTAGCGGTTGGATAACGGCGGTGGATAGCACAGCATCGCCAATGAAACTGAAGCTAAAAACGAGAATTCGTTTCATTTTTCATTTAGTCAAAACTTATGTGTAGTCCCAAGCATCGCGCCGGGACGAATATACGGAAAGCAGCCTTTAGACAAAAGTACCCTGACCGAACCGCAAGGAAAATTAAAAGGATTCAATCAGGTCAACAGCTGCAGTCAAACCATCTTCCATTTCCATCTGTTCTCCTAAAACCTGAGCGCGCGTCGTCATCGCGGGAGTCGCTAAGACTTGCTGAATCCGTTTCGCCAAACGTTCGGCAGTCAGATTCCGGCGACGCAGATGCCGTGGTGAAACGCCTAAGTCCGATAGACATTTTCCCCAATACGGCTGATCCGCGTGATGTGCTACAACAATAGATGGAACTTTCGCACGACATGCCGAGGCAGTCGTCCCAGCACCACCGTGATGCACGACGCAGCTCCCTTGTGGAAACAACCACTGATGCGGGATATATTCTGCACAGTAGATGTCTGATGATGCCTCTGGCGTGCCGAGTTGTCCCCAACCCGCTTGGATAATCGCGCGTTGCTTTACTTTTCTGACGGCTTCTATTAAAATTTCGGTCGTTTCACGTCCATTGGAGCCGCCCATAGACCCAAACGTGATAATAACCGGCGGTGGACCCGCCTCTAAGAAAGCAACAAGTTCAGATGGCGGATCGTAAGCAGGTGATGCCAGATGCCATACACCTGTGAATTTGTGGTTCGGTGAGAAATTAGCCGGTGGACAAAGAACTGGAGATGCGGCAATGAGGTTTAGGTGTGGTGAGTACATACCATCTAACGCCACAGAAGACCTCGGCTCTCCGCCGACAGACGCAATAAATTGGTTAAAGAGTGTATCTATACTTGAGGCAAGACGGAGTTCCGCTAATTTCCACACGATAGCGTTGAAGATGCGTCCCCAATTCGGGAACGGGTAAGGCGCAAAGTCTAAGGATTTGATGAAACCCGGACAATACGTCACAGTAAGCCACGGGATCCCGGTACGGATCGCAGCCTCCTGTCCGGGAATATCCACTGAATGACAGATCGCTATATCAAACCCTTTCATAGCCGTCAAACAATCCTGATACCACTTTTCACCCCGACGCACAATCCCCTCTTCCACGATGAGTCGTAGCATCGCTGTCGGGTCGCGCTTCGGGATAATAGCATCCATCGCCGCATGAAATTCCGCCAAATCAAAAGCGACACCTATCTCGTAGAACGCCGCGCCAACCTCAAGAATCTTATCTCTATAGAGGGCTGGTGAACAGACACGCACCTGATGACCGCTTTCAAGCAGACGTTCCGATAGTGCTAAAACAGGATAGACATCTCCCGTTGATCCCCAACAGACAACGACAATTTTCATTTTTGATTTGCCTCTACGGTCAATGTTGTTGCATCCCAAACGGGTTCAACAGGCAGTTTTTTCGTACATTCCCAACCGATTTTACACTTATGCGCGCTACACGGCCAGCACGGCATATCTCGCCGCACAATAGAGGCATTTTCGCTCAACGGATGCCACGCCACATGATCCGTAGGACCGAAGATCGCCACCATCGGTACATCCAACGCCGCAGCGAGATGCATCGGACCGGAGTCATTACAGACCACCAAATCACAACAAAATAACAACGCCCCCAACTCACGAATCGTCTCCGGGGCATAAGGAATAGCAGGAGACACCATCGCCGCTTGGATATTCCGCACCAATTCGGCTTCTTCGGGACCGCGTAAGAGCAGTATCGTTGCATTGTACTGATGTGAGAGTCTATCAGCGAGTTCGGCGTACTGCTTTTCCGGCCAACGTTTGTCAAACGAACTCCCACCCGGATGAATACCGATGAGGTATGTATCAGGCGTAATACCGCACGAGGCGAGATGTGTTTTGGCTGTGGTAATCTCATCCAGCGACAAGTGAAACACGAGTTTCCGTTTACCTTCGCCTTTGCAAATCAAGCGTACCAGTTCCAAATTCCTGTCAACTTCATGGGTTTCACCTTTTCGGTATTGACCGCGCCATGCATGTGTGAGCGTGGATCTAAAACGTTTCTGATGCCGTCCTAACCGGTACGGCGCACCGGAGAGAAACGCAACGAGGTGTGACCACATTGCCGTCTGCACAGCGACGACGAGTTGAAACCGCTCACGGCGCAATTGACGATAGAATTGGAGTTGGGCGCGGATGCCGCGGTGCTTACCCTTACGATCAAAAATAAGGATCCGATCCACGTCGGGGTTACCGATTAACACCGGGGCGTTGAGCGGACGTGCCAATACCGTTATCTCCGCTGACGGATAACTTTCCCTTAACAGCGCGATTGCCGGCGTTGCGTTCAGCAAGTCACCGATACCATCAACCCGAATAACGAGTATTTTATTGATGTTAGGAAGCGTGTTGTCTTGTTCGCGACCCGAAACTTGCGTTGCGGAAATCTGACCACCAGATAGCATAACTATTCCCTTACTCACGACTTAATGTGTCGTTTATTATAACACAAACCCCAAGGAAATGGCAAATTCCAAGCCTTCCGTTTAATCCAAAACGATTTGCGTCAACATTGATTAATGTGATATAATTAGACACATGGAGCACAGAGCATCACCTACAACTGAAAGCAACCAGAAGCCTTCAGCATCCCGCTTCTTTTTCGGAACGCTGGTCTTCGGTTCAATCCTTATTATTCTCACCTGTTATTGGATTATCTCCGCAGAAAATCGCGTCGTCTGGGAACTCACCGATTTCTCTATCTTTCCAACGGTACTTTTCACCTTCTTCCTGTTGGCGGTCATCATGCCGCTTCTCAAAAAGGCCTTCAAAGGTTTCGCACCCACATCTCGCGAACTCGCTATGACGTATGTCATGGTATCCGTGGCAACCGCACTCGCAGGGCACGACATCGTTCGGCAATTAGTACCGATGATCGCCAACGCTGGATGGTTCGCAACACCCGAAAATGAATGGGCGGATATCTTTTTCCGATTCATGCCGACATGGCTGACAATCACAGATCGTGGTATCCTACAAGGATACTTTGAGGGAGACGATACGTTTTGGCAACAACAATACATGGAAGCATGGTTGTGGCCCATCCTGGCGTGGAGCGGCTTGGTAATCGTCCTCCTGTTTATGATGCTTTGTGTCAATATTATCATTAGAAGGCAGTGGATCGACCACGAAAAATTGAGCTACCCTTTAACGACGCTCCCGATTGAACTGCTCGGCAATACCTCCGCACTTTTTCGGAATAAACTGATCTGGCTCGGTTTCGGCATCGCATTCGGATTAGAGATTCTGGCAGGTTTGAACTATCTCTTCCCCGTAATTCCTTCGCTCAAAATCAAATATCAACTCTTCTTTCCTGACCGCCCATGGAACGCAGTCGGACGGCTGCCGATCTATGTCTATCCCTTCGCAATAGGGTTTGGATACCTCATGCCGTTGGACTTGTCCTTATCGTTTTGGTTTTTCTATCTATTCTGGGGTGCGCAGCGCGTCTTCTTCAGCGCAATCGGATGGACAACCGCCATCGGTCTACAGACGGAACAACGCGGTGGAGCATGGCTCGGTATCGGTTTCCTTGCACTCGTTACAAGTCGGAAACACGTCTGGGGAATACTCCGCGACGTATTCTCCTTCAAATCTAAAGACGGTTTATACAGATTCGCCGTTTTCGGGTTAATCATCAGTATGGCAATTGTTCTGGTATTCTGGTATTTCGCTGGGCTATCACCGTGGGTCGCACTCGGTTATTTCAGTATCTACTTGATATTATGCATCGCAATGACGCGTATGCGTGCCGAACTTGGGCCCCCAACACACGAACTGCACGGGATGCATCCTGACCGGATTATGTTATTGTTCGGTGGAAGTCGTCCGTTAGGTGCACAAAACCTGACCAATACAACACTACTTTCATGGCTCGCCTACGGTTACCGCTGCCACCCGATGCCGCATCAGTTAGAAGCGTTTAAAATCGGTAGACATTTCCGTTTTCATGAGAATCGATTGGTTGTCGCACTGATCGTGGCATCAATCGTAGGGACAATCGTTTCGATTGTCGGACACGTCGCACTCTATTATGAATACCGGTTTGCACGGTGGGGGGTCGGTGAATTTAATCGATTACAAAACTGGATTATCTCGCCACGGGCACCGAATTTTCCGGCGGTCCAACACATAGCGTTCGGTTTCCTATTCACCGGTGTACTGACGTTTTTGAAACGCCAGTTTTTATGGTGGCCGTTATATCCCGTCGGCTACGCTGTCGGCAACGGTTGGGCAATCGGGTGGATGTGGTTCTCAATCTTTTTGGGATGGCTCTTCAAGCAATTACTTTTCACAGGAGGTGGGGTGCGAGCCTATCGTCAAGCATTGCCGCTTTTCTTGGGGTTCGTATTCGGCCAATTCCTTGCAGGAAGTTTCTGGAGTTTGCTCGGGGTTATACTCAATAAAAACATGTACACGCTTTTTCCATAAAGCAACTCCAGAACAACACAACAACGAATTAGAAGTCTTTGAGTGCATCTTCTTCGGATTCAAAGACACCTATGCTCTGCGTCAATCCGATCGTATTGAAGATATTTCTGACTTGGGTGGATGGATGTGCAACCCGTAAAACCTGTCCTTTCTCTCGCATCTTCCAGAGCAATCTGATAATCTCACCGAAACCACTACTGGTGATGAAACTGCGGCGTTCAAAGTTAAGTAGGACTTTCTCGGCATCTTGAACCTCCACGTCTGCATAAGCATCGCTCAATATAGGTTCAGAAGCATCCGTAAGATAACCCGTAATATCGAATATCGCGATCTTTCCTTCGTCTTGATGTCGAACAGAGATTTGAGAATTTGCCCTCACAATGCCCTCCTATAAAAATAAAAAATAAAACCTATCCTCAATCTTAGTATTGGTTGTAATATTATCGATTAATCCTCAGTAAAAGTTCGTTGAAGCGGTGTATGCTCTCGCTGGGAGTGGACTACGGTGCCATCGTCAAGGTGTAGCCACGTCTCAAATTGCCGCTCGCCTTCTTGTAACTGAATTACGCGGGCACCGCGCGGAAAACCTTCTCTCCCATAGGTATTATAACCGGTGGCACGACCATAGCAGAGACGGATACCGTGTAAATCACCCCAGAAATCGTTGATATGCTCATGTCCCACAAATGTTCCCATGACATCACCAGCTTCATGCAGCGCAGCGAAAAAACCGGTATTGATCTGAGGCGCGCAGACATTCTCATATTTCACACCATAACAGGTATGAAAATCCCAAACCTCGTCATATTCCGGAATCGGGATGTGGAAAAAGGCAAGGGCAGGTAATAGGTGCCCGGCTTCAGCCGTAAGTTTGGCAGATTCTTGTAGGTACCACGCTATTTGTTCACGTCTAATCCAGTCGTAGCCACCGATGTCGGTCGGTGAATAACTACCAGAGTCGATAAAATAAAGTACTGCAGCAGATGCAACCGCCTCAGAGTTCTGAATGGATAGCGTGTAATTGCCAACACCGGGTACATCTTCGGGACCCGGCTGTGAGAGACACGACCTGCTCTCTTGCATAACTGCCATCAACGCATGCCGATCAGCACTGCCTTCGTCGTCGTGGTTGCCGAAAACAGCCGCCCACGGCACCCCACATGCCTCCACAGTTTCGATAACCTGTCGGAGAGAATCAGCAGCGTCCTCACAACCGCCACCCGACAAAATATCACCCGTCAGTACAATTAAATCCGGGGATTCTGCCTTGGCAATTTGGGTCATTAGTTCCGCTGATTGTTGATCGGGGGCTTCTCCGTTGTGCCAATGAATATCAGTAAATTGAACAATTTTGAAATGCTGATTGCTGCGAAATCTCAATATATTTTCCACTATATTTGTTCTCCTTTCGGCAAAATCATAGCATAATTCCCAAAAATTGCAAGCGAATTCTTGATTGTCAGAATCGTATGACGCAGCATTATAACATCAACTTATATAAATTCCCTATATTATAGAGACATCCGCCGATAAAAAGATAGAAAAAAAATCCCTCTCTTACAAAACACATTATCTATTGCGTTAGAATAACCTTGCTATATCCAATTTTTCGTGTTAAAATATGTGCTATGCGAAATAACCGTTTATCGAATACCTACGATCTCCGCACTGTTATCCGCTCAAACGAGGCAGTGGCGGATGCCCACTATCTGTTGCGCTGTGAATGTGCCGAAATCGCTCAATACGCACGACCCGGTCAGTTCATCCACGTTATGGTTTCGCAAGATACTGGCATGCTCCTACGTCGTCCGTTCACGATCTATACGGTGGATGGACACGAGATTACAATGCTCTATCAGATCATCGGCGAAGGAACGAAACGGTTGTCAGAGATGCCCAAAGGTGCACCGCTCCACGTTTTAGGACCTCTGGGTAACACGTTCGATTTCACCACGCATCCCGAACCGGCTATCCTTGTCGGTGGCGGTGCTGGTATCGCCTCACTTATGCTACTCGCTACGGCATTGCGTAAACACGATATACAGACGTTTGGATTGGTAGGCGCGCAACGACAAGCACGACTCTTAAGTGTGGCGGATTTAGAATCCATCGGTATCACGGTACATATAGCCACAGATGACGGAAGCATCGGTCGCCACGGCTACGTTACTGATATCCTCATAGATATGCTCGAAAAAATGAATTGGCACCGTCCGACAATTTATGCATGTGGTCCACACGGAATGCTTTCTGCTGTTGCAAAAATCGCAGCCAACTATGGGGTGCCGACGCAAATTGCGATGGAGAATCGGATGGGGTGTGCGATGGGGGTATGTCTCGGATGTGTCTGTCCGGTCCGCATTGACAAGAACACTATTGAATACCAACGTGTTTGCACTGAAGGACCGGTCTTTAATGCCACTGACATTGCGTGGGACGTTTAGGAGATGCTTAAAGAGAAAATAGACACGTTTGTGTCAAATCATAACAAAATAAGAAAATTAAAATATGAAGACTACATCTTATCATGAATTAACAACCACCAGCCTCCAAGACAAATTACTCTCCGATGCCTGTTGTGAAAAGATACTCACTGGGTCGGACGTAGAATTACTTCCACTATTGGATGCGGCGTATCAGGTTCGCAAAACCTACTTCCAGAATGAGGTCCAATTACATATCCTCAACAATGCACAGAACGGTTATTGTCCAGAGGATTGTGGCTATTGTGCGCAAGCAAGTACGGCAACGACAGATATTGACGCATATCCACTAAAGCCCGATGCCGAAGTTCTCGAGGAAGCGAAACGTGCTTACGAATCCGGGGCGTATCGTTACTGTATCGTTATGAGTGGACGGGGTCCCTCGCCAAAACGGGTTGCACACCTTGCAGAACTCATCCATACCGTAAAAACGCGCTATCCGATTGAGGTGTGTCTCTCAGCCGGGTTGATTGATGTGGCATCTGCCCGTGCCTTGAAGTCCGCCGGACTGGATAGGTTGAACCATAATCTGAATACCTCCGAAACCCACTACCCGAAAATATGTAGCACGCACACGTATCAAGATAGAATGGAGACGTTGCAAGCCGCACAAACCGTCGGTCTCGCCTGTTGTTCGGGAGTCATCGTCGGGATGGGTGAAGGGATAGGCGATATAATTAAGGTTGCCAAGGCACTCCGTCAACTTGCGGTTGCATCATTACCTGTCAACTTTTTCTTGCCGATATCCGGTACACAGTTGTCAGAATCCGTTGTGGCACAGCGGAGTGTGTCTACTACTTTAACTCCGGATTACTGTCTTCGCGTCTTGTGTCTGTTTCGGTTCCTGAACCCGCGAGCAGAGATACGGGTCGCAGCAGGTCGGGAACACCATCTACGGAGTATGGAGGTGATGGCACTCTACCCAGCAAATTCAATGTTTATTGAGGGTTATCTAAATGCGGAAGGTTCGACAGCATCACGGACACTTGAAATGATCCGAGATGCCGGTTTCTCGGTAAAAACAAACGCTGAAGACGTTGAACAACTCAATCACAAAGAAGCAGAAAAAAAAGATGTGCTTCTCAAAGAGTTAAAAGTGCTTCGACCGCACATGGAATCTTAGCAATCGCACTCCTCTACCCTCACTTCCGTTGCACTCACCATTTCAACTCTGCCGGGGAGTTTACTAAGAATCAGTTTCTCCATTTCAACTTTGTGGCTGGCATTATCAATGTCAATGCCAACAAGCCTACCTTCGGCATCATAATCAAGAAGAACACCCTCTGATATTTCTTGACTCTCTACGCTGGGCTGCTCAGACAAATTGATATACAATGCGTCAGTTTCTGGATAGTAGTTGAGTTTCATGGTCTGAATCCTTGGTCGTCACCCAATCTGTGTCAAACCACCCATATACGGTTGCAGCACCGCAGGCACGCGAACTGTGCCATCTGGATTCTGATATGTCTCAAGGAGCGCGATGACGACGCGCGGTAATGCTGTCCCAGATGCATTCAGTGTGTGAATAAACTCCGGTTTCGCCCCTGCTTCCGGACGATAACGGATGTTCGCACGACGTGCCTGGAACGCCTCGAAATTACTACAGGAGGAGACCTCTAAAAACCGCTGTCGCGCAGGTGCCCAGACCTCAATATCGTAGCACTTCGCAGCGGCGAAACCGAGTTCCACTGTGCAATGTTGCACGACGCGATACGGCAACCCAAGTGCCTGCAAAACGCTCTCAGCATTCGCCAGTAGCGATTCATGTTCAGTATAAGAGGTCTCAGGTGTGGTGAACTTCACCATCTCCACCTTGTCGAATTGATGGATACGTTGTAAGCCGCGTGTGTCCTTGCCGTAAGCACCCGCTTCGCGTCGGAAGCACGGCGTATAAGCCGTGTAGTAGATAGGCAAATCTTCTGCAGAGAGTATCTCACCCGCAAAAAGGTTCGTCACAGGAACTTCAGCAGTCGGAATGAGAAACAGATCACTGTCAGGGTTCTCTTCGTCCCTATCGCATCGGTACATATCTGACTCAAATTTTGGGAGTTGTCCTGTCCCCGTCATCGTCCGACGGTTGGCGAGAAACGGCGGAGAGACTTCGGTATAGCCGTGCTGCGTCGTGTGCAGATCAAGCATGAACTGAATCAACGCGCGCGCTAACCGCGCACCTAAGCCTTTGAACAGCACAAAATTGCTACCCGCGACCTTCGCACCGCGTTGGAAATCAACGATACCCAACTGCTCCGCGATTTCCCAATGCGGTTTCAGTTCAAAATCGAAACCAGCGATTTCACCCCACGTCTTGATTTCGGTGTTATCGTCTTCACTGGTCCCGACAGGTGTGCTTGCCTCCGGCATATTCGGGATTGTCAACAGAATCGCGTCTATCTCGGCTTTTGTATCGTTGTTTTCAGCAGTCAGTTCCTTGATTTTTTGTGAAAGTTCTCGCATCTCTGCTATGGTCTCTGACGCATCCAATTTCGCCTTTTTGCGTTCCGCGATCTGTTGCGAGACCTGATTCTGATGTGCTTTTAGGGATTGCGTATGCGTCAAATTCTCGCGCCAGCGCGTATCCAATGCTATCAACCGATCCAAGTCAGCATCGGCGTTGCGATCTACCAACATCTGGCGGACATCTTCAGTGTTTTCGCGAATAATTTTAAGATCAATCACAGCGGTTCCGATCCTCCGTTTTTTCAGATTTAGACGACACCATTCATCTTGGAAGAAACATCTA
>ASZN01000079.1 GCA_000406005.1 Candidatus Poribacteria bacterium WGA-3G
GTTCATCCTTGAGTTGTTTGATTTCTGTCAGGATATCCGCCGTTACCTTTAGGAGTGTTTCGGCTTGCGAGGCTTCGTAGGAATCAGGAAATTTCTCGGGAACAGCCAAAAAAGCGGGCCAACCGCCGAGATAATCATAAAGCGTGTAAAAGTAGATGTTGCCGACCTGGAACTGTGCTTGTGGTGCCTTCTGATGCTCAGGAAATTCTTCGACCAATCGCTCGTAGTTACGGATCGCTTCGGTGTAATTCTCTAAATTTTCGTAAGCACGTGCGACTTCATAGAGCGCTTCCGCAGCGATATTAAAGGTCTCATCCGTCGGTTCGTTATCGTAAATAGCCTTATAGTTTTGGTATTCAGCGCGCTTGGTTTTAATAATTTCACGGTTTCTGCGAATATTCGCTGTCCCCGTTTTCGCTTCGTTTGCGTAATAACCGGTTGGGTCTAAGGCGACAATCTCTTCGTAATGCTCAACGGCTTTATCCCAATCGTAGCGTCGCTTATAGATTTTTGCGATCTGGTAATGTGAGCGCTGGGCGTACTTCCCTGCTGTATCGCGTTCAATCACCTCTAAATAGAGAGCCATCGCTTTATCGTAGAGTTCCTGCTGCTTCTGACGGTTCTTCGCCATCTTTTCTGGGTCCTCGTCGTGTACCTCGATAGTTTCTGCCTCGTCAAATGCGCTGTCAGCGTTCTGAAGCTTGGCACCGAGCGGAATGATGCTAAACCCGCCGGATCCACATCCAAGAATCGTGGTCGTGAAAAAAGCGAGGGCAAGAACGAGAAAAAAGGTTCGATCTATTCGGAGACCGAAGCCGTATCTGAAACGGTTCATCGTGAGTCCTCCTTAGGAAAATAGAAATATGCCGGTGGATTTTCAGCCAGAGGAGCCTAATTAGCCGGCATTCCGTTCATCGTTTCCAACATTATACTAAATTCACAAAAAATGTCAACACTTTTTTTGTTTTTCCAAAAGCTTTCAGCGGAACAGTTATCAGTTGCCGGTTATAAAAAGAAAAAGGGACGAAAAACTTGACAAACATCTGCAAATATGTAAAAATTGAAACCTAAAGCGATTGACATCATAATCGCAGGATGACTCATTTAATATAGACTTGCAGTGTGAGAATTGGTAATAGCAGGGAGGTAAATATGGCACAATCACAAAATAGGGCTGATTATAAAATCGGTGTTGTCGGTGTAGGAAGAATGGGTGCGAATATCGCGCGGCATCTCAATGATGAAGGATTTAGCGTAACCGTTGTATACGATGTCGCAAGCGAACGCGCACAGGAATTGGCAACAGAATTAGGCGCGACAGCAGTAGTAGAACTTGCGAAGGTCACAGCACTCGCTGATTACATCATCACAGTCGTTACGGACGATGCGGCGATGCGCACGATCTTTTCGGCGGACGCAGACGACAGTCTCTTCCAAAATGCATCGGGCAAAGTTTTCATCAACTGTGCGACGCTGAGTCCACAAGTCCATGTGGAAGTCGAAGCACTCGCGGAGAAAAACGGGGCTGAGAGCCTCGAAGGCTGCATGGCGAGCAGTATTACACAGGCGCGTGAAGGCACACTATACCTGATGTGCGGCGGCAAAAAATCGACATTCGATAAAGCGCATCCAATCTTGGACGCAATGAGTGTCTCACTGCGTTACATCGGGGACGCTGGACAGGCGGCACAGGTCAAGGCACTCGTTAACATGGTTATGAATATCAACACTGCTGGGCTCGCCGAAGGTCTCGGATTAGGTGCAGCACTCGGATTGGATTTGGCGATGTTGCAAGAGGTGTTCGCACAAACTGGAGCCAACTCGCGCGTTTTGGAAACCGACGGTGAGGACATGGAAATCCGAGATCACGAGTGTTATTTCTCAGCTGCACACGCTTCTAAAGATTCTGGTATCGCACTTGACTTGGCAGACGCTGCCGGCATCTCTCTACCGCTTGCACAGGCGACAAAATCACAATATGATCGCATGATTGAACTCGGGCTGGGGGACTTAGATAAGTCCGGCATCGCCGAACTGACCTTCCCCGGACGAAGCACAAAGGATTAAAAGCGGCAAGTCCTGAGTCATATTCGCTAATTATAACCAGAAACCTGCTCGGAATGAAATGGAGAGCAGAGCGGAGGCACATAGTTAAAAAGTCATGCTCAAAGGTGTAATCCTTGCGGGAGGATTAGGGACCCGTTTGTATCCGCTCACCAAAGTTACAAGTAAGCATCTCCTGCCGGTCGGTAACGAACCGATGATCTATCACAGTATCAAACAGCTCACAACGGCAGGCGTTACCGATATTCTGATCGTAACAAACCCAGAGTATGTTGGGGATTTCGTAAACACGCTCGGCGGTGGAAAAGACTTCGGGTGCGAATTTACCTATCGTGTGCAGGAGGAGGCGAAAGGGATCGCGCACGCGCTTGCGTTAGCAGAGGGTTTCGCCACGGGTGGTAGAATCGTCGTCCTGTTGGGAGACAACATTTTTGAGACCTCAATCCGACAGCCTGTTAACGATTTTCAGGTACAACAGAGCGGGGCGCGTGTATTGCTCAAACAGGTATCGGACCCAAAACGTTACGGTGTGGCGACCTTAAACGGTAATCGTATCGTTGCGATAGAGGAGAAACCGGAGCATCCGAAAAGTGATTACGCCGTGGTAGGCGCCTATTTCTACGATGCCTCAGTGTTTGATGTTATCCGTACGGTCGAACCTTCGGCACGCGGAGAGTATGAAATAACGGCTGTCAACAACGTCTACATTCGGCGTGACGAGCTTAAATACAGTCTCGTTCATGGGAAGTGGGTTGATGCGGGGACTTTTGACTCGCTCACTGAAGCGCATCAGATTTTGTTGGATTCCGCAGGTCAGAAGTTATAACGCGCAGTGTCCCTGTCTTGTGCAAAGATCTCGAAGGGAGTCGGTACATTATAGCAAAGCATAAGGACGAAAAACCGATGCTATCGATTGTCGTCCCGGTTTACAATGAAGAGGACAACGTCCGTCCGTTATATGAAAAAATTCAAGCGGTTTGTGAGACCATTGGTGATGCCTACGAGATCCTATTCGTAGACGATGGAAGCGAAGACGAAACGTTCAATGTGCTTTCAGAACTCTGTAAACAGGAACCGCGGTTAGTCATCATCCGATTTGAGAAGAATGCTGGACAGACAGCAGCGATGGCAGCAGGATTTGAATTCGCGCGCGGTGAGCGAATCGTCAGTATGGACGGCGACTTGCAGAACGATCCAATCGATATGCCGAGATTGCTTGAAAAACTCGATGAAGGTTACGATTTGGTCTGTGGTTGGCGGAAAGATAGGCAGGATAAATTCCTGACACGGCGTGTCCCTTCGATTATCGCGAATTGGATTATCAGTAAAGTGACAGGTGTCGCGATTCACGATAACGGGTGTTCACTGAAAGCCTACCGAGCATCGGTCATTAAACAGGTGCCGCTCTACGGCGAGATGCACCGTTTTATTCCAGCGATGTCTACGGTGGTAGGCGCGCGTATCGCCGAGATTGTCGTCTCACATCATCCGCGACGTTTCGGAAAAAGCAAGTATGGACTCGGACGGATATGGCGTGTTATGTTGGATATTATTGCGTTCAAACTTATAATATCCGTTTTCACATCTTCCCCGAAACTGCGAAACCCTAAGAACCTGTGGAATCGGTTGTCAAATGCCTTGTTTAACCCGAAGCAGAGAGCATTCCGTGCTGCTGCGGTGCTAAGTCTCCCTTTTTTCGTTTTAGGACGCATTTTATTTTCGACTGCCAACGTCGCGGCACTCAGCTGCCTCGGTTTAGCGATATCCTTACTTGTCCTTGGTGGATTGACAGAAAACAGAGTTCAACAAGCGAACCAGACATCATCTGTGTCGGGAAAACTCGCGCACTTTTTCAGTTTCGGATGTAAACGGAGACCTATTCGTTTTTTGGGTCCCATCGGTGTAATGTCGCTGATGCTCGGTGGACTCTTTTTCATGTTGCGGATGACCTCTTTTTTATCGGAGGCGTTAGGAACTATAGGACACGGTTTAAGTCCTATCCTGATCGCTACTGGTATACTGATATTCTGCTTCGGGTTGTTTGGTGAACTCATCGCATTTGCGAATGCGAAACACGTCAAGGACTACGCTGTGGAAACAATTTTAAATGCTAACAACGAAGGGACATGTCGTGAATAGTTTCCCTGAACCTAAAATTTGGCAAAAGTGGCGGAGTGAATTTCCGGTAACTGAGACTTACGTTTACATGAACCATGCCGGTGTCGCGCCGTTGTCGCGAAGCGTGAAAGCTGCGATGGTTGGATTCATTGAAGACGCGACGTTTCAGGGTGCCGTCCATGCCGACGATTGGGCAGAAACAGCAGAGGCGTGTCGTTTCGCAGCGGCGCAACTCATCAATGCCGATGCCACCGAAATCGCCTTTATGAAAAATACGACCCAAGGCATTCTCATTGCTGCGAACGGCATCGACTGGAAAGCAGGGGACAACGTCGTTACAACAGCCGTTGAGTTCCCCGCAAATGTCTATCCCTGGTGGCGTTTGAAGGAACGCTACGGTGTCGATACGCGTATGGTGCCAGAACGGGATGGACGTATCTGTATTGAGGATATTGCATCTGCGATTGACGAGCGGACACGTGTTTTAACGATCAGCCATGTGGAATTCGCCTCCGGGTTCCGAAACGACATCGCGGCACTCGGTCAGCTCTGCCGAGAACGCAATATCTGGTTCGTTGTGGATGCTATTCAAGGTCTCGGTGCGATTGAAGTGGATGTGAAATCTTGTAACGTTGATATTCTCGCCGCCGATGGACATAAGTGGTTATTGGCACCCGAAGGTGCTGCGATTTTCTACTGTGCTGACGAGAAACGCGATCAGTTGATCAACACCAATATCGGTTGGGCAAGTGTCGTAAATCCGCGCGATTTCCTCAATTATGAGTTAACGCAGAGACCGGATGCAACCCGTTTCGAGGAAGGTTCTTATAATAGCGTCGGGTTATATGGGCTTAAAGCAGCGATTGACTTACTACAGGACATCGGTATCGAGCCTATTGAAATACGGGTTTTGGAACTCACGGCACAATTAATCGCTGGCTTAGAAGCGAAAGGCTATCGTGTTATCACGCCGAAAAAGGACACAGAACGCGCGGGGATTGTTATCTTTGAGAGTGAGCAGCACACACCTACCGAACTCTATGAGATGCTTTATGCCGAAAACATCATTACCGCAGAACGTGGAAGCGGTGTCAGAGTCTCGCCGCATTTCTATAATACGGCATCCGAAATTGAGCGTCTGCTTGAAGTGCTACCGAATCTGTAAAAGGGTTATCAGTTATCAGTACGCTTTTTTTCGAGAAAGAAATGGTACTGACAACTATTAAAAGGAAAAAAAAGTGGAAACTACACATACGCAAAATCATACGCAGCGGCGGATAGTGAGGACTGTTTTAACAACCTGTCTATCGCTTATACTTGGATGTCTACTGATGCTGAGTTCGTGTACAATGCCGGGCGGCAATCAGAACATTAGCAAGATCCGTCTCTCTATCCAAAATACGTTACCCATCAAACGAAAAAATGTGCCGATTGTGCTGACTGCAACCGAACTCCGAAACGTCAATCCTGATTTCTCCTTTAAAGCGTATTCCGTCGTTACAGGGAAGGCACCGCGAGAGGTAATGATACCGGCACAAGCGGACGATTTGGACTACGATGGAGAACTCGATCAACTCTGTTTCTTGCTGAACTTAGGAGAAGGAGAGACGAAAGAGGTCTCCATTCTTTACGATCCGAGTGTGAGGGCAACCTTAACACTCGACATCAACAAGCAGACGCGGGCGGCTATCTTTCCTGAATTGAGCGTCGTGGCGGCAATAGAATCCAATTTAATAGCGTATCTACTGAAGCCGAATGGCGCGTTCACGGCGTACGGTAAGAAGCGAATGAAACGTTTCAGCCTAAACACGATGTTCCAAGGCGAATTAGATTACGAAAGTCCGCTCTCACCTGAACTCAGAAGTCATTTTGAGAGTAATGGTGTAACGCTCTCCCAACAGGTTCAAAAAGAGGTAACAAAACTTGATCAACAGTGGATCTTACGTGATCTTGAAAATCAAGAGACCTACTTTATTCGTAAATCATACAACAGTGGGGTTTCGAGTCTCGGACAGCAGACTGCCACAGAAGGTCAGTTAGATGTTGTCCAGTCCATAGGCTTGTCACTGAATATGCTTCTCGATCCTGAAACCACGGATATGTTCGCACTGAACTCCGCTGAGGGTTTAATAGGTTGCGGCGGGATAGCACTGTGGGATAAGGTAACAGAAGTGATGACACCACTACCCTCAGACGGAGGCTACACACGGATCCTCGCAAACGGGGCAATCCGCTCTGTCGTTCAAAGGATTCTACCCGAGTGGAATATCAACGGTGAGACGAGACGGTTAACGTCAACAACCTTCATCTATGCGGAAAACCCGTGGATTGAGCATCATATCCATATTGACAGAAGTCTACCCACGAATTACGCTATTGCCACAGGTATCCCGAATCTGCAGGGTGCGAATAGCGTGGACAGAGAACAGGGTTGGATATGGAGTTGGGGAACAGACCCAAGGGGAATAGACACACTCGGTATCGCACTTATTGTCCCCATCGTACAAGAGGTGGTGTTTATCGACCCTGATGCCTCTGAAGAACCGATTTTACCGGTTATTTTCACTCCGGACGCGAATGGTAGACTCAACTACCGGACGTTCGCTATTTGGGGTGGCGGTATTGACGGGTTTGAGACAGAAACGGAATTCACGAATCACGTCCAAGCGACGACAACAGTATGGACAACACCACCAGTCGTCAAGTTTTTACTGCCTGAAGAGAAATAGTACCCAGCCAATTTTCGGAGAGAAGTCATGCTTATCAAGGAAGAGTGTCTACAACTTATTGCGGACCAGCGGACAGACGAGATCGTTGTCACGACGATGGGGAGCAGCGTGCCGTGGGGCAAAATATCAACACACCCGTTGGACTTCGCATCCGTCGGGAGCGCGATGGGACACGCCGCCGATTTCGCACTCGGCATCGCACTCGCTGTACCCGATAGGAGAGTCGTTGTGATTAATGGTGATGGCAGTATGTTGATGTGTTTAGGCACATTGGCGACGATTACGGCTCTGAATGCACCACCCCTGAATTATCTCCTATTCGTCTGTGATAACGGTTCATACGAGGTTACCGGCAATCAACCTGTGCCTGATGGTAACACCCGTTTCAGCTGGCCAACAATTGCGAAAGGTGCTGGTTTTGAAAAGGTCTACGAGTTTGATAACTCAGAAAAACTTGCAGCCGAACTTCCGAGCATCTGGCATGAAACGGGTCCGATATTTGTGAGCCTGAAGATTGCTCTGGCACACGAACCGCCGCCTGACCGATGGGGTGGTTTTCAGTATCCATATCTACAGGAATCGCTTGCGGAATCTACGTATAAACTCAGACAGGAACTTGCAAGGTAGTAGGCACGCGCCGTTGTGCCGTAACCCATGGGACAAATTATGCAACCAAAATTAGAAATCCGACGGATGGGACGGACTGAGATGCGCCCGAACGCACTCGCGCTCGGTGCAGCGTGGATCTGGCGGAAACCGGATGCTGAAGTCATTGACGCAATCCGACGCGGTATTGAACTCGGCATTAACTACATCGACACCTATCCCGGACACGCCGAACACCTCTGGGGAGAGGCGCTCTCTGGTGGATTGCGAGAGAAAATTTATCTACAAGCCAAAGTAGGCACGCATCCTGAGCGGCTGAAAGATTTCTCGGCTGAAGGCACACGCTGGAGTGTCACAAATAGTCTTAAGGATCTCCGCACGGATTATCTCGATGCTGTACTTATCCACGATCCGATGGATATGGAGAGCGTACTGGCACCCGGATGCGCGTTGGATACGTTGTTAGAGATGAAAGCGGAAGGCTATATTCGACATATCGGCGCGGGGGTGCGTTCCCATGAATTCCACAAAGAACTCATTGAAACTGGACATATCGATATTATCCTGACCTTCTTGGATTATACACTCTTATCCCAATCTGTAGCGGGGACGACTCTGCCGTTGGCACGCCAGCACGATGTCGGTATTGTCCTTGCGAGTCCTTTAGGTATGGGGAGTTTGACGGGTGCAGAACCAAACATTGGAGATGAACGCCGACGCAACCCCGATGCTGAACCGAAGGCATACACGATGTGGAAGTGGTGTCAGGAACGCGGTGTCAATATCCGTCATCTGGCGATGCAGTTTTGTCTCGCTGCACCGATAGATGGTGTTGTTATGTTCGGTCCTGCGGACAAAGCGCAAGTGGAAGACGGATATGAAGCGGCTACTGCAGATATTCCAGAGGACATTTGGGAGGCGTTTGAATCGGAATTCGGCATCAAGCGCGGTATGTAGGTATCTAACTCGGTGTGTGCTGGGAAAATCTACTTTGTTGTATTTTTCATCAAAATAGGGTATAATATCAAAAACCTAATTCACACAGGAGCGGGAAGATGTCAATGATTAAGATTCTTCAAGATGGGCGAGTCACCATTCCTAAGCATATCCGCGACACTTTGGGGCTCAAACAAGGGGATGTCGCGGAAGCAGAACTTGAAAATGGTCGAATCGTGATTACGCCAAATTTCTCGAAAAAGGAAGTCAGTAAACTACAACCAAAACAAGCAAAGATCTCGGCATGGAACGAACTGCGACGTGTCATGAAGAATGTTCACGAAAAAAATAGAGGGGTGAACGAAGCAGAGGTCGCTGCCGATGTCCAACGCGCAGTTACTGAACTTCGTCAAGAGGAATATGCTAAGAAGACCTCGCGTTGTTCTTGATAGTGTTGTTGCAGTGAGCGCATTTCTCACTACAGGTTTGGCTGCTGAACTGGTACTTTTATGTGAAGAAAAAGTGGATCTTTACACAGCTGAAAAGATTTTACAAGAAATCCGCTATGTACTCTTAGCGAAACCGCATATTCGGAACCGTTATGACTATACCGCAACAGAGGTTTCTGGTGTTTACTTTATACCTTTTGCGACACCATACTTGCGAGGATACCGAGGATTTTGTCACACCGCTCAAGCATATAAGTTTTCATGTCAATGTGGAGTCGCTTCCCTTCCAATTTGAGGAAGAGCCACTGTGTCCCTGTTGTAGTGGCACCATAAATACGTGGAATGTCGTTCTCTTTTTCGGCATTAAAGCGTTGCGCAGCGATCATCTCTGCCGTGCACTGCCCGAGGCCTGTTATGAGATCGTCCTTCTTGGCTTCAACAAGGATAATAACTGGCGACTCCAAATAGTACTGGTTTGGAGATAGACTCACCAAAAAATCACACACACCTGTCAAGTCGTTTTCGGTATCAACATTGAAGTCAATACCTGAAAAAAGACTAATGCGATGCTCAAAGTGCTCGCGGAGTTCAACGAGTACATCAACGACTATCATCTCTGACTTCGCCTTTTCTGTACCTATCGCAACAGCTAAAGGGACCTTTTTTGCCAACGCTTTGATGAGGTCCGTACTCGGTTCAACCTGCTCTGTTTCGGAAAAGATACCTGCAGACTGAACCATTTCGAGTTGAAATGTTTCCCTGACTGCTTCTAATGTGAAATTGCTATAAGCCATGATTGAACCTCCATGCAGTCCTTTCACATTGAAAAACAGGTGGATACAGAAACAGGATCACACCTTATACTTTTACACCTGCTGCTAAATCTGACGCGAATTGCTTCACCGCAGTGAGTAATTTCGCTTCGGTGTTGATATGCTTCTCATAAACATTGATGATCGCACTCCCGACAATCACACCATCAGCGACCTGCGCGACCTGCGTCGCCTGTTCAGAAGTAGAGACACCGAAACCGACACCAATCGGTTTATCTGTATGTTTTCGGAGTTCTGCAATCATCGGTGCAACTTCGTCTGACAACATCGCCCGCGCCCCTGTTACACCCGTTACCGAAACACAATAGATGAATCCGGTACTGACCGATGCGATTAACTGCATCCGTTCTGGTGGACTTGTCGGTGCGACGAGAAAGATCGTGGCGAGGTCATAGCGCGGCGCAACCTCAAGGAGCGGTTTTGCCTGTTCTGGTGGCATATCTGGCACAATGAGTCCATCCACGCCTGCTGCTTGTGCTGCTTTACAGAATGTTTCTTCGCCCATCCGAAAGATCGGGTTATAGTAGCTCATGAGCGCGATCGGGATGTCTGTCGCTTTACGGACAGATGCCACGATTTCCAAAATCTGCTGGAGTGAGATATTATGTTTGAGTGCGCGTTCGCTTGCACGTTGGACGGTCGGTCCGTCTGCAATCGGATCGGAAAATGGGACACCGAGTTCAATCAGGTCCGCGCCTGCTTCCTCAAGTGTAAGAAGGAGTTTAGGGGTGAGTTCTGGGTTCGGGTCGCCAGCACAGACGTACGGCATAAATGCGCTGGTGCCTTGGTCTCGGAGTTCTTGGAATTTTTTGTCGATTCGATTCATGGGTATTTGTGGGTCTCGGCTTCCTGTTGCGTTTTCTTAATTATACCCTGCACGAACCGAATTGTCAAGGATTGAAAAATTAAAATGCAATTTGTTCTATGATATGTTACAATCTGAGAACAAGATACGCATTCATGGAGGCAAACATGTCATCACTCGCGGCAGAAACACTCTTAACGCCAGAAGAATATCTCGCCTCGGAACGTAAGGCGACAGTCAAAAGCGAATACCTCAACGGAGAAATACGCGCAATGCCCAGGGTGAATTTCGCTCATAATCTTATCACGGTGGATATTGGGACTGAACTTAATATTCAATCACGGGGACCTTCCATCGGATGTGAACTCCCTTTGCGGGACATCTACAGACGCGTTCCTGAAGTCGTTGGATAAAAAACAGGCAATGCCCCGAGACCTCGCCATCCAATTGTCCAGGCTTTAGTCCCTCATAAAACCTTTTCCAGTATAACGGTTTGTCTGACAAAATCAATCTGTAAGCGGTATTTTCGCAGCAAACGAGTTCCTATAAGAATGTTACTATCAGCAACAAAGGTCGCCTCTGCCGGGATCATTTCGTCGTCAAACAGGAAATTAACCCGATAAAGTTTCTCTTCAAGCGTTTGTCCACCGGCTAATACAGAAATTACTTCTCCTATATATTGAGGGTTTAACGCTTCTTGCAATATTTCAGGCAATTCTAGGTCTCCGTTGAAGCCTGTATCAATAGTCGCTGTCCATTCTTGTCCTGCAATAGAGAGAGTAATTGTTGGCACCCCTATATCCGATACTGTTCCTTGAATCACCTTCGCCCACCTTTCCAAAGATAGGCGGCATAGCCGACCCGTTCAAAGAAAAGTGGAGAAGTCAAACCTTCGGCGCGCCGACGTTCGACAATCTCTATAGCGGAATCGCCGAACCAAATCCTGCCACTTTTCGGATCAATCCCGGCTGTTTGTCCAATCCGTTCGGTAATGTCGTGCTGTTTTTGGTATTCTGCCCAGATACGTTTGGCATTGCGTGAATCGGTTTCTGTCCAATTTGCGTGTTTCATTGTTGATTTCTCCTTTGTGTTGCAAGTGCAATTTGACACCGAGACTTTCCAACTAAAGAATACCACCAAACTTGAGCAATGTCAAATTATAGTGAAACCTAAAGATATCTGACTTTTTGGCACAACGGGCAATAAATTGCCCTACTACGAACGGTTAGGTATCAAAATCTAACGCTTCATCAATACGCTCAAGAATCCACTCTTTAATGAGTTCACCTGCTGGCATCTCGCGTTCCTCAGCAAGCCTTATGAGAACCTCGGTGTCTTCGGATGTTAGCCAGACAGAGGCTTTGAATTCATTGCCCTGTTTCAAGAGTGCGCCCTCTTGTTGCTGCATCTCTTGGGCTGCGAAGTATTCGTGGTCATCGTAAACATCTTCGTATTCTTCAACTTCGGGATCTATAATGTGTTTAAGCATTATCGGTTCCTCCTAAAAACAAATTCATCATTCTCAAAATCGACAGCGATTGCGTCGCCGTCTTGGAAAGTGCCTTCCAGAAGCTGGATCGCTAACGGATTGAGGATGTCGCGTTGGATGGTCCGATGAAGTGGACGCGCACCGTAGACAGGATCGAATCCACGTGTTACCAGTGCCTCGTTTGCAGATTCAGAAAGCGTTAGGGTCGTCTCTTTCTCCGCGAACCGTTGACTCAGCTGCGTGAGTTCCAGCGTAACAATCCGTTTCAACGCTTCAATACCGAGTCGATCGAAGATAATCATGTCGTCGATACGGTTCAGGAACTCCGGCGGGAAGTGCGATTGTACGGCTTCCATCACCTTCCGACGGATTTCTTTCTCGTCCAAAAGTGCGTCGCTAATCCACTGGCTGCCGATATTAGAGGTCATAATAACGACGGCGTTCTTGAAATCGACGGTGCGTCCTTGTCCGTCCGTCATTCTGCCGTCGTCGAGCATCTGGAGCAGAACATTGAACACCTCTGGGTGCGCCTTCTCCACCTCGTCAAGTAGGATAACACAATACGGATGCCGTCGGACTGCCTCCGTCAACTGTCCACCTTCATCGTAGCCGACGTATCCCGGAGGTGCCCCGATTAATCGTGAGACGGTGTGCTTTTCCATGTATTCGCTCATATCAATCCGTGTCATAGCGTTTGCATCATCAAACAGGAATTCCGCGAGCGACTTGGCGAGATGCGTTTTACCGACACCGGTGGGTCCCATGAACAGAAAAGAACCGAGCGGTCGATCGGGGTCACCGAGTCCGACGCGCGCGCGACGAATAGCGTTGGAAACGGCACTCACTGCCTCGTCTTGACCGATCACCTGTTCGCGCAGCCGTTCTTCCATGTTGACGAGTTTCTGCGTCTCACCTTCCATGAGTCGATAAACGGGAATACCGGTCCATTTCGCCACGATTTCGGCGATGTCTTCCGCACGTACCTGCTCTTTGAGCATCTGTGTGCCTTGCGCATTCTTTTCCATAGATTCCCGAACGGTTTTGAGTTGCGATTCGAGTTCCGGTATCTTGCCGTACGCCAGTTCTGAGGCTCTGGCGAGGTTGCCTCCGCGTTTGGCTTGTTCGGATTCGATGCGGAGTACCTCAATCTGTTCCATCAATCCGCTAATCTGCGTCAAATTCGCTTTTTCGTTCTGCCATCTCGCTTTGAGCGAATTGGCGCGTTCTTCGAGTTCCGCAAGTTCAGCGATCAGTTTTTCGAGACGTTGCTTTGACGCGCTGTCTTCCTCTTTCTCAAGTGCCTGCTGTTCTATCTGGAGTTGAATGATACGGCGTTCGACCTCGTCGATCTCTTCTGGTACGCTATCAATCTCAATTCGCAGGCGCGATGCGGCTTCGTCCACTAAATCGACGGCTTTATCTGGGAGGAACCGTTCAGAGATATAACGTTTTGAAAGGGTCGCAGCGGCAACGATGGCGTTGTCTTGGATTTGTACGCCGTGATGCGTCTCGTAACGTTCCTTCAAACCTCGTAGAATAGCGATTGTGTCTTCAACGGACGGTTCCTCGACCTGTACGGGTTGGAATCGGCGTTCTAAGGCGGCATCCTTCTCAATATGTTTTCGATACTCGTCGAGCGTTGTCGCACCGATACACCGGAGTTCACCGCGTGCCAATGCCGGTTTGAGCATGTTAGATGCGTCCACTGCACCCTCCGCGGCACCAGCACCGACGATGGTATGAAGTTCGTCAATAAAGAGGACGACCTGTCCTTCTGCCTGCTCGACATCGGCAAGGACGGCTTTCAGTCGGTCCTCAAATTCGCCACGGTATTTACTTCCTGCGATCAACGCACCGAGATCGAGAGCGATGAGCCGTTTATCTCTGAGGCTTTCTGGGACATCTCCATCAGCGATACGTTGTGCTAACCCTTCGACAATCGCCGTTTTTCCGACACCGGGTTCACCGATTAAAACGGGGTTATTTTTCCGTCTACGGGAGAGCACCTGCATGACACGACGGATTTCGTCATCGCGTCCGATAACGGGGTCGAGTTTACCTGAAATCGCCTCTTGGGTGAGATCCCTACCGAATCGGGTAAGTGCTTGGTACTTATCCTCTGGATTCTGATCTGTTATCCGTTGGTTACCACGGATATCGACGAGTGCCTTGAGGATCTTATCTTTCGTTATACCGGCTTCCTGAAGGATTCTACCGACCTCGGTCTGCTTCGCTTCTGCACACGCTATGAGGAGATGCTCCGTGCTAACGTATGCGTCTTTGAGTACCGTCGCCTCTTTGAACCCAGCATCCAGAACGGATTGTAGCGCATGGGAGATGCGCATTTGAGAAGCAGTGCCTTGCACTTTTGGTGCCTTCTGAACCGCACTTTCCACTGCAGATGTAATTTCGACGGTATCAACACCCAATTTCTGGAAGATTGGTGTGACAATCCCATCGGGTTGATGGAGGAGTGCCAACATCAGGTGTTCGACGTTGAGTTCCGGACTTTGGGCATCTGTTGCAAGATTCTGTGCTGTTTCCAATGCTTCTTGTGCTTTAATTGTGAGTCTATCAAATCTCATGATGAGCCTCCACTGTTGTATCTATTTTGTGTCGTCCATTGTATAAATGACACTTATAATAGTAAGCAAATTTCATGCCATCTCTGCTTTTGTGGGTGATTTTTGTCTGAATTTTGGGCGTTACTGGATTTGAGAAGGTTTATGAGCAGCAGAAGCGTGTGGCGGATAACAGTGGACACGTAATTTCAATTGGGAGAAGGGTTTTCTACTTGTCAATTGTGGCAGAAACGGATGCCACTTTGGCATCGAATGTGCAAATCTGGCAAGGTTTAGTGATGGTACATCTCGGCTATAATTTCAAGGATGTCTGGCGTGTTCGTGAGGTAATCACGTTTTGCTTGCTCTCTAATGTTTATCGGAATGCCGTGTCGTGCTTCGGCGATTGCGCCGGCGATAGCACCGAGGGTATCGGAATCACCACCGAGCGAAACAGCGTTGCGCACGGCATCTTCATAACTCTCTGATTCTAAAGCGCAGGTGATTGCTTGTGGCACCGTGCCTTGGCAGGTCATATCGAAGGCATAATCGGGTCGGATGTCGTCCACTGTTAGCGTCAAGTCGTAGCCGTATTCGGTTGTGATAACCTCGCGGATAGCCGTGGCACTTTCGCCTCGGTATGCGAGCCAAATAGCGTGTGTGGTTGCCCGCGCGCCTTTTATGCCGTCTGGATGATTGTGACTGATAACGGTCACTTTGTCGGCGGCGAGAAGTGCTGCGTCCAAGTGATCACGGTTCAGGAACGCTGCTGGCGAGACGCGCATCGCTGCGCCGTTTCGGAACGTACAGTTAGGCGCGTCCTGGTCGGACTCGGCGTAAATCCATGTTTTGAATATTTGACTGAACCCACACTGCGGATAGCGTTTCCCCCATTTGCGCATCGTTTCTGCTGGTGGCAGATCGTGTAAGAGGGTATCGGCGACAGCCGCTGTGCAAACCGAATCATCTGTGAAACGGCAGTTCTCACCGAAAAACGGGAAATCTTTGGTTTTGATGCGGTGATCCTTGGGTTCGTAGATTGAACCGATAATATCGCCGATAATTGCGCCGAGCATGTTATTGTCCTTTTGAAATGCCGTTATAGAATAAATAGAAGGCGGGGTTAGAAACCCCGCCTGCATTGGATTGTGTAAGTGGGGTTAGAAACCCCGCCTGCATGGAATCGTGTAAATCCTGAATGCCTTCTATTGGCGTGTTCGTTCTGCTTTGATGCTTGCCCACGTCGTCGTAAACTTGTCTTGCGGTTCAACACTTACGACGGCTGTTGCATATTCCGCGAAATCGGCTGCATCGAAAGCGGAATTGTAGACGACGACTTCATCTATGATACCGCCGAAGTAGTGGATGTTAGTGCCGGCACCATCATCATCGTGGAAAACGGCGTTACCGTTGACATGTGCGATACCGATATCGTCGCCGTGTCCGTAGAGCCCACCACCATCTTCGCTGGCGATGAGTTCGCCGTTAAGCCACATCTCAAATTTACCGGCTTCAACTGCGGCATCTGCCTCTCGGATAACCAAGCCAACATGATACCATACACCCGACTCTACTGGTGCGGAGGGAAAGGCACCAGGCCACTGATATTCGGCACGGTTCCAACCCGCAACATAGACCTGTCCATCAAAGACGTTGATAACAAGACCGCGTGTGCGTCCACCTTCTTCAAAAATCGTCTGCTTCTGTTCGGTAACACCGACATCAGTGCAGTTAAAGTATGCAGCGATCGTCCGGTCGGTGTAGAAATCAGGTTGTGCGATCGTATTGATACCTGCGGAATCCGGGAGTTTGACACCATCATCAACACCGTCAAAGAGCAGTGCCGTGCCAACAATTCCGTCAACAACTTCTGGCTCTCCGACGATGTTTCCGTCTAAGCCTTTCCCAGAGCTGTCCGCGGCATCTCCATTGTCAAAATTCCATTCCCCTTCAAGCGTTGCTTCGTCTTTTGCAGCATAAGAAATCACGGCTACAAACATAAGTAAGACACTTAAGAAAAAAACAAACCGATATTTCACCATTGTGTATATCTCCCCTGTTAGGATATTATCGTTAATACCTCAAGTGCGATATTGAGGTTACTTTTGTGTCCGTTGGGCTTTCAGTGCTGCCCAAGTCGTTGTGAATTTGCCTTGCGGTTCAACGTTTAAGGCTTGCGAGGCTTGACTAAAATCACCTTGATCGAAGGCAGAACCGTAAACAACGACTTCATCAATTAGACCTTGAAACCAATCAATGTTAGTTCCACTGCCACCCTCATCGTGATAAACAGCGTTTTGGTTGGTAAATCCGATCCCGATGTCGTCGCCATGGGCATGGAGTTGACCGCCATCCGCCTTCTCAACCAGTTTGCCATCAAGCCACATCTCAAACTTGTCCTTCTCCACTTTACCGGACGCGTTGCGAATGACTAAACCGACGTGATACCAACGCTTCGACTCAACTTCTGCAGAAAGCCATTCACCATTCCAGTTATATTCGGCGCGATTCCAACCACCGACATAGACTTCACCATCAAATACATAGATGACTAAGCCGCGTGTGCGTCCACCCTCTTCAAAAATCACCTGTTTCCGACTGTCAATTCCGACATCATCGCAGTTGAAGTATGCAGCGATTGTTCGGTCGGTATAGGGACCGCCGCTGTTTATGTCTGCGGAATCTGGGATTTTTATGCCCTCATCTTCACCGTTGAAATCTAAAGCTTTTCCAACAATACCGTCAACGGATTTTGGCTTTCCAGCGAAGTTACCGTTGAGTCCTTTTTTTGAGCTATCTTTGGCGGTGCCGTCGTCAAAGGTCCAGTTTCCTGCGACGGTTGCTTCATCGCGCTGCGCATCCGCAGGCATAATCGGTAATAGTACGCACAACAGTAGAATAATACTTCCTGTGCAAATCAATTCTCGAATCATTCAGTACCTCCTTACGGATTCCGTTTCTATATGCTTAAAGTTCAATCTTCTGAGCGGGATGTCTTAGTATCAAACTTGTTGAATACATAACCTATGTCTAATTATTGAAAATTAGCGAAATTTTGTCAATTAAAAAATTTCAATTTTCCGTAAAAGGCACAATTCTCGCGCGTAGTCTTCTTAGCGGGAGCTATAGTAACCGAGAAACGCGATGTCTCGCAACCCTCGGAAGAGTTTTCGTCGGACCCCGAAACGGCTATTTGCCCAAGTCTCAATATATCTTACTGCATCACGCGGGTCGAGTTGCGTAAATTGACGCGTCTTACCAATAAAGAGAAGCGGTCCCCACTGAAATAGGTGTAGACCGAACCGGAGTTGCTTCTGCAGTGTCTTCGGCAACTGCTTAACAAACGCATCAATAGTGATAATGGGTACATCCAACGTTGCATCGCGTGGGACACCGACCATATACGCACTGAGAGATTTCAGGATCTCATGTTCAGACTGTGTAAAAAAGTAGGTGGTACTTGCGGTTGTTTTAGGCATCAGTCTTTTCAGGCGATTGTGATAAAGACTCACACAATTCGCGTGCCTCTATGATGGGTTCCGCCTCACACGGACGTATTTCCAACACCTTTAAGACATCCGAAGGCAGTTGCTTGAAGATTTCGTCCCACGCAAGGTCTCCGGTGCCTGGCGGATGATACGCCTCAAGACCTTGAAGGTCGTGTAGATTTACACCGACGAGATGCTCCGCGTAATCCGTAAGCCATCTGTCTGCCCAACAGAGACCGAGGCTTTCCTGCCTTGCTGCGTGTGCGACATCGTGCCAATAACGCATCGGACTCCCATAAAATTCTGCGAAGAACAGTCCGACCTCATCGAAATTCGGGATCTGATAATAGTGTGGACGGTTCTCAATCGCGATACAGAGGTCCATCTGTAGGGCGTGTTCGTTTAATTCGTCCAGACTCCGTAAGACGGCATCGTGGTGTTTCGCCTCCTTACGTTTCCGCCATTCCGTGGCTTCTGTCACTTTTTGACTGAAGGCTTCAAATTCGCGTTCGCCATACGTGTATAGATCGGTCATGAGATACGACCGGTCATAAGTATCGACTTCACCGAGGTGGAGGACGACGATCGGAATTTCCAGGTCGAGTGCGAGTTCCATCGTCTGGACGGTGCGTCGGATCGCCTCCTTTCGTTCGTCTGTATTGAGGCTCGAAAGGTGGAGTATGTCCTTTCCAGCATCCGCTTGCGATGTGCCTGGTAGGATAGGACAAAAGTTATGGATAGAACATGACGGATTTTCACGAAGGGACGGCTTAAGCTGCTCAATCTGATCCGGTGTGAGATGCCTGCTGAGTTCGAGCGTTTCAAAACCGAGGTTTTTGAGTTCATCGAACAGTGCTGCACCGTCCTGCTGTTTCAAGGCGTTCCATAGTGTTGAGATTGCTAACATTTTATTGGTTATCAGTTATCGGTTGTCAGTTGTCAGTTTGCCTTGCAGTGAGAGTCAAGATCAGTTTTGGCAGTTACCGATTTCGTTGTCACCACCAGAAATCTCTTAACTAAAAACCGAGAACCAAAGACTGACAACTATCGCACGATTACTTTTCGTCCTTTGATTTTTAGTTTGCCTTCGGCGTACCATTTGATCACTTGCGGGTAGAGTTTATGTTCCTCGACCTGAATCCGGTTGTGTAAACTTTCTTCGTCGTCGGTATCCAGGACCGGGACAACTGACTGCGCGATAATGGTACCGGTGTCTACACCTTCATCAACGAAGTGGACGGTGACACCTGTGAATTTTACGCCGTAAGTTAACGTGTCCGCGACAGGATGTGCGCCCGGGAATGCTGGCAAAAGTGTCGGATGGACATTGATAATACGGTTTTTGTATTTTCGGACGAAAGGCGGTTGAAACAGTTTCATAAATCCTGCGAGGACAACGAGTTCTGCGGTATAGTGTTCAATGAGCCTCGAAATTTCGGCATCAAAATCGACACGATTCTCGAAATCTCGGGTTTTAACGACGTGTGTCGGTATGCCGGCGCGTTTAGCACGTGTGAGTGCATAAGCCTTCTGTCGATCACTAATCACCACTGCGATTTCAATTCCGATCGTTTCGTCTTGATGTAGTTTTTCAATCAAGGTTTGGAGGTTCGTTCCGCTCCCTGACACGAGGACTGCAATTCTCAATCTTGATCCTTTACCAATATGAATGATTTGTCGTCTGTCCTTCGGGGATAGGTACCCAAACGCCACCAGTTTTTGTGGCGACCTGTTGCTGAAAGTCGTCATAAGTGCCGACGACGTTGACGAGGACATGTTTTTGTTCTAACATTTGTATAATCGCGAGCGGTGAGTATTCACCTTTCGCTGGCTCATCTGTAACCAAAATGAAATAGGGTTGTGCGTTCGGACGGAGTTTGAGCCGACGCATTCCCTCCGCTATAGCATCAAGTAACGTTTCATTATCTTGGCACGGTAATTCCACGATCTTCCGAATTTTTTTGAGCGTTTGTGGTGGATTGTAGACGTTTACCATGTTCACCGATGCCCGGGACCGGAAACGTACAACGCCTATCTGATAGTCTATGAAAGCGTTATCCCAATCGCGAACGAGGATATCAAGTTGCTGCAAAAAATTCGGGAGTTTATCTTCCATACTTTTGCTGCTATCAATGAACAAGACAATATCGACAGGGATACTGCCACCGAATCCCAATGCTGCATCACCGACTTTTGCGACATCTGCCCATTGTGCGTTGCGTAGTGACACGGCTTTGTTTCTCGCTGTCAGCGACCTGTTGAAGCGTCGTGCCATTTGGGGTTGTGGTTGTGGTGCTTCAGGGATGAGATGCCACCTACCACCGGTCTGCGTGGCTAAGGACTGATGCGCATCAAGTGGGAGACCAAGGACGTTTACATAGATGCCGAACTCCCGGCAGTATGCGATGGCTTTTTCGAGTGTTATCCCATCGCGGCTTGTCAACGGTTCGTCAGTAACCAAAATAAAATGCCGTTTGGATGTAGGACGGAAACGGAGTTCCTTGACCGTCTGCACGATAGCATCCAAGGCATTTTCATCTCCACGAACAGAGATGTCTTGAAGGGCGCGTCTGTATTCTGTAAAACTCCTTGTCAATTGAACGACTTTGATTCTATTTTCGTTATTGTCTGCCGCGAATTCTGTCGCACCGAGGGCGTAATCTATTTTTGAGTCTTTGTAGACATCCACCATCTCCGTGAGATGTTCAGTAACGGCTTTGATATTATCCCCCATACTGCCGCTGGCATCAATGACGAAGACGACATCAATTGGACCGCCGTCACTCGTTTCGACGATCTCTTGTGCGAGTTTTTTCATAAGTATCGGAAACGCGATTTTCGGGAGTACTTTCCGTTTTTCTTCAATTTCTTCCAACACTGCTGGGGCTATAGTTTCCTCTTCCGCTTCCACTATTTTAAGGGTCGGAATTTTCGGGGTGCGTTGAACCCTCGGTGGTCCGGAACGTTTCGCACCGAAGGTGGTATCACCTGCAGGACTTGCGGCTTCCGTTTTTGATAGATTTCCTTCAACCTCCTGAAGCGTACGCGCAGCCGTGCTAACGTCGCCCCAATTTTTTCTTGAGAGGTCAAGAGACGGTGAAGGGGTCTCTTTTTGAACTTCGGCTTGCAAACTGCGTCCCAAAGCCGGACGCGGCGTTTCAGACGGGACGGCGACGGGCGATGCTAAAGACGGGGGCGATTCGCCAGTATTAACATCTGTCAGATCCTGCACAGGTGTCAGAACACGCGGTGCCAGTTTTTTTCGCAGAGGTTTCGGTCGGGCAGCGTGTTCCACTGAAATGAGGTCCGCTGTTAGGCTTGACTTGTCGGACATTATCGGCTGGTTCTGTACGACAACGTAAAATGTTGTGCTGAGAAAGAATAGATGGAACACCAGTGAAATGAATAACGCTTTGCGGGTTACTGATTTCGTTTTCCAACGCCTATATAAACCGGTTGCTGATTTCATGATACAAATCCTACCCTAAGAAGGTTATGCAGGAAACGAGACATAAGGACCTCGGCAAACAGATAAGATCATTCCTTGAAGCGGAACTTACTTCCGTTGAAGGTATGTTGTCAGCAAGCGTTTAGGTGACTCCTGCTGAATAACCTCAAAGGAGATTAGTTTCTCGCTATCAAGTTCACGCAATTCCTCTCCAAATTTATCGTCAGAAGGTTGATAAAGTGTTACCCCGACCATTGTAAAGACGGCAAAAGTCAGTATGGAGATATAAACTGGACTGCGTGTGCGAATATTGTAGCGCAGTTTGCCCGTCAATGTCGAAAGGGGGTGCATCCATCCAAGGGAGACTTCAATGCCCCGGTGAATTCGTGTCCAGAACGATTCTTGCTGTCGCTGGTGCTCTGCGACTTCAGAGACGCGTGCCATTACATCCTTTAAGAAGTCATCAGAGGCTTCTACATCTCCGGCGTGTCGAAGGAAGTTGTCGGTGTGTTGCAACCGCTGTATATCGTTGGCACAAACGTTGCATCTTTTAAGGTGTCGTCGGATGAGATGGCGTTTCCATGCGGGCAGCTCTTTGTCGATGTAAGCAGAGAGTTCGTCTCGGCTTGCGATCTCACATTCCGAATTGTGTGCATCCGGGAATTCGGGCTGTTTATATGTTCTCATTTTTTAATTCTTCCTTTCGGGCAACATTCTCTTCCTGACGGTTATTCCCTTATTCCGGCTTTGATGAGCAGTTTTTTCATTTTTTGTCGAGCGCGGTGAATCAGTGCTTTAACGGCACCGACAGAGCATCCGAGGATCTCCGCGACCTCTTCATACCGCAGGTCTTGATATGTGACGAGCGTCAAGGCGACGCGTTGGTTATCTGGTAACTGTGCGAGTGCTTTCCGGATAATTTGTCTCTGTTCCTTTTTCTCAAGTAGCACATCCGGCAGATAGCGGGTGTCCCGCATAATTTCGGTGTCGTAAACATCCGTGCCTTCTTCAACGAGTTCCTCAAAGGAGCAGGTGTTCCGACGTGAACGGTTCCGAATCTCGTTTCGACACAAATTGGTGGCGATTGTATAGAGCCAACTTTTGAAGGATGCTGTCGGTTTATAACGGCTCGCGCTCTTGAAGACACGGAGGAACGTCTCTTGGGAGAGGTCTTCGGAGCGGTGATAATCGTCAATAAAGCGGTGGATATAATTTATTAATGGGTTCTGATACCGCCGCACCAGCAGTTCAAACGCGCCTATATCGCCTTTACGACATTTCATCATCAAATCTTCGTCTGAAACAAACATGGTTTTCTCCGAGATAATTTTCCGTGGACTTCCTGTTTTGGATCAATTTTACGAAGTTT
>ASZN01000080.1 GCA_000406005.1 Candidatus Poribacteria bacterium WGA-3G
AGTGTTGTCGCATTACCGCATGTTATGAAATACGGTGGCATACCGGAACACAGACTAACAGTCTATGCTACATAAGAGGGAAATAAAATCAGAAATGGTATTAGAGGGATGGCTGACAACTCACCGGTATAAATCAACGGAACTTTGGGCAACCGTTGCGAATGCATCAATTGCCTGCTGTATCTCTGTTTCGGTGTGCGTCGCCATGACAGTCAACCGCAGACGGCTCGTGTCCGGCGGTACCGCTGGCGGACGGATAGGGGGTGCGAACACCCCTTCCGCGAAGAGTGCGTCTGCTATGCTTGTTGCGCGTTGCGGATTTCCTAACACGACCGGAAGGATCTGTGTGTCGCTCGGTAATAGTGTATACCCTAAATCGGTCAATGTCGTTTTGAGACATTTCGCGTGCGAGAATAAACGTTGCCGTAATTCAGGTGAAGAACGGATCACACTGAGTGCAGCATTCGCCGCTGCTAAGGTGGCAGGTGGCAAGCCTGTGGTGAAGATGAAGCCGCGTGCTTTGTTGATGAGCAAGTCAACGAGTGCACGACTTCCGGCAATATATCCACCGAGTGCGCCGATCGCCTTGCTGAGCGTTCCCATCTGAATAATATTTTCCGTTGCTAACCCGAAATGTGCGACGGTGCCGCTGCCATCTCTGCCCAATACACCAAACCCGTGTGCATCGTCAACGAGTAACATTGCCCCGTATTCGGCAGCGAGGTCGTAGATGTCGGGTAGGGGTGCGATATCGCCATCCATGCTGAACACACCATCTGTCACGATGAGCCGCCGCCGAAACGTTGCGGATTCTGATAGTAAATCCTTAAGATGCTCCACATCGCAATGCCGATACACTTTCTTAGTGGCACGACTGAGACGGCATCCGTCTATGATGCTGGCATGGTTGAGCGCATCGCTTAAGATGAGGTCGCCTTCACCGGCGAGGATAGGGATGACACCTGTATTGGCAGTATACCCTGAACTGAAAACGAGTGCAGCTTCGGTGTTTTTGGCTTTAGCGAGATTTTTCTCCAAGGTCGTGTAGGGCTCACTGTTCCCGGAGATGAGACGTGAGCCGCTTGCACCTGTGCCGAAAGTCTGTGTCGCTTCGACAGCGGCGGCGATGACTTCTGGATGTGTGCTTAATCCCAAATAGTTGTTTGAACCGAGCAGCACAACATCGCGTCCATCAAGATTGATTGTCCCTGTCGGTGCACCCATGACAGTGCGGAGGTGGCGACGTAATCCAGCGTGTTCCAGTGCTGTGATCTCTGTGTCCAGCCAGTCGTGATTATGTGTCATAGAGAGTGTGGAGCCTTAAAGACAAGCGAGGTTGCGAACCTCGCCTGCAAGCGGTATGCCTATCCTGTGAACTGTCTCAAGAAGATATGGCTCTGCTGGAGAGAACGTTGCCGTGTCTCTAACGTCTCTTCGTAAGCGCGGTCCTCTACTTCAACGCAGACTGCGCCGTCATAGCCGGTATCGCTCAAGACAGAGAAGAATGCACCCCAATCGACATCGCCGAGTCCCGGTAGTTTCGGCGTATGATAGGACAACGGTGTTGCGAGGATACCGATGTCATCAAGTTTTGCGCGGTCCAATCGGACATCCTTCGCGTGCACGTGGAAGATCCGATCGGCGAAGGTGGTGATCGGTTTCAGGTAGTCCATCTGTAGCCATATAAAATGCGATGGATCGAAGTTGAGTCCGAAGTTCGGGGACGGGATCTCCGTAAACATCCGTTCCCAAATAGCCGGACAGTAGGCGAGGTTTTGCCCAGCGGGCCATTCGTCTTCGGTAAAAAACATCGGACAATTCTCAATACCGACGCGGATGCCGTGGTCGTCGGCGAATTGGATTAGCGGTTTCCATACGTGTTTAAAGCGGTGCCAATTCTCATCTATCGTGCGGGTCTGGTCTCTGCCGATGAACGTGTTGACGATGCCAACCGCCATCCGTTCTGCTGCGAGAATCAATTTTTTGAGATGCTCGCTATAGACAGCCGCCTCGGTTTCATCGGGTGTTAGTGGGTTCGGGTAGTAGCCTAACCCGCTGATTGTTACCCCGGCATCCGAGACGCATTGTAGGATTCCATCTGCCTCCGCATCGGAGAGATTCGCGACATCAACGTGTGTAACACCTGCGTAACGCCGTTCCGCTTTCCCTTTGGGCCAGCACATCAATTCAACGCAATCGAAGCCGGTATCGGCAGCGAATTGGACGACTTCTGTCAACGATTGATCCGGTAAAATCGCACTCACAAATCCGAGTTTCATTATTTAACCTCTGTTTCGTTTTTGGATATTCTACTACAGATGGATGCAGGTTGCAAGTGTATATTGAGCAGATAGTTATCAGTTAACAGTACGGTTTTCTACGAAAACCTTTCAGTGCTCAGTTAAGAGATGCTTTGACGAATCAGATTTCTGTCTCATGAAGGAACGGTTCTCGGTTTCTATCAGAATAAATGGACATAAAATTGCAAAATATGATACAATACGCCATATCAGCATCTTCAGAAAATCACGCATAGGAGAGGAAAATGACACCAGAACAACGCTATCTATTTGACGTTACAGGCTATCTACACATCAAAGGTGCGGTCAAGGGTGAAGCGTTAGAGACAGCACAAGCGGCTGTTGATCGGTATATCCATACGCCGATTGATGAGCGTCCGGAAGGATTCACGACGCGTCCTGGCGACTTAGAACCCGGCAAAGGCGGAAGATATGAACACGGTTTCGCTTTCGATAGGTCGCTTGAGGCGATGACGGTGCATCCTGCCATCTGGCCCCTTATCAAAGAGTTTACCTTCGATAAACCGCGTTTTGTCACTGGAACGCTCACGCTTGAACAGCACAGACCTGATAGACAGCCGATGGGAACGAACCCGGCAGGTTTGCACTGTGCCCGCGAGGGACGGCACTGGCTTACCCGCTACGAAATCAAAAACAGCCATATCTACTGCAACGACTTCGTGGCGTTCTTTTACTTGACGGATGTGCAGCCCGGTGACGGTGGGCTTATTGTTATTCCGGGTTCGCATAAAAGCAAATTCGAGAGACCTGAAGATCTTTTGACCCCAGGACCGGACGGTATTGATCCTGAACCGGACGACGTTTTCACGAATATCACACCTAAAGCGGGCGATTTTGTTGTCATCTCCGAACTGTTGACGCACGGAGTTCTGTGGTGGAAACCGAAGGATCGGGACAGGCGTTTCCTCATTCTCCGTTATCGTCCGCAATATGAGGGCAAGCCGAGTCTGCCTGAAGTTATTATTAACCGTTTGACACCTGAAGTGCAGGAACTGGTGCAAACGGCATCCTATCAGCACACGAAAGAGATTGTTAAACAAGATGTTGTCGAATTGACCAATTAAGGGGAAGCCGGAGGGAAGGCTGGAAGCGTGGAAGTATCTTCCAGAGGCGTTCAGTTCTCGTATAACTTCACGGACTGGATTGCGCAGGGCGCATCTCCTGCTTAAATGGAGGAAAATGCAATGGGAACGAACCAATATCGTGCTTGTATTGTTGGGTGCGGTCGAATGGGTGGCACAATTGATGAGGAAGTCCGTGCGACACCACACGGCGCGTTACCCTATTCGCACGCCGCGGGCTATACCGCTTTTGCTCGGACAGACCTCATCGCTGCCGCGGATGTTGTCGAAGAGAAGGCACAGTACGTTTGCAATAAATGGGAGATTCCGAAGTATTACTTAGATTATCGCGAGATGATCGTCGAAGAGAGACCCGATATTGTCAGTATCGCCACACGTCCCGGGAACCACGCCGAGATTACGGCGTTCGCCGCAGAAAACGGCGTGAAAGGTATCTACTGCGATAAACCGTTGTGTGCCTCTATGGAGGAAGCGGATGCGATGGTCGAAGTGTGCGAGAAGCATAACGTCAAGTTTAACCTCGGTACGCAGCGTCGTTTCACACCGGGATACATCAAAATGCGTGAACTCCTCGAAAGCGGTGAGCTTGGCGAGAGACGTGCTATCATTGCTTATAGTGGCGGTTCTGCGCTTTGGGGCTACACGCACGCAGCGGATATGCTTCTCTTTTTGGCAAGTGATTCACCGATTGAATACGTGCAAGGCAATGTCGCCGTTGACGATGCCGATTTCGAGGATAACCGCACGGAATCTGATCCGGGTATCGTTATGGGGTTTGTCCGTTTTGAGAACGGTATCAACGCTATCAGTATCCCCGGTACGGCTTATGAGTTTGAGGTGAATTGTAGCGACGGTACTGTACGTGCGCTCAATAATGGACTCGGTTTTCACCTCCGTAAACGGCAAGGGGAGTTTAACGAGATTTTGGAAGCGCAATTCCCGCCATATCAACGGAAAAGCGGCACCGTCGGCTGTATTGAAGACATCGTTGACGCGATCGAGACGGATAGGGAGACAAGCGGCAACATTCATCTCGCGCACCGAAGCACTGAGATGGTCTTCGCAATCGTTGATTCGCAACGTCAGCAAGGTAAGCGTGTATCAATGCCGATGGAGAACCGAGGCCTCTATCTCGGGAGGTGGTAATCCATGTTCAGGAAACACCAGAAAACAGGCGACACACGTCGTGGATTTATAGCCTTTGGCGTTATTGCGGTTGTGTTGCTGTTATTGACCCGTGTCGCAACCGTTCCGAGTGATGAATCGCAACCGGAAACCGATCCGACACGTCCAGCGAGTACACGCTATGAACAGCGCGCACGCAGCCGAGACGGTATCGGTAAATTGTACATGGGACGTGAAATATCGCAGGTGATGGGACATCAAGGTGCAGAGTGGTTGGAACGCCCGGAACGTGAACGTGAAGAGATGCCGAGCCGTCTCGTTGAACTGCTGAAATTCAAAGAGGGGGATGTCGTGGCGGATATCGGTATTGGTACAGGCTACATTGCTCGGCGTATTTCACCGAAAATCGGGGAGACGGGTATCATCTACGGCGTTGAAATTCAGCAAGAGATGCTTGACATCCTTGCTGAGAAGATGGCGGAAGAAGGTATTACCAATATCAAAGGGATATTAGGCACAATTACCGACCCGAAACTGCCACCGCATTCGGTGGATTTGGCGATTATGGTGGATGTCTATCACGAATTTTCGCATCCTTATGAGATGATTCAGAATATCTGTCGTGGTCTCAAAGTGGGTGGCAGGGTCGTCTTTGTCGAATACCGTGCGGAGGATCCGAATGTGCCGATCAAACGTTTGCACAAGATGAGCGAATTGCAGGTGATTAAGGAGGCGACACCGCATCCACTGTCTTGGGTAGAGACGCTCGACGATCTTCCGTGGCAGCATGTTATCATTTTTGAGAAAGTTGATGGGGAATAGACGGATGACATCGGTATTTTATTCGGCGGATGTTTTCTGAGAAAACTCGCTTGACGCTTTGAAGACAGAATCAATAGCGCCAAATAGGACAGGCAAATTATCCACGCTAAAACTTGTTCGATTTTGGGTGAAGGTTTCATTGACAAGGTGCCCGATCTGCCACAACGTGCCGTCGCTGACAATACCGTACACGGGCATATCCGCGTTCGCGTTTATTTTTTGTGCCGCTACCAATTCCGCGAGGCATTGACCCCAACCCTGCTCAAAGTCGTTCTTCTTTGCCTCAACGAGTATTATCAACGGCGTGCCTACAATGAGCTTGCCCAATTCGGATCTTGTTGAGATAAAGTAATCGGGCGTGCCGCTCAGCGTCTCATCGTAGGCAAGGGGTTCCTTTATCCAGAGGGCGTAGTGTTTAGCGTGCTTTTTGTAGACCTCTCGCAAAATGGGAAAGATAACGGCTTCACACCTTGCACCCTCGGAAGCGAAAACAGGAATATACTGTCTGCTAAATTCCAATTCTTGCAGAAATTGTTCCGAAGGTGACACGTCTTCCTCAATTTTTATGAAGTCATTTTCGATGTGTCGGATGCCGAATTTTTTCTGAACATCAGGGATCGTCTTGAAATCACTAAATGCCATTGTGGTCCCCCCGTGATCTGCCTGCTAATTAGGGTATCTGAATGTTCATCAAACGTGCTGACTCGTGTCGACAACACTGAAAAAATGTATTAACTTACGTAATCCGCATTGAGAACATTGTAGGACAATTTTTTGAAATTGTCAAGAAGAAATATTTGACAAAAACGCAAACGCGTCGTAAAATATGGCAACGGTGCTAAACTTTTTGATTAACGAAACGTCACAAATTGCCAAATCTGGTATGGGAAATTGCGGTTTAGATTTTTAGTATAGAAAACTAATAAGTTGCGGACAATAACGATGAAACAGGAGAAAATTCCAGTGAAGATCGCTAATAATACGGTTCCACTATTTGCTGCGTTCGTGTGTTTGTGTTGCGTGGTGTTAGGACTGCCCACGGCATTAGCGGAACACCACGAAACGGCAGAGGCTACTCTTAATTACAATCTTGACATCCGTCCGATTCTTTCGGATAACTGCTACGCCTGTCACGGTCCAGATGCTAAAACCCGACAGGCTGACCTGCGACTTGATACGAGAGAGGGAGCGTTCTCCGAACCGAGCGGGTATCCGGTACTGGTTCCGGGTAAACCTGAAGAGAGTGAGCTCTATCTCCGCGTCATATCCGAAGACGAGACCTATCGCATGCCACCGTCGGACTTCAATAAGACACTGACACCGGAGCAGATTCAGGCCGTTACACAATGGATTCGCGAAGGCGCGCAGTGGGAAGAACATTGGTCATTCACGCCACTTGTCGAACCGATGCCGCCTGCTGTCAAGAACCCAGATTGGGTGCGAAACCCGATTGATGCGTTTATCCTCTCACGTCTCGAAAAAGAGGGGCTACAGCCCGCGGAGGAAACGGATAAACGGACGCTCATCCGACGGTTAAGTTTCGATCTTACCGGTTTGCCACCCACACTTGAAGAGATACACCGATTCCTTAATGACGACTCCCCGAACGCATACCAAAATCTCATTGATACCATCATGGCGAAACCGGAATACGGTGAACATCTGGCACGTTTCTGGTTAGATGTCGCACGCTACGGTGATACGCACGGACTGCACTTAGACAACTACCGCGAAATGTGGCCCTATCGGGATTGGGTTATCAAGGCATTTAACGAAAATATGCCGTTCGATCAGTTTACGATTGAGCAGTTGGCGGGTGATCTATTGCGGGAACCGACGCTTGATCAGCGTATCGCTACCGGTTTCAATCGGAGCCACGTTACGACAAGCGAAGGCGGTTCCATCGCTGACGAATACTACGTCCGATACGCTGTTGATAGAGCGAACACCACCGCCACCGTCTGGATGGGGTTAACTGCCGGTTGTGCCCAGTGCCACGATCACAAATACGACCCGATTACGCAGAAGGAATACTATCAGCTCTACGCTTACTTCAACAATATCACTGAGAATGCGATGGATGGCAACCGCAAGGATTCGCCGCCGGTGGTGAAGCTGCCGACCCCGGAGCAAAAGGCACAACTCGCAAACTTTGACGCGCAAATCGCCGATTTAGATGGACAGAGCAAGGGGGCCCTTCCACATATTGATACTGCCCAGATCGCATGGGAGAACAGCATACCGAGATGGACGTATATTAAACCGAGCGTTGTTCTTTCACAAGGGGGTGCGACGCTTGAAATTCAGGAAGATAATTCCGTTTTAGCGAGTGGTACGAACCCTGACAACGAAGTATACGAAATTATTGCTGAACTGCCATCCGGTAATTGGAGTGCTTTGCGACTCGAAGGTATCCCGGATGCGTCTTTGCCAGCAAGTGGTATCGGACGCAGCGATAACAGCAATGTGATTCTAACAGGGTTTTCTGTTGATGTCGTTCCTGTTTCAAAGGCAGCGGAAGTACTTAACGCTGCTAAGGCAGCAGCAGAGAAGGCAGCAGCAGAGAAGGCAGCAGAAGCAGCGGAAGAAGGTGGCGTATCAGAAACGGATGTCGCTGAGGTACCCGCGCCGGAGACCGATGTCGTCGAAGAAGCACCACCGGAAACGGATGTCGCTGAGGTACCCGCGCCGGAAACTGAGACTGCGGAGGAAGCACCACCAGAAACTGAAACCGCAGCGGAAATAGCCGAAGAAACGCCGCCGGAAAATGCGGCAGCCGAAGCATCGGAAACCGAGACGGCACAAAATGCTGAGACCGAAGAAGAGACAGCGGAACCCGCGGAAGAACACGGTCCGTGGACACCTGTCCGCATCGTACAAGCCTGGGCGGATTACGAACAGGCAAGCGGTGATTTTGTTATTGTGAATGCGATTGACGATAAATCTGAAACCGGATGGGGATTGGAAAGCAATAAAAATCCGGGCAACGGTCGGCAAGCGATTTTTCTTGTCGCAAATCCGTTCGACACGGAAGGCGGCGTGTTAAGGATTCGCCTTAAACACGAATCTGAACACGCTAAACACCACTTCGGACGGTTCAGACTTGCCGTTACAGATGTCCCGACGATCTACCCGATGGGTTCTAAAGTATCGCTTGGAAATTGGCATTCGGTCGGTCCGTTTACTGCTGAACACGGTAACATCGCTTTTTATAACGTTTATGAACCGGAAACCAAGCCTGTCAATACACAGGATAAATTCACTGTCGGTTCGGAGACGTTGGCGTGGCAACAGCAGACGCACTGGTCAGACGAACAGGTTCATAACGACATCGTCGGTGAAAACAGCGCGACATACCTCTATCGGAACATTGTCTCCGAAACCAGACAGAGAGCGGTGCTTTACCTGAGTAGTAACGACGCTTTGAAGGTTTGGGTGAACCAAACGGAGGTGCTTGCGAGCAATATCCAGCGTGATGCGGCACCGGATACGGATAAACTCCAAATCCAACTGAATCCGGGCAACAATGCGCTCCTGCTAAAGGTGGTCAACTATTCTGGTCCGTCCGGTTTCTTTTTCCGTATGGAATCCGATGAACCGATGGTAACAGCGAACATCGTTGATACGATAGCAATCGAAAGCGGGCAGCGCAGCGCGGAGCAGCAGACGCAGATCCGAGAATACTACCGCCGGAACGTCTCAAAGGACGAAAGCCTGAAAAAACTCTACGCCGATTTAGCGGATGTCCAGAAGAAAAGAAACAGTCTGGATAGTTCCATCACCACGACGCTTGTGATGCAGGAAAGAACGGATCCGCGTGGTGCTTATGTTCTCGAACGCGGTGCCTATCAACACCGAGGCGAGCAGGTCACCCCGCGCACCCCGGCGGTCCTTCCGCAGATGGTGAAGGGTGCACCCCCGAATCGATTGTCACTGGCGAAATGGTTGGTTTCGCCGAAACATCCGCTCACTGCGCGTGTCACGATAAACCGTCTCTGGCAGAACGTCTTCGGCACCGGAATTGTCTTAACAGCAGAGGATTTCGGTACGCAAGGCACGCCGCCGTCGCATCCGGAACTCCTTGATTGGTTGGCAACCGAATTTATTGCTTCGGGATGGGATGTGCAAGCGATGCTGAAACTGATGCTCACCTCAGCGACGTACCGTCAGAGTGCGAAGGTTACACCTGAGAAGTTAGAACGTGATGCGGATAACGTGTTGCTTTCTCGTGCGCCGCGCTATCGTTTCGATGCCGAAATCGTAAGAGATAACGCACTCGCAGCGAGTGGTCTGTTGCATACGCAAATTGGTGGACCGAGTGTCAAACCGCCGCAACCGGGTGGCCTCTGGAAAGCCGTCGGGTTTACTGGGTCTAATACTGACACTTTTGTTAAAGACACGGGTGCGGATAAAATATACCGTCGAAGTCTCTATACCTTCTGGAAACGGACTGCGCCGCCGCCACAGATGAACATCTTAGATGCGCCGTCCCGCGAGGCTTGTACAATCCGCCGTGAACGTACGAACACACCGATGCAGGCGTTAATGCTGATGAACGACCCGCAGTTCTTTGAAGCGGCACGCGTCTTCGCGGAACGTACGCTCAAAGCGGGTGGCGAAACGCCGGAGGAACGGATCGCCTTTATGTTTGAGATAGCGACCGCCCGCGAACCGAAACCGTCGGAAGCCGCACTGCTCCTCGAAACGATGCAGGTGCATGCAGAGGAATTGAAAGCGGATCCGGAAGCAGCGAAAGCACTCATTTCTGTCGGCGAATCGAAACCCGATGAAAACTTAGATGCAGTCGAAGTCGCTACATGGACGATGATTGCGAACCTAATCCTGAATCTGGACGAAGTTCTGAATAAGGGTTAACAAGACCTACTGCCTGTCTTGTTATACTCGTAGGCGTGGTTTTGAACCGCGCAAGGAGCCGTATAATGGACCCGATTAAAGAATATTTGCAGCTTGAAACGCGTCGGCAATTCTTTGGTAAATGTGCTATGGGACTTGGGGGTGCAGCCCTCTCCTCACTGTTACCGAGTGGCGTTGTTCAAGCCCTCGAACAGCAGGCAGGAACGCGGGTTGGTGGGCTGCCGGAACTCCCGCATTTCGCGCCGAAGGCGAAACGCGCCATCTATCTATTCATGTCCGGTGCACCCTCACAGATGGACCTGTATGACTATAAACCGAAGATGGGAGAATTTTTCGATAAAGACCTCCCGGAAACGGTGCGGATGGGACAACGTCTCACGACGATGACATCCGGTCAAGCCCGTTTTCCGATTGCGCCGTCTATCTTCGAGTTTGAAAAACATGACAACGGTAGCGATGGTGCGTGGATTAGCGAGTTGCTGCCGCATACGGCTTCCATGGTAAAAGACATCGCCATTATTAAGTCGATACACACCGATGCGATTAATCACGATCCGGCGATCACCTTTGTCTGTACGGGTGACGAAACTCCGGGCAAACCGAGCCTCGGGGCGTGGCTGAGTTATGGACTCGGCAGCGAAAACAGGAACCTGCCTGCATTTATCGTGATGAACGCCACATGGAGCGGTCCGAAAGGTGCGCAGGCACTCTATAACCGACTCTGGGGGTCGGGCTTTCTGCCATCGGAGCACCAAGGTGTGCTGCTCCGCAGTCAAGGCGATCCGGTGCTATTCCTCTCAAATCCTGAAGGGATGAGCGAAAAAGCACGCAAACGGATGCTTGATACGTTGGTTAAACTCAACGAGGAACTCTACCAAGAAGTCGGTGACCCAGAAACGCACGCGCGTATCTCACAATATGAGATGGCATACCGTATGCAGACCTCCGTGCCTGAACTCACAGACCTGAAACAGGAACCCGATAAAGTTAAGGAGATGTACGGCCCCGAGGTTGACACCCCCGGTACATTTGCCAACTGTTGTATCCTTGCACGGCGGATGATGGAGCGCGATGTCCGCCTCGTCCAAATCTTCCATCGCGGTTGGGACCAGCACGGTGATCTCCCTAAAAACATCCGTAACCAAGCACGCGACATTGATCAACCCTCGACGGCACTCGTTCAAGACCTGAAACAACGCGGAATGCTTGATGATACACTCGTTGTTTGGGGGGGTGAATTTGGACGGACTGTTTACTGCCAAGGCGCGCTCTCGAAAGAGAACTACGGACGCGATCATCACCCGAAATGTTTCACGATATGGATGGCTGGTGCCGGTATCAAAGGCGGGATCGTTCATGGTGAAACCGATGACTTTAGTTATAACATCGTCAAAGACCCGGTCTCGGTTCGAGACCTAAACGCGACAATCCTCAACCAACTCGGTATCAACCACGAACGGTTGACCTTCAAGTTCCAAGGACTTGATCATCGGTTAACGGGAGTTGAGGAGAAAGCACGAGTTGTCGATGAAATCTTGGCATAGGAAGGAGCGTCACATAAAATGGATCCCATTAAGGAATATCTCAAACTTGAAACGCGTCGCCAATTCTTCGGCAAATGTGCTATGGGACTCGGCGGCGCAGCTCTCGCCTCGTTATTGCCGAACACGCTTGCAGATGCACTCGAACAGCAAGCCGTGCCGCAGACAGGCGGTCTTCCTGAACTCCCGCACTTCGCGCCGAAAGCGAAACGCGCCATCTATCTATTCATGTCCGGTGCGCCCTCGCAGATGGACCTGTATGACTATAAACCGGTGATGGGAGAATGGTTCGATAAAGAGCTCCCGGAAACGGTACGGATGGGGCAACGGCTCACGACGATGACTTCCGGACAGAAACGTTTTCCGATCGCGCCGTCTATTTTCGAGTTTCAAAAACATGACAACGGTAGCGATGGTGCGTGGATTAGCGAATTGCTGCCGCATACGGCTTCTATGGTAAAAGACATTGCTATTATCAGATCGGTACACACCGATGCGATTAATCACGATCCGGCGATCACTTATGTCTGTACGGGCGACGAAACCCCCGGCAAACCGAGCCTCGGCGCATGGCTGAGTTACGGGTTAGGTACGGAAAACAGGAACCTACCGTCCTTCATCGTGATGAACGCGACTTGGACAGGTAGGAAGTCCGCACAAGCACTCTATAACCGTCTCTGGGGTGCCGGATTCCTACCGTCTGAGCATCAAGGCGTACTCCTCCGTAGCCAAGGCGATCCGGTGCTGTTCCTCTCAAATCCTGAAGGGATGAGTGAAAAAGCACGCAAACGGATGCTTGATACGTTGGTTAAACTCAACGAGGAACTTTACCAAGAAGTCGGTGACCCAGAGACCCATGCGCGTATCTCGCAATATGAGATGGCATACCGGATGCAGACCTCCGTGCCTGAACTCACAGACCTGAAACAGGAACCCGATAACATTTTGGAGATGTACGGTCCTGATGTCCACACGCCGGGTACGTTTGCGCACTGCTGTATCCTTGCACGTCGGATGATGGAACGCGATGTCCGACTCGTCCAAATCTTCCATCGCGGCTGGGACCAACACGGGAATCTTCCAAAGGACATCCGTAACCAAGCGCGCGATATTGATCAACCCTCGACGGCACTCGTGCAAGACCTGAAACAACGCGGGATGCTTGACGACACGCTTGTCGTCTGGGGCGGTGAGTTCGGACGGACTGTTTACTGCCAAGGTGCGCTCTCGAAAGAGAACTACGGGCGCGACCATCACCCGAAATGCTTCACGATGTGGATGGCTGGTGCTGGCATCAAAGGTGGTATCGTTCACGGTGAGACTGACGACTTTAGTTATAACATCGTCAAAGACCCGGTCTCGGTTCGAGACCTAAACGCTACGCTTCTCAATCAACTCGGTATCGACCATGAACGGTTGACCTTCAAGTTCCAAGGACTCGATCATCGGTTGACGGGTGTCCAAGAGGAAGCACGGGTCGTTAGCGAGATCTTAGCATGAAAAAATTGAAAGCAGTTGTTGTTGGGGCAGGTTGGTCGGCAGAAGGACACACAAAGGCGTTTCAACATTATGGTGTTGAAGTGTTGGCGATCTGTGCGCGCAAGCCGGATGTCGTGCAGAAAGTCGCGGACGGGTTAGGCGTGCCAGAGGCTTCAACGGATTGGCGGGAAAGCCTGCTGAGACATAAACCTGACATTATCGCCCTGACAACGCCTGCGGTCCTGCGAACCGAGGTCGTCGAGTTGGCAGTGGAACTCGGCTGCCATCTTATCAGCGAGAAACCGTTAGCACGGACGGCAGCCGAAGCCGAACATATCTATAATCTTATTAAAGACACCGATTTGAAACACGGTTTCGCCGCGACGCATCTATACGATCCGAGCGTCGCTTATGTGCGTGAACTATTGACACAACAGCATCTTATTGGTGAGTTAACGGCAGTCGATATCGGATACAGCCGCCGGATTTCAGGAAACACGCCTTCAAAGACAGTCAAGCCGTGGAACTGGATGAGTTCCTTAGCACACGGTGGCGGTGCGTTGAACAACGGACTTACACATCGGCTCGGTATGTTGGAACGGATGACGGGTATGAAAGTTGTTTCGGCTGTCGGTGAAGCGAAAATTGCCATCAGGAAAGCACCCGTCGTTCCTGAAATTCGTGACTTCCGAGAGTGGCGACGCAAAGAGATCACACACGAAGCGGCATCAAAACTTGAGTGGCGGGTGTGTGACGCAGAATGGGATTATTCGGCGTTTTTTAAATTAGCAACTTCAGACACAGCAGAGCATGAAAACACCATCCTCGTAACCATGCGTACGAATCCAGGGGTGCCGACGCATTCGCCGACGGGTGGTTGGTATTTTTATGGGACTCGTGGAACGCTTGTTGGAAGGGGTGGACATATCTTGTCACCTATCACGAAACACGTTTCGGCAACGAGCGAGGAATTGCCGGTTCCAGAGACGCTAACGGATGCTTTACCACGTATTGGGGACGACATCCAAAACAAATGGGTTGCACTCGTTCGGGATTTCCTTGCGGATATTGAGAACCGTCCGCACGAGCCGTATTTAACATTCCAAGACGGTTGGCGTTACCAGATCGCTATTGACGCAATCCGTGCAAGTAGTGGCTGGACAGAGATTCCCACCTGATCTTCATGTTCTTGTAGTTCAAAATGGTTGTCAGTAAGAGACATCATAGAAGGCGGGGTTCCAAACCCCGCTTGCAATAGCGAGACTTTTTATTTTTTAAAGTGTCGCATCATTTTTCGATTTTACTATAAATGGAAACCTTATGCCTAAACTGGTTGTCAAAAACTTCATCAATATCCGTGAAGTAGAAATAGACACGGATAAAACCTTAATTGTCTTCATCGGTGCGACTGCTAGTGGCAAAAGCGTGCTTGCGAAGCTGCTCTATTTTTTTCACGAACTCATTCGCGACTTCCGCCACTACATCAAAGAAGTTAATACGGACCCATCGGGACATCTGGACCCCGCTTCACAAGACCTGTCGACGGTTTTCCATGTACAAATCGCGCATAAGTTCCGTGAGTTTTTCGGCGATGTGAACGCGTTAGCGTTGGTCCGAGGCGATGGCGATGCCGCAAAACCGTTTGAAATTACCTACCACTATACAGCGGATAGTGCGATCACATTGACATTAGATGCCGAAAAAACGCTTGAGATCCGGCTTCCGGATGTTATGGATGAGATCGAAGCCCTTTGTGCCGCGCTCCAAGAAAAGTTGAAAAAGTTTGATAAAAAACGGATTCGTGGTATAATGTCAGAGTTAGATGCCGATACGTCGACAAAAGCGGATGCCCCTTCAGTGGATGCCCCTTCAGCGGATGCCCCTTCAGCGGATGCCCCTTCAGCGGATGCGGACAACGATCGCGCATCTAAACGGAACGAACGGTTCCTCTTTATCTTAGAGATGGCAATAGGACTCAGTGATATCACTGAGAAGTTAGCCGGTACGTACCGTGATAGTCTGTTCATCCCTGCGGATCGGAATATCGCTGTCAACTACCCAGACGCACTTAAGAGGATCTTCTATGGTGGCATAAAAAGCGATCTCCAGACGCGTGCTGCGACCCGTCCGCGTGCGAATTTATACCTCATTGCCCGGTTTTTGGAAAAGAATGAGGAGTTCCTTGATATTTTCAGCGCGCAGAATTTCCACAACATTTATGACGAAAGAGCGGAAAGCGAGTCAGATAGCATCGATAAACCGGTGATAGAATTTCTCCTCAAGAACATCTCGCGTATCTTAGAGAGTGAATATGAAACCATAGGTGCGGTGCCCGAATCGGAGCTCTATTTACATCTCACCGGCGAAAACGCTACGCTCTTAGAGCGTGCATCCGCCGGACAACAAAACGTCATACGGATTCTGCAAGATATGTTCACGAATGTGCTTTACAACGAAGTCACCTTCCGGGTGATTGAAGAACCTGAAGCACATTTACACCCGATAGCACAAAGACACCTTATGCATATCCTCGCGTTGATGCGGAACCATATTGATAGCCAGATTGTTCTGACAACGCACAGTCCATATCTTTTAGCGGTAGTTCAAAACCTCCTGACCGCCGGGCAACAGTCGGTGAAGACCACGGATGCAACGACAGAAATTCAAGAGCGTGTCTCAGAACTCTGTTGGCTCCTACCAGATGACGTGGAGGTCTATCATCTTAAAGGCGGTGTCAGTCATGCCATTGTGAAGCCAGACGCTGAACCGGTGCTTGAAAATCCGCTCGCTGATCTCCTCGCAGATTTTTAGACAGTCTTGACCAAGCACGCGCGCCTATTTTTAGATATCGGAAATCGCGTTCTTGGTCAAAGTATTCACAAGCACGAATACCACCACACAACCCTTTGACGTTAAAACATACGGTAAAAAACAGAGATGTACGAGAAACACGGCGAAACCATTAAGGCACAAGTTTTCCTTGAGGCACTACAGAGTGATGCGACCTCCATTATACTCACTAATTGCATCATCGAAGGTGTCGTCGATATTTTTTCTGTCGAGTTAGAACGCGGCGACGACGACCAGGTCCTTCTCAACAAGAATGTCTCTTGCATCGGGTGTACATTTAGAAACATCGTTAATTTCCGGACAGTCGTCTTTGAAAAAGATGTCGATTTTCGGCGTACGCTCTTTGAGGCGGACATTGATTTCGATGAAGCCGTTTTTCATGGGACCTCTGGGTTCCGTGAGGCTATCTTCCAAAGACGCGCCGACTTTCATAGTGCTATCTTCCACAAAAGTGTCAGTTTCTGGCGTGTGAGATTTAACAACGTTGCTGACTTCCATAGGGTTCAATTCCGTAGGAACGCCGTATTCCATGAGACCAACTTTTACAGTGAAGTCAACTTCCGGCGCGCCCTGTTCCAAGGCATACTCGACTGCACCGGGACATGGTTCCCTGAGACAGCAGCGTTCAATAGCGCGACATTTCTCGGAACTGCCAACTTTACCGGCGCACATTTCATGACTGTCGCTGCCTTTCGCGACATTCGGTACATCCCAAACACATTCTACCAGTCCTTGAAAGACAAACTCAGGCGAAAGGTACACCATCCAACCGAATTCTATTTAGATAGCCGACACGTGGATGAGGTTGAGAACCCATTTTTCAAAAGGTATGTTGCTGACCAACAGTTCATCCGCGCCTTCAGTCAAGCCAACCCGGTGCTGGCACGCTTATGGCGCTGGAGTTCCGATTATGGTCGGAGTTTAGCGCTCTGGGCATCTTGGTCTACCCTTTTCGTTTTCCTGTTCGCGATTGCGTACAGGTTCCCCGTGCCGTCGTGGATGTCGTTATGGTTGGAAAACTTCACACCGCAATTTCATCAAACGACAGGTGCATACAGCGGGGAGTCGCTAACTTTCTGGGACTGCATCTATTTTAGTGTTGTTACTTTTACGACGCTCGGTTTCGGAGACATCGTATCGGACAATACCGCCGCACGTTTTCTCGTCACTTTAGAGGTGATTTTTGGGTACGTGATGTTAGGCGGATTAATCAGCATCTTCGCAAACAAACTGGCGAGCCGGAGTTAATTCACTAATGGGTTGTTGGGTTTCGCTATCTTCATTTATCAATAGGAGTCTCTCTGTGCAAGCGAGAATGTTACGGACGCTTTCCATCGTTCTATTCATAGTCCTGATCTTTACACTTTTCTGCAGTGGCGGCCTTCACGATGCAATGGCTTCTGATGCCTCTGGATCTGTCTATACAGACTATTTCGATCACATTACGCTCTTTTCTCAAGGACGGATCACCCGTTTTACGCAGATGCCGATTCGGGTTTATATCTCGCCAGTGCTGAAAGAGAGTCCGTACCTCCCGGAAATCCGACATGCGATGCAGGTATGGCAGAGTGCCAGTGACGGCGACATCCGTTTTGAAGAGACCGAGACACCGCAGAACGCAAACATCCGAGTCAGTTGGGGACACAACGCGCTTTATAACGGCTTCCAAGACATGCGGCTCGGTAGCGCGCAACTCACGCGAAGAAACACCCCAGCAAAAATCCTCCGCGATACGGAACAGACGGTTGCAAAACCGCTGACCGACACCGCTGTCTCGCCGCCGTTCACCGTTGAGATTATCCTGATGTTAGAAGGTGATGGCACTATCGGTGAACTCTCACAAGAAGAGATGCGGACCGTCTGTCTCCACGAGTTTGGACACGCTATCGGGTTATGGGGGCACAGTCCACACCCCGGTGATATCAGCTACCCGACAGCGACAACACAACAGCCAAGCACACGAGATATAATTACGTTACGGAAACTCTATAATACGCCGTCCAATACACCACAGCACGAAACCGCCGTTAAGGTGTTGAAAGCTGAGATCGAACAGAGACCGCACGCCGATAAACAAAAACATCTTCGGTCCCACTATCTACTCGGAACCGTCTACCTTGATAAAGGTGATACGGACACAGCAATCACCAGTTTTTTAACCTGTAGGCAGTTAGATGACGAGTTCCAACCCGCAATTGAGAAACTCATTCACGCCTACCATGAAACCGGTAAAACGCCTAAAGCGATAGCACTCCTCGAAAAACAGGTCACCAAGACACCGTCGCCTGCAGATTACAACAAACTCGGTATCTTCTATTATGAGCGGAAAGAGTCTGAAAAGGCGATACAGGCGTTTGAAAAAGCACTCCATATCGCGCCCTACCATAAAGCTGCGCGTCGAAACCTACACCAACTCCTCCGGGCAAAGGCGTTCAAAGCGTTGGCGGCTAAGGATTTTGAGACCGCCACCTCGACTTTTGAACGCGTGATTCGCATGGACCCGCTCGATGCACCTACCTACCGACTGATGGGAAACGGGTACGCTCACGCTGGTCGGTTTGAAACGGCGATCGGCTATTACCAGAAAGCCATGGATATTAATCCTGTTGATGCGCTGACGAAGCACTATCTTGCGAAATGCTATAACAACTACGGCGTGGCACTGCGAAATCGTGATGAATGGGATGCGGCAATTGATGCGTATCGCAACGCGATACGGTTAATGCCGGCACTGAACGTCGCTCGTACAAACCTTGGCGATGTGTTCACCCGAAAGGCGAGCGCGCATAACGAGGCGGGTGAATTAGATGAAGCCGTGAATGCGTATCTCGAACTCAAGAAACTCTATCCGAACGAAATACACATCCGTAACCTGCTCGGGGAGTTATATCTCAAAAAAGGCGACTATGCCGAGGCACTGTCGGAATTTCAGCACGTTTACAATAGCACACCGAACGCTGACCATGCTTTGCATAACCTCATCGCGGCGTATCATCATTATGCGCGCGGCCTCAGCGAGACGGAGGCGTACACGACAGCGATCCAACTCCTTGAGAAGGCACTCCGGCTTGCACCGACCGATGCGAATTTGCGTCTGAGTTTGGCGAATGCCTACCAAGGTGCGGGTGATTATGAACGCGCCGCTACTGAATTGTCGCGCGTCTTAGCACAAGAACCGGGGAACGTACGCGCAAAAGAGGAGCAGATCAACCTGCGAATCCGACGCGGGAACTCGCTTCTGGAACAACGCAACTATGCCGCCGCCATCGCCGAATTTGAGACGATCCCAGAACCTAAGCGGAACCTTGAGATTTATAATACGCTCAGCTACCTCTATCTCGTGACGCGTGAATACCAGAAAGCGTTCGTCGGTTTTGAAACGATTTTACAGAGAGACCCGATTAACATGCCAGCGTTCAGGAATTTATTGTCGCTGGAGTCGCAATTGGTCCGGCAGCGTTTTGACAGAACGAAAGCAGATCTACTCACCGAGGTCCGATGCGCTCTCGCCATCACTTTAGTGAGACGCAAACAGACCGATGCAGCGGTTGAAAGATATGAACTCGCGTTGAAATCGAGGTCCGAAGAGATGGATCCGCTGCTCATCGAAACGGGTAACCAACTCGCGAGTTGGTTCCAGCAATATGGGGACACCGAAAACCGAGAGACGATCCTTCGTTGGGTCGAGGAACGCAGGGGTCGGTGATTTTCGTACTGAATAAGGTTTGAGAAAAAAAAGAAAGGGTCAGGCAAATATGCCCGACCCGGCGTACAAATGCGTGAGTGAGACGTACGGCTGTTTCTGAATGCCGACTATTGCGCACCGCCACCACCGCGACGACCGCCACCTTCACGGGCGCGATTCATGCGTTGCCGTTGTTGGCTCTGACGTTCCTGGCGTTGCTTGGTCAATTCGTTGAGTTTAGCGAACTGATCTGCTGTCAAGACCTCTTTGAGGCTCGCTTGGAATTCGGGTCCGGCTGCCACGACCAGCTTCTGTACTTCAGACCGCATCGCTTGCCAATTACCGGAGGCACGTAATTCTGTCATCTTTGATGCAAACTTTTCACGAGTGGCTTGATAGATAGGACGTGCTTTTACGAGTGTTTCATCGTCTACTTTCACAGCGAATGTCAAGTCAACCCAAGAGTTATCAACGAGAGACATAGGGTCTATCATGCCCTGCATTCCGCCTCTGTTACCTCGTTCACCACCCTGACGGTTTCCGCGTTCACTTTGTGCGTTCCGGTCGGGACGTTGCGCTGAGGTTGCGTGTTCAAAAACGAAGACACCGACGATTGCGAGAACTGCGATTGCAGCGATTGCGAAAAATTTCTGTTTCATTTTTATTTCTCCTATAAGAATTTCGGTTGTGTGAATACCTGCAAGTTTTTTCTTAGGTGTTCACATTTTAGGTTCGCTTTTTTAGTCAGATGTGTTCAGAAAAGGTTCGTTTTTTATTTTTTTCTATCCGGTAACTCTGAAAAAAATATTTGACAATGCGAAACTGCTATGTTAAACTTTTAGAATATTAAAAAACTCCAAAATCAAAAGGAATCAGCATGAAACGGATCTTTGCAACTGCGGTTAACAACCGTATTAGCAGTGTAGTATTGACGGTTTTTGCGGTGTTTATTTTAATTGTAAACGCCGATGCCGCACACAATTGGACGGAACAGATTGCAGCTTTCAAACCGATGGTAGTGAACGTCGAAACCTCCTCCGAAGTCGTCTTTGAGATGGAGGGGAAAGGCACGAGTTTTGCCACCGGTTTTGTTGTAGATGCGGAACACGGTATTATTGCCACAAACCAACATGTTACCGGGACGAGCCCCTCTTACGTCAAAATCAACTTCCATGACGGTAGTTTCACGGAGGCACGGATTCTCTATTACGATCCGACACACGACTTCGGGTTTTATCAGCTTGATCCCGCCGCGGTCGAGTTTGATCTTCAGGCTGTTGCACTCGGCGAATGGGATTCACTCGCTCTCGGCGATGAACTCCTGCTTATCGGGAACAACGAGAAAGAAGAATATTCAATCAAATTCGGGACCGTTGCGAACCTCAATGTCAACAAAGGGGACCGACACTCCAGTTACATCCACACCACGTTTGATCGGACAGGCGGCTCAAGCGGAAGTCCCGTCTGGAATACGGCAGGTGAAGTGATTGCTGTTCACGCCCGTGGTACCGATACCTCCAGTTTTGAACTCCCGATCGATTATCTCGTTGATGCGCTTGAGTTTATTCGGAATAAAGTATCTATCCAGCGCGGCGAAATCGGTGTGGATTTAGAACTCGTCTCTATCGGTGAAGCGATCAAACACTTCAATTTTCCTGCCGAATTGCGCAAAGAGATTGGGCCCTCGAAAGCTGGAACGCCAAAGGTTATCCAAATCGAATCGATTGTCCCTAAGACGACCGGTGTGCCTATCCTCCGCGCATCTGATATTATCTATCGCGTCAATAATAAACCTATCAAAGACGATCTCTACACCTTCGATGCTGTTTTAAATCGGAACGTTGGGGAAAGCGTTAACTTGAACGTCTATCGGAACGGCGAAAACCTGAGTCTTGATGTGCCTGTGGAGGACTTAGAGTCGAAGAAAGTCCGTCGGTTTGTTAGGTTCGGTGGGGCAATTTTTCATGACATTACGCCGAAACTCCGACGCACACTTTTCTTAGATGCCGATGGTGTCTATTTACCGCATGCTGTCGCTGGTAGCAGCTTCTCCCGGGTCGGCGTACAAGAGCGGAATGGGAACTCTAAGGTCGTCATCCTCGATATTAACGGGAAACAGATTCGTAATCTCGACGATTTTATCGAAGCGTGCAAAACGATTACCGATGGACAACACACTTATGTCGTCGTCCGAGATTTCAATCTATTTGACAGTTCCCCGAAACCGAAGAGTTTAACGGTTAACCTCAAATTTGGTCCCCTGCAGCAGTTTGAATGGAATCAGGAGATATTGGACTGGGATGAGGTGGGGGAATAGTTGTCAGTTACCAGTTACCAGTTACCAGTATTCAGTTAAAGAGGGTCTTTGAGGAACGTCTCTTTTCTTAACTG
>ASZN01000081.1 GCA_000406005.1 Candidatus Poribacteria bacterium WGA-3G
AGTTCTTCGTGTTTTCCTAATAGGTGGGTCTCTTGGATATGCCAGTTTTTCCGTGAGGCCAGAGGTTACAGACAATTTTCCGCTAACAAATGATTTGAAATAATATAAGCGTATTTAGCCGAAATGTCAAGTGAAATTTTCATCTGAGCAGTCGCAATTCAGTTTTTCAACTTGACCGATCCATCAAGTTTTGCTATAATATCGGCGGTTTAAGAATCGGTAAACGGTAGTGATAGAAATAAGAATCAGGTCATGTACAGCAACGAATCGATAGACTGGAGGAACCGATGCATTATTCAAATATAGTATCCGCCATACTCACGGTCGCAATGTTAACTTCCGTTGCTTCAGCCGGGGTTTGGCAGGAAAATTTCGACAATGGACTTCCCGACGGTTGGAACGCTGTCAAAGGCGAGTGGAAGATTGAGAAAGATGCTTATGCTGAGACCTCTGGCGCAGAATACGCCAAGACGATGTTCGGTGATGAAAATTGGGGAGATTACACCGTTGAAGTGGATGTGACATTGGTAAAAAATGTGAACGTGAATGCGGTGGGTGTGTTAATCCGTGCCGATACGGACGGCGACAACGGTATGCGGTTCTGGATCCGCACAGACCAGCATAAATGCCAATTCTCCAGATGGAGAGAAAACCAATTTGAACACATCGTAACCCCTTTACCCGTTGACCCGGAAGTCGGCGGAACCTATCGGCTTAAGGTTGTTGCAGAAGGTCATAATTATCAATGTTTCGTCGATGACGAACTCTTGTTCGAGGGAGATGATGATGCGAAATTTCGGGACAGTGGACGCATCGGTTTTATTACGCATACGGCACATGTCCATTACGATAATCTAAGCATCGACGGAGCGGACATCCCCTCTTTCGCCGTCGAACCGCACGGTAAACTTGCAACGCGCTGGGGACAACTAAAAACGGACTTTAAGATTCAGTAACGGATAGGAGGCAAGGATGGTAAGTGTTGAACGTCCATCAGAAATCGGAACACCGCGATGGAGCGGTGCACAGCAACGGCAACTCCGCTTTGCCCTTGATACCGCTGAAGTCGAGGCGTATCGGAAGAAAGGATTCCTTATCCTTCGGGATGTCTTTCAACCCGACGAGATTGAGATTTACCGTCAAGAAGCGGAACGGATTGTCGATCGCGCGCTTTCATTGAGTCGTGAATTCCAACTTGAACCGAAATACAATCTCCGGTTCGAGATGTTGGCAGACGGTCAACCCTGGAAAATCGATCCGTTTGTCAGTATTTCGCCCCTATTTTCCGCGCTCACACGTGACAGACGGATTATGGATCGGTTGGCATCGCTGTATGACGGCTATGAGGCAGTACTGTTCAAAGATAAACTAATCTTCAAACCGCCGGAGAGCCACGGGAACGGACTCCATCAGGATTACAATTGGTGGCAGGGATTCCCGCACAGTCTCCTTACGGTTGCCGTCGCGCTTGACGCAAGCACGAGAGAGAACGGATGCACCGAACTCTGGACAGGCCACCGTCAAGGCTTTCTCCATGATCCCGGTTCGCTCGACAAGGGACAGATCGAACGCGAACACCTCGCAAACGAGGAACACATCCATGTAGAGTTAGCACCGGGAGATATGGCGATCTTTACCTGTTTCACACCGCACTCGGCGGCATCCAATAAATCCGATAGTGCTCGACGAATGTTGTTCCTTAGCTACAATGACAGCAGAGACGGCGAACACTATACTTCGCACTATGAACATTTCCGTTGGTATCGAACGCGTCCAGGGCGCATGCCAGAGGTGGAACGGGAGAAGTATTATTTTCTTTAGTCCCGATTGACAACCAGACAAAAATTTGGTATTATACTTGACGATACGAACTTCTGACTCTCTAAAAGAAACGAGGACGTTTTGATGCCAATTACGGATGCAATGCCGGAACTCAAGCGGAAACTTCAGTTTTTTCCGGTTGAAAACGAGAATCCATCAACGTTAACACGTGCCCAAATCGAGCATTTCAATGAAAACGGGTTTATCTCACCGTTGGATGTCTTTTCTGAGGCAGAGATCGCAGAACACCGCGCCTATTTCGACCAACTCATGGAAAAAGCACTCGCAGCAGGAATGAATAGCTACTCCATCAACGGGTGGCACACCACCTGCACCGGTCTCCACGATCTGGTTACAGAAGATCGAATCCTGGACTATGTGCAAGATCTGCTCGGTGAAACGCTGATCTGTTGGGGAACACACTACTTCTGCAAGATGCCGGGTGACGTGAAGCAGGTGAGCTGGCACCAGGATGCCTCCTATTGGCCCCTCTCCCCAAGCAAAACTGTTACCGTGTGGCTCGCGATTGACGATGCTGCCGTCGAAAACGGTGCGATGACGGTTATTCCGAAATCGCATCTGCACGGTCAGATCGCATTTGAGCGGAGTACTACTGAGGAGAAAAATGTGCTGGGGCAGACGGTCCATGAAGCACCACAATACGGCGACGCACCGCATCCATTTGAAATGAGAGCCGGACAGATGTCGTTGCATTCGGACCTACTGTTGCACGGTTCCGAACCGAACACTTCGGATCGACGGCGTTGCGGGTTGACGATGCGGTTCGTGCCGCCGGATGTCCACGCCGCAAACAATTGGAACCAACGCGCCATCGTCGCCAGAGGCAACGATCCGAGTGGACATTGGGTTCATAACTCCCGTCCAACCGAGGATAAAATTCCGACACGACAGTAAAGTTTTTGGAGGGGTTCACCCAACATAATGTTTCCACGACGACTTATCTACGCTGCGATTTCAATCAGTAGTGCCGCCTGTTTTGTGTTGTTCGGCTATGAGTTTATCCGTGCCGTGTCCACTTCGTTATTTATTCATGCTTATGGTGCAGAAAATCTCTCGCGTGGCATGGTAGCGATCTTTCCGAGTATGATTGTGCTGCTGTACTGCTATGGTCGGCTACTCTCGTGGCAGGGTGCGACGCGTGCGTTAGCAGTATCCTCGCTTTTTTTCGCTGTTTTAATCCTCGGATGCTATGCGATGCTTGTCCGCGGTATGCATTTCGCTGCAGCTATCATCTATGTGTTCCGTGAAGCGTATATCGTGATCGTCATCGAGCAGTTCTGGTCGTTTGTCAACAGCGTCCTAACGACTGAACAGGCGAAACGAATTAACGGACCCTTCTGCGCTATCGCTTCTCTCGGTTCATTTGCCGGCGGCATGCTGGTGAGCAAATGGGCAACCGTGTTAGGCTCCGAAGCGTTATTGCTATTCACAGCAGGGTCCCTCGTTCCGACGGCGGTTCTCGGTGTAATTGCTTACAAGTTCGGTGGTGAACCGAAACCGAGCGAAGAAGAAGCGGGGGGTAGACTTGGACACATCGGTATAAGAACGCTCTTTCGTTCCAGATATCTGGTCTTTATCGGTATTTTGATTATAAGCACACAAGTGGTGTCCACTGTGCTAGATCTTCGGCTTAACTTACTGGCAGAACTGGAAAGACCGGATACGGATATGCGTACGGCATTTTACGGTGCAGTGTATGGGAATCTCGCACTGGCCGCTGGGATTTTGCAATTGGTGGTTGTGCCGCTTGCCCTTAGGTTTATCCCATTGCCTTATATTCATCTCAGCATTCCGATAGTTCACTTCGTCAGTAGTCTTGTTTTGACGAGGTCTCCATCACTTCAAACTGGGGCGGCTGCATACATGATTTTTAAAGCTTTGGATTATTCGATTTTCCGAGCCGGGAAAGAATTGTTCTATATGCCGCTCTCGTACGACTCACGCTATCGTGCAAAGCAGGTTATTGATTCGTTTGGATATCGCTCCTCTAAGAGTGGGAGTGCCAGCGTAATTGAATGAGGGTGTTTCATAAATAATAGTTGCCAAAAGTCAGGATAAAGGGTACTCTTTGAATTAATTTTTTAGCACTAAGAAATTAGTTTCAAGGAGATACCCATGAAATATCCTGACAGGATAGAGTATATCACATTTCTTTTTTCGTTGTTAGATGAGTTTTTAGCGACTCAAGAAAACGTTTCAAAAAGAGGAAGACCACAAAAGTATCCGGATGCTTCTCTCATCGTTTTTTATGCCGTTATGGCACTCAAGGGGATTACCGCTATGCGCTCACAACAAGATTACTTATTTCACCATCCGCTCTACCTCGAAAGATGTCAACTCCCGGCGTGTCCGTCTCATGTGACACTCGGACGCAGATACAAAGCATTAACACCGACACTCGAAGCCTTCACGGAATACGTCGCAGCATGGCATCTAACTAATGGCGGATACTTTCTCCAAGAAGTCGTTTATGAAGATAAGAGTTTGTTCAAAGCCGCGGGGCCCGTCTGGCATCAGAAGGATCGCCTCAACAATGAGATACCCAAAGGCTTACGGGGCGTTGATATAACTGCCACTTGGTCGAAAAGTGGGTATCACGGATGGGTCTATGGATACGGACTCCATCTCACCGCCACTCGCAGTGGTTTCCCCGTCATGTTTCAGGTGCTCCCCGCTAACGTCAATGAACGCAACGTCTTAGATACCAAGAAAGAAAAACTCATTGACCGAGGCACGCGGTGCATCGTTGCTGATAACGGGTACGTCGATAAAAAACGCGCCACGGCTTTCGCCGAAGTCGACGTGCTTTTGTTGACTCCCAAGACGACCTTAGATGAAGCCGATGCCCTCTTGGGGGCAGACCCCCTCTATACAGCAACACAAGTCGCAACATACCAAGGGGCACGAAAGATAGCCATTGAACCCGTCTTTGATTTGTTGAGCAAACTCTTGTCGATCACAGGGCAGCATAAACCTTTACCGGTGCGGGGCTTGGCATATGTTTCTACTTTTTTGGGAATCGGTATCCTACTTTTGCAGGTATCAATGTTAATGAATCTCCGATGCCGGATACCTACACGAAATGTTTCTTACATTAAAACCTGTTTTCGATGAAAAATAACCATTTATGAAACACCCTCAATTGAATTGGTGAGGTTGCGCGTAGGGACAATCGTAGGTACCGGATACTCCATTACGGTTATGGTAATAGCGGTGTTGTGGGCACCGATCGCTTTCAGTTTGGCACTGGCATATCAGAAACTGGTAAACACGGAAGAGACGTAAACGTTGAGCAGATTCTAACATAACCTACGCAGGCGGGGTTTCAAACCCCGCCTGCAGTGCTTATACCGTGAGAAAATAGATGCATCCGTTCTAATAATTCAAATCTCATAACGGACGAGCTTCCGTGCTGCGTCGACAATCTGCTCTGCGTTCGGAATAACGAAGTTCTCCATCACCGGGGCAAACGGAACAGGCACCGGCATCGCTGCGACCCGCTCAATCGGTGCATCGAGGTAATCAAACGCCTCACGCACCACAAGCGCGGCAATCTCCGCACCGAACCCCGCCCGACCAACTGCCTCGTGCGCGATGAGCAGCCGATTCGTTTTCTTCACGGAGTCAAGGATACTGTCTTTGTCGAGCGGCATCAGCGTTCTCGGATCGATAACTTCAGCAGAGATGCCTTCGTCGGCAAGTGTGTCTGCGGCGATCAGCGCGTTCAGAACCATCCGTGATGTCGCGAGAATCGTGATGTCCTCACCTTCACGTTTGACATCCGCGACACCCAACGGAATCGTATATTCTTCCTCGGGAATCTCGCCTTCTTCTGTATAGAGGAGTTTATGTTCGATGAACATGATCGGGTTGTCATCTCGGATGGCTGTTTTCAGTAACCCTTTTGCGTCGTAAGGTGTAGAAGGCATCACGACGAGCAGTCCTGGGATATGCACGAACCACGCTTCGAGGCTCTGCGCGTGCTGTGCTGCAGAGGATCGACCGGCACCGCCCTGCGTCCGAATCACGAGCGGCACATCCAGCTGCCCACCGACCATATAACGGATCTTCGCAACTTGGTTCACGATCTGGTCCATACCGACCGCTGTGAAGTCAATGTACATCAACTCAGCGACCGGACGCATCCCTGTAACCGCCGCACCGAGCGCGGTTCCGATAATCGCGGCTTCCGAAATCGGTGTGTTTCGGATGCGATCTTTCCCGAAGTCTTTGAACAGTCCGTCCGTTACTTTATAGGCACCACCGTACTCGGCGATGTCTTCACCCATCAGAAAGACCGCGTCGTCGCGTTCCATCTCTTCCGCTAACGCTTCCTTAAGCGCGTCGCGATACGTAATCGTCTTCATTTTTTTACTTTACCTTGCGGTTCGGTGAGGTGAGTTGAACAACCAACGAACCTCTCCGTAGAGCCGCCCTCCATTTCATTACGGGCTAAGGTTTAGGTTTAAAAGTTTTTACAACGCCTTTTCCGTCTTCAGCCATTCGAGTGTCTGCACAAACGCTGCAACAGTTACCGTGATGTCGTCGTCCGTATGTGCTGCCGTTGTCATCCCACCATTACTGGCGAGGTCAATACCGTTCAGCAACAGACCACACCGGAGACGCTCCAACATATCAGGATCACTGTTGCCTTTCAGTTTCCGATAATCCCACGTATATGGATCGAAATCGGAGGCACGAACATCTTTTTCGCCGTGTCCGACGAGGAGTCTAATCCCCGAAAATTCGCCGTAAACCACCCAGTCAAGTCCGTAATCATCAATAACGGCGTTGAGTTCTGTGCGAAGCCGTGCTGCGGTCCGATTCGCCTGTTTGTGAGGTTCGCCTGTCTTGACGATACTGAGCATAGCGATCCCTGCAGCAGCAGAGAGCGGATTCGCATTGAAAGTGCCGGGGTGCGGCATTTTCAAGCCGTCGCGTTCCGATTTCATTGAGATGAGTTCGAGAACCTCCGTTTTACCGACAAGCGCGCCGCCGGGGAGTCCGCCTGCCAAAATCTTTGCCAGCGTCGTCATGTCCGGTGTAACGTTGTAATGCGCTTGCGCGCCGCCGGGTGCAACCCGAAATCCAGTAATAACCTCATCAAAGATCAATAGGACACCGTACGCTTCTGTCAATTCACGGAGCTGCTTTAAAAACGTTCCGTTCGTCGGCACAATACCGAAAGAGGCACCCGTCGGTTCGAGGATAATACACGCGATGTCTTTGTCTGTTTTCAATAACGTTTCAACAGCGTCAATATCGTTCGGCGGACATAACAGCGTTGTGTCTTTTGTCTCCTGAGGGATCCCCGGAACACTCATATCAAAAGGTGGGTATGCGCCTAAGATGAGGCTATCGTGCCAACCGTGGAAATGCCCGGTGAATTTCAGCACCTTATTTTTCCCTGTATAAGTACGCGCGAGGCGGATCGCCATCAGTGTCGCTTCCGTACCAGAACTGACAAAACGAATACGTTCTGCTGACGGTATCAGCTGCGTCACGAGCGAACCCCACTCCAATTCCAGCGGATGACAGGCACCGTAATGTGTGCCCCGGTGCATCTGCGCCGTTACCGCTTCCACAATTTCTGGCGGATTATGTCCAAGGAGCAGCGCACCGTGTCCCGCCCAATAGTCAATGAATTCCTTACCATCGAGTCCCCATTTTTTTGAACCATCGGCACGCGTGATATAGATCGGAAACGGAGACATATATCGACCGTCGTGTGTTACACCGTCCGGAAACAGGTGGTTCGCCGCTTGCGCCATTTCTCTGTCTTTTGCAAAGGTTTTTTGATAACGCTCTAAAATGGTGTGCATCTTTTTCCTCGCTGTTTAGAGAGATTCTGAAGAAGATTATATCATATTTCCGTTTTATTCGCTTTTTAATTTTACCTTGCGGATAAGTTTCGGTCTCTTAGACTTGGTGTTTTCTGTGTTCGAGTCGTCCAAAACGTTGTTTTGGACTTGGGTTACGTTTATTAATCTTACTTTTTGACATTTCCTTCAAGACATAGTATAATTTTGACCACACTTTTCTCTCAGGAGCGTTTCATGAAACAGATAGAAGGCGGGATTACCGCTGTTTCCGGTGTCCGTGCAGCGGGCGTTCACGCAGGTATTAAAGCCGCGGAAGCAAAAGACGTGGCACTCATTGTTACCGATGTTCCAGCGACTGCTGCCGGGGTCTTTACAAAAAATAGCGTTACTGCCGCACCCGTCATAGTATGTCGTGAGCATCTCAGCGATGGACGCGCCCAAGCCGTTATTGTCAATAGCGGGAACGCCAACGCCTGTACCGGTGAGGTCGGCATGGCAAACGCACGACGGATGGCTGCCGCAACAGCAGAACAACTCGGTATAGACGCAAACCTCGTCTGTGTCTCTTCCACCGGTGTTATCGGGCAGCAGTTGCCGATGGACAAAATCGAAAACGGGATTCAAGCCGCTGCAGGCGTACTTAGCACCGAAGGCGGAAGCGATGCCGCAGAAGCGATTATGACGACCGATACGCATCCGAAATCTGTTGCCGTGGAGATTGAAATCGGTGGCACACAGGTGAGGATCGGCGGGATCGCCAAGGGTTCTGGCATGATCGCACCCAATATGGCGACGATGCTCTCCTATCTGACAACGGATGCTAAAATCAACGCTGAAACGCTTCAGGCTGCTCTCAACCGTGTTGTAGATGATACCTACAATCTCTTAACCGTCGATACCGATCGCAGTACAAATGATACGGTGCTGATTCTGGCGACTGGATGTGCCGATAACGCCGAGATTGTCAAACCGGACGGCGAAGATTATGAGGCTTTTTGTGACGGACTTCTGTTCGTCTGCACCGAATTGGTGAAGATGCTCGCTCGCGACGGGGAAGGTGCAACGAAACTCGTTGAGGTCGTCGTTAAGCGCGCGAGGAACCGGGATGATGCGGAGAAAGCGGCGCGTGCTGTCGCGGAGTCGCCGCTCGTCAAAACGGCCGTGTTTGCGAACGATGCGAATTGGGGACGGATCATGATGGCGATCGGGAAATCCGGAGCGGAATTCGATCCCTATCAGGTGGATGTCTGCCTTGCCGATTATCAACTCGTCAAGGCGGGGATGGATGCCCGTTACGATGAAGACAAAGCAACCGGCTTATTCGCGCAAGACCCCGTGCGCATTACAATTGATCTCCGTGCAGGGGACGCTGAAATAACGATGTGGACATGCGACTATTCCTACGATTACATCCGGATCAATGCCGATTATCGGACGTAACGTTTCTAAAAAGGATACCAAATACAATGCGACACACAACTGAAATCAAACTCGTAAATCTACAAGATTTACATGCCGTAAGATTAGGAGTGAGGGAATCGGAAGACGTGCGGCAACTCACCGTTTCGGACGCGCTCGTTGATACTGGCGCAACACGTCTCTGCTTACCAACATCACTTATTGAACGACTCGGTCTCACACCTGTCAGTAAAAGGACTGCGCGAACCGCCGCTGGCATTGTGGAGCGCACCGTTTATTCAGAAGTTGAATATACGCTTTTAGAACGGAGTAGCACCATCCGGGTAACCAACCTACCTGAAGGCGCACCAGTGCTCATTGGGCACATGGTATTGGAAGAATTAGACCTCTGCGTTGATATGAAAAGGGGTCTCATCTACAATCCCGCACACGGTGATGATTGGATCGAAGAACAACTCTAAACAGATCAAACAATAGAGAACTGAACGGAGAACTCCCTCTGTTTTGAGGTTCCCTCAAATTTTTTGAAAAAAATTCAAATTTCTGCTATCTTAATGGAAAATTAATTTGACATTTAAAGGCAAATATATTAAACTATATATGCCTTTGGGATTGCGGAATCTTTTCTGCACGAATCGTCAAAATGATGCGGGAGTAGCTCAGTGGTAGAGCTCCACCTTGCCAAGGTGGAGGTCGCGAGTTCAAATCTCGTCTCCCGCTCCATCTTTTTTGGTGGCGTAGCCAAGTGGTAAGGCCAGGGCCTGCAAAGCTCTTATTCGTCGGTTCGATTCCGACCGCCACCTCCATTATCTCTCTCCGAAACGGGTGGTTAGCTCAGGTGGCTAGAGCGTTTGCTTGACATGCAAGAGGTCACAGGTTCAAGTCCTGTACCACCCATCCTTCCAAAACTCTGACCCCGACCGACCTGAACAACAAAACGTAGTAGATTTAATGCCGCAGGTTTTTTAATTGGCATTTCCATCCCTATATGGTGTACAATTATTTCGTAAACGGTGTACGAAAAAAGACGTTAAGTCTATTAAGACCAATTTCAAAACCCACACGAATCGACATATAATATGTGAGAGTGAACCGCAATGCGTGAACCCAATCAACCCGAAGAATATTTACAACGCCTACGCCATTCGACCGCGCATATCATGGCGTATGCTGTACAACAACTCTTTCCAGATGGCGAACGTACCGTTAAACTCGCAATCGGACCCCCGATTGAAAACGAGTTCTATTACGATATGGAGGTGCCGCGCCCGATTACACCCGACGATTTTCCCGAAATCGAAAAGCACATGAAGGCGATGATTAAAGCCAATGTGCCTTTTGAGCAGGAGACTTGGACCTACGACGATGCCCGTCAATGGTTCGGTGAACGAGACCAGAAATTCAAACTCGAATTAATCGACGGGATCTCCGATCGCGAAGTCAACGCAACCGATGAAGGGGTCGCTGACGAAGGTGTATCTATCTATCACAACGGTGATTTCACGGACCTTTGCAAGGGACCGCACGTCGAAAAAACAAGCGAATGCCGGTATTTCAAACTGCTCCGCGTTTCTGGAGCCTATTGGCGCGGTGATAGCAATCGCGAGCAGTTACAACGAATTTACGGCACCGCATGGGAGACCAAAGCCGACCTTCAGGCATACTTGACACAACGCGAAGAAGCCGCCAAGCGGGACCATCGGAAACTCGGACGCGAACTTGAACTTTTTCAGATGCACCCCGAATCGCCGGGCAGCCCGTTTTGGCTTCCGAAAGGCGCGTTTATCTATAATCTTTTATCCGAAAAAGTACGGAAACTCTATCTCAGCGAAGGCTATCAAGAGGTACGGACACCCCTCATTTACGATAGCAGCCTCTGGAAAACATCTGGACATTGGGAACACTTCAAGGACGATATGTTCATCATTGAAGGCGAAGATGGCGAGACGGCAAGTGCACTCAAACCGATGAACTGTCCCGCACATATGCTCATTTATAAAAGCGCACGCCATAGTTACCGAGACCTGCCCTACCGCCTGCACGACCAAGGCGTGTTGCATCGCAACGAAGCCACAGGTACACTGACCGGCTTATCGCGCGTCCGCCAGATGTGTCAAGATGACGCACACAACTTCGTCACGGAAGATCAAATCGCAGATGAATACGAGCGTATCCTCGGGCTCTTCCAACGTATTTATGGGACGTTTGATCTGCCGTTCCGATGCGATTTAAGCACGCGGAACCCCGATAAGTTTATGGGCGATGTAGAAGTTTGGAATCGCGCCGAAACAATCCTTGAAGATGTGCTAAAAAACAATCAGGTTGAGCACACCATTGATCCCGGCGAGGCGGCGTTCTACGGTCCTAAACTCGATTTTCAGGTGCGAGATTCGCTTAACCGTGACGTGCAATGTGCCACCGTGCAACTCGACTTTCAACTCCCGGAACGGTTTGATCTCATCTACGTCGCATCCGATGGATCCGAAAAGCGTCCGGTGGTGATACACCGCGCGATTTGCGGGAGTTTTGAACGGTTCATCGCAATGCTGATTGAACATTATGCCGGGGCTTTTCCGACATGGCTCTCTCCCATCCAATGTGTTGTCATGACGATTAGCCAACGCTTCGTTGACTACGGTAGAGAGGTCGAACAACTTCTGTTGCAAAAAGGGTGTCGGGTTACGTTAGATAACAGCGACGACAAGATCGGCGCGAAGATTCGCCAAGCCCGATTGCAACGGGTCCCGTATATGTTAATTATCGGTGGACGTGAGGCGGAGAATCGCACCGTTAGTGTCCGGAGTCGAGATGAAGGCGACATCGGCGCGATGGCACTTGATACCTTCGTCGACAAACTTGTTCAAGAAGCCGACTTAGATTTCTAACAATGCGTTATCGGTTATCAGTCTTCGGTTTTCGGTTAAGACGTTGTGTCGCAGACGTTCCTGTTACTGCCACAAGAAACCTCCTTAACTGATAACTGACAACCGGTAACTGATAACTATTAAAAAAGGAGCGTATCCCATGGACAAAATTTTGACGGTTCCGAAATCCGTCCTGTATAGACTGACAATTTATATCTTTCTCGTCGGAATAATAGCTTTTAGCGGTTGCGGTGCTTCAAAGCAGGTCACCCGTGTCGATACCGACACCACGATCGATCTGTCCGGACGCTGGAACGACACAGATTCGCGTATGGTGGCAGATGAGATTATCGGTGATTGTCTGAACCATTCCTGGATCAACAACCACGGGATAAGTACCGGTGGTAAACCTTCCGTAATTGTCGGTGGCATCCGGAATAAAAGCACGGAGCATATCGCTGTCGGTACATTCATCTCTGATATTGAACGTGCCTTTATCAATTCAGGGAAAGTCCGGACTGTTGCCAGTTCAAGTGAACGGAGTGAGCTTCGCGAAGAACGCGCCGATCAGGCGGAATTCGCTTCGCTTGAAACCGTTAAGCAGATGGGACGAGAACACGGTGCCGACTATATGATGACCGGCGAAATAAATACCATTGAAGACAGAGAGGGCGGCGATCAGGTCGTTTTCTATCAAACCGATCTTACCCTGACAAACATCGAAACCAACGAGAAGGTTTGGATCGGTCAGAAAAAAATCAAGAAGTTTATCGGACGAAGCAAGTTTAAAATGTAGAACATTCCCAAAGCATCTGTTTGGACGGGCCTCCGTGCCCGTCCACTCCTATTTTTTTAATCTACGGAGGCAAATGATCAAAACACTCCCGTTTCTGCTTACTGTTTTTCTGATGATAGGATGTGCTGGCTATAAGTTTCAAGAGGTTGGAATAGCATTGGAGACAGGTAAACCAAAGGATGCCTACACCTACCTTCAGAAACATGCACCTAAAAACCCAGATATCCCCCACCAGTTTGAATTGGGGTTGGTCGCCCACTACGCCGACCACTTTATGGAAAGCAATGAAGCATTTGACATAGCCGGGGATATCGCAGAGGACCGTTATACTAAAAGCGTTTCAAAAGAGTTAGGTTCCTTGGTCACCTCCGATAAATTACGTCCTTATTCCGGGAACCAGTATGAACGGCTTTTAAGCCACTATTATCGCGCCCTCAACTACGTCTACCTAAATCAATTAGACGGAGCATTAATAGAATGCCGCCGGGCTACGGCTTTAATTAACTACTTCAAAGGTGAAGATGAGAAGTACGATTTCTTCGGAGCCGCATTCCTTGCACACTTTTCAGGTATCTTATTTGAAGCCGCGGGTGAGTGGAACGATGCCTTGATCTCCTACAAACAGGCAGCTGAATACTATAAAAATGCCGCAGAGAAAACGGGTGTGAATACACCAGAGGATATCGGGCACGCACTGGTCCGGTTAACACGTAGACTCGGTTTTACCGATGAATTTGAACGTTACCGAAACCGATATGGCGAACCGTCCGAACTCCCTGCCGACTATGGTGAGTTGATCCTCTTTTACGAAAGCGGCTATGTGCCACCGAAGACGGAGGCGGCTTTGATGTTCCCTATCCTTAAGACAGACAAGGTGGACGATGCTGAAAAATTTGTGCCGACGTTGATAACACGTGAAGGAATGGTCTATGAAGAGGTGAAATTGGAGTATCTCCTACGCGTTGCGATGCCGACGATTGGCTCTCACCGGCCCCGCTTTTCAGGAATCACAGTGGAAGTAGAGGGAAATCCAAGGACCGGCGTGCTTATAGAAGACGTAGAAAACATCGCGATTGAAACCTTTAATAAAGAACGGCCTATCATCCTCTTCCGAACGTTACTGCGCGGTGTCGGAAAATACTTACTGTACCGACAAGCAGATAAGAAAAACGAAGCCTTAGGTCTTCTTGCCAACCTTGCTGGTGTTGTCACAGAGCAAGCGGACACACGTTCTTGGCAGACACTGCCGAACCAGATTTTTATGGTGCGGATGCCGCTCCCTTCAGGCATGCATACACTCAAATACTCCTTTTTAGATGCGAATGGACAGACCCGAGGAAGCCAATCCGTGCCAAACATTAGGATTAACCCAAACCAGATAACTTTTTTGAACCACCGAACCTACGATTGAACTTTTCCGATTGCAACATAGAGAAAAATCATGCAACGTATCTATTTAGATTACAACGCCACAACACCGCTCCGTCCGGAAGTCCGAGACGCGATGATGCCGTATCTCACTGAGGCGTTCGGCAACGGCTCCAGTATCCACGCCTACGGACGCGAGGCACGCACCGCGATTGACACCGCGCGTGAACAGGTCGCGGAGCTCATCGGTGCTAAAAGTCCAAGCGAAATCGTCTTCACGGGGAGCGGCACCGAGGCGGATAACCATGCCATCAAAGGGTTAACCGAATTGCAAAAAAGCCGCGGCAACGGCAACCATATCATCACCTCGTCTGTAGAGCATCACGCCGTTTTGCATACCTGCCACTACCTGGAGCAACGCGGTTTTGAGATAACCTATCTCCCTGTGGATAGACACGGACGGGTGAGCGTTGAACAACTCCGTGATGCCATCCGTGACACAACGGTGTTAATCTCCATCATGCACGTCAACAACGAGAACGGCACCATCCAACCGCTCACAGAAATCTGTGAAGTCGCACAAGAACACGACATTCCTTTCCACACCGATGCTGTACAGTCAGTTGGTAAATTGGCGATGAACGTTCAGGAATTCGGTGTGAACCTGCTCTCACTCTCCGGTCATAAGATTTACGCACCGAAAGGTATCGGTGTCCTCTATATCCGCCGCGGCACCCGGTTGGCGAACCTCGTCCACGGGGGTGCACACGAGCGCAACCGTCGTGCCGGATCCGAAAACGTTCCCGCTATCGTGGGACTCGGTGTTGCTGCCGAACTTGCGAAGCAGGAACAGGACATCTACGCAGCGTATCTCGATGCCTTAACGCAACGACTCCGCGAAGGCTTAGACGCGCACATCAATCGACTGCACTACAACGGACACCCCGAACACTGCGCACCGGGTACCCTTAACGTCTCTTTTGAGGATGTCGAGGGTGAAAGTCTCATCTTACGGTTGGATATGGAGGGTATCTGTGTCTCAACCGGTTCCGCGTGTACCTCTGGTTCTATGGAGCCGTCGCATGTGCTCGCAGCACTCGGTCTACCCCCACGTTTGGCGCAAGGCACTGTCCGCTTCTCTCTCGGCAGAAACACAACCGAAGCGGAGATTGATGCAGTCATCGCCAAATTGCCCAAAGTCATCCAACAGATGCGGACGTTGTATAGGGGGTAAGCACTATCCAATCGTTCGCTTTCTATATGTCTATAGCAGCCCGTTTTTGTGCAGTTCAAAAACGGGTCTGTCCCTTTCCGTGCAGTTAATCCGCTTATTACCCCCAAATTCAGCACGTTTGGCATTGGCATAAAACTTGCGATTACCTCAAATAACTATCTATTTTGGAGGTAACGACAATGCGTATCAAAAGAACCTCAGGTGCCTTGATAACTTCTATGGTGCTCCACCTTGTCATAGCATTTGTTACTGGCATCTATCTGATAACGCAAACGCCACAATTCCAAGAATTCATAGGGGCTGACCTGATTCAACTCAAAGTGCCGCCGGGTCCCAAGGTGCGGAAACCGATCGTCAAATCTGTTATTAAGCCGACGCTTCCGGAGAGAAATACCGTTGCTGAACAGATTCAGTTGCAACCCCGTGTACCGGCTCTGTTTCTTGACAGACTCGTTTTCGAACCACGAAGGGTGCTTGCAATTTCAGAGCAAACCATCAAGGTGAATCCACCCGTTGATCCAAACGTGCCGAGAATCGCCACACCCGACGAACCCGTACCAACGGTTGCAACACCAGCATATCTAACAGTATCGGATGCTCCTGATGCCTTGGCATTCTCGTCTCCTATGGCAAGCGCACCTTCTGTTAGGTTAGCAAATACGTATCGCGGTGTCGCTGGTACCGCCGTACAGGTGAAGGTCGCTTTTGAACGTCCGCCTGGACTGACAATGGTCGAAAACGTCGGTGCCGCACGTGAGGCACTCAGCGATGTTGTTGAAAACATCGTCCTCGGTAATGACGAAGTGCTGCCACTACCAAAAGGCGACCCTGGTGGACGCGTCATCGGTAGAGGGAAGGACATTCGCGGCGTATTCCGCTTCACACGGATCCGGCACAGCCTCTCTGATTGGTGGGCGGATGCCTCTGCTCTCAACGCATTAACGAATTGGCTCAATGAGCGCACTAAAATTAAAACCGATATGAACGTTGACGGTGGCGCAGTGAAACTTACCGACGCCAACCTACTCAAAACACCTCTCGTTTTCATGACAGGACATGATCCGTCGCTCGTCCGGTCCCGGAACCTTTTCGGTCGACAATATGGCGGACATAGGATTGATAGTCGTTTCAGTGAGGCTGAGGCAGCTGGGCTGCGTCGCTACCTTATTGAGAAAGGCGGGTTCCTCGTCTTTGACGACTGTGGTGTGAACGCACCCGCACAAGCGATGGTGCGTCTCTTCCTCGCACAGATGCGTTACGTCATGCCTGAGTATCAGATTGAACGGATTTCCAACGACCACGAAGTTTACAACAACTTCTACGAAATGGGCGGTCCTCCCGTTGGGTTTGATATTTTCTGGTGGGGCACACGTCCACCGAAACGGAACTACCTTGAAGGTGTTTCTGTCGGCAACAGGTTATCCGTTATTGTTGTCCGTCGCGACTATATGTGCGCCATGGAGACAGTGAGTATCCCAACACGCAGTGTGCACTATTCTCCCGGCGTCTATCGTTTTATGACGAATGTCATCGTGTACGCCTTGACGCACGGTCAGATCTCTGATTACTCCGACTATGTCCCAGAACATACATTAGCGAAAAGAGAACTCCCGACGCGCCCACCACAAGCCGCGAGCGTTGGTGATTTTGAATAAGGTTTATCTATTTTCCTGCACCAATTTAAGAATGTCTTTTGTAGGCGCGGTTGCAAACCGCGCCTACAAGCATTTTGGCAAATCCCATTTTTTTCCTGTTGACAAAAAAGGCAATTCCCATAAAATAAGATACACGGTTTGAGGTATCCATTACACTGCTAACAGAAATTCTATTGCATAAAAGGACATAAAATATGGAAAAGACGCATCTAATTCAGGCACCCCACCTACACGCTATTGCACGAAACATATTTGTCGCCGCAGGTACGACACGACACATCGCCGAGGATGTCGCCGAGATACTTGTCAACGCACACCTCGCTGGGCATGATTCACACGGGCTCCTGCGCGTTCCCGCATATCTACGCGGTATTGATGCCGGACATCTGAAACCCGCTGCAGAACCTAAAATCCTCGCAGAGACACCGAATACCTTGCACATTGATGCACAACGCGGCTTCGGGCACTATGTCTCACGCTGGTCAATCCATAGAGCCATTGAGAAAGCGAAATCCGCCGTCTCCTGCAGTGTTAGCATTACCAACATTGGACATATCGGACGTTTAGGTGAGTACGCAGAAGCAGCAGCGAGAGCCGGATGTATTGGACTTATTACTGTCGGGACAGGCGGCAAAGGCGCAGGACCAACGGTGCCCTATGGCGGTTCGCAAGGGACTTTCAGCACCAATCCGATTGCTATCGGTGTCCCGACCGGCGACGACAGCCCGTTCATCGTTGACTATGCCACGAGTGTGATTGCGGAAGGAAAGATCCAAGTCGCACGAAGTAAAGGGATAGATTTGCCTGAAGGTTGCATCCTTGACAAAAACGGGATACCCAGCGTCAAACCTGCCGATTTCTACGACGGCGGCGCGCTCCTCGCATTCGGAAAGCATAAAGGTTACGCCCTCGCTATGTTCACATGTCTGCTCGGGGGGCTGGCAGGAACATTCGATGTTGAGAGCGGCAGAATGAACGGGACCTTCATGCAGGCAATTGATGTTAACGCCTTCACACCCGTTGAAGAATATCAGAAAGGCGTGCGCGCCTTCTTAGACGGCATCAAATCGACACCACCCGCACAAGGCTTCGACGAGGTATTGGTACCCGGTGATTTCGAGGCCCGTTCTCGCGCACAACGGTTAAAAGAAGGCGTTGAGATACCCGATACGATCTACAACCAACTCCAAGAATGTGCAGAGAAACTGGACATCTCCATCGGCGAAGACTCCGTTGAAGATGACGACAGAGCACACTACGGCCCACTTTCATAACTCGCCTCACCGAACCGCAAAGAAAATTAAAGATATGAAGATGCGCGTAGCTTGAAACGAAGTGGAATGGTTTTTGCTTGGGTGTTTCTTCAGGTCTACGGAAAGGGACATCAAATCCCCAACCCACCTCACCGAACCGCAAGGAAAATTTAAAAAATGAGAAAGCACACATTTCAAGCCGCAGACCTCCAGAAATTTACAAATGACCTCTTTGTCGCCGCTGGCACACCACAACACATTGCCGACAACGTTGCCGAGATTTTGATCAAAGCCAATCTCGCTGGACACGATTCGCACGGTGTACTCCGGATCCCGTCCTACCTTGAGGGCATCGAAAACGGCGGCATCCAACCCGCTGCAGAACCGAATGTCCTTCGAGAAACCGATAACACGCTTCATATTGATGGCGAAAAAGGCTTCGGACATCACACCGCTCGTTATGCAATCCGTCGCGCGATCGAGAAGGCGAAAAACGGACGCACCTGCTTCGCGACGCTTATTCGGACGGGACATATCGGTAGACTCGGTGAATACGGTCAGGAAGCTGCTGAATCCGGATGTATTGGTATTATCACAGTAGGTGGCGGTTCAAAGGGTGGTGGACGGATTCTCCCCTTTGGCGGTGCAGTCGGTGCACTCGGAACCAACCCTATTTCCATCGGTATCCCGACCGGTGATGATAGACCCTTCCTGATTGATTTCGCAACAAGTATGATCGCAAACGGCAAAACCTACGTCGCCACCAGCGAAAATCGGGATCTACCAGAAGGATGTGTCGTAGATAAACACGGGAATCCTACTGTCAAAACCGCTGAATACAACGATGGCGGTAATCTGTTGGCATTCGGTAGACACAAAGGCTACGCGCTTTCTCTGTACGTGGCACTCATCGGTGGACTGGCAGGGACGTTTAATATTGAAGCCGGACAGATGAGCGGACTCCATATCCAAGTGATAGATGTCAACGCCTTCACACCACTTGAAGAATACCAGAAAGGCGTTCGCGCATTTTTAGATGCCATCAAGGCGACACCACCCGCCCACGGGTTTGATGAAGTGTTAGTCCCCGGTGACTTTGAAGCCAATACGCGTGCACATCGTCTGGCAAACGGCATTGATATACCGGATACCATCTATCAGCAGCTTCAGGCGTGTGCTGAAAAGTTGGATGTTCCGATGGCACAAACACAGTAATTGATGCTGATTAGGCGGTTTATCGCATGTCGTTCAAATACCTCTTCCTCACCCTAACGGTTTTGTTGATGCTTCCGTTCACTGCCTTCACGCAGGAGCACACTTTTTTTCGGCACGGCGGTAGCGTGAGGACAGTGGCATACTCGCCAGTGAATCCGCTCGTCATCGCGAGTGGCGGAGATAGCCGTGCGGTCATGTTATGGGACTTGCAGAACGACACATTGACAACACTCGGTTCACACGCTGACACCGTCAACGCTGTCGCTTTTTCTCCGGACGGTCAGCTCCTCGCAAGTGGTGGTGATGACTACGCTTGTAAATTGTGGGATGTTCCACTGAAAAGGCGTGTCGCGACTTTTGAACATATTGTCAATAGAAGCCGCTCACAAATTAAAGCAGTCGATTTTTCTGCCGATGGACAACTGCTGGCGACTGCCGGAATCGACGTAAAATTGTGGAACGTCCAGACCCGTGCAGAGATAGGCACACTTGAACACGGTAGATGGGTGTTTGCACTCGCCTTCTCACCCGATGGGCAGTTTCTTGCCACAGGGGACGAGACCGGACAGGTTAACGTCTGGGACGTCCAAAGGCAACAGATTGTTGCACAATTCACAGGGGACGCTACAACGGTCTATTCTGTTAAGTTTTCTCCGGATGGTAAAATTCTTGCGGGTGCGGGATATGCAGGAGAGATTGGATTGTGGAGAGTAGAGAATTGGGAACGTCTCGGCACGCTTTCTGTTAGCGCGACCGTCTTTACGGTCGATTTTTCACCCGATAGCACCACGCTCGTCAGTACGGGTCACGAATCTGTGAACCTCTGGACAGTCGGCACCGGTGAAAAGATTACCTCACTTACAGGACACACGGGTTGGGTAAATGCGGTAGCCTTTTCAACGGATGGAGAGACACTCATGAGCGGCGGCGATGATGAGACGCTCCGTCTCTGGGACATCACCCCGTACGCTTCCGCAACGCAAGAGATCGTACGGGTTATCTATTTCCTCCCACGCGATCGCAGCCTGCAACCCGATATGTGGACGAAACTCGATAGGCTGATAAGAGATGTCCAAAGCTTCTACGCCGACGAGATGGAACGCAACGGGTTCGGCAGAAAGACCTTCACCTTTGAAACCGATGAAGATGGAGAAACGCTCGTCTACCGCGTCGATGGACAGTTCAACGACGGGTACTATCATACAGAAACGAATGACAAAGTCTATACCGAAGTTGCCTCTCAGTTTGATATGGAGAAGCACGCCTATCTTATTGTTGTAGACATCAGCAGTGAATTCATTAATACAGAAGATACGTGTGGCGTTGGAGGCGGTTATTGGCGTGACGGTGAAACCGCCCTAAGAACGGTTGGCGGATACGCAGTTATTCCTGCATCCGGTCAATGTTTTGATGCTGAAGCCGGTACATCTGTGGCAGCACACGAACTCGGACACGCCTTTGGATTGGAGCACGACTTTCGAGAGGATGCCTATATCATGTCCTACGGTGCAGCACCGAATCGGTTATCAAAGTGTGCCGCTGGCTGGTTAGCCGCGCATCGCTTCTTTAACACCGACCAAACAGCCTTCAATGAACCGACGCTCCTACGGATGCTCACGCCAACCTCTTACGCACCGAATACTGAGGATTTTAACCTACAGTTTGCGATAGCAGATACAGATGGTATCCACCAAATTCAATTGCTCGTTCCGACGACCTCTGAAGACCCCGCACCCGGTTTCAAGATGCACAGTTGTATGGACGGCGATATGCAAAGCAGCACCGTCCAATTTGAGACACCGACGTTAGTTGAATATCGAGAAAACGCCGTCGCGCTTCAAGTTATTGATGTGTATGGTAATATCACGCGGCAGGAATACACGCTCACGGCAGATGATACACTGACTGTCGAAAAAATCGAAAACCCGATGGATGTCAACGGCGATGGAATCGTGAGTGTTGACGATCTGACGTTAGTTGTCGAAAGTTTCGGCGAAACGATCCCGAGGGATGCCGATCCGAACCCAGATGTTAATGGAGACGGTGTTGTTAACATCATAGATGTCTTCTTAGTTTTTTCACAGTTGGATAACGTGCCGACAGCACCTGCACTGCACGCACTCACGGCTGCAGACCTACGAACTTGGATCAACCAAGCCAAAAACCTTGATATTTCAGGCGACGTTTCACCACTCCCTGCTGACACTGTGGAAAAGGGCATCACTATCCTTGAACGCCTCCTCGCAACGCTGGTACCGACAGAGACAGTACTCCTCCCAAATTATCCAAACCCTTTTAACCCGGAAACGTGGATACCGTATCAACTCGCTGAAGCAGCGGATGTGACATTGTACATCCATTCTATGAACGGCGTTTTGGTGCGGACATTGAGACTCGGGCATCAGTCAGCCGGAAGGTATCAGAACCGAAACCGTGCGGTGTATTGGGACGGTAGGAACGAACACAGTGAACCCGTCGCAAGCGGTGTCTATTTCTATACACTAACAGCAGGAAATTTCACCGCAACGCGTAAAATGTTAATACAGAAGTAGAAGTATCCGCCGAAAACGCGAACACAAACCAATTCCACAAATAATACCATTTCTGATTTTATTTGCCTCTTATGTAGCATAGACTGTTAGTCTGTGTTCCGGTATGACACCGTATTTCAT
>ASZN01000082.1 GCA_000406005.1 Candidatus Poribacteria bacterium WGA-3G
CAGACGACCCTGGTGGTATTCAGGCTTAGATACTGACGAGTATCGTAACAGGGGGTAGGATCCCTTTAAAAATCTATTCTTTTCAATGGAAAAATATAGAAAAGCATAGGTTTTTAAGAACAGGACGTGGACATGGAAACCAAACTGGCAATTAATGGTGGCGACCCTGTTGTTAAAGGCGGTTTAGGTAAAAGCTGGCCCATCTTCGATGAAACTGAAGAGAACGCACTTTTAGAAACCTTACGAAGCGGCGCGTGGAACCGTCGCGAGAAAGTCGATGAAGCCGGTGAAAAATTTGCTGCGTTTCAGGACGCTAAATACGGGATTCCACTCGCAAACGGTACCGTAGCGTTGCAGTGCGCGCTAAAGGCTGCTCGTATTACTGCAGGAGATGAGGTTATCGTCCCCGCACTTACCTTTGTGGCGACAGGAACATCGGTTGTCTGTGTCAATGCCGTGCCGGTGATTGTTGACATCAATCCGCTCACTTATAACATCGCACCGGACGCGATTGAAGAAGCCATTACGCCGAGAACACGAGCGATCATTCCCGTACACAACGGCGGCTACCCTGCGGATATGGACGCGATTATGGAGATCGCCGAGAGACATAATCTCAAGGTGATTGAAGACTGCGCCCACGCACACGGTTCACAATGGCGCGGGAAAGGAATGGGTTCCATAGGACATCTCGGTGCCTTCAGTTTCCAGATGGGGAAAACGCTCACCTGTGGCGAAGGTGGGATGGTGATAACCAACGACGAAGAACTTGCAGGAAAGGCAGGCAGCTTCGCACAGTTGAATATGCGGATGACGAACTTCCAAGCGACGCTTCTGTTGTGCCAACTCGAACGGTTTCAGGAACAGGTCGAGACACGCGAACGAAACATAGCGTATCTGTCTGAAGGTATGGCAGCGATAGAGGGACTTCATCCGATTCCGCGCGACGATCGTGTCACACGCTGGTGTTTCTACTATTGGGATTTCCGGTTCGTCTCCGAAGAGTTTGGTGGTATATCACGCGGACGGTTCATGGAAGCACTCCATGCAGAAGGCGTTTCGTGTGGTGTCGGCGCACACGGTGAACCCATCTACAACGAAGGTCCCTTCGGTACCCCAGAGTTGTTTGACCAACTCGGTTTGCCTCGCAAATACCTCGGCGACCAAGCCATTGACTACAGTACGCTCAATTGTCCAAACGCGGAGCGCGTCTATCGAGAAGAGGTCTGCAGTTTCAGCCACGCCATGTTCTTAGGTGATACAGCCGATATGCAACTGATCTTGGACGCATTCCAGAAGATTCGGATGCATGTTGATGAATTGTAGGATCTGTGGTGCGGTTAGGAAACCGCACCATAGGTGTCAATTTTAGAAAAACGACCGTCGCGAACCGGAAAAAAGTAGGGTTTTTGATAGGGTGTTTCTTCACTGTTTGGAACTGCGCCGGATTTTACACAGAAACCTTGAATGAATCAAAACCCTCTTGAGACACATATAACATTCGGTTATTCACACTATTCATAACCGCGTTTTACTTTTCCCCAAATCATCGGAAGTTTATCTGCAGGATCGACAGCAAATGTGCCGCCAATGTTTTGATTGATTTCTGCTTCGCTGAGTGCTTTGTCATAAGCTCGGACGATTGCAAATGAACCATTGAAAGTTCGGCGGCGTTCATCAAAAGAATTCGCACCGATTGAGATGTCGTCTATCGGTAACTTCTTATCGAACTCAAAACCGGCTTGTTCGCTAACCTTTTTACCGTCTTGATACGCAACAATAGACTTGCCGCTTGTACCGACAACCGCTATCCAAGTCCATACACCTTCTGCAAGTGTGAGGTTAAGCGGTTGAACACCTTGCTTGCCGCCTTTGGCGTGAACGGAGATGTCCAAATTCTGACCGCCAACGATCCAGAGCCGAATCCCCTGTTGACCTTCTCTTGGGCTGTTTTGGAAACCGGCGAAATGATGTTCCTCAAGAAAAAAATCGCCGTTGCGTCTACAAAGGAACTCCAACGTCCAATCCTCAAAAAACAGCGGTGTGTTTTTGGCGGGTGGACCGCCCCAAGTTTGATGCGATTCTTTCGCTGTATAATATTTTGCATTCGGTTGGTTGATACCAAGTGCTGGAATCTCAATTGTTCCTTCTTCAAGTGTCGGTGCTTTGTCCGCCCCCGCCAATTCACCACCCTCAGTGCCAAGGTTTTCCCAAGCATCTGGGTGAGCAGGGTTATCAGAGGCATCAAGGTAAAACACAGGATCCGGAACAACATTCGCAACCGCGAGGGTACACACCATAAATAGTATTGTGTAAAGTGAAATTATAACTCTCATTTTAGGTTCCTCCTAAAGTAAATCAAGATTACGATAACTCTAATAGATCAGGGCTTCTTTAACAGTCTGAATTTGTGCCATTTGTGCCTCCTTGCGTTAAGTTTGTGTAAACTTATTATAACCGATAGAAAGCGTCTTGTCAAATCTTCTGGATACGCTTACGAAGAGCAAAGTCGCGCCCTGTGTATCAACTACCGCGGGAATCTTAACCGAATGTCCAAGGTCTGTGGCAACAAACACTGCGTATCGTTACACGGTTGGTAGGTGAGTTGCAGTGTGATTGAGAACTCTTCCCCGAGACGGGCATCCGGTTTCAGTTTTAACCGCAGCGGGATCGTAAGCGTCTCTTCGTAGACGTTCAACGGCGTGTCGCTAAATTCAAAACGCGTCGTTCTTCCCTTCGGATATACTATCTCGACAATCTCTACCGGTGCATCTGCATCCACAGCAACGGTCGTCGGAATCAGGTTATCTTGCCCCGGTGGATTGGCGTTAATATGCCAACCGGCAGCGATCTTCAACTGCATCTCTACAGTGTAAACTTCACCATCTCGGTTCTTGACCGTAGCGGTTGCGCTTACTATTGATCGTTCCGATGCATTTTGATCGGCTTCCGATGTGAGGTAGTTATTGAGCGCGAAGTGTGCATGCATGAAGGATGACGGACTCTGCGCCATAGATTCCGCAAAAATGTGCAACGTCTTCTCAGCGTATTCCCGATAGTTATCGCCAAGTGCTAACAGATTCTCGACAGCAACGGCGTTACCGGAAGGGATTGCGGAGTCATAAGGTTTCTTAGAACGCACAATAAGGTGTTTCGCATCTGACTTTGTGTAATAAAACCCACCGTTTCTATCGTCCCAGAAAAGTTGGATCATCTGATCCGTGAGTGTTTTTGCCGAATCCAACCACTCTTCATCGCCTGTTGCCCGATACAAGCCTAACAGACCCCGCGCAAGAAATGCGTAGTCATCAAGATACGCGTCCTGCTTGACCACACCAGCAGTATAGGTATGCAACAGTTCGCCATCGGGTTTCCGCATAGTCTCCAATATAAACCGAGCCGCTTTTGATGCTGCGTTGAGATAACGTTCATCACCGAGTACATCATAACCGTAGGCGAGCGCGTCTATCATCAAACCGTTCCAGTTAACAATAACTTTTGTATCCAACAACGGGTATTCGCGTTCAGCGCGCGCTGCTAACAGCTTCTCACGTGCAGCGGCTAAATCTTTTAGAGCACTTTCCGATGCGCTACCTTCCGGCACGTAGAGGACGTTTTTGCCCTCAAAATTGGTACCCTTATCCACCCCGTAAACTGTGTTGAAACGTGATGCCTCTTTTTTGCCGAGGACTTTTTGAATCTCATCGGTCGTCCAGACGTAATACTTCCCCTCTTCCGCGTCTGTTTCAGCGTCAAGTGCCGAATAAAAACCGCCTTCGGGTGCCGACATCTCTCGGAAAATGAAGCCAAAAATTTCTTCAGCGACGCGTCGGTACTGCGGTTCTTCGGTCAACTGATACACTTTGAGATAAATTTTCGCCAGTTGTGCGTTATCGTAGAGCATCTTCTCGAAGTGTGGAACGAGCCATTTCGCGTCAACAGAATATCGGTGAAACCCGCCACCCATCTGGTCATATATCCCCCCGTAAGCCATCATATCCAGCGTCTGTGTCACCATTTTCAATAATTCATCTTTTGTAGGAGGGGTTTGCAACCCCGATTCCCTCTCATATTTACTGAGGAGGAATTCGAGATTGGAAGGACTCGGGAATTTCGGAGCACCACCGAACCCACCGTTTGTAGTGTCATAAGCCTTTCGGAGGTAGTCCAGTGCTGCCGTAGTGACGGATTGGTCCAGTGCTCTTGCAGTGAGTGCTGTGAAGCCGCGACTCGTTGCCATCTCAATCGCGGTTGAAATCTGATCTGCGGATTCGATAACCTCCGCTTCGCGTTCTACCCATGCTTCATGCACGGCATCGAGGATTGTCGGAAACCCGGGTCTGTTCGGTGTATCTATCGGTGGAAAATAGGTACCCGCATAAAACGGCTTTAGGTTAGGTGTGAGGAAAACAGAGTTGGGCCAACCGGCACGCTGGATGAGCAGCTGCGTTGCAGTCATATAGATTTCGTCAAGGTCAGGACGTTCTTCTCTATCAATCTTGATGTTGATAAAGTGCTCGTTCATCATTTTCGCTATTTCAGGATTCGAGAAGACTTCCCGCTCCATCACATGACACCAATAGCACGTCGCGTAACCGACAGAGAGAAAAATCAGTCTGTTTTCTCTTTTCGCGAGTGCCAGTGCCTCATCACCCCACGGATACCAATCGACGGGGTTATGTGCATGCAGGAGCAGATACGGACTGGTTTCATGGATCAGCCGATTCGTCCACTTCCATGAACCGTCCGGGTTTTTAAGTGCTGCTTCATCTGCGCTTGCTATCCACGCGAGATTGAGCAGGAGGATGCACCCAAAAAACTTTTTCCAACTGAATTGCTTAATGCCTAATATCACTGGAAGCATTTTTAGTTTTCCTATGAGTCCGCCGCTGCATCTTTTCCGCAAACAGATTTCTGTGGCAAGCGGTTGAATTCTTGACAGGTTAGGAGATAATCGTCAACGGATTCTTCAAAAGCTTCCCGTATCTCATTGAGAGAATCACCGTGAAAGCTGACTATATCACGGATACCGACAAGATCCCCGATGAAACATCCATCTTCTTCGCTATAGACAATTTGAGCATTATATTCTTTATACGTCATTGTAATCATGGTGTTATTCCTGCCTCTTGTAGAAAACGCCGCGCCCATCTTACTTGGTATGGATTCTTCATTTCAGTGTTTCACTTCTTGTTGGTCTTACATAATCTGTTGGTATTTTAGTGGGGCCCCAGTCCCAGTTTTCAAACATTCGATTATCTTGAGTATCATCTCGCATTTCTTCTGCTGCGGCTATAACCCTATCTGTATGTGCATATATGATATACCTCCATACTTCACTTTTTTGCTCTGTGGATATTGCATATTTCAGTGCTTCACGATAAAAAATGACAGCTTTTGATATCTTTCCTTTCTGCCTGGAATTTTTACCCTTGTCTTTATAGGTATTAAATTTTACTGTAGTTTCTTTGGTTAATAAAGAAATACTAGTTACAAATATGGATAAAGAGGTAATACAGGTTCCAATAATCATTAGATTCTCCAATAGTCTTATTCTGTATTTTCAATGCTTTTAGCTAGGACACCCTGAAATGTTAAGTTTCCGTTGACATTTCAGGGCTAATGTGATTAATGTTGAGTAATATTTTAACTTAGCAACGCTGGCTTGTTAAGTGGTTTTCCAATATTAGGCATCAGGTTCTCCTACAAAACAACCTTTGACTTCTTTCCACCGTGGATACTCGGCTCCGCACACAAACGCTCCCGAAGGATACGCAACCCGGTATGAACCTCCGGATGCGTCTCTTCACCGAACCCAAGCACATCAGTTAACAGCAACCGATCAAGGTCTTGGCGGACTTCATCTTCATCCATCTGATTGAACGGTAGCATCTTTTTATATTTCATATCTTCAAAGATCCGCCTGGCATTTTGCAAGGCAGTTTCATCCAGTTCCCGCATATCCAATGTCGGCATTGATTTTAAACCTTTGATAAAAATTCTACCACGTCCCGAGTGTTGCTTGTTACAATGCATCCAGTAGCACAATAATCCTAATATAGAATTGCTCCATAAGGTCCAAACGTAGTCATACAATTCTTCATCAAACACCACATTGGGTAAAAGTATACCGATAGCAGGCTGCTCTGTGAAAAGAACCGATAAGGAATTTGAATTAAAACGTATACTTGAATTGTGATGGGCGCGACCATTTCTCGCCAGTATTTCTTGGGCTTTGTCCCAAGAGTTAGAACGAATTGTGCAGTGACAATCCGGTTGGACAACCATAGAACGTTGTGCATTCGCCTTTAGGTTCCATAAACCCGGGTAGGTGTCTGTCTCTGCACATCCCTTTTCTATATCAAAGGCACCCCATGCTGGATCTTTAATAACGCGATGGTCGAAACCGATTGTAGCAATTTCGCCTACAACAGCGATTGGAATTGCAAGTGGATCCTGCTGTTGAGGTAACCAGACCTCTCCATTTGCCAAATGGTAGGCACATTGGAGCAGCGCGAATTCTCTAATGCGTGAAGCTGTCCATATTTCTTCTAGCGGACAATTCAAAGCAGAACCCACAATCTCATCTCCAACTTTAATAGCATTTCCTCCAATCGGAGGATCTTCAAATTGCCTGACATTTCGGAGATGCTGAATACTTTTAGCAATTTCCAATGCTTCCAAATGACTCTCCGGTCTGTGATGGAGACAGACAAACGTTCCACGTCCAGTGTTCTCAGTCCTTCCTTTGAGGGCAACAACAAGACACTCTGCCATATTTGTATCGGCAGAGAATGAACAATTCTCAGTTTTAGCATCTGCGATAGTGACAACCACCACGTCGTGGTACGTCTGTGCCCATAGGTTTCTGACTTTTTGCCAGTCCACGGAGATTAGCACAGTGATAGGCAGCACGAACCCCATCACACTCTGCCCATTATCCTTGAGCATTCTATCGGCTAAATCAACGAAATAGGAACCGAACCCTGCATTGCTATTCCCAATTGAGTTCTCTATTTTCCGTAGGGTACGCTTCATCTCTGCTGCTATACCGGCATCTCGGTCGCCAAATATAGTTTTTGGCACATCAGGATCTGCTGCGTTATTATCCGCCCCAGCACGCGTAAAAGGTGGATTATCCACAACGATATCCATCTCACCATGCCGGAATTCCGGTTGTGGAATGTTGTTTTCAGAAGTATCACCGCGCACTCTCTTTGTATTTATCAATCCTAAGGACAGGGTCGCCTCCGGATTCTCAATCAGATCTAAGGCACCTAATGCATACCTCCCATCAGTACGGCGAACGCCATACTCCATCACATCAATTTGGGTTCCCCCAATTTTTATATCGGGAAAATTACTGGCAATGAGGGATGCAGTGAGGTGGCTGGCGTTGGGCATAATGTCACAGCCGACGAGGTTGTTTTCCACCATGTGTTGGTGAATGTCCCTTCCATTTCCACCTGCTTGTTCATAAAGTGCCAATAACTGCTGGTAAACGCCATTGAGTAGGGCACCAGTGCCGCACGCAAAATCTGCTATTTTGAGATTGGACAGAAGGTTTCTGATAGCCTCAAAATCATCGTTCATTAGGAGTTTGTTAGGTAAAACCAGTGCTGACAGCAATGCGACAGATTCAGGACGCGTATAATAGGTCTTGATGAACTTCCGGTCAACAATTAGCCGTTGGAACACAATCCCTGCTAATTCATGTATTTGTTCCAATCCTCTGTCAATTAGTCTCTGGGCAGTGTTCCGTAAAAGCCACAAAACCTGTCCCACAAGGCTGTCATCTGTTGATAACGTCACAATCAGATCATACGCTACATCAAAGATAGGTCGATAATTAACTTGCCGAATATTATCCCATGCTTCCAAGATAGCGTCAGAGTTCAACCGTTCTTCTATCCCTCGGAGTCTTCGCAGTGAAGGCACGTTTTCCATTCCTTGTGTTCCGGCGAGAGAACTTTGAAAAACAAAAGCATTTGTGATAATCAACATCGCCATCCGTGAGGTTTGCTCACAAGTTTCTTGGTGGAGAATTTCCTCAAGTTGCAGCCCGATTTCTGGGCGTTCATGTATCGCAGCTTCTAGCAGAATTGCGGTTTCATTCACGCCGTGTTCTAAATCATAAGCAGCATTAGAAACTCTGGAAATTGGAATAGCACCGATACGAATAGCAGCCGCGATGTCAGTGAGACTTCCTTTAATCCATCCGTCATTCGGAAAGCGATGGATATCCCCAAGGGTATCCGTACTCAGCAAGACATAATGAAGATCATTAGCATGACGGAGTAAATCATCTAACTCTCGATGTGGAATGCGTCGAAACCGGTGTGGCAATCGTAGTGCCATTGCGGTCGTCACACGTTCATACGAAACAAGTTGCCTACCTAAGTGTCCCCTTGCTTGTGCTTCACCACTGAGGTTTGGGGCATTCGGTTCGTCAATTTTGACCTCTATAACGATAGGTTCTCGGCCTCGCTCTCTCACCGTTAGATCTGGACGCTGGCCCTCACGGAGAAACGTCTGCGTATTCTGCGGCTCTACGTTCCACGTGCTTCGCATCGTTTCAAATATATCTACAATTTTGGACGTAATAGTATCTTCATGTAACATAATTTTATTTGCACGGTATAGCTAAACAAATTGGATGCATCCTTTAGGTCGTTGATTTTCCAAGAAAACTGTCCCAATTATACACCAGTTGACTCGATCCGTCAACATGAAAAATAGTTGACTCCTTCACAAGGATATGTTATACTTAAATTCACGGTTTTAACAATAAGGATCTACAGCAGCTGGTGTTCCGTGATTAACTGTGTGATAAGATTATTGCGGAACCTGCAGATGTTGTCCCAAATCAATTTTACATTTTTTGAATATATTCCATACTATGAATATGAAAATGAAAATCCAATTTCCTGCTATATTTGCAATTGATAAAAAATTGAACAAAAACTCAATCCAACAGTTGATCCAACCTAAGAGTGAATTGGAAGTAGTCGTCGAAGATTACCAAAAAAATCGCGCCAAGGGATACATTCTCACACCGACTAATGATAGTAAAGAACAAATTTTTGCTATATCCAATCAAGCAAACCCTCCTGAAGAATTCAGCAAAGCCCTACAGATAAAATCCGATGACTTGATAGAAAATAATGGTGAAGTCATTGATTTATCGGATCGAGAGTGGATAAAACATCCAAAACTGTCAAAAGTTCCTAAACGCCGTTTTGACTACAAAAAGCGATTAAAGAAAGTTCTTGACTCTTGGCAGGGAGTATTTTCATACAAGACTGAGAATAAGGAGAATGGTATAAATGGTCTACGTCCACCTCAAATCGGTGCTGTTCATGCGACGCACGCGCATTGGATTGCCACCGACGAAGCTGCTACGATAGTTATGCCGACTGGGACAGGTAAGACAGAAACGATGTTGTCTATTCTCGTCTCAAAACAATGTGATAAACTTCTTGTTGTTGTTCCAACTGATGCCCTGAGAACACAGATTGCTGATAAATTCCTAACGCTTGGTATTCTGAAGGACTTTGGAATCCTATCAGCTAAGGGACTTTATCCAGTTGTCGGTACCTTGAAACACAAACCTAAAAACTGTGACGATGTTGACACTTTTTTTGAAAAGTGCAACGTTATTATCACAACTATGAACATTGCAGGTCAATGCCCTTCTGAAGTCCAAGAAAGGATGGCTCACCATTGTCCATTCTTATTTATTGATGAAGCACACCATATCGGAGCGCAAACATGGAAGAGCTTTAAAGAAAAGTTCAATAACAGAAAAATTCTTCAGTTTACAGCTACACCGTTCAGGAATGATGACAAACCCGTTGAAGGTAAAATCATTTTCGATTATTCGCTAAAAAAGGCTCAAGAGGAAAAATATTTCAAACATATTTATTTTAAGCCGGTTAGAGAGTATAACCCTAAAAAGGTGGACAGGGTAATTGCAGAGAGGGCAATCAAACAGCTTCGTGAAGATCGCAAGAAGTACGATCATATTATGATGGCGCGAGTGGAAAGTGTTAAACGGGCAGAAGAAATTTTCGCAATATATAAGGAGTACAAAGAGTTCAACCCAGTTCAGATTCACACAGGTATAAAATCGACAAGAGACAGAGAGGAAATTCGAAAAAAAATAATAAGCGGCGAGTCAAAAATTGTGATATGTGTTGATATGTTGGGCGAAGGCTTTGATTTACCACAATTAAAAATTGCAGCTTTCCATGACATCAGGAAAAGTCTTGCTGTTACACTTCAGCTTGCTGGTAGATTTACGCGCTCAAGCCAGGACTTAGGAGATGCAACATTTATTGCGAACATTGCTGACGTACACGTGAAGGAAGAAATTAAAAAACTTTATTGTCAAGATTCCGATTGGAATGATTTATTGAAGGAAACCAGTATGGAAATAATTCGAGAAAAGGTTGACCTTCAAGAACTTATTGCTGGGTTTCAAAATTCTCTGACGGATATATCATTACTGAACTTACGTCCAGCAATGAGTACCGTTGTTTATAAAACAAAGTGCAAAAATTGGAAACCAGAAAATTTTGAAAGAGGGTTCCATGGATTAGAATCTTTTGATCGGATTGAAAGTGACATTAACGCTCAAAAGAATACTTTGGTCATTGTGACTGCTAAAAAAACCCCTATTGATTGGGCGAAGGCAAAGGATGTATTCAATTGGAGTTGGGAATTATTCATTGTATTTTGGGATAAAAATCAAGATTTACTTTTCATTCATAGTTCCAATAATAATGGTTATTACGAGAAATTGGCTAAAGCCATTGCTGGCGAAGTCGAGCTTATTAGGGGTGGTCCCGTTTTTCGATGTTTATCTGGGATTGACAGATTAAGGCTTCAAAATGTGGGGCTCATTGAACAACTTGGTCGTCTAATCAGTTATATAATGAGGGCCGGTTCGGATATTGACGCGGCATTGACTCATGCCCAAAGAGAACAAGCTGTAAAAGCAAACATTTTCGGAATTGGATATGATGAAGATGGAAATAGAACCACCATTGGATGTTCATATAAAGGTAGAATATGGTCTCGATGTAAAACAGATCTCAATGATCTTAAAGAATGGTGTAGCGGCGTTGGAAGAAAAATTTTAAATGAAGCAATAAATCCAGACGAAATTCTGAAAGGCACTTTAATTCCAAAAACTATCTCACAACGACCTGAAAAGATGCCAATATGTATTGAGTGGCCAGAAGTGATTTACAATGAACCTGAAAATATTTTCACTTTTTCTGTTGATCAGCAAGATTTGCCTCTTTTCCAAAGTGACATTACCCTCGTAAACCCTACGAAAAAGGATGATTTGAAATTCAAAATTTGTTCTGATCAGACTCAAATAGATTTTCAACTCTCGTTTTCCGATAAAGATTACAATTTCTCCGTTATTGGAGACAAAGACGTTTTAGTTAAGCAACGCAACAAATCTGATTCAATTAACAATTTTTTCTATCAGCATCCACCAATAATATGGTTTGCTGATGGTTCTTCATTAGAAGGGAATCTTTATACTGAATTGGGCAAACAATTTGAACCTTACGATAGAGAACAGATAAAGACTTGGGATTGGAAAGGAAAAGGAGTAGATATCAAGAAAGAATCTCAAGGAATAACGAAAGAGGCAGACTCAATTCAATACCAAGTTATTAGAGAATTGGAAAAGGGCAACTATGATATTATCTTTGATGACGATGGGCCAGGTGAGGCAGCCGATGTAGTGTGCGTCTACGCTCGCAAAAATCTAATTATGATTGAATTTTATCATTGCAAATTTTCTGGAAAGGTGAATCCTGGCGCAAGAATAGCTGATTTGTACACCGTTTGCGGCCAAGCACAAAAAAGCATCCATTGGATGGAAAATCCAACAAAATTATTTGATCATTTATTTAGGCGTGAGTTTAAAACAAAAAATGGGTTGAAAGTAAACCGTTTTGAGAAAGGAGATCGAAATAAACTTGAAGAGATCCAAAATAGGAGTCTGGCTATTTCAAATGTTAAATTAAAAATATTTATAGTTCAACCAGGGCTATCAAAATCAGGAGCAAGTAGGGATCAACTTGAGTTATTGAGTGTAACTGAAAATCATTTATGGGAAACACGCAAATTGCCCTTTGAGGTTATTGCCAGCGATTGATTGGCGAATTAAATTAATTATTCCACGAGTGCCTGTTGTGCGATAGTACGTCCCTGTTCCGTTAAGATCAGTTGCGTCTCTTCTCGCGAGACACATCGGTTGTTCAAGGCATATTTTACCACTTGAGTTGTAAAACCGGGATCCCAACTGAGATGCTCGTGAAGGTCTGCGATCGCTGATTCCGTTTCGGCTTCAGGGAGTCCTTCATGATTCAAGAGATGGATCACCAGCATCGTCTGTGCAAACTCCCATTTTTGGCGTGCGTGTCTCCGTGCAATCGCGATAAGCCCACGGTTCGGAACAACGAAAAAAATGAGAACGAAAATGATTAGCGTCATCGTTGCGATTGAACCCGCAATGGAGACATCAAAGAGAAACGCGACCCAGTAGCCGGTCACAGCGTTCACACTTCCGATAATCGCACTGAAGATGAGCATCCGTGAGAGCCTATCCGTCATCAGGTAGGCAGTCGCAGGCGGTCCGGCGATGAGTGCAACCACTAAAATCGAACCGACAGCATCAAACGCGCCGACTGTTGTTACGGATACTAAAGTCATCAGACCGTAATGAATAACAGTCGGGACAAATCCTAATGCAGCGGCTAAACTCGCGTCAAACGTTACTAACTTTAATTCTTTGTAAAACAGGAGGATAAAGACGAGATTCAGTACAAAAATTGTTCCCATCACGTATAAAGAGACGGGCCCCAGGTCGGATCCGAAAATCTTTAGTCTGTTAAGTGGGGCGTACGCGAGTTCGCCGAGCAGCACGGCATCCATATCGAGATGCACATTCCCCGCGAACCGAGAGATCAAAATCACACCGATACTGAAAAGCGCAGGGAATGTCAATCCGATAGCGGCATCCTCTTTCACGAGCTTTGTTCGTTGTAACAATTCAACGAAAAGCACCGTGAGTACCCCTGTTCCGGCAGCAGCAAGAATCAGAAGCGGGGATGATAGACTCTCTGTAAGAAAAAAAGCAACCACGATGCCCGGAAGAATCGCATGGCTAATCGCATCGCTCATTAACGTCATCCGTCGTAGCACCAAAAACACACCCGGCAAAGCGCACGCAACTGCTGTGACAATCGCGATCAATAGAATATCAAGATGACCTTGTAACATACGCTGTATCCACTTCCACGATCCAATCGTCTTAATAACGGCTCGTTTCCATCTTCAGATTCCGTCTGTTGCGTTGCTGTCGGATCCGATCCCAGACGAGTCCACGATTTGGCGCGAAAGCGATGGAGAGTCCCACTACAACCGTTGCACATAACACAATCGTCGGTCCTGTCGGGATGCGTGATGCGGTGCTACTGATAATTGTGCCACTCACACCGGCAAGCGCGCCAAAACATGCGGCAAGGAACACCATCAGCCGGAGTCGATCCGTCCACTGTCGCGCTGCGACTGCTGGTGCCACAAGCATCGCGCTCATCAACACCGCACCGACTGCCTGTAAACCGAGTACAATCGCTACGACAAGGAGACTCGTTAATAAAATATCGAGTGTTCGGATCGGAAACCCGATAGAGGCAGCGAAACCTTCATCAAACACGAGCAATTTCAACTCTTTCCAAAAGACCAACATAACAGTGAGGGCAATCCCGCCGAGTATACCGATGGTTAGGACATCCCGCGCCAGCATCGTCGCAGCTTGCCCAAAAAGAAACGTATCTAATCCCGCCTGATTCGCGTTCCCCGTGCGCTGAATTAGCGTATGCAGTACTAACCCGAACCCGAAAAAGGTCGATAGCACAATGCCGAGTGCGCTGTCGTATTTGATACGCGTGAGCCGAACAATGCTCAAGATGAGGAGTGTGCCTAACCATCCTGCAATCGCTGCACCGAGTACCAGAATAAGTGGTGTCTTGCTCCCCGTCAACAGAAAAGCGATTGCGATGCCGGGTAACGCCGCATGTGAGATAGCATCACCGAGGAGGCTTTGACGCCGCAAAACAGCATAACTACCGAGCGCGCCACTCACAGCACCGAGCAGAGCTGCACCGATGGCAACAATCATGAGTGTGTAATCAAGATGGGTTAGAATACTTAAATTTTCCATAAATTGATAACTGATAACTATTTCATGAATGCGACGCGCCCACCGTAAGTCTCACGTAAGTTGTCGGATGTAAAAATTTCGTCAACAGGGCCACTGGCGATACGACGAATGTTCAATAGCATCACCCAATCGAAATAGTCGGTCACTGTCTGCAGATCGTGGTGTACGACGACGACAGTCTTCCCGTCGGCTCGGAGTTCCTGAAGCAGTGTTACAATTGCACGTTCCGTGGTCGCGTCTACGCCTTGAAAAGGTTCATCCATTAGATAGACTGTCGCATCCTGAACGAGTGCGCGTGCAAGAAAAACGCGTTGCTGTTGCCCACCCGAGAGTTGACTAATCTGCCGAGTGGTATACGCCTCCATACCGACCTTCTCTAACGCCTGCATTGCGAGTTCACGTTCTTTTTTCCTCGGTCGTCGTATCCAGCCGAGCGCACCGTAGCGTCCCATCATAACGACATCCAAGACGTTTGTCGGGAAATCCCAATCGACGCTTCCGCGTTGCGGCACATAACCGACAATCCCGCGTTGTGCTTCATAAGGCTTGTCGTAAATCAAGACGTTCCCAGCAGCCGGACGTACCAACCCTAAGATCGCTTTGATCAGTGTCGTTTTACCGGCACCGTTGGGACCGACGATCGACAAAAGCACCCCCGGCGGGACATCCAAATCGATATCCCACAGAACCGGCTTGTCTTGGTAAGCGACGGTTAAATCGGTTACCTGAATCGCTTTTTGCTCAGCCCCTTGCATCCCGAATACTCCTCTATTTCCCAATCAAAGCCTGCACAATCGTATCAATATTATGTCGCACCATCCCGATGTAGGTACCTTCAGGTGTCCCATCGGTTCCCATAGCGTCTGAGAAGAGTTCGCCGCCAATCTCGACATCAAAACCTTTCGATTTCACAGCGGCTTTCACGGCTTCAAGGCTCCGTGAAGAGACAGAAGACTCCACAAAGATAGCCGGAATACGCCGCTCCGCAATAAACGTTGCCAATTCCTGTACATCAGCGATACCTGCCTCCGTTGCGGTGCTAATCCCTTGCAAACCGCGTACCTCGAACCCGTACGCTTTTCCGAAGTAGTTAAAAGCGTCGTGTGCTGTCACAAGGACGCGTTGCTGAGACGGCACGCGCGCCACTTGCGACTTCACGTATGCGTCGAGTTCGGTGAGTTTCGCGAGGTAGCGTTCGGCGTTGCTCCCGTACAAAACAGTGTTATCGGCATCGAATTCACTCAACGCATCGCGAACCTTTCCCACAGCTTCCATCCAAAGCTTCACATCAAACCATAAGTGCGGGTCGTAGAGTCCTTCGTATTCTGCTGGTGTTAGCAATAGACTCCGATCGACATCATCTGTTACAGCGACCGCCAGAGTATCACCCGACATCTTCGCAAGGATGTCACTCATTTTCGATTCGAGGTGCAACCCGTTATAGAAGATGATGTGTGCCGAACCGAGCCTTTGAACATCTTTCGGTGTCGGTTTGTAGAGGTGCGGGTCCACACCAGGTCCCATCATCCCCGTTACTTCAACACGTTTACCGCCGACGTTTTTGACAATATCCGTGATCATACCGATGGTGGTAACAACGCGCAGCGTATCGCCTGTAGAAGCATCCGGCTGCCCCTTCGGATCACATCCAGAGGCTGCGAATATCGCTATTAGACACAGTGAAATGTATATTTTCTGCATAATTCTTTAATTCCCCAGATTTTAAAAGAAAAAACGTTCTAAGAGTTCACCGACGAGGTATCCGACCCCCGCGACACCGAGCCCGACAACGAACATATCGAAACCGCTTCTAAAGAGACTGCGTCCGGTGAAGAAGCTCCGTGTGGCACCGACAGCGAAGTGCGAGAGCATAGCGAGTGTGAAAGAAATCCAGATAGCGAGCATCCCTTCCGTAAAGAGGAACGGCGCGACAGGGATAAAAGCACCGATAGCCGTCGCGAATCCTGTAATCCATCCTTCTTTGAGAGGGGTCGCATAGACTTCCCCGATTTTAAGTTCCATTTGGATTTTTTCTGCCAGTGCTCTCTCTGGGTCCTCCATGACTTCCTGTGCGAGTTCTCGTGCCTGTTCCTTTGGTACACCGCGGACCTCGTAGATGAGTGCGAGTTCATCTTCTTCTACGTCCGGCATGAGCAGAATTTCCTCTTTTTCGACCTCGATTTCGTGTTCATAGACCTCTTGTTCGCTTTTCGCCGCGAGGTACCCTGAAGCCCCCATAGAGAGCGAGTCCGCAACCGTTCCGACGATCCCTGTCACCAGGATTGTCGAGACATCCGATGTCGCAGCGATGACCCCGGCGACCAATCCGAAATTCGCCGTTAGACCGTCGTTAAACCCATAAACGATGTTGCCTATCATACCGCCAGATTCGGTTTTGTGCCACGGTTCACCGATCGTACCCGTCAGTTCCTGCAAACTCTCAGTATGCCCTGCCGATTCTTTGGCTAAGTCGAGTGCGGTCTCTTTGACATCCTGTTGCGTGCTGTTCTTGTGGAGTGTTAGATAGTCTTTGACCTCGCTCGCCTCCTCACTGAGCATCTGCGAAAGGAAGAACGAACCGCCAAACTTAGGCGCGAGCCACGCCATCAACCGTGCCTTCATCGTCGGCTGACGCTTCTTAAACCGGACGCTATAGGATTCAAGCATCTCCTGCCATCGCGTAACATGTCGATCTTCTACCTCGGCAAGCTCACTTAATATTTTTTTGCGCGCTGGGTCCGACTCAAGTTCGGCAAAAGCACCATAAAGGAAACTTGCATCAATTTCATCTTGTAAATGGTTTTTCCATACCTTAATCGTTTTGTCATCCGGTCGAGTCCGTTCTTGTTGTTCCATGATCGTTTCCTTTCAGTGTGGATAGCGCGCTTTCAAGGCGCGTCTATACATTATCTGGGTCTTGAACCTGCTCAACGAAAATGTGTTTCGCGACTTCGCGCCCAATGACCACTTCCTGTCCTGCAATGTCAATGGTAAAAGGGCCTTCAAAGGGTGCGACTTCTACCACTCGGAACGCCGTACCCGGGTAAAGATTAAAACTCCCGATATGTCGAAGCAGCGCCGAATCGCTGTCACTCACTTCAGCAACGACACAAGATTGACCGTCCTTCAGGTCTGTCATCGGAACGGAGTCTGTTTGTATCAGCACACCGTTCTTATCCGGTATGGGTGCCCCGTGCGGGTCGGCAGTCGGGTAACCGAGAAACTCGTCCATCCGTGCCTCTACATCTTCCGATATGACGTGTTCCAATTTCTCGGCTTCTTCGTGGACACCGTCCCACGGCACGCCAAGGGCTTTGACAAGGTAAAGTTCTAATAAGCGATGGTGCCGTATAATTTCGAGGGCGACGGCTTTCCCAGCAGCCGTTAAGGTCACACCACGATAGCGTTCATAGCGTACGAGTTTCATCGCCTTCAGTTTCTTGATCATCCCAGTGGCGGATGCAGGTTTCACGTCAAGATATTCCGCTAAAATGCCCGTCGAAACCTTGCCGACTTTCTCTTGCAACTTGTAAATCGACTTGAGATAATCCTCTGCTGCATGTGTAAGCATTAATCTTTCCAATCCGCAGGTGAAATATGCAACGCATATAGTAACCTAAGACTTACACGACCCCATTGCAGGGTTTTGCTTGGGCGTTTCTTCAGGGTTTGCAACCCCGCTCTATCACGTAAGTCCTATCATCATCACAGTGCGGTTTATGCATAGGTCTAAAACCCACACAGTTTTAGATAGTGTCTACCAAAATTATTAGAAAAATTGAAAAATAAATTTAGGCATAACTAAATTATATACATAAAAAAAATAATTATCAAGGAAAAAATAATTTAAAACGCGTTGAACACTTTTACGGGTTGACCCGTCTCAATAGATTCCCACGCCGCTACACCGACAGCGATAGACTTCGCACCGTCAACGACATTCGGAGACGGTTCTGAGTCTTCCTCAAGACACTCCTGAAAATGCCGCATATATCGGATAACCGTCTGTCCGTGTCCGTAAACGCTTGTATCTATTTCAGGCGGACAGATCACTTCAAAGGGTTCTCTGGTGGCCATTTTATCGAGCATCAACTTGACGTGTCCCTCTTTGTTGTCTGTAAAGTCCCCAATTACCGTCCCTTTACTTCCGAAAATGGAGATCTGCTGCATCGGCATCGGCGGATGGACGACATCGTAAAGCCCCATTGCTCTCGCAATTTGCCCGCTCTTAAACTTCAGGTTAAGAAAGAAATTATTCTTTATAGGATATTCCGGTGTGAGTAAGCCTTTCGTCCCATAAGCGTGCACCTCATCTACATCACCGAGGAGACAGCGCAATAGGTCAACAGGATGCACAATACCGCCGAACATCAAATCTTGCGGTTCATGGAGCCGCCACGGCGTGAAATCGTAGACCTCGCGCATGTCGTGGACATAATAGGCATCCGCCAGCATAATGTCGCCTAAATCACTGTCGTCGAGGAACCGTTTCATCGTTAAAAACTGGAGATCAAACCGCATCGACTGTCCTACAAGGAATTTGACTTTATGCTCGCGCACCAGATCCACCAACTGCTGGGCATCGGCTAATGTGGTCACCATCGGTTTTGTACAAATGACATGTTTACCGGCTTCAATCGCAGCGACGCAATGTTCGGCATGCAAGTGGTCCGGGGAATAGATCGCGACAACAGAAATATCGTCACGCTGCACTAATTCCTGATAGTCTGTCGTCCAAAAATCCACGCCAATTTGGTTGGCATAGTTCTCAAGCACATCTGCCCGTTTCGCACAGATACCGCGGAGTTCATATTTCAGGTCCGGCACATCTTTTAACAGGGTCGCAGTTGAACCCATATTGGTGGGATTCATCCCAATAACGCCCAATCCTATTGCCATTTTGTGTCTCCTCTCTGAATCAGTTGACGTGCGGCTATTCTATCACAATTCGTTTTTACTGGCAAGTAGGGATCTGTTTTTTCCGCTTGATCCGTATCGGCAAAACTGTTATCATATCTTCATGCCGCAACTCAATCTCAAACCCAGTCACAAAGCAGTCCGCGACTATTACGCCACGCTCCAGCAATACGACCGACACGCCATCACACACGAAGGCGCGGTCAGCAACCCCTTCGCTTTTTTGCTGGATGGCTGCGCAAAACAGGTGAACGCCACGCTCATCCCGCAATACGCCATGCGCGCGCTAAACGGAAATCGTATCGTTATTGACGGTGCGATCCTCGACGAATACGGTCTCCCGTTCGCTTATTGGGAGGCGAAAGATATAGACGACGATCTCCNGAAAGCCGTCGCAGAAAAACAGGCGGCTGGCTACCCGCTCGATAATACCTTCTTCCAGACACCAGAACGCGTTATCTTATATCAGAACGGACAGGTNGCCTTGGACCTGGACATCACCGAACCGGCGCGGCTCATCGCGGCACTCCAGTACCTGTTCACATACACGCCACCGGCACTGGATAACTGGCAGACCGCCGTCTCGGACTTCAGGGAGCATGTCCCAGACCTCGCGAACAGGTTGAAAGAGTTGATTGACCAACGNCANGAATCGGATCCGTCTTTCAAAGAGGCGTTCTCCGATTTCTATGACACCTGCCGTACNGCNATCAACCCTGAACTCTCACAGGATGCTGTCGAGGAGATGCTCATCCAACACATCCTCACGGAACGGATTTTCCGCACGGTTTTTGAGCGGTCGGACTTCACACGCAGGAACATCATCGCACGTGAGATTGAAAACGTCAGCGANGCNNTGATGCGGCACGCCGTGAGNCGNGACGCGTTTCTCGCGCCCTTGGATCGGTTCTATGTCGCGATCGAACAAGCAGCGACGCTCTGCAGAGATTTCACCCAGAAACAGCACTTCCTCAACACATTCTACGAGAAGTTCTTTCAAGGGTTCTCCGAGGATGTCGCNGACACACACGGCATCGTCTATACCCCACAACCGATCGTCGATTTCATGGTGCGGAGNGTNGAGCAGATNCTCAAAACCGAGTTCGGTCGGTCGTTATCGGATACNGGNGTGCATATCATCGATCCGTTTGTCGGGACAGGCAACTTCATCGTCCGGCTCCTGCAGGACATCCGAGGCACCGCATTNGAANNNAAATACCGNCACGANNTNCANTGCAACGAGGTGATGTTGTTGCCGTACTACATCGCCAGTCTGAACATNGAGCAGGANTTNTTCCAACGGACGGGGACGTATCTNCCNTTTGAAGGCATCGCNCTGGCGGATACGTTTGAGCTGCTTGAGAAGGAGCAAGGTGAACTCTTCACGCGTGAAAACACAGAACGCGTGGCGAGACAGAAGGCAGCGGATATGTTCGTCGTCATCGGTAACCCGCCTTATAATATGGGACAGATTAACGAGAATGACAACAATAAAAATCGGAAATATGAGACGATGGACGCGCTGCTAAAGGAGACGTATTCGCAAGACTCAAAAGCGACAAATAAAAACGCACTTTCAGATCCATACATAAAAGCGATTTTGTGGGCATCAAAACGGATTGGCGAGGAAGGGGTTGTTGCGTTCGTGACGAACAACGGATTTCTCGACGGCATCGCGTTTGACGGGATGCGGAAACATCTCGCACAGGATTTCAGCAAGATTTATCACATTGATCTCAAAGGCAATGCACGTACCTCCGGTGAACGCCGACGAAAAGAGGGTGGCAACGTTTTTGATGACCAGATTCGGGTCGGTGTCGGAATCAGTTTCTTTCTCAAAAAAGCAGAAACGACATCGGAGACAGCAGAGGTTTGGCTCTATACTGTTGATGATTATCTCAAAGCGGGCGAGAAGCAAAAGCTTTTGACCAATTTTGGAGACTACACAAACGTCCCGATGAAAAAGGTGGACATTGATGCAAAGCATACTTGGCTCACGGAAGGTCTCCATGCTGAATTTGAGACGTTTATCCCGATGGGCACAAAAGCGGCAAAAGTGAAAAAGGGCACTGCAACAGATGTGATTTTCAAAACTTACAGTGCCGGTGTTAAAACTAACCGTGATGCATGGACTTACAACTTCAACCGAGATGTCCTTACCGAGAATATTCTACGAATGAGTGATACGTACAACACAGAGGTGGATAGGTGGAAACGGCAGGAAAATCAGAAGGAAACTAAAGTTGACGATTTTGTAACTTATGATGAAACGAAAATCAGTTGGAGCCGAGATTTAAAGTCAAAATTGAAACGAGGCACAATTGTTGAATATGCTGAACATAAGGTGAGAACATCACTTTACCGTCCGTTTACCAAATCAAATCTTTACTTTGACCGAATAATAAACGATGTTGTATACGTATTTCCATCTATCTTCCCTACACCAGAGACAGAAACGGAAAATCGGGTAATTTGCCTCACAACTCTTGGAAGTAAAAAATCCTTTCATTGCCTGATGACGCGGCAGTTACCAGATGTACATCTTACTGGCGATTCCCAATGCTTCCCCTTCTACACCTACGACGAAGACGGCACGAACCGACGAGAGAACATCACCGATTGGGCATTGACAGAATACCGAACCCGCTACAACGACGGTACCATCACCAAGTGGGACATCTTC
>ASZN01000083.1 GCA_000406005.1 Candidatus Poribacteria bacterium WGA-3G
ATCAGGTTGAGTGCATTCAAAGACTCCTGAAAACATTTTATCTTTAGCTTGAAATCTTGTGAAAACACGCCGTCTATAGAACTTTTCTAAGTTATGAAGAAGGACTCAAGTCAATGTGGATATTCTCCTAAAGCGTCTATCGCCACACTCAACTGGAAAGCTATGTGCGGTGAAAGTGGCACGCATAGTTTGGAAGGGGTTGTAGAGGGGCGACCCTCTACGACTACCTTACAATTTAGCAAATTTAAGACAAGTTTTGTCTTTGGAAATCGAGAGGCATCAGATACCCTAACGCTGAATGTGGGCGTTTCTGATTATACACCTGTGTAATAAAATGACCGATACGTTCTCTCGCTTCATGGATGTCCTCGTAGTCGTTGAGATGAACTTCTTCCTCCTTGAGCGTTCGGATGAGTCTTTCAGCATACCCGTTCTCCCAAGGACAGCCTCTCCGGGCAACCGAAATCTCAATCCCATGACGCCTGAGGGTTGAGAGGTAAGCCTTTGAAAGATATTGCACACCTTGATCGGAATGATGGATCTCCGGGATGCTTTGACAGAGTGCCGTCTCTAAGGGTTTCAAGGTCAGAGATTCTGTCAAGTCCTGACTCAGATGCCATCCTCTGATCATACGCGTGAAGACATCCATGAGCAGAGCGACATAGATGAAGCGTCTTTTCAGGTGGACGTAGGTAATATCGGCGACCCAGACCTGATCGCATCGACAGACCTGAAGGTCTTTGAGGCGATTCACCCACGGACGCGTTCCCTCAACGGAGGTCGTCGTTTGACAGACACGTTTCACGGATACCGACACGTTCAAAGTTTTCATCAAGCGGGAGACCACCCGTTTATACCCAACGGTGTAGCCCATACGCAGAAGCAACTTTCTGATACGCCTATATCCGTATGTCGGATACCGCAGTGCCAACGTCTCTATTTCATCCCGCAGGACGGTTTCACAGGGGGTCCTGTTTCGGTTGATAGTAGAGATTGCTTCGGGTGAAACCCAGCACCTCACAGATCTGTCGCACGGAATACTCCGTCCGCAAAGCCTGAACTATTTCTCGCTGCTGCATCAGGTTTGGTTCAACCACGTCTCTGCTTTTTTTTGGATGTCAAGTGCCACAGTCAACCTTCCGACGAGCTGCTCGAGGTGTGCGATTCGCTCCGCCGCCGCGTTGGCGTGTGTATCCGTGGAGGTAAACAGAGTGCCTACATTTTCAATGACTTGCTGCTTCCACCTCGAGACTTGGTCTTCGCTGAGGTTGTATCGCCGACACAGTTCTGCTTGCGAAGTTTCACCGCGGAGGGCCTCAAGGACAACTTTCCCTTTAAACTCGGGAGTGAAGGTTCTTCGTTTTCGTTTCGCCATCGGAATGCTCCTTTCAGTGTGATTGTATTGTAGCACAATCTTGGTTTAGAAAGTGGCCCGAATTTCCGGTGGCAGTACACATTTCGGTGTTAGGGTATTTGACACCTCTCGAATTTCAACGAAAAACCTTATCTTAACTTTGCGAAATTGTGGTCTAAATAAGCGTATGCACTTCAGTTTATCACGTCAAAATTAAAAAGTGCTTGACAAAATACTTACAAAAAGATAGAATTACACCAGAGATAGGAGTAAATAGGAGAATTATCATGTAAAAGGAAGTGCTTTACTTAGGTAAGATTGCTTATTATGGGAGACAAAATTAATTACGAGTCAGTCTTTTTCAAAACACAGAACGGGAAAGAGCCAGTAAGAAATTGGATAAAGAATAATTTTAAAAAACAACAAAGAGAGGAAATAAATACGGATATGTTGTTTGTTGTCAAACATTTTCCGAATGTTCCAAAGGCAAAGATGATTTGTAAAATCTCAGGATATGAAGATATATGGGAAATTCGGATTAGATTTGCCAATAAGACCCAAGTTAGAATTCTGTTCCTCGAACATAAATCAAACATCGTCTTTCTTCACAGTTTTATTAAGAAGGATCAGAAAATCCCTAAAAAGGAATTGAGATTAGTGAAAAAAAGAAAGCAAGAATATCTAAGTAGGGAGGACAACAACTATGAGTAAGAATCCGCATAAAGGCACTGACTTCTATGATTATTTAAAAGAAGAAGGTGTTTCAAAAGAAGTTCATACACTTATGAAAAAAAAGTATGGACACCTTATGGAGAAAGATAAATCCGGGCTTTTTGGGAGGATAAGAAATTTCCTAAATAGCATAGTAGGATTTATTATATCCTAATGATTGCCTTTAACTACAGAAAATAAATCTGCCAAAGGAATTGGATACCAAAAAAGCCATTGACTAATAATCGGTGGCTTTTCTTCTATTATGTTTCTGCATCTCGTAGAGACATGCTACAATACGACCAACACTTTGGGAATTCGTTAGAGAAGTTTAAACATCACAGTCATAATCACGACGTGCCTTAAGTTCTTCCTGAAAGATTTTAATAGTTTCTTCTTTGGATACTATAGTTTGGACAATTTTATGAATTAAGATGACAATAAGCAGAAAAGAGGGTATCCTTTCAGATATAAACCAAAACATCTTGAAAGGAGATTTCTAATGGACCCTCTTTCCCACTTAGAAGACATGTTATCAGAATTTAGACCGTTGTTCAAGCATAATAACTTCAACCACTTTGAAACTTTCGTGAAAGGTTTGATAAATACGCCCCATCGTGGCACGATGACCCAAATCTATCTCTCAACGGAACAATCGCAGACATATTGGTGTCTCCCGAAGTTTTTGTCTCGGGGTGTCTGGTGTGTTGATGAAGTGGCATCCTCTCTGAGGCGTCAAGTGCAAACGGTTTACGGCACAGGTGTCTACGTCTATGATGAAAGCCATGCGACCACAGATGGCAAAAAACAAGTTGGGACCCATTTCTTCAGAAATACGCGGTATCAGAAACGCAACAAGAATCAATCGAAGTTTCATCACGGACATGAGTTCGGTGCGATCGGGTGGTTAGCAGAAACCCGCGAAGGTGTGCGTCTGTTTCCGTTAGCGGTCCGGATGATGGATCCGAAAAGCGAAGCCGCGAACAGTTTCGCCGTGCTGAAACATTTATGTGGGCTCATGCCACCGGGACTTATCATTTTCGATAGAGGTTTCAATAGACGCAAAGTGTTTACCGAGATTCTCTCAGAAGGTCATCATTTGCTGTGTCGTGCGAGGTCAAATGCGGCGTTCTTTTATCTCCCGAAACGCCCGAAGTTTCCAAAGAAAGGCAGACCGCGTCGGTATGGCAGTCGTGTGTCTCTGCCTCATCTGAAGTATAGAGACCTTGTCGTTGGCAATGAGACGTTTTCGGTCACAGACAAAGTTGTTCGGACAAGAATGTGTCCTGTTGATGTCAGGATCGTCGTCATCCGTAAACGTCCCAGGGATCCGTCTAAACCGTATCAGTATTTTTGTGTATTTACCTCTGATTTACAACTCCCCGTAGAGGCGGTCATCCGACACTACAGAAATCGATGGCAGATTGAAACCGCCTTTCGAGACGTCAAAGAAAACTTCGGATTTGACTCTTATCAACTCCGAAACCCTAAGAGTTTAGATCGGTTCGTTCAACTGAGTTTTCTCGCAGCAAGTCTTACACAACTCGCTTTCAGAAGTCAAAGAGACCCGGAAACGCAGACAGACGATGCTGGACCTGACCTAGAAACCGTGCTACTTGCGCTAAATATGCATTGGTATCAACCGAAATATCTCACACGCGGCTTGATGGTCGCTTACCTGCAGCGATGTCTACAACAGAACTATTTTTTAGGGAGTTATGCCCCGGGAGAAAACTCAGAGAAAAAACTAAAAAACGTTGAAGATTCTACATGAACACTTCAGAACCGCAGATTTTGACGAACTTTGAAAAAATAGCACCTAATAGGTAGTGATTTCTAACACAACTTAGACGCAAAAGCATCGTTAGAAAGCGATTCTAACACCTGTTCGGAAGTCCTAACGGGAGGGAACTGTCCACCGTTAGGAACTCCTAAACTGAGAAAACTGTCCAAACTATAGTAGAGACATAGGGAGGAATAACCGATATGTCCACTTCAATGAGTGCAATTCTCGGTCTTATTTTTTTAGGACTCGCGAATGCCTCTGTCTTCTTGATGTTCAAGTTGTGGGGTTACCCATTTGATAAAGAGACGCATAAAAGTGAAGCACCACCGTCTTTGATGCTGCTTCACCGGCTCATCGGTTACGCGTATGCGATCCTCTATGTTTTCATGATGTGGCACATGGTGCCGCGCTTGTGGAATTACCAAGTCGAACTCCCACCGCGTACTGTGGCGCACTTGATGCTCGGAATTACCATCGGTGTGTTGATCCTCATTAAGATTGCCATCCTCCGATTTTTCCGGCATTTTGAGGAATCGATGCCGTATATCGGGACGTGTCTGCTTGTTTGCACCTACCTGTTGATTGGGTTGTCGGTGCCGTTCACGTTTCGTGAAGCGGCGTTGCGGACGCAGACAGGCGCGTTCAGCGACGAAGGGATCACACGGACTCGCAATTTGCTTGAAAACGCCGGATTGCCAGCCGAAGCACCCCTTGACCAACTCGCATCAAAACGGAAACTGCGAGAAGGGCAGCAGGTCTTACAGCGCAAATGCGTCGTCTGCCACGACTTACGGACCATTCTCGCGAAGCCACGCACCCCGACTGACTGGGTACGTCTCGTCAATCGAATGGCAATAAAACCGATGATCGGTGAACCGATTCATCAGGAAGAGGAGTGGACAGTCTCGGCGTATCTCATCGCGATTACACCGGACATTCAGGTCTCGGTGCGCCAGCAGCGGCAAGAACAGATGCGCGCAGATGTGGCAAAAGAGGCTGTTCAAACTGCAACTGTTGCTATGGAAGCAGAAGTTGCAACGGATACAGCAGGCATCGCTTACGATGCAGCAGAGGCGCAAGCACTCTTTGAAGACAGATGCTCGCAATGTCATCCCTTCACGGACGTTGAAGACTATCCGCCTCGCTCTAAAGAGGAGACAACCGAAGTCATTGCCCGGATGATAGAAACAGGACTCTATCTCGAAGAAGAAGAGATTGAGATAATTACGCGTTATATCAACGAAAACTATCTCGATAGTGAATAGGAGGACGGACTCATTAAGAACTGTCCATCGCCTGCCCTGACAGATTACTGATAGGTTGGCTTCTTATAGCCTAATCTTCTTGAACGCCTCAATCTGTGCTGTAATCGCGCGTTCTGTTGGTAGGCGTTCTGCACTCGACGCACCGTAGAAGCCGACGACCCCTTCCGTATTCTCCAGAACGTAGGTCGCATCCTCAGGTTCAGCGATGGGACCGCCGTGACAGATAACGAGAATCTCCGAATTGATGCCTTTCGCTGCATCGTGGATGGCTTGGACGCGTTTGGCAGCATCCTCAAGCGTGAAGGCAGTTTTTGCACCGATAGAACCCTTCGTCGTCAATCCCATGTGCGCGACGAGGATATCCGCACCGGCATCCGCCATCTGTTCTGCCTCAGCTTCATTGAACGCATACGGTGTCGTGAGCATCCCCATCTGACTCGCTGTCCGGATCATCTCCACCTCAGGCCCGTATCCCATATCGGTCTCTTCAAGAAGTTGTCGAAAAGTGCCGTCAATCAGACCCACCGTCGGGAAGTTCTGGACACCCGAAAACCCGATTTCATCTATCTGTTTCAAGAAGACATCCATCAAACGAAATGGATCCGTGCCGCAGACCCCTGCAAGAACGGGGGTATCCGGGACGACGGGTAGCACTTCGCTTGCCATCTCAACGACAATCTGGTTCGCGTCGCCGTAAGGCATCATACCGGCGAGAGAACCTCTTCCCGCCATTCTGAACCTACCGGAGTTGTAGATAATAATCAAATCAATGCCGCCAGCTGCCTCACATTTGGCAGAGATACCCGTGCCAGCACCTGCGCCGATGATGGGTTTACCTACGTCAATATTGTTGCGCAATTGCGCTAAAATTTCTTCACGTCTGAATTTCATTTTTTTAATCCTTTTTGGAGTTATTGGTCGGCGGCAGGATACCACATTTCTTGAGAAAAGTCAAGTTTCCTGCAATGTTTTGTACTGCCATCGGAAATTTGGGCCGCTGTCTAAACCGAGATTGTGGTATAATACCCATCTATGGGTGTGGACTTTCACGCAGAGATATGATAGAATAAATGCCAAGGAGAGAACAATGAGAAGTTTTGGCACTACAGGTCGCGTGCGACCAGAGCAGCACTATATTGTCCCCCGCACTGAGGAGATCGCGGATTTCATCAACCGCGTCAAAAATGGCAAGTACATCGTCCTCTTCGCACCGCGCCAGACCGGGAAGACCACCTTCTTCCGATTGGCACTTGAAGCACTTGGTCCGGAAGCCCCGACCTATTTTCCGATTCAATTGGATTTCCAAACGATGCGCAACGCCGCGCCTGTTACTTTTTATCAACAGCTCTATTACCAGATTAACAGACAAATTAAGAGCGTATTCCAAAAACGGGGCGAGGTGCCTTCTGAAGCGTTGACACAATTTTTAGAGAACACAACGCTAACCGATCATTTTTCGATGGAAGCGTTCTTTGAAAATCTTAAAAGTTTTCTGGACAACGATTTTCGCAATCAAAGGCTTGCTTCCACGAAGGTTGTCCTCCTCATTGACGAGTTTGACGGTATTCCACAAACCGTCGTGAGTGATTTTCTGTATTCACTCCGACAGATTTATCTCTCTGATGAGATGCAATGTCCGCATAGCGTCGGCATCGTCGGAGTCAAGAGCATCGCGCAGCTCGACTACGATAGGTCTGTTTCCCCGTTCAATATCCAAGATGAGTTCAAATTGCCCAACTTCACACTTGAACAGGTACGCGGACTTTTTCAACAGTATACAGAGGAAGGAGGACACGCCCTGCCCCCCGAAACCACTGAAGCTATTCATAAACAGACAGCGGGCCAACCATTCCTCGTCAATCGATTAGCACAAATACTCACCGAGGAGATGGACATCCTGAAAAGTGAACCGATTACAATGACGCACTTTTCACACGCGCATGCCCGGCTTCTTAGGGAACGCAACACTAACCTAACGCATCTGGTAACCAATATCCGTAGAGACCAGCGGTTTGAGACCCTCCTCATGCGGATAGCCTCTTACGACAAAGGGGTTCCCTTTATCCTATACGATGACCGCATTAGTGAACTCACGACCTATGGCATCATTGCTGAGGGCACCGATGGAATGTGTGAGATTGTCAATCCAATTTATCAGCAGTGTATTATCCAGACATTGCAACCGGTGATTAACGGACTGGAGAGCGAATACTTTCCTGAAAATATCAGTCCTGATCTTTCTGATTACCTCACTCCTGATGGACAGATTGAGATGACACGCCTTCTTGACAACTTCAAGGATTTTATTGCGCGCGCGGGGTACAAGATTCTTCAAGTACCAGAAACGCCACAGGAGTTTATTGGGCAATACCTCCTTTCCACCTATCTCGACCAGTTTGTTCGGAGCATAGGGGGCGCGATGTTTCTTGAAGTGCCAACTGGACGTGGTAGGATAGACCTGCTCGTCAATTTCAATCAGCAAAAATACATCGTTGAGACCAAGATTTGGGAAGGGCCCCACCGCTATCAGGCAGGCAAGCAGCAACTCGCCGCCTATCTTAAATTGGAGGGCGCAGTGGAAGGGTACTATGTCGTATTCGATCACCGCAGGGATCCAGAGCCACGGATAGAAACAGAAACTGTTGATGGGATAACCGTCCGGAGTTACGTGATTCCTGTGATACAAGAACAGCCATCCGCTGTTTAGGCTATGGATGGGCAGCACCAGGTACCCACCCTTACATTTTAACGCCGCGCATGTTGTGATTCCGTTGGCGCGCGGTATTCAACATCAAGATGTGGCGTTTCCAATCTCACATGCCCTTGAAGGCGCGAAGTCAAACAACTCTCCAATGTTCCGCTTACCAGCAAAGTCCGCTCTGCTGGATACGGCGCGATCCCCGTCCCAAAAAGTTCCTCAATCTTGGCAATCAGACATGCGGAATAGGTAACATTCGGTGTCGGCGTTAAGAAGAACTGCGTTGACACCGGCACCGATTCGTTCTTCAGTTTCGCGGCGAAACAGTAATCTCGGACTGCACCGTTGAGCATCAAAAGCGTTGCTCGCAACCCGTCGTTATATTCAATGAAATAGGCAGCCGGGTTTTCAACGAGCCGATAGATTTCACCGTTCCCGATCATATCTTGTGTTCGACCATCTTCATCCGTTAACCCGCACGGCGTATCACTTCTCGAAAGTGCCGCTTCTAACAACTCCAGAGACCAGCGTCCGTCTTCGCCTGCCTTCCAGACTTCCTCGCCATCTATTAATTGGACAGCAGCGACCCCGGTTTCGCCACCTTTTCGGCGTTCTGTCATGCACTGCATCGCCTCCATAGCGTGATAGTCCATCGGATCGGAACCGCCAACGCCTACCATGAGTGCCTCTTCTATCTCACACTCCAACGGCAAATCGACATCCGGCAATCGCCATGTGACAGGTAAAGACGAACCCGCCAGCACACCAAAACCGAGGCGGTGTCCATCGTCCACCATCTCCTTCGCTTTCTCGAAACTATAGGAGAGATGTTTATCGTTGAAGATAGGCACGGCGCGCCCATATTCCTCAAATACCTTGACGCATTCCTTGAAAAATTCATACCGGGGATACAGCACCTGACTTTTTTCGTTGGTAGGATACTCACCGTGTTCGCCGATGAGTAACACAGCGTCCACAGCGAGTTCATCGCCACCACACCGGAGGGCCTCGCCAATGGTCGGATAGACTGAGAACCCGAATTCTCTGGCGCGATCGGTGCTCTGGTCACCCTCTGGTTTCTGATCGACGTATAGAGAGACAACTTTCATATCTGGACGATGCCATCTGCCCTCTTTTGGATAGCCGACAAGAAAACGATCCGCAAAATGTTGCGCATGCGATAGATAACGATAGATAGTTGTGATAACAGCAATTCGCTTCATATTTTTTCTCTCTTATGTAACGGCAGAAGAGCGTGTGCTTCTTACCTTCAAAACGTAGTTGACGGAACGCTAACAATAATGCTTTGATCAGAATTCAGGCGGTTAGGGCATTCGCTTCTGAAGTTAGGGGCAAATTTGCATGCATTAAGTATCCAATTGCCCCGAACACCTTCTTTAAATCGCTTATCGCGAGCACTGTTTCGTTCTGCGTAAACAGGTTCGCCTCTAATTTTCCGAATTCCCAAAGCGCGCCATCCGTAACAATCCCGTAAACAGGTATTGTGTTGTCATCGTTAATTTTCTGTGCAGCGACTAAGCCAGCCAGGCACTGTCCCCATCCTTCAATGAAGTCGCTTCGTTTCGCCTCAACGACAACAATGATCGGGCTCCCCAACACTGTTTTTCCCAAGACTGATTTTGTCGAGATGAGATAATCAGGCGTACCACTCAGTTGTGCATCGCAAGAAATTGATTGGTGGCTCCACAGCGTAAAAGCGTCGGCATATTTTTTGTAGACCTCTCTGAGAATTGGATAGATCACATTTTCACAACGTGCTGCTTCCGATGCAAATACGTTGATGTGCCGCTGACTAAACATGAACTCCGCCAAAAAAGCCTGTGAGGGTTCAACATCCGCGTACTGAATATAGTCGGCTTGGGTATATTTTATCTCATACGCTTCCTGAACCTGCATAATTGATTTGAAATCCGTAAATGCCATCTGATTATGCTCCTTATGTACGCCAAAAGGTTGAGGTTTCGGTGGGTTGATAGGCAATATCTAAATGCGGCGTTTCTTGCCTCACACCATTAGCAAAGAGACTGTCAACGCCTGCCGCAACGAGTCCAGTCGTCAAAAGTGTGCGTTCAACTGGATAGGTTGCTTCGCCTGTCAGGAACATCTGCTCGATATTGTTGACCAACGGCGAGAAGAAATTCGCCAACGTCGTCCGTGCCGGGGGCATCGGGAGATACATCTGTGTGGAAAGAATTTCATCGCCTGAACCGATGTAAGCAGCAAAATTGAAATCCTGCACCAATCCGTTCATCAGGATCATCGTAGATTTCAATCCATCATTGTGTTCATATTGGTACGCGATCGGGTCTTTCACAATGTCCTTTAGTTCGTCCAAGGTCGGAAACGGATTGTTAAACCCCGGACGCGACGGTATAAGCGTATGACTCCGACAGAGTGCTGATTCAAAGAGTTCTCTTGACCAGAGTTTGGAGTGATGCGCTTCCCAAAATGCGTCGCCTCGGTATGCCTGCAGCCATTTCACACCGCTTTCGCCACCTGCGCGCCGTTCCACCATACACTGTAAGGTTTCCAAGGCATGGAAATCGTAACTATCCACACCACCGTAGCCGACACATACGCCTTCAGAAACCGGAACCCCGAGCGGCAGGTCAATTGAAGGCGTGCGCCACGTGACTGGTAGCGAGGAGCCTGCCATGAATGCGAAACCCATGTCTTGTGAGATGTCGTACATCTCGCGCGCCCACTCCCAGTTCCATGAGAGATGTTTATCGTTGAATGCTGGCACGCCGCGTCCACTCCGTTCAAACACCTCAACCATCTGTTTGAAGTGTTCATAACGTGGATAGAGACGCTGCCCCTTTTCGTTGGACGGATATTCGCCGTGTTCACCGATGAGGAGGACACCATCAACAGCCAATTCCTCGCCGCCGAGGGTCAGCGCTTCGGCAATTGTGGGGTACCCTTTCACTTTAGGGAAACGCTCTAACCGATCACGGCTGAGGTCGTTATCTTTGACCTGTTCGACGTGCAGAGAAACGAGATCCATCGGTGGGTAGTGGTGTCGGCTGTTCCACCCGTAGCCTTCCAAGAACCGATCAACAATGTGCTGTGTGTGCGAGTATTTATGATAAATCGTCGCAATTGCAGCGATTTTAGGGCGCGTTTGCATTATTCCTCCTTCTTTCTGCATAATTCTATTCGACTAAATATCAAAAACTTCAGGGACCTTGAAATTTTCGTCTTATTTTAATTCGACGATTCACGCAGATTATTTTCATCGTAGGTCTTCATTGACTTCGGACGCTCAAGAAAATACATTCTCCGTGAATTGCGATTTTTGGAGTGTTTGGATTTTGAAAAAATATACCATATCCCACTCGAAAATTCAAATAAAAAATTTTGGATCTGTTTCTTTCTACTGTTTTATACAGTTCCAAATTCGGTTGACTTTGACAAACAGATATAGTATTGTAATTATGGCACGAAGGTAGATTTTACGATTATCTATATATTCCAGTTGGCGAGGTTAGGAGACCGCACCAGCGGTTGCAGTCCATCAGGGTGATTTTCAGTCAAGACTGGACTCATATCTATCCGTGGGCGCAGCTGACTTTATGATAAGGAAATTTTGTATGCCTGATTTGAGAAACACGCTTGCACATATTCTTGAACACGAACGGTATTTAGCAGGAACTAATGAAGCCACGACGCAACAGTATATTGTTTTGCCGATTCTTCGGGCTTTGGGATGGGATGATACTAACTTAGCATCTATGGAAGTTCTGCCAGAATACACGGTTGAGAGTAGGAGAGCTGATTATGCTTTACACATCGAACGCGGACAGAACCCTGTGGGGCTTATAGAGTGTAAAAAATGGAATGAACCAATCACAAGACACGAAGAACAAGTCTGTTTCTATGCCTATAGTGGAAATATTCCACTTGCGATAATTACAAATGGCAAACTCTGGCGGTTTTATCTATCTCGGTGGGAAGCGTCCAGTTTGAGCGATAGGATCTTTTGTGAAGTCGATATTGAGAATCGAGATCGTGCCATTTCCGATTTGGAAAAATACCTCTTGAAGTCTAATGTAGCGTCTGGTGAATCGGAGTTGAATGCAGAGATCGCATTAAAAGAAAAAGAGACAACAGAAACCGCAGCCGCCAACGTTGTCGCAGCCCTCAAACTCCATACCGCAACCCGCATTCGCAAAAAGCCGGAACCTAAGTCCTCAATAGCGAAACGCTACACCTCAGAGACAACCGAGGAAGCCCGCGACAAAATAGCGGTAAAGGTTGCGGAACTCCGCATAAACGCAACGGGTTCCAAGCCGTTGAGTTGGCGCAAAATCCGCGAGAAGTTGGGGCTCAAAAACGACCAGTTTCACAAGGTTATCCGTTTATCGGACGGATACCGCACCGCAGTTATTGAGAGGATAAAAACTCTCAAATCTGCTGAGGGCGGGTCGGAATATAACGGCAAGCTCAAGGTCCTCACCGGGATTGAGATTTCCAATGAGGAACTCAAGTAAATCGCATTCCGGGNCGGAGTTGAAAACAATGCGAAAGCGCGTTGGGTTAACCCAAGTCCAAGTCGCATTGGAACTTGGTCTCGCCGCCGGGTCCGCGGCGGCAGTTGGCGACTGGGAAGCTGGAAGATTGAAAGTGCCGCTTAAGCACCAAGCCAAATTGATTACACTGTATTCTACAATAACTAAAGTTTGGACAATTCGGATTGTGTGCAACCCGTAGCATAGGCTGTTAGCCTGTGCATCGCAGCGGCGTACTATGTCTATCAAGGGATTTTTCTACGAGTTTCACACCTCCGAGAACTTGGGGAAAATAACGCAAGTTTGTCCGGAATTGGAGACACAATGGAAATGTTGCCTCTGCTATAGGGACACAGGCTAACAGCCTATGCTACAAAAGAGGGTGTCTCATCAGAAACCCCTATGACCATATTAAAATTGTCCAAACTATAGTAAGTTATAAGTTAAGAGGGTTCTGATGGTCTATCATCTCTTTGTAACCGCCATTACCTATAAGCGCAACAAGCGTGACAAAAAAATATTGGTCGATCAAAAACCAGACTTATAACTTATAACTTATAACCGATAACCGATAACCGATAACCGATAACCATTCTTAGTTGTCTGCATCAACACGGATAGACAATTCTTCTAACTGATCCTCCGTCACAACGGAGGGCGCGTGTGTCAATGGGCAGAGTCCCTGTTGCGATTTCGGGAACGCGATAACCTCACGGATGTTCTCCTCGTTCCGCATCAACATTACAATCCGGTCGAGTCCGGGTGCGATGCCAGCATGCGGTGGCGTACCATAAGCTAAGGCATCTATGAAATAACCGAACCGGTTTTTGACCTCTTCCGGTGTGATGTTCAGGATGTCGAAAATCTTCTGTTGGATATCCGATCTGTGGATCCTGACACTGCCGCTGCAGATCTCATAACCGTTGCACACAAGATCGTAGTGCTGGCTCTGCACATTCCCGGGGTCCGTGTCCAACAGGGGTAGCGTCTCCGCCGTCGCACCTGTGAACAGGTGATGGAACGGTTCGTACCGATTCTCGTCCTCGTTCCACTCAAACAACGGATAGTCAACAATCCATAGGAAGTTGTATCGGCTATGATCAATAAGGTCGAGTCTCTTTCCGAGGTGCAAGCGGAGGTTACCGAGTGCATCGGCGACGACCTTCGGTCTATCAGCGACGAAGAACATGATGTCTCCCGGTTTCGCACCTGTTCGCGCCTGTGCCGTTTCGAGTTGCTCCGTCGTGAAGAACTTAACAATACCGGATGAGAACCCATCTGCTGTGACTTTAACCCATGCCAATCCTTTCGCGCGATAGGTCGCAACGAATGCCGTCAGGTCATCAATGTCTTTTCGTGAAAACGCCTCGCCTCCGGGTGCCGCGATTGCCTTGACCTGTCCACCGCTTTCCAAAGTGCGTGTGAATACCTGAAAGTCGCAATCCGCCATAACATCCGAGAGATCGGTGAGTTCCATACCGAACCGCGTATCGGGTTTATCGTTCCCGAAACGTGCTATCGATTCGTGATAGGGGAGCCGCTGGAACGGGAGTTGGACAGGAATACCGCCAGCCTCTTCAAATATCCGTTTCATCAATCCCTCGGTCACCTCAAGCACGTCATCCACACCTGCGAACGACATCTCAATGTCGAGTTGCGTGAACTCGAGCTGCCTATCGGCACGGGTATCCTCATCACGGAAGCATCGCGCAATCTGGAAATACCGGTCAACACCGCTCATCATGAGGATCTGCTTGAATTGCTGCGGTGATTGCGGAAGCGCGTAGAACCTACCCGGATAGTGGCGACTCGGTACCAACACATCGCGTGCGCCTTCAGGTGTGCTATTCATCAAGATCGGAGTCTCAATTTCAAGGAACCCGTGCTCGTTCATGTAGTTGCGTGCTGCGAGCGCTGCTTTGTGCCGCATCGCCAATGTTTTCTGCATCTCCGGTCTACGGAGATCGACGAACCGATAGCGCATTCGGATGTCCTCGGCGACATCAATATCGTCTTCAACGGGGAACGGCGGTGTCTGCGCAGAATTCAAGATTTGCAGCGTATCCACAGCGAGTTCAATCTCGCCAGTATCAAGCTCTGGGTTGACCGTGCCTTGATAGACGATAAGACCGGCTTCTTCGTTCTCAATGTGATATGTCCGATTGTTTTCGACATCAGTGACCAGCCACCGCTCACCTTCGACTCGGGTTGCTACCTCAATTTCTTCGGAGAGCGTGTATTTGGTGTCTGTATCTGAGAACAAGGATCGGAATGCTGGAGACAACGTGCCTTCGGCGAGGTCTGTTTGGTAAGCAGCGTCGGCGTGCAAAAGCAATTCACCCGGTTCACGTTCGCGGACGGTGCCTTTGACGTTCAGCACGTACTCGCTTCTGATGGCATCGGCGAGCGCATGCGCCTTTTCGTCAATCTGCGGATCAAAGACGACCTGTGTGATACCCGTTCTATCGCGTAAATCGACGAAGATGACACCGCCGTGATCGCGACGGCGTTTGACCCAACCGTTGAGTTGTGCGGTGCTTCCCGCTTCGGTTAAACGCAGGTCGCCACAATAGTGTGTCCGTTTTATAGAAGATTCTTGAGACATGATGTATGCTGTATTCTCCTCTTATTTTTTTAATTGTTCGAGTTCATTTTGGATCTGTTCTCTGGCACTCCGTAGGAGCGAGGTGTCCTCGCCCGTACGCTCCGAAGCGTTTCGGATGGTTGCATCGAGTGCTTTCAAAGCGTTTTCATAGTGTTCTATCTGTTTTTCGGGTTGCTCCATTTCGGCGGAGACATTTGCGAGGATGTAGTAGGCGCGCCACGAATTGGGATCTATAGAAACGGCTTTCTGTCCATATTTTTCGGCTTCGTTTAGGTCCTCCAATTGGAAGTGAAGTTGTGCCATTGCCGCAAAAAGCGGCGCGGGCAAATCTTCGGTCGCTTCTTGCTGTTCAAGCCGTCGGTATGTGCGGAGTGCCTCTTTGTAGCTTCCTTGGCGTTCGTAAAGCGGTCCTAAGAGGAAGTAGACATCGGATCGGCTCGGATCACGCCTAAGAAATTCCTCAAGCTCCTTCGTCGCCTTTCCGAGTTCCTCTATCGCCTTGTCAAACTCGCCTTTTCTCTCATATTCCGATGCCGAATGCTCATAGACCGTCGCTAAATAGAGGTGTCCCTGAATATCCTCCGGGTTTTGCGCCATCGTCTGCTGCACCTGTTGCTCAATTTGGCGGAGTTCTTCCTGCGCGCCTTCCCGAATTAAACCGGCAACGACACCGAAGTTATAGCGAATTGTTTCGTCTGCCGGATTACGTCTTACAGCCTCGCTCATGATATTTGCAGCATTCTGATACTGACCCCGCGCGTAGGCGATCTGTCCACGAATTAATTCTTGCGTGGCTCTGAAGTAGGTGTCCAATTTCTCACGCGCAGCTCTTTGCTCTGCCAGTGTTGTGCCGTAGTTCATGAGATACGGTAGTACGCGTTCGCGGTGTTCTGCCATGCCGCTGACGTTTTGTGTCGTCGTCCCTACCAAATCTGCACCACGGAAGAATTCCAATCGCGGACGGTTGTCGGTGTGGATGGGTCCAACGCCGACATATTTCCGTACTGCCTCCGGTCCCATCATAAATGAATCGAGCAGCGACATCCCGTCAAGATCATCGGCAGCGAGACCTTCGCGGATACTCGCGATCTGTGAACGAGCGATGAAGTTTTTGTAGTCAATCCTAAGCGGTTCAAGCGTGCCGATGAGGATCACAAAGTCGGGTGTATATTTATACCAAAGCGTTGTCTCAGGAAACACCTCAATGAAGGTGCGAACAATCATTTTATAGTGTTCCTCTGGTAACCGGTGTAGCGGCACCCATTGGCACATAATACCACCCTCTGCAAGAATCCGACGGCACAAGCGATAAAAGTCTGCGGTATAGATGTTAGAACTCCCAGCACTGACAAGCGGGTGGATAATACCCGTCGAGATCATATCGTATTTCGTCTTCGTCATCAGGATGTGGTTGCGTCCGTCGTTGAGTTTATAGTTGAACAACGGACTTTCAAACACGTTTCCGTTGATATGCGTAAAGTGCTTCTGTGCTGCGGAGATCACACCCTCCGACAATTCTATTGCGTCAACCGCCACGCCGTGTTGTGTGATTGAATAGGATGTGAGTCCCATCCCGAACCCGACGACGAGTGCGCGCTTCGGACGCGGATGCAGTAACAGCGGTAGATGCGCGATAACGCGATGCGAGGGCGAATCCCAGCGTGAAGCGTCAGCCGCTTGGTTCGTATCCACATAGAGCCGATAGACCCCTTCATCGTCCTTCAGCGTTGTTACCGTTGCGTCTACCTCTTCGTTATAGTCAACGAGTGTATCACCGGGACGTTGGGTCTTGAAAATCGCGCTCTTCAAGAAAAGCGGTTGGTTCACCGTGAGTAATAGGATTATCGCCAATCCGGCGTTAAGGACCGGCATCGCGATGCTCAACCCTTGTAGCAGCTGCCCACCGGTCTCGGTTCGTCCACTGCCTCTCCAAACAAGCAGACAGCCGATGACTGAGTTCAGCGCGACCGTTAGGACGATACTCGGGCGGATGCCGAGAAGCGGAATCAGCATAAATCCGGCGCAGAAAGCACCTAAGATGCTTCCGACAGTATTGACCGCATAGACGTTTCCGATACTTTTACCGAGTTGGCGTGCGCTGCCGGTATAGATTTTCGTCACGATCGGAAAACTGGCACCCATCAGGAATGTCGGTAGACACATCACAAGGAAACAGGAGAAGAACGTCCAGAATCTGCTACTGCCGAAAGTAGACTGCAATGCGCGGCTCATACCGTACAATTCCTCAAACGCTGGCATCAAGATCAGCGCGAACAGCCCGATACCGAGTTGGACGACACCGAAAACCGCAACGGGTTGTTTCATTCGGTCTACCCAACGTGCAAATACGATGCTCCCGAGTGCGATACCGAACAGGAACGCCGCGAGCATCGTTGCGAATGCGTAGGTCGTACTACCGAGGAAGAAGACCATGATACGGGTCCATAACACCTCATACGCCAGTGCGCAGAAGCCTGAGACCCCGATCCCCCACAGTACCAAACGTCTCTCAGGTTGGTCGGGAACATCTTCCGGTTCCGTTTGCTGTTCTGTCTCCTCAGTTTCTACTGCCGATGCCTTCCGGACTAATACTAACGCAATCGCGGCAACCGCGAAATTAATTGCGATACCGACACCGAGTGTCCAGCGGATCCCGAGTGATTCAATGAGGAAAAAGCCTGCTGCGACGGTGCCGATGACTGCCCCGAATGTGTTCAAGGCGTATAGGATCCCGATGTTCGTACCGAGTTGCTCCAGTTTTTTTACAAAGAAGCGGGTCAGTACGGGTAGCGTGCCACCCATCAATGTAGACGGGATCAGCAAGACCGCAAAAGTTAGCACGAACCGGATGAGCGAAAGTGTGTAGAACTCCGATGTAACGTTGCGATGGATCAGGACATAGAGTGCGCTCAGGACGGTTAAGATGAGTGGCCAGACAAGACAAAATCCACCGATGCCGGCTTCCAGCAGTGCATACATTCGTAGGGGCGAGGTTACCTCGTCCGTACGCGTGCTTTCGTCAATTTTCTTCCCGAAGTAGTAGCTGCCGAGAGCGAGTCCACCCATAAACGCTGTCAAGACAGTGCTTGTTGCGAAGACGGTGCTACCGAAGACAAGCGTCAGCTGCCGCATCCAGATGACTTGATAGATGAGGCCACTGGCACCAGAAAAGATAAAGATGAGCCAAACAATGGTTTTAATGTATCGCATTTTTCCTTAGAAATAAACAGAACAGTTTTGGTTACTTTATCCCCACATCATTTTGAACGGCTCCGCCCAATTATCCAGACGTTCGATCACGTCGGTAGCACCATCAGCTTCGCACTTCTTACGGAATTCGACGTAAGCATCTCTTAGAAATTCTATCGGCACCGCAGAATTGAACGGAACGCCAACTAATCCCTGAACACTTCCGGCTCTATGGACATAGGATAGTGCCTCAGCCCGCAAAACGGCGTGTTCTTTATCTATAGGAGTGATGTCGTCTATAAACATATTATTGTAAGCGAACTCAAATATAGGAATGAGTTCATCCCGTGATGTGGATAGTGGATAAACAGCATGACCATGTGGATCGGAATAGCGTTCAAATTTACAATGGCTGCTCAAACGTTCCGCCTTTTCCTTCGGTATCCAAGCGGTGAATCGCGGTGATCCAGAAAAAGTAACACCAAATATAGGATTACGTTCTACGTAAAGAGCACAATAAGTTTTCCGAAATCCGGGAGTTAATCGCCAATTTTTCTCTTCAACCAAATTTAGAAGTTCAGCAACTTTTATGTAAAGGTCTCTAATTTTGTTCTTGTGCTTCGTTTCGTAGTGTTCTCTAAGTTCTTGAGGGATTAACTCCGTAACTCGATTGATCGTCCGCTTTTTGCCCGAACCTGGCAATTCATCCGGAATACTGCTATGAGGTACTCTTAGCCTCTCTGGGTTCCATATCTGCTCGGCGAGTTTCAGGTAGAGTTTTTGTCGGGCATTAAGATCTTCTTTCTTGAACTCTGGATGCTTGCGAAATGGCAATCCACTATTATCTTTGAACCTTTTAAAGCCAGGTCTATTTTTATACGCTTGTTCGGTAAGAGTTTGTGCAAGCAGATTTTGCCCAGCGTAGACTTTACGTTTCTCATTATATGGATCGTCACCGCTGCTTGCATTGACGCTTTTGGGTAAAAGGAGCAATCCACCGATGCATTCGCGATATGCCTCAAACTCAGATTCATGAGAAAACTCATCCGCGTGATGCTCAAAGTTATTTGCCCAGATATGTTCTATTTCATAGGGATCATTTCCTGTTCTCATGTAATCCCTATACTGAGAGGATTCACCTGATTGGATTCCCACGTAATCTGTCATACGGGCAAGAATGAGAGTTATCTTACGACGGTTCCCACCGTGCAAGCCAAACGTGTCATTGTCAGCAAAAGATGGTGTTTTTTCTTGAATCCAGGCGTGTAATATATCTCTCAATTCGTTGCAGTTCTTGCCTCGAATAATAGATATCACCGGAGGCAGCAAGTTGGCCATAGTGTTTTGAGCAATAGAAAGTGAATTCCAAATGCGCTGATAGATTAAAATATCAAGGTATGATGCAACAATCTGTACCTTTTGTAACTTCTCTGTATCTGAATCATTTTCACGTAGTGGAGCTAACAAAATGGGATACTGAAGCGTAAACTTGTTGTGCTGCGCGTTATAGAAAACACATTCAAGTCTATCTTCGACTGCATCTGTAAATGAATTGGCAGCGCGTCGTAAGCGACAGTACCAGTCAGTATAAAATTCAAAGTCACGTTTGATGAAATTTTCAAAGTCCTGAGATTGTTTAAGTTGTAGATCGTTCTCTGGGTCTTGAACCCAACGGTGGAATTCGGAACCGATTGCGTCAAAGTCGCTAGTACTTTGGGCGTACTGGCTACGCAACCACGCTTTGATTGCTTCTGATTCCTCGCCCTTACCTATTTGTTTGAGTTCTTCAATGCGATCTCTCCAAATATCGCTCACGTCATTCCTACGCGTGGTATTAGTGATCTTTGATAGTAGATATCCCCTGAGCATGTCGGAAGGGGTAAGTGATAGCCCTCGGTCGTTCATTGTCTCAAATATAGTGTAAGCATCGTCATCGGCATAAGCTGTGATTTCTGATAAGTAGACTTTCTGAAGTAACCAAACGACAAAACATGGAAGTTCCTCTTTTTGAAGCTCAAAATAATCTTCAATATCTTTGTAACGCGCGGCGATGTTGCGTACAGACTCGGCGTGCTCAATCCCTTCAAACGAGTCTACAGATTTACCGGAATAGAGTGCCTCCATGATAGATTTTCGATCTGGAATGTCAAGATTGAACCCCCACTCGCCAAAACTTAGCGAATAAATAAGAGTAGTTACTTGATCTATCAACCCCTTGTCTTCAAGTAAACAGCGAAGTCTCATGAGGAGGAGGGTCAAAGTAGTAATCCTTTGTTGCCCATCAATAATAAATCGTTGACCCTCAGCGTTATTGATGATGATGGATCCTAGGAAGTAGTGACCATAGTTGGTTACCTGAGTAGGTTCGTCCCCTGCTTCGTAGTTATCCAAAAACTTGCTGGTAAGATCATCAATCAGATCTGTAACCTGCTTAGTCTGCCAACTGTACTCGCGCTGGTAGTATTCAAGCGCGTAGCGAGCATTGGCTAGCAGTTGCCAAATTGTTTTGGCATCGCTATCAATCTTTTGCATCTAAAAAATTCCTTTCAACCCTATTGCATCAAATCCACTCATTATGCTATATGATACCTTAACCCGCGCCAAAATTTCAAGTAAAATCAGGTGTGTAAAAAGGGTTTTCTAATGCTTCTGACATAGCACTCCGCTGGAGTGCAAGAAGGGTCTTCGTCTTTTTCTATAGACA
>ASZN01000084.1 GCA_000406005.1 Candidatus Poribacteria bacterium WGA-3G
CTTGTCCGAAAGGTTATACACGAGAACTTATAGTAACAGAGGGTACCTTCTATCTCTGCCTTGATATTGGTATTTTCCGATCTGACGATGCTGGCAATTCATGGACAGCAATGACCGATGGTTTACACCCGTTGATGGAGAATTCTGGAACCCGTTCGTTAGGGATGCATCAAAACACGCTGTTTACTGGCACGAATCGCGGGATATACCGACTTAACGCTGGAACTTGGGAACACCTACAATTGCCCGTGGAGGACATTGTCGCGGTCACTTCTTTTGTTGTATCTGAGGACCATATCTATGTGGCGGTATCGGTGAATATTCTGGAAGGCGACGGAACGCCTCAAGAGAATTTCATGCCGCTATGGAGAGGCGAAAAGCTGTCGTGGTGGGTATTCAGATCCGCCGATGGCGGCGATTCTTGGACAGATATAACACCTGTAGAGGCACGGGACCTCATGCGTGTCCTCCCGCAGGTAACACTGCTTACTTCAGAAAAAGTACTATTGGTAATTGGAAGCGATAATGGTATGGTGGTCCGCTCAACCGATGGTGGCGACACTTGGACCTATATCGAGTCTTCGGGTATCACGCCTATGCAGTTCAGTGTAGGCAGCGCCCTAACGTTGAACCAAAGCACGTTTTATACCGGTGGCATCACTGGCATCCATCGCTCAACGGATGGCGGTCAAACATGGCACCGGTTTAATACAAGGTTTGAAAGTCGTGTAGACGGTTTAGTGAGTTTCATGGCGAGGTCCGCATCAAATAGGTCGCCTGCACTTTACGCGAGGGTAGGTCCAAACCTTGTCAAATCAATTGATGAGGGAGTGTCGTGGGATGCTATCAATGTAGCGTTAGAGACAGATAGACCTTCGTACAAGGAAAATCCGCCGTTGATCGTTCAAATCGTAGAAACCGACGGTGTGCTTTATGTAAAAGGCATTCGGCGCAATTCCACTGCTATTTTCCGATTGTCTAACGATGGTAATGTCTTGAGCCTTCCGACTGAGGTGCCGCCTTCTTTTAATTCAGCGAAACTGATGTGCCATGTGTTGGGTGGCAGGCGTTTCAATTTTAAAGACAAACGGCAAATGGGACAAGGGGGCATAATTACCCTCTCTTCTGGTGCTGATCCGCTATCAAGCCAGTTAATACAAGAGAACCCTGATTTTGGACCAGAACATTTCTTAAAACAGTTGATGCGGATAAATGAGGACACCGCATTGGCGTATGAACTGATATGGGAAGGGATGTGGGGGAACTTCGCTGTCAGTGGCGAAACGTTCTATATGGAGTACAACTATAAACTCTACCGATGGAAACCGGGTGAAACGGAATGGTTCTACACAGGCGTGGAAGAGACGATTGAACTCTCGCGTGACAACATACGGAGCGGTTTTAAAATCGCTGCGTCGGGTGAGACTGTCTATGTCGGTAAACGCGATGGACATCTCTGGCAATCCGTTGATGGTGGGGACAGTTGGAACGACATTACGCCACATCTGCCGCTATCTGTTGCGTATTTCAATCAAATTGTCTTTGCCGACGCAACGGTTCATGTTGCAACCGACAACGGGGTTTTCAATTCAAAAGACGGCGTTGCTTGGCGTGTGCTTGCTGATAAAACTGGAGAACCTGTTATTATCAAATCATTAGCGACAGCGGGTGGCTCCGTTTATGGTGCCAGCGATGAAGGTATCTATCACTTGCAAAGTGGGACAGACACGTGGGAACAGGTTGCACCGGAAATTTCGGAGGATGTGACTTCTCTCGCTGTTAATGAAAACACATTTTACGTTGGCACAGAACACCGCGGTGTGCTTCGTTTTAAGCGTTCGGAATAAACTGATGACAACACTTTGGTTAATTATCCAGCGAGAATTCGTCTCGAATGTGCTGACATCCCGATTTATGATCGGTTTTGTTGTTTGCCTGTTTTCGACTGCTGCTGCTGTTTTTGTTCAGGTTGAGGATTACGAAAAACGGTTATCGGCGTATCACGTTGCTGTTCGGGAACATCAAGAGGAAACACGAACATGGGACCTCTACAGCCAAATTAATCCGAAGGCACACAGAAAACCGAATCCATTAAGCATCTTTAACGTCGGAACGGAAAAGTCAGGCGCGGATATGGTAAGCATTGAACTCGCAACACCTATTTGGGAGAAAGAGGCACAAAAACAGGGGTCCGACAACCCTTTTCTCTCAATTTTCCTTTCTATTGATGTCATTTTCGTCTTCAAAATTGTACTCAGTGCGTTGGCGATCCTGTTCGCTTACAATACGATTTCAGGGGAACGGGAGGACGGCACACTGAAACTGGTGTTGTCCAATTCAATTCCAAGAGGCGTGCTTGTGCTCGGGAAATACTTGGGAGGTATATTATCACTATTCCCTATTGTAGTGATTAGTTTTACTGTAGGTCTTGTTATCGCCTACGCTTCTCCTGCTACTGATTTTGATGGTGCCGATCTGCTAAGTCTCACTATGGTACTCTTAATTTCGTTGCTATATGTGTCAATCTGCTATCTCTTAGGGATGCTTTTATCTGTATGGACAAAAGCGGCAGCGACGACACTGATTCTTTCAATGTTTATTTGGGGAATACTGACGATCGTTCATTCAAATATAGCGACCTTTGCAGTCGCGAAATTCCCGCCGCATAAACTTCAACCCGAAAAAGAAGCGCGCCAACAGATTGAGCAGTTGTGGGAAGATTTCAAGGTGGAACGGGAGGCCCAACTCGGAGAATGGGGATATGAATATCCAACAAGCGCGCTCTCTCACATAGCTGACGGTCCCGTCACGCTATCAATACGCATGCGATCGCCAGGGGAGCTCGGGTTCCAAGAGTTTTATAGACAAACCTTTATAGACTTCATCAAAACGGAGGATAGGGACGATCCAGAGAGTTTACATATCTATCCTGTGCGGGAGGGGTTATCTCAAAAGCCTGTGGATCCGAATGCTATACCAAGGTTTGAAGAGCGTATTTCGTATCAAAGCGTGATTTTTTCGGTGGGGCTGCTAATCCTTTTTAATATCCTGTTCCTTACCGCAGCACAATTGTCCTTTCTGAAATGTGATCTGAAATAAACTCTTTTTTGACTATTTTCGCCAAATCTGTTATCATTTTGGTGATTGATGTGGTGATACACAGTTAAGAGTCTTTTCGTTAGTTCCGAAACCACTGTTTAGCCAAATCGTCTTATTTTTCGCTAATTGCATAAAAGGAGTTTATCATGAAAAGAGTGTTTTTGGTTTTCGCGGTGATGGGTATGCTTATCGGTTTTCTGCCGTGTAGTCAAGCCAATCCACCGGAAGGATTAGTGCTGCATCTGAGTTTTGATGAAAGTACCATTCAAGGCGATACCGTAAAAGATCAGTCTGAAGAAGGCAATGATGGAACGATTAACGGTGATGCCAAGATAGTCGCGGGAAAGCACGGCGAAGCGTTGGAACTTGATGGCAAGGATGACTTTGTTGAAATACCACTGGAAGATTCTATTGCCTTTTCCACGGGCGATTCATTAACAGTCCAGGTCTGGGTAAAAACGGACGATGAGCCGCCACAGAACGATGGGATTGTCGGGAACTATCGTCCGGCGACGGATGCGGTTTGGATACTCTCCGTTAGCGGTGACGACCCAGCAGCTCGCGGCAAGATGGGGTTTAGCGTCCGCGATGTAGGACGTGCAAGTAGTGCGGGGATAAGGTCTCCGGATTTCCTGAACGATGACAAGTGGCATGTCCTCGCGGGTGTCCGAGACCAGAAAGCGAAAAAGATCCGATTCTATGTGGACGGTGAGTTGATTGATGAAGTTGATGACAATACAAAGGACATCAACAGCGGGCAGTCGATTTGGGTAGGAGAGCATCTGAACCGGTTTTACAAGGGGCTGATTGATGAGGTGAAGGTGTGGAACCGTCCGTTGACGGCTGAGGAACTTGAACAGTCGGGACGGCAACCGTCTGCTGTTGATGCTACGGAAAAACTAACGACGCTATGGGGTGCGCTCAAAACAGCGCACCGTAAGCGTCAATTTTAGAAAAAACGACCGTTGACTCCGTTTGAATGTTGAACTTTAAGTTATCGAAAAGACGCTCACTCCACCCGCCTCGTCACCAACAGCAATATGCTGGTCATTCGGTGACCAAACGAGGCTTGTGACCCCCTCTGCCAGAGCGGCTTTATGAACCGCCAGAGAACTGATTCTGCCTCGCAATTGCCAGACGTAGACCAGACCGTCGGTGCCGCCTGATGCCAGCAGTTTTCCGCGATGTTGAAAACGCACAACGCTGAGAAAATCCTGATGCCCGGAAAGCGTAATGGGTTTCGTACCTGCCGGGCCGCGACCGGAACAATCCCACACCGTAACTTCCTGACCGCCTCCGGTAGCCAAGTATCGACTCGTGGCATCCCACGAGAGTTCTCGCACTTTCGTCGGATAGCCCGTCATTTGCAAGTCCTCACCGGTAGACATAATCCAGAAGTGTACAGTCGAATCTTGATCTCCGGTGGCGATGTGTTTGCCGTCAGGGCTCCACGCAATCACCAGTGATGAGCCTTGCCATTCCAATCGGCGGACGGCTTCCGACTGTTGCGGGTCCCACAGCGTGGCACCGCCGTAGGCAATTGCGGCAAGTTGCTTTACACGCGGTTTCCACTGGAGACCAGAAATCGTGCTCTGATGGTCGGGATATTCGCGAACAAGCTCACCGACAGCGTTCCAGAGTTTCAACTTACGACCCGCGGCAGAGGCGAGTATCGGTTTTTCGCCGCCACTCCAAGATAGGTGCTCAACCCATGCTGCGCCGCCGTCAAGCGAATGGGTCGCTTCGCCACTTTTCATATCCCACAACCGAATTTTCCCATCTTGTCCTGCGCTTGCAAGCACCTTGCTGTCTGGACGCCATGCGATTGACATTGTGCCGAATTCATGCCCTTCAAAGGCATGGATAACCGCTCGACGATGCCCTTCAAAAATTGTCACCGGACCGAGAACCGACGCGGCAGCGATGTATTTCCCATCAGGGGACCACGCCAGATCAATGACGTGGTCGCTGATGGTTGCCGTCCAATTTTCGCGCAGTTGAGAGGGCTGGAGAATGCGGTTGCTCAGGTTGTTCAAGCGAGACATGCTTCAAACCCTTCAGTCAATTCGGCCCGGTCGAGGTTGCGCCCGATGAAGATGAGGCTATTATAGCGCTGTTCACCATCCCACGGGCGGTCTGGGCGACCGTCGAAGAGCATATGAACACCTTGGAAGACGAATCGGTCTGGCTGCCCCTTGATGCTCAAAATACCTTTCATGCGGAAGATGTCGATACCTTTCGTCCGAAGCAGATCGCTAATCCAATCGTTCAGTCGGTCGGGGTCGAGGTCGCCGGGGGTTGTGATGCCGACCGATGTGACTTCGTCATCATGTTCGTGGTCTGGCTTAAATTCGCGTTCAACAACTGGCTTGACGAGGGCACCGCTGCCAAAGAGTTGTGCTTGAAATTCGTCGGGGTGATGCTCGGTAAACAGCGCGTAAGCACCGGGGCGGTCGATCTGCACATCAAAGCGTAATTCATCGGTTGTGAGATTCAACGCAATGAGTTGTCCACTCGGTTGAAGGGTGCCACCCGCCGAAAGTTCATGCTCGTTATCGGAGAAAACCATAACGACTGGCTCAACAGCGGCCTCCAAAGCTTCATCGGTTGACGCATTTACGGGTACCAACGCGACTTTCATCGTCGGGTCAGGACCTTCTTGGAGAACCAGTTCATGCGCGCTTTCCGAAAGGTTATAAACACCAGCCCATTCAAATGGATACTCCGGTTCCATAAACTGTGGGTCAACCTCCATCGCCCGGTCGAGATCGAATCCGCCGACATTGAGAATCTTGTCCATTTCAACCACGGCGTTTTTCGTTCGATAAATCTTCGCTGCACCGTTCATGCCGCGAATTCTGGCTTCCAGTTGATTTAACTCTTCCTCGGTTACAAGGTCAATCTTGTTCAACAAAATGACATCGGCAAAGGCAATCTGTTCACGCGCCTCGTCGCTGTCATCGATGTGCTGCCAGATGTGTTTGGCATCAACCACCGTCGTGACGGAATCCAGTTGCAGTTTCTCCTGCATTTCGGTGTCCATGAAGAACGTCTGAGCAACTGGCCCGGGGTCCGCAAGCCCTGTGGTTTCGACCATGATGTAGTCGAACTTATCGCGACGCTTCATCAGATTCCCCAAAATACGGATGAGATCACCGCGTACCGTGCAGCAGATGCAACCGTTGTTCATCTCGAAAATCTCTTCTTCGGCACCGATGACCAAATCATTATCGACACCGATCTCGCCAAACTCGTTTTCGATGACGGCGATACGTTTGCCATGGTTTTCGGTGAGAATGCGGTTGAGAAGCGTGGTTTTACCAGACCCCAAAAAGCCCGTTAACACGGTGACGGGGACTTGATTGTTTAGCAGGGTTGTGTTCATCTTTTTCTCCTTGTTTGAATTTAGCCAGCGGTCAAAACTCCGATTCTCCAATCAAAGCATGGACAATCGTATCAATATTATGTCGGATCATCCCGGTGTAGGTGCCTTCGGGGGTTCCCTCGTTTCCCATAGCGTCTGTGAAGAGCACACCCCCAATCTTCACATCAAATCCTTTTGACTTCACAGCGGCTTTCACGGCTTCGAGACTCCGTGAAGGGACGGATGACTCTACAAAAATAGCAGGGATACCCCGCTCCGCAATAAACGTTGCCAATTCCTGTACATCAGCGATACCGACTTCTGTCGCGGTGCTAACACCTTGTAATCCGCGTACCTCAAACCCGTACGCCTTTCCGAAGTAGTTAAAACAGTCGTGCGCCGTCACAAGAACGCGTTGCTGAGATGGCACGCGTTCCACTTGCGACTTCACGTATTCATCGAGTTCCATGAGTTTCGTGAGGTAGCGTTCGGCGTTGCTTCGGTACAGGACACTGTTATCGGCATCGAATTCACTCAGGGCATCGCGCACCTTTCCCACTGCTTGCATCCAAAGCTTCACGTCAAACCATAAGTGCGGGTCGTAGAGTCCGTCGTATTCTGGGGGTGTTAGCAGTAGACTCCGATCGACAGCGTCTGTTACGGCGACCGTCAGCGTGTCCGCCGACATCTTCGCAAGGATGTCCACCATTTTTGCTTCAAGGTGCAGCCCGTTATAGAAGATGATGTGTGCTGAACCGAACCTTTGAACATCTTTAGGTGTCGGATTGTAAAAGTGTGGGTCTACGCCAGGTTCCACTATCCCGGTCACCTCAACGCGCGTACCGCCAACATTTTTAACAATATCAGTAATCATACCGATCGTCGCAACAACGCGAAGTTTATCGTTTGTGGCAGCATCCGGTTGCCTCTTCAGATCACAGCCAGACCATATTAGTATACTTATTAGACACACCGAAATGTATATTCTCTGCATAATGTTATACACCTTCCAGCTCGCATGTTGGACAGGTCTTGCATAGGTGGCGATTGACAAGGTGTGCCGATGCGAGTAAGATCCCGCCTGTGCTGTAGAAGACCACTTCAAAAATGCCTTCAACGGCTGTCCGAGCGGTGGCGATGAATACCAATGCCACTATCAGTATCAACAATGCTCGCCATCTCCGGTGGTGTCGCACGCCCCAGGCTAAACTCCCGATTGCCAGTGCAATTGCGCCACTGATAAGGACCAATTCGGCGCGTTCATTCGCGAGGAAGCCCAACCCAATCAAAGGCAACACCGCTACTAAAAGCGGCATCGCGAGGCAATGGATTGCGCACGCGACAGAGAGACACGCGCCAGTCGTATCCACCCATTCTTGGTTAAAATGTCTTTTCAATTTCATCTCCTTAGAAAATCGAGGACGTGGGCGATATGATAGAAATCATCGCCCACGTCCTACAGTTTTAAAAATTAAGTTTATAGAGAAACTTCACGTTCCGTCCCGGTTCCGGCATCACCGCTTTGATGAGGGATAGGTGTTCCCGGTATGCCGTATCAAAGAGGTTTTCAATCTCGAAAACCAGTATGTTTTCCAGCTGCCACCATGACGTATTCAGATAGGCACCGACATCATGAACGAGATAGCCGTCTGTCGGTTCCTCAAATCCACCGAGTCGGGTTTGACTGCCAGAGAAACGTGATGTTATATGGAAGTGAAAAGGTGACGGTGTGTAGCTAAAAACGAGTTTGCCATTGAGAGGCGGGATGCGCTCCAGCGGTTGACTGTTGGCTTCAATTGTTCCGTTGACGTAACTCATGTTGAGTTGTAGGTGAAAGTTTGGGAACACCTCACCATCAATTCCAACCTCAGCGCCGTTCATCAGAACATCTTGTCCGGTATATTGATAAATCCACAACCATCCGACGGCTCCGCTGCCCCACTCTTTTTCTCCGGTATTCGTCGGCGTGAGATAGCCGTATATCTGGTTTTGAAAAAGGGTGAGGTTTAGAGTGAGCCTATCCGTTTTATAGCGTGCGAACACTTCGCTACCGTATCCGTGCTCGGCTTCCAGTTTGGCATTGCCGATTTCATACGAATAGACTGCCAAGTGCGGTCCGTCGCTGAAAAGTTCTTCAATACCGGGTGCGCGAAACGTTTTCATTAAGGTGGCACCGATATTCAACCTGTCAGTCCAGCGGTAAATACCAGAGGCAGCACCCGATACGCCGTTAAAGTCACGGCGCTGAACGGTTCCAGCACGGATGACCGTACCATTGTTTCTGAACGGTTCGGCACGTCTGATGTCGTAACGGATTGCGCCTTGTAAGGTGAAACGGTCAAAGTCTCGCTCACTGAGATAGAAACCTGCAAGTGCGAACTCGCGTGTGTGTGGTGTCCAATAAAACCCACCGGTGGCATGGTCGCGATACTCACCCCAAACCCCCATGATGGCGTTGTGGAATACGTGCGCCATTGCTGAGAAGTTGTAGGTTAGCACCCCGAATTCCACACCCAGTGCCCCGTTTGACTCCAACTCTTGATGTTGGTAACGGGTGTAGGTGCCTTGGAGTTTAACTTTATCAATCCACGGACGACGGAAAAAATACTCCATCTGTCCCTCATAACGTCGCCTATCCAGGGCGATATCCACGCCGTTGACATGCCCATCAGGAGACCCTGGGATACCGTAATCCGAGCGGTAACTGCCGCCTGAGATGCCTATGTATCCCCAGTCCTTGATGAATGATGTCCCGGTTGAGAAATTGACATTGGAGAGACCTGTGTTTTCCAGTGTTCCGAAGGGTGTCTGTATATCTGAGGCGAGTCGGCGATTCCATTCGAGCTGTGCTGCAAAGGGACCGAGTGGCACAACAAAACCGGTCGTCGCTGTCCATCCGGAATTGACAGATTCACCTTGAAATGTCAGATGCATATCAGGATTTCTCGGTAGAACCTGTGGAATGTTATTGCGTTTGACGTTGATAACACCACCTAATGTACTTGATCCGTAGATGAGCGATGCGGGTCCCCGCGTGACTTCGATCCCCTCGGCAGTCGTCGGGTCAATGGCTACAGCATGGTCGGCACTGGACGCGGATTTATCGCCGGTGCGTTCCCCGTTTTCGAGAATAAGCAGTCTATCGCCACCCAATCCTCGAATAACAGGTCGCGCTGCTGCGCGTCCCATCGTCCGTTGTGAAACGCCGGTTTCGTCTGATAACGTATCTGCCAAGGTCATACCTAACTTCTTTTGCAACTCGGTATCTGCTAACGCTAAATCGGTTGTTTTCTCAAATTTTGAGAGATCACCGGTTGCGTCCGTCACACGGATTGTTCCTAAACGATATGCGATTGTTTTCAACTTGACGTGGATATAAGACGTGGAGTCTCCGACATCAACCACCTGTTCAAACGGCTGATAGTCAACCTTCGTGAACTGAAGTGTGTATTGCCCTTCAGGCACCGCATCGAATTTAAACTGACCGTTCGCGTCGGTTTGTACGTCCTTCTCTAACCCGACGATACGGACAGTAACCCCGACGAGCCGAGTCCCGCTCCGGATTTCAACGACCTTTCCTTCGAGAGACGGCGTTGTGTCCGAAGCACTTTGGACCTCTTTGAGATAGTAGAAGAGACAGCCTACTATCCCGGACATCAACACGAATAGGTGGGAACACTTTTTAAGCGTCCCCACCGTAGGAGACCTATGGGGACAGGCACAAGTGCTTAAACAAGTGCTTAACATGGAGTTCCCCTTATTGAACCGTTACCGGTATGAGAAGTGCTCCCGTGAAATCTGGATGATCGCCGTGAAGGAGTTGCAGTTTGATTTCTGTTGTCCCTGCCTTCAATCCCTCGAGTCCAAACCCTAACTCTTCATCGTGTTCATCTTCATCGTGTTCATCTTCATGCTCCAGATGAATCTCAATAATAGCGGAATCGTACTCCGATAAGCCGAGGCCGAGGACTTCCGCATGTCCATGTTCATCTACTGCCTCTACTTCATCGAGGTGGGCTTCGGCACCGGTTGCATCAAGAAATACGGCATGGACCTCAATTTCTTCTCCGACACCTACGGTGAGACCTCCAGTCTGTTCGCCTTGAAATTGACGATAGACCTCCACCTCATCGACTTCCAAAACAAAGCCGTCGACATCGGCGTGAATGGGCGCATCCGCTTCTTGTTCATGGTCATGGTCATCATCAATAATAGGGTTATCATCTTCACCACAACCGCCCATAAACGGGAGCAGTGCTACGAAACTTATTAACGTTAATCGTGAAATAGCGACAGAAAAGTCGCTCCTAAAGAGGTAAGTAAACATTTGTATTCTCCAATTTTTAAATCTGATAGCACACGGTGTGTGCCTATTATTTTTAACCTAAAAAAGAATTAATTTAACAATTTAACAGCGAATATGCCACGCGAAAAATATAAAACGCGCAAGGATATGCTATGCGTACCTCATGCTTTTTACTGCAATAGATATGTCTCGTAAGTTTCCTGAAAGAGATACTATTAATACGCGCAATCAGGTGGTATCTGCTACGGAAGCACTACGTTATGTTGCAAAGCAAAGCGTACAAGGCGCGGGACGCGTATAGGTAACCCCGCGATCTTTGGATAATAAGAGATATAAAGGAAAAACAAAATCTGCCTTTAAGCGGCAAAATTTGTAAGTTTATTGGAGAATACTGGTGGGGCACGACTTTGCGTGTTCGTGGTAAGTCTTAAAGGGAGAAAAACGGCTTCATAAAATGGGAGTGTCGTATTGAAAAGGAGAGGAGAAATGAGTGCGGAGGATTCAATCTCAACGCCGACGTGGTGGCTGTGAAAGAAACAGGCTGTGCAGGCATTCTCAGAATCGGAATGTTCGGTATGATCGGGTGAATGTTCAGCATGATCGTGTGTGAGTTCGACGACACCGAGCAGCACGATATAGCAACATAAACCTGTTATAACACAGATTTTTGAAATACGTCCAGATATCAACTTGTTGGGAAAGATCGTGCCGTTTCTCATAGACCAGAACCTATGGTTATGAATAAAAAAAAAGAGTGCTAATAAACTTGGCATAAATTATAACACGCGATTGCGTCAATGTCAAATAGAACTTAAAAAGTCGATGACTTTAGACTTGCGAAAATATAAGTTAATGCGTTAAAATAGGGTATGGATCAAGAAATAACAACCTCAAGAAATGTTCAGTGGATTGGTGATTCAAAAGAAATCAAAACGTGGGATCAGGACCCCAAAGAAGGACATTGACTTGATTAAACGAAGATTAAGGCGAGCTAAAGAGGTGGAGAAAGGATTATGAGCAAGAACATTAAGGTTGAAGAAGGCAGCGGAAATATTTTCAAGGATTTGGGTTTTTCTGATGAGGTTTCGGAGAAAGAACTCCTAAAAGCACAGTTGGGGACTGAGATTTTCCGCATTCTGAAGGAACGTAAGTTAACTCAGGTCGAGGCGGCGAAACTACTTGGCATTAAACACACCGAAGTTTCTCGCCTTAAAGCCGCCAAACTTTCTGACTACAGCGTTGAGCGATTGATGAGGTTTCTTAATCAGTTGAATCGCGATATCGAGATTCGGATTATTCCTTCAGAAGATAGAGAAGGACAGCAGCGGGTGATTGCTGTTTAGTTCAAGGTATGCTTCCTTGTCGTATTTTGCTACACGCCTCGGTCTAAAGTTTTGGAAAAAATAAAGATCCCTGAAATTAATGCACTTGCACTCATCAGCGGGATGTTTTATCATAGGAATGAGAACCTAAAGGAGAAAAGATTAGATGCTAAGTGTTGATGAAGCCCGCCAACGGATGCTGGATACGATTCCCATTTTACCTTCGGAAAAGCGAGAAATTTTTGAGTGTACAGGTTATGTGCTTGCAGAGGAATTGCATGCCACGGAAAATATCCCGCCGTTTGATAATTCTGCGATGGATGGATTCGCCGTTCGCGCAGCGGATGTGGAAGGTGCAACAAAAGAAAAACCTGCTGTTCTTTCAGTCGTTGAGACCGTCGCCGCAGGCTACGCACCCACAAAACAGGTCGCGGCAGGTCAAGCGGCGCGAATCATGACGGGCGCGATGATGCCTGAGGGCGCAGATGCCGTCGTTATGCAGGAGGTAACACAGCAGGACGCAGATGAAGTCAAAGTCTTTGAAAGTATTGATACAGCTGGAAATGTCCGTTTTACCGGTGAGAGTGTTGCAGAAGGTCAGCAGGTAATGGAAAAAGGGAAGCACCTGCGTCCGCCAGAAATTTCAATGCTGGCTTCTCTCAATTGCGCAGAAGCGACAGTACATCGGAAACCTACCGTCGCCATCGTTTCGACGGGTGATGAACTGACACCACTCGGTGAACGGCTTGAACCGGGAAAAATTCGGGACAGCAATCGTTACGGGCTTTATGCACAAGTTGAAGAAGCCGGGGGTATACCCATCGATATGGGTATCGCGCCTGATGATGAAGCAGAAACAGAACGAATTTTCCGCACCGCGCTCGCGAAAGCAGATGCGCTCATCACAAGCGGCGGTGTTTCTGTCGGTGAACATGATGTCGTAAAGACCGTCTTGGCGAAGTTGGGTAAGATTAACTTCTGGCGCGTCGCTATGAAACCCGGAAAACCGCAGGCTTACGGGATCGCTGACGGGAAACCGATTTTCGGATTGCCCGGTAACCCGGTCTCTTCACTCGTTGTGTTTGAACTCTTTGTCCGACCCGCACTTCTCAAAATGGCGGGACATACAAATCTATTCCGTCCAACCTTCAAAGCCGTCTTAGCGGAATCTGTCACGAATAGGGATGGTCGCGTTAATTATATGCGCGCAATCCTTAAAGTGTCTGACGGTGAAATCACCGCACAAACAACCGGACCCCAGGGGTCAGGTATCCTGCATTCCCTTGTGTTGGCAAACGGTTTAATTACGATCCCAACGGCTACAACGCTACAAGTTGGCGAAAAAGTGGATGCCCAATTTCTATTTTAAATAGGGTTTACGCAAATCACTTTGCAGGCTTATTCGGGAGGGACTTCCATTCCTGATTGACGATGACAAAGAACAGATTCTCGGAGGCACCGCCGCAAGAATATGGAATTTGCTGTCCTAAAGTCGTCTTTAGCCATGAGAACAAGCGAAATGTCTTGCGGAGAGTTGGCTTACCACGATTCAGGGAATCTGCCATCGCCTCTAATCTTCTTGCACGGGACTGGGTGTGATGCATCAGATTGGATGTCGGTGACCGACGCATTACCGCGCAACCAGCGTTGCATCGCGCTCGATTTTCGTGGACACGGACAGAGTCCAGTGCCGACGCAACCGTTCACACTAACAGACCTTGCTGAAGATGTCTTGCACCTTGTGGACAACCTGCGACTTCAAGGGTTGGTAATTGTTGGACATAGCCTTGGCGGTATGGTGGCGATGGAGGTCGCTCAGCGTTCATCCCGTGTTATTGGACTTGTGCTATTGGAGGGGTGGACGACCCTTTCGGCTGCCGGAAGTTCTTTTGACGCTGGACGGTTTTATGGTTCATTGTCAGAGACAGCGATTGCGGAGATTCAGCAGAAATCTAAGACGACACGGAGCCGTTTTCAGCCTGAAATCTGGAACCATTTCTGGGAATCTGTCACGGCGTTCGATGCCTCTACCTACTTACAACAGGCAGGTATCCCGATCTGGGAAGTCTTTGGGGGTATGGGGCGGAATGCGCTAACGAAAAAGAAATTGCGCATTCCGCCGAACCCGAATATTCAGTGGGTGTGGATCCCTCATGCAGGACATTATCTGCCACACGAATGTCCGGATGAAGTCTCTAAAGTAGTAGACAAAGTAGTAGGCACACTCCGTGTGCCGTAACCTTTAAGCCTGAGTTTCAGGAATTTCGACCGGCAAATCCAGCCGGTCACCCCACTCTTTCCAAGAACCTATGTAGTTGCTCACTTTGGGGTACCCCAAAAGCCGCAACGCCAAATAGGTTTGGGAAGAGCGGTATCCGCCCTGTCAGTAGCACATGACCTGTTTTTCGGGTGTAATACCGACGGCTTCGTACATCGCTCGGAGTTCATCAGCGGGTTTAAAGGCACCCGTTTCGTCGAGGTTATTGAGCCATTCGATGTGAATGGAACCCGGGATAGCGCCGGCGCGCTCTGCCCGCGCCACCCGACCGTAGTGTTCATCATCCGTCCGTGTATCGAGAGGCACAAAATCGTTTCGGTTTAAGAGGACACGGATGACATCTGCATCCGTATGCGTGTCGTGCTGCGGATTTATCGGGAAGGGTGGAACTTCCGGCGGTTCTGTACCTGTTGTGCTGACGGGCCCCTCAGCCGCTAACCACGCCTTGAAACCACCATCCAACAGACGGGTTTCAGAGTGTCCTAAGTACTCACAGAACCAGAACCCCCGCGATGCCCTGGTCCCAGATATATCCTCATACCATATAATCGGCTTCGCCGAGTCAAGTCCGCGTTGCTGAAACAGATACGCTATCATCCACATAAAGGCGTCATAAGTCTCTTTGCGGGTATCAATGAGGCTTAGACCGAACAGGTCTAAATGCAGCGCCCCGGGAATATGCCCCCGAATATATTCATAAGTCGGTCGCGTATCGACGATACAAAATTCGTCGAGCGCGCCTTTCAATTCGTCCGCAGAGATAATTAGGTGCGGATTGTCATAGCCTTTATAGGCTTCCATTATTAACTAACTCCTTTTAGATTTGTCAAAATTATACTGTTTTCGGTTTCCTTTTTACCATCTTTATGGATTTCCATCTTCCAGTATGATACCACAACCACATTGCGATCCCTTGAACAACGTTCGAGAGTGCGATGCCTATCCAAACGCCGTTCAGTCCGATCAGATGTGAAAGTATGATGACGAGCCCTAAACCGACGACGAGTTGTGAACCGAGTGTAATCACCATAGGCGAAAACGTGTCTCCGGCACCGTTGAGCGCTTTTCCTAAGACCAAGGAGAAGGCGATAAATCCGAATGTGGGTGCCAGAAACCGTAGGTAGACAGTCCCGATTTCGATCACATCCGTATCGGGTGTAAAAATCCGAATGAACGTCTCAGGAAAGACGAGGAATATCGCACCGATGACTGCCATAATTGTGGCGCCTACAATATTTGCGACGCGTGCCGATCTTTCGGCGCGATCCACGTGATTCGCGCCTAAATTTTGTCCGACTAACGGTGCGACGGAGTTCGCGATACCGAAGCCGGGGTTCATCACCAGAATCCGGAGCCGCATACAGATTGTATATGCGGCAACAACCGTCTTACCGTAGGGGCCTATGACCCATAGGAAACCGAGCCTTGAGACATGTCGCCAGAACCCTTGCATAGAACTGAAAACACCGAGCCGTAAGATGGCGAACATCCCCGTGAAATCCGCCCGAAACCGAACGCTTCGTAGCGATATCGGGGCTCTGCCTGTCCAACAGAGGTAGAGTAGGACGATCACACCGACACCGCGCCCGGTTAGCGTCGCGTACGCCGAACCTGCAACACCGAGTTTCGGGAACCCCCATAACCCGAAGATCAATAACGGATCAAGCACGATATTGATCACGGTTGAAAAAATCAGCACGAGCATCGGCGTAAACGCGTCCCCACCGGCTCGGAAAATAGAACCGAGGGTCATTGACAAAAACATTGTACTGATGCCGATGAGGATGATGTGCATGTAGGTTGTACCGAGACTCAGGACTTCGGGATCCACCATTCGCACGGCAAGCAATCCGGGTTTCGCTAAAGGATAGCCGACGAGTGTGACGCAGATAGAGAAAAAGACGGCTAACAGGATTGACTGCATCACGATGTGTTCGGCTTGCGCACGGTCCCGTGCCCCTAAATACTGTGCCACTATGATCCCCGTACCCGTTGAGATACCGAGTGCGAAAACACCGATGAGTCGGAGCAAATTTCCGCTGACACCGACAGCAGCGATCGCCCCCGGACCGAGTCTACCAACGAAGATCATATCGATGATATTGAAGGCATCTTGTAGAATGTAACTCAGTATTATCGGTCCCGCGAGCCGCAGAAGATGCTTCAGCAGGCTCCCTTGCGTCAAATCGCCCCGTGCTTTTCTCATATATTTTTGCTGCGGCTCCTGCGTAGTAGCGTTCAGTTCTGCCAACGAAGTCTCACTGGTGGACATAGCATCCATCTGAGGCATAATAACAGAATTTCGCTTGACTGTCAAACAAAAACTGTGTTCGCCGCGATTCAAACTATCTTGTGAATCTTAGGGCAGCAGGTTTATAGCATTTTTCTTTGACAGAATTACTGAAACTTGTTATAATACTCTAAATAATACTCTAAATCTTTATTCGGAGGAGAAAAAAGATGAGGAACTCAATATTGGCTTGTAAATTTTTTGTTGGCGTGGTGGTGGGTCTGTTGGCAGCACAATTGATGGTGTTTGTCCCGTTTGCCTCGGCTGATCTTTCAGACGGACTTGTCCTCCATCATTCTTACGATGAAGGAAGCGGCACGCACGCTGCAGACTTGAGCGGAAATGGACACGACGGTGTCGTTGATAATCCGCAATGGGTCGCAGGAAAATTCGGGAATGCGCTCTACTTCGGTGGTGAAGGGAGTGACGCGTTCGTGACTGTTGAAAGTAGCCCACTTTTGAACGTAAATGAATGTACCTTTATGGCATGGGTCAATGCTGACACTTGGGACGGCACGCGCCAGATCGTCGGTAAATCTGTCCACGGTGGTTGTGCCGGCAGAACGCAGTATGGTCTCTTTAGCGAAAGCGGTACGTTCAAGCTCCGATTTGAAACCTCAAACGGTAGGGCAGATATCAACACCGACCTCCCTCCAACCGGCGAATGGGTTCATATCGCTTTCACAAATGACGGTTCGACAGCCACGATTTATGTTAATGGTGCTTCTGTTATGGAAGGCGAAGTTCCGGGTGAATTGAATGCTAACGAGGACCCGTGGCGAATCGGCCAAGATTGTGACCGTCTGAACTATGTCTTCGCAGGAGCCATAGATGAAGTACGTCTCTGGGATCGCGCTTTGAGTGCATCAGATATTGCTGTCCTAAAAGATATGCCGACGGCTGTTGAGGCGCGAGCGAAATTAGCCATCACTTGGGGCGATATCAAATCTGAGCGCTAAGGTATTGTTTCCGCGCGCTTTCCGAGGACACACGCGCTTTTTCTAAAGTTATTTTTTGCGCAATTGGGTTGGACGAGGCATCTTGTCTCGTCCTCTCACGCGTTTACGAGAAGTTTTTAGTCGCCACCTATACCGCATCTATCTATATCTACGAAAAATTCACACCCAGTAGCGGAGAAAACGATGTTTTGGGATGAAGTTAAAAAACACTACGAGGCGGGTTCCGCCCACCAATTTCTGCTCCATTTTAACGTAGATGATCTGCTATACGACGAAGTCTACGGCTACTTGCCTACCGTAAACTATCTTATGGAACAACTCAATGTGTTGGGTTGTGATTTCGTCCTCGGATATAATATGGCGCGAGGCGTTTATCGTCCTACTATTGGGCGGTGGCGCAATAGACAGAAAATGCTCAAACTTATTCCAGAGGACCATAAGGAAGATGAATCGGAGAATCAACGTCCGAGGATTAATTCTCGGATGGCGTTCAATAAACCGCATGAGGATCCCTTTTTTAACATGGAACCGATGCCTTCCCAAGAATTACGGCAAAGGTTAAAGCGTCTGATTCAACAACCGAGAACGACAGTCGGTTTGGTTATTGATATGCTGGAGCAGCTCACACCGAACCATTCTTCATTAACCGACATTGTAGATGAAACGCAGCTCTTGTTTAATCAGATCCAAAATTGGGCATACGATCTTGAAGTGCGAAGGAAGAGACACGTCATCCTGCTTGTCACTCGCAACACATCTGACATACACCCGAATCTTACCGTGCAGCCAGAAATTCCGATGGTTGTCATTCCGTTTCCGGACTATGAGGAACGCTTGCGGTTTATTGAACGTCTTCATGATGTTGGGGAGGGCGCATCGCAGATGCGTAAAACGCTCGGTAATAATCGCGAACGTGAAGCCTTAGCACGCGAAACGATAGGCTTGAATCTACTCGGTGTCCACGATGTTGTCCAACAAGCCGTCGCTGCGGAACAGAAGGCAGGCGGTGAACCGGTGCTTAGGTACCGGCGTGAGAGTATCAGGACTTTCAGTCATGGTGTCCTTGCGCTCGGTGATACGCACCCGGGGCCCTCTGATGACGGTTGGTATGTCATGCGCGTGATTAGAGATATAGCGGAGGGTATAAAAAATCGGGACCTGCGACGCGTGCCACGAGGGATGCTATGCCTCGGTCCCCCTGGCACCAGCAAGGCTTACGCCGCGCGGGTACTCGCAGGTGAGTCGAATATACCGCTCGTTCAACTCCGGTACGCCAGCCAAGTCGGTGAAGTAACGCTGAACATCAATGAAAACGGGAACTCTTATGAACGGAACCTAACCGCAGCACTCAACTATATTCGCAGCATCGCGCCGGCAGTTGTTTTTATGGATGAAATTGAGCAGGCATCGCCGCATACAGCAATGCACCCAGATGAACGCAATCAAACGATGCCGCACGCGCTTATAAATGCTATCAGCGATGCGTCACTGCACGGTCAGGTAATTTGGGTCGGCGCATCACAGCGACCGGACTTAATGCCGCCAATCTTTCGACGATACGGCATTTTTGATACCAAGTTAATCATGCTACCCCCTAACAGTGGCGGCAGAACCGTAATCCTACAGATATTTTCGCAAGGACAAACGTCAGGCAATATCAATTTTCAGGCACTCGTCGGCGGTTCTGAGACAGACGGGTTGACTTGGCGGGACCTGTTTTTGATTGTTCAACGGGCAAATAATTTGGCAAAACGGAACAATCGAGATAGATTTACGGAGAACGACTTACGTCAAGCACTCAACGACTTTGTACCAGATTACTCACGTGAGATGCAAACCTTCATGGGATTATTGGCGTTGCGAGAAGCGAACTCACGTATGATGGTTCCAGATGGATTACTGCCGGAATACCAGGAATTTGTGGAAGGGAACCGAATTGACAAAACAGGGATTAATAAACGGTTGATGGAACTCAGCAATCAACTCGGTTTGCACGATTGATCCCCGGAGGCGAAATCGCTAACGAGAAAATAACGTCTGGACTTTGTTGCTAAACCAATTTTTCTTGACAGATGTTTCCTCTTTTGTTAGAGTATCTTAATCTTTCATAACAAATAAGGAGGAATCTCTAGCAATGAAATTGGCTATCTGTTTATTATGCATTGTATCCGTTTTGGTGCTAACGCCGGTGGTGATGGCGGTTGGTCCAGACGATTTTCTCGATGGTTTGGTTTTATATCACCCGTATGATGAAGGGGATGGCGACACAGCTGAAGATTTGAGTGGAAACGAACACGAGGGTGTCATTGACAGCCCGAAATGGGTTGATGGGAAATTTGGAAAGGCTCTTGAATTTGATGGCACCAGCACTTTCGTCACTGTTGAGAGCACACCTGAACTGAACGTAGATGCCTGCACGTTTATGGCGTGGATTAACGCCGAGCATTGGGATGCCGTGCGCCAGATCGTCGGTAAATCTGTTCACGGCGGTTGTGGCGGTAGAGTCCAATACGGGTTGTTTAGTGACAATGGTGTCTTCAAACTCCGCCTTGAGACGGAAGCAGGACGCGCCGATATCGCAACTGATCTGCCTGAAACAGGCGAGTTTGTCCATGTCGCTTTCACCAACGATACGGACACCGCGCACATCTATATTGACGGTGAATCCGTCGTTGATCAAGCCGTACCCGGAAAACTCGGCGCGAATGACGATCCGTGGCGGATTGGACAGGACTGTGATCGCGCACAGTACATCTTCGCTGGGATTATTGATGAGGTACGCCTCTGGAACCGCGCACTGAGCGAGGACGAAATCAATACGTTCATGGATCAGGGCGTAGATGCCCTCGCTGTTGAGGCGACAGGGAAACTTTCGACAACCTGGGGTCGCCTTAAGGCAAGTTTACAGTAATAC
>ASZN01000085.1 GCA_000406005.1 Candidatus Poribacteria bacterium WGA-3G
GAGGAAAATAAAATCAGAAATGGTATAAGTCCTATATAAAGACAGTGTTTCCTAAAATTAAGGGTTGCCTAACAGTAAGATACAAAAATTCTGGTTTTTGTCTCATTTTCGTAACAATTACGTGTTATAATTTACGGTATAATCCAGCAAAAGAGGTAGATTGATGAAAGAAACCGCTATTGTCCGTTTTTTAGCAGTTTTGGTATGCGGCTTTGTTATTACAGGTTGTTCGCCGACAGAGGGGAATAACAGCAATAACGTCGCGAGCAAAGATGTGCACGTCACCATTAAGAATAAAGGGTCTGATACCATGGTGAATTTGGCACAGGCGTGGGCAGAAAAATACACCGTTATTACCAGTACTGCGTCTGTGGAGGTCTCTGGGGGTGGTTCGGGTACAGGTGTTGCTGCGCTTATCAATGGCACCGTAGATGTTGCGAACTGTAGCCGTCAAATTAAACCGAAAGAGTTAGAACAAGCGACGCAGAACACCGGTAAAGCACCTCAAGAATTTATTGTTGGATACGACGCACTCGCGGTTTATGTTCATCATGATACACCGATAGATAAAATCACGATTCCGCAACTCGCGGAGATTTATGGCGAGGACGGCACAATAACGCAGTGGAGCCAGCTCGGCATCCAAAATAGTGCCTGCCCGAGTAACAGAATTATCCGTATCAGTCGGCAGTCTAATTCTGGGACGTATTTCTATTTTCGTGAAGCACTTCTCGGTGAGAACCGCGACTTTCGTATCGGTTCGTTGGATTTACACGGTTCTAAAGATGTCGTAGAAGTGATTGGTAGAACACCGTGTGCGATTGGGTATAGTGGTATGGGGTACGCGACCTCACACGTCAAAATGTTAGCGATTGCGACCGATGAGAATGCGTCTTATTACGCGCCAACCCTTGAGAATGTCCTCACCAAATCCTATCCTATCGCTCGTCCGCTGTATATGTATTCGCTCGGCGAACCGACTGGCGAAATCAAAGCATACCTTGACTGGATTCTGTCGGCAGAAGGTCAAAAAATAGTTCAACAACTCGGTTTCGTGCCGGTCGAAAGTAACTAAAATATATGAATATCCTACGGAAAAAAAGTAAGGCGAACCTACCATTTTCTGAAAGGGTGATTGAACTGTTTATCCGTCTATGCGGGATTAGTTGTATCATCTTTGTTTTCGGTATCTTCTTCTTTGTATTCCGGGAAGGCGCGGGCTTCCTTTTCAACGGCTTAAATCTCACGGAGTTCCTAACAAGCGTAGAGTGGCAACCCACCTCACTGAATAACAAAAGATACGGTGCGTTTGCCTTGATTGTCGGTACCTTTAGCGTAACCACCTTAGCGATGTGTATGGCTGTTCCGTTTGGACTCGGCGCAGCAATCTTCGTTTCGGAGTTCTGTAGCCCAAAGCTTAGAGAAACATTCAAGATCATCATTGAACTCCTCGCCGCGATTCCGTCTGTTGTTTGGGGATTCATCGGATTGACACTGATGAACCAACTGATTATTCAAGTGTTCAATGCCCCCATCGGTTTAACGATGCTCAATGGCAGTATTATGTTAGCGTTGATGAGTGTTCCTATTATTGTTTCCATCGCAGAGGATGCGCTCAAGGCTGTTCCTGACTCGTACCGTGAAGCGGCGGAGGCGCTCGGCGCAACCCGGTGGCAGGTCATCTACCGTGTCCTTCTACCGGCTGCAAAAAACGGACTCTTAGCTGCCGTGCTACTCGGTGCTGCACGTTCTATCGGTGAAACGATGGCAGTCCTCATGGCGACAGGACACTCCGTCAACATTCCCTCGGGACCGCTGTCTTGGATCCGCACACTGACAGCAACAATTGCCGCAGAATTGGGTGAAGTCGCGAGGGGAGACGAACACTATCAAGTACTCTTTATCATCGGTATCTTACTTTTTACCATCACATTTGTAGTGAACCTCATCGCTGATTTAGTCATCAAAGGTATCCGCCAAGAATAACAACACCGGATAGGTATTCTTTAAGAACATCCAAATCACATAGCCCGAAAGGAAGTGGAGAGCGGGATACGAAACCGAATATGGAGCCTCAACCCGCCTGAACGAACCGCAAGGAAAAATTTAAAAATGTTTACGGAAACACCGATTGATCGACGGAAACGGTTAACAGAAAATGTGATGCGGATTTTTCTCCTTGTGGTAACAAGTGTGATGATTATACCGCTGCTCCTCATTATCGGTTATCTACTTTACAAAGCGATACCTGTCCTTTCATTGGAGTTCCTGTTTTCTAATCCGAGAGACAACATGCGTGCAGGTGGCATTTGGGCACCATTTTTAGGTACAATTTATTTGGTGGTCGTCTCACTGTTAGTATCTGCACCGATAGGTGTGTTCGCAGCGGTGTATCTCAACGAATATGCGCGTGAGAGTTGGTTTACGCGGATTACAAACTTGGCTGTCGTAAATCTTGCGGGTGTCCCGAGTATCGTCCACGCGCTGTTCGGTGTCGGTGCGTTTGTACTTTTCGCTGGCTTAGGCGAATCGATTTTAGCGGCATCACTTACATTGGCGATCATGACGCTTCCGGTAATCATTGCCAGTACGACAGAGGCATTGAAGGCGGTACCGATGCCGTTCCGTGAGGCGTGTTGGAATCTCGGTGCCACGCGATGGCAGACGATCCGCCGGATTGTTATCCCGAACTCAATCAGCGGTATTTTGACGGGTGTGATTTTACAGGTATCGCGTGCAGCAGGCGAAACAGCACCCATTATGTTTACCGGCGCAGTTTTTTACAAAGCTATTGCAGAAGGTAACCTTTTCGCCTATAATATAACGGAACAGTGTATGGCACTTTCTCTACACTTGTTTACGATTTCGACACAGGTTCCAGATGTTACAGAGGGTACACCGCACGGGACCGCGGTAGTGCTTGTCGGCAGTGTGTTACTCGTCAATGCAGCAGCGATTATACTTCGGGTCTACCTCCGAACCCGGAAGAAGTGGTAGGTACAAAATTTTGATCGCGATTCCCTATAGCGTTGACCTGATCCACCAATCGCGGCACTCTATAGGAAGGAGCGTTCATGAATAGAAAAGAAAAATTACGCGTACTTGTTGAAAGAAATGTATTTACTGGAATTATCCAGTTTCTGATTCTTGCTTCTGCTGTTGTCTTTGTGTTTGAATCCGATAGACAGCAATTGGAGGTGGATCCTTATGCAACGCATTTCATTGTCCTGGACGTGGTTTTTCTGGTGCTGTTTTCGATAGAATATGCCCTGCGCGTTTATATTGAACCAAAGAAACGGGATTTTGTTTTTAGTTTCTACGGTCTAATTGACCTGATCGCCATTTTACCCTCTCTGTTCCTCGTGCCAGGGTTTCGCGTATTACGGATACTTCGGTTCTTGCGAATTTTCAGAATATTTAAGGCGACGCGGTTTATTTTAGCCGTAGATCGGCTCGGAGCGGCACTCCGTGAAATTCAACAAGAACTTTTAGCACTGGTAATTTTATCGTTGATGTTTGTATACCTCGCTGCATGCGGCATCCACTTTTTTGAAAGAAACGCCCAACCTGAGGCATTCGGCTCTATTCTTGATTCGATGTGGTGGTCTGTCGTGACATTAACCACAATCGGTTATGGGGATGTCTATCCGACAACCCCTGGCGGGCGACTTTTCACCGCTCTCGTCGCGCTTGTCGGGGTAGGCTTAATAGCAATACCGTCCGGCTTGTTAGCTTCGGCCTTAACAGAAGCGCGAGTGGAACGCGAAAAATCAGAAGAGGGTGAGAGAGAAAATGAGAAATAAAATAGAGATTTCCGACCTACAGGTCCATTACGGAGATCAATCTGCACTGAACGGAATTTCCTTTGATGTTCAGCCAAACGAGATTCTCGGTATCATCGGGCCAGCGCAGTCCGGTAAAACGACGCTTCTGAAGGTTATTAACAGAACCCTGGAGTTCGTGCCAGAAGCAACCCTGAATGGCACCGTCAAATTGGATGGCGTAGACATCAGCACGATCGGTGATGTCTACGGTTTACGTCGCCGTATCGGCATGGTCTTACCGTTGCCAGTAGGTCTACCGCTCTCTATATACGACAACGTCGCTTTTGCGCCCCGTGCAGCCGGTCTACGTTCAAAATCTCAATTGGATGAACTCGTTGAACGTTGCCTCCAACAAGCCGCGCTATGGGATGAAGTGAAAGACCGTCTGAACACCCTCGGTACGAAGTTGTCCGGTGGACAACAACAACGTTTAACAATTGCGCGGGCCCTTTCACATCAACCAGAAGTTCTCTGTCTTGACGAATTTTCGATTGCGATTGATCCGGTTACGACGATGCGGATTGAGGAAGTTCTGAAAACTTTACAGAAAGAGATGACGATTTTGCTCGTCACGAATTTGGTGCAACAGGCGAAACGGTTGGCGACCCGCACAGCGTTTTTTCTCAACGGTGATCTTATTGAGATCGATTCAACAGATGTAATTTTTTCGGATACACCAACACAACAAGCCACTTATGATTACGTCAATGGAACTTTTGGATAATACCATTTCTGATTTTATTGGTTTCCTCTTATGTAGCATAGACTGTTAGTCTGTGTTCCGGTGTGCCACCGTATTTCATAACATGCGGTAATGCGACAACACTGTTTAGAAATGGTATAAGTTGGCTATCAGCGGTCAACAGTCGGCAATCAGAATGGTACGGACGAGGTCCCCTTGTCCACACGGGTTGGGAAACCCGACCCCTACGAAACTTGAAAGCCATAAAAATGGACTTGCAAACTATCTCTATGAATTATAGTATTGAAGCTGAGAATCTTAACCTCTGGTATGGTGATTTTCAGGCGCTCATTGATGTCAACGTTAAAATACCGCACGGTCAGATCACCTCGCTTATTGGTCCTTCTGGCTGTGGAAAGTCAACGCTCCTTCGCTGTTTTAATCGCGTTAATGAACGCTACGGTAACGTTACGACAGAAGGGAAGATAGAGGTCTTAGGAAAAAATATCTATGACACAGATGTCTCTTTACCGGAACTGAGGAAAGCTGTCGGTATGGTATTCCAAAGACCGAATCCGTTGCCGATCTCGGTTTACGAAAATATTTTGTTCGGGTTACGAATCCACTCACCGATGCGCAGTATCACGAAAGCAGATGCAGACGCGATTGTTGAAGAAGCACTCAAATCTGTCTTTCTCTGGACGGATCTGAAGGATAAATTGAAGGCGCGGGCGACATCGCTGCAGCTCGAACAACAACAAAAGTTATGTATCGCACGCCTGCTGCCGCTTAAGCCGAAGATTATTCTGATGGATGAACCGTGCTCCGCTTTGGATGCAAAAGGCACGCGGGCAGTCGAGGAACTGATGGAAATTCTCGCTGGGACATACACATTCGTCATTGTGACACATAACATGGCACAAGCACGACGTGTTAGTAAAGAGTGTATCTTCATGTTCCTCGGTGAACTTATCGAACACAGAGAGACACAATCCCTGTTTACAGACCCGCAACACGAAAAAACTTCTGATTATGTCCACATGCGATATGGATAGGTGAAATTTTTAAGACAGAATGAATTTTTGCAAGAATTCTTCACACTATGAATGCCATGATGACTTGCGCCCTGCGAAAACAGAAACTCGTTTCGCAGCGTAGCACCTTTATTATCCTTGGAATCGTGGGCATTCCTATTTGGAATGTGCTTCAAGAAACGTCCGCTGCGGATACTGAAGCAGCGTCAGCAGCAATGCCTCTAAACATGTTGTCGCCGTTGCTTGACGATCTCTATACGCTTCTCTCGATAAGTTTCGTCGCAATTCTGTTCGGAATCGCTTGGGCATTCTACTTAGAAGAATGGCTCCCACAAACCCATTGGGTCCGGCGTTTTATTGAAAGTGTTGTCGCTATTTTGGGTGGGATCCCTTCCATTTTCTACGGGATATTGGCAACTGGTGTTTTCTTTAGTGATGCTGGTACACTGAAAACTATTGGGGTTGTCCGCGGACCTCAAGATACAGGGGACATGTCCGCGTTGGAACCTTTGTCTTTTCAGCAGGAGACTCCGGTATTTTATATTCTGGTGTTAACGTTTATATTGATGGTAATGCCGTTAACAATCAAAACGGCCCAAGCTGCACTTCGTTCGGTGGCAACGCCGATCCGTGAGGCGGCTTACGCGCTCGGGGCAAGCCACTGGCAAGTACTCAAGAAGCAAGTCATACCGATCGCACTCACGCGAATACTGGCAACCGGATGCCGGGCAATGTCGAGCGCACTCGCAACTGTGGCATTAATTTTCGGTATTTATACATGGCAGTACACAAACGGACCCGGAGAGATGTCCAATAGATTCGTACTATTTTTAGGTAGTGCACTGTTTCTTAGCATCTTTTCCAGTGTCCTGATAAAGTTGGACGCTTCCGCATCCGCTGATCCAACTCACCCGACCAGATAAGTGGAGACGCGAGTTCCAATTTCCTCGCGGCGCAGAGATGCAAACTGAAAACGTGCAGTCTATATTGAGTGTTCGGAATCTGAGTATTTGGTATGGCGACAAACAGGTCCTGAGGGACCTCTCTTTCGAGGTTAAACAGAGGCAGGTAACCGCATTCATTGGACCTACGAATAGCGGTAAAAGTACCCTTGTGCGATGTATCAACCGATTAAACGACTTTACGCCAAATTTTAGATCCACCGGTGATATTTTATTTCGAGGTGTCGCTATGGGTGCAGCATCGGACGCAACCGCGCTTCGGAAACAGATCGGAATGGTGTTCCGAAAGCCGATACCGTTTCAGGGTTCAATCTATGAAAATGTTGCTTATGGTGCTCAGATTTCAGGGGTCAACGAATCTACACACCTCGACACAATCGTCGAAAAAAATCTCAGAAAGACTGGACTCTGGAGTGAAGTCGAGAACATTTTGGGTGAAACCCCCGAACAACTCTCTATAGGACAGCAGCAGCTTCTCTGTATCGCACGCGCTTTAGCCGTCGACCCCGAAATCTTGATATTTGATGAACCGTGTGGGGAACTTGACCCTATAGAGACTGTTAAGATTGAGACCCTTGTGCGTGAACTGACAAAGGATTACACACTTATTTTCGCCACTAACAAAAGACGACAAGCCGCTCGGGTTTCTGATGTCGCAGGATTCCTTTACTGTGGCGAGTTAATCGAGTTTGGCGCAACGGAAAAAATTTTTACAAATCCGCAGGACAATAGGACCGAACAATACGTAACAGGCAGATTAGGTTAATATGTTACAAGCAGAAATTAAGACCCTTCAGCATAAACTCTTGGAAATGGGCGGTCTCGCTGAACAGATGCTACACCAAGCAGTTGATTCTGTTCTAACACGAGATGAGACGTTAGCGCGTATCGTCATTGATGCCGATGATACGATTGACGAATTTGAAAACGAAATAGAATCGTTATGTATCCAGCTCATTGCGCTGCATCAACCTGTCGCCTTTGAACTCCGATTTTTGATGATGGCTCTGAAAATTAGTCGAAATATTGAGAGACTTGCGGATAAAAGCGTCGCTATCGCTAAACGGAGCATTGAACTGCTACAATACCCTCCCGTCAAACCGTTTGTTGACCTATCGTATGCCGCACAAATAATTCAGACGATGGTGAAAGATGTATTGGATGCGTTTGTTAATCGAGACGCTGAATACGCCCTAAAAATTCGAGAACGAGACAAGGAAGTTGATGAAATTTATGAAAGAATGCTCAACGAACTGTTGACTATTTTGGGCGAACATCCGAAACTTATCCAACCCGGTATCAGCTTGTTACTTCTCTTTCGACACTTGGAGCGCGTGGGGGACCTCGCTGCAAATATCAGTGAGGAGGTATATTACCTCGTCAAAGGCGATGTCATCCGCCATTCTTGACATCCTTTCCCGCTGGTGTGTCGGACAGGGAGGTGAGCCTCGCCAGACAGCGCAGGCGAAGTTTCAAACCTCACCTAAAAACAAAAAGCGTACCGGATTCTTATTCCTTGGGGTACAAATGGACATCCCTTTGTGGGAACGGGATTGTAATGTTATATTCTTTAAATTTGTGCCAGATCATGAAATGGAGATCGCTGGCGATGTCAAAACGCTGAAAGGAGTCAGGAATCCATGCAAACAATTCAAAATCCAGAGAAGATTCTCCGAAGCTGACGAAGCGCACGAAGGGTGCGGTAACGCTTTCCATAACAGTATGCGGTTCTTTAATTACTTCTGGATGTGCATGAGCAGCTTCAAGGAGCACTTTTTTAACAAGTTCCACGTCCGAGCTGTACGATACCCCGACTGCAATGCGAAGCCGGAACAAATTGTTGGCATGAGTAAGGTTATGAACCGTCTCTGTGATCAATTGGGTATTCGGAACAATGATCTCCTTTTCATCAAGTGCAACGATGACCGTTGAACGGAGATTAATGCTACCCACTCTGCCAAATGTGCCAAGTTCCGTAACTTCTACTAAGTCTCCAATTTTGATGGGCTTTTCAAAAATGAGAATAAACCCTGAAATTAGGTTGGAAGCAATATTCTGTAGACCGAAACCGATACCGATACTCAATCCAGCAAAAATTACCGCTAAGTTCCTGAAACTCACCCCGACGGCACTCAGCGCAATAAGAACCCCAACGATGATAAGCGTAAAATGAATGAATCGGAGTAAAATAAATTGCGTATGTCTTTCGATTTCAAACGCTTGTAGTACCTGTCGTCTTATCACCCATTGGAGATACTTAGAAAGGATAAATACGCCGAAAACGATCACGAATGCATAAAAAAGTCTCGCCAAGGTTAAGCCATCGCCATCTTCAGGGGCCTGGATTGGTGCCTCTTCTTCAGAACCAGGTGTCTCAATAGGTGTTTGAGCGGGTTGGAACAACTGCGAAAGTGGGTAATGGAAGAGTCTACCGAGGAAACCTGTGTTAATTTCTGAAATCCTGAACGCCAGACCAATGCCAACAACGATAATAATCAGGAGCAGCATCGCGAGGAGCCGGTTTTGAAGCTTGTGCGACATCCTGAGCCGATTGAAAAAGCGGCGGCACCAACGATGCAAAGACCCAGCACTGACGAATACGGCTATCAGTATGAGAATGAAAGTAATAATTTGTTTGACTGTTATCTCTTCGCCAAAGATGGTTAGAGAATATTCAAGTAAATTATTAATCTGTTGAAGAAATTCATCCATCAGGTATTATCCCACTTGCTTTTATATTTTACTGTAAACTGTTCGTCTGCAAATATTGCGGCGAAGGTGAATTCACAATAGCATTAAGTACGGATTCCGACCACTGAATGAAGTCAAGAAGCATTTTGAAAACCTCTCGTATTATTTTTTTAGAAAAACACGCTGTTAATCAATTAGAATCTGTTCAACTGAATGGACGAACAGAACATCATTTGACCCCTCGTAAGATCGTAGGTTATGTTCCAAGCCGTTGGCATCGATGTTTTCAGACGTTAATCCGACGATCGTCAAATCGGCTTGGTTAGAGCGGAGGGACACCTCATCTTCCAAAGACGCTTTACCTTTGTATGACACGGAAGTGACGTTTTGCATTGAGATGGGCAACCTGCCTTCTTGCGTGAGTGCTGAGAGTTTATTTGCCTCCTGCTCTGCGTCCGTTGAATCCGAACACACAAAGAGCCGAATTTCAGCACGTTTCCAGTCTGGGTGCCCGACGATGATATATGCGAGCAAAAGCATCATCGGTGCATTGCTCAGGTTATCTTCTGTTACCCAGACATGGATAGAAGACCTGTAACCGAATCGGTAGCCGGTTGATCGTAAGATTAAAACGTTGAACAACGAATTTGCGGCAAGCTGTGCGCCTTGTACAACTTCTTCTATCTCATCATCGTTTTCGCGGTCAAATTCAAGTAAGATGCAGTTATTCGGTAATCCGGAGATGCCGGGCATTTGTAGTATCTGCGATAAAGCGAGTTGGAATGTTGGGCAGATCAGCGAATCGACAAAAATACCTGCTCGACTGACTTCAGTGCGTTTAATCAATCCGTCAACTTTGATACGGGCTTGGATCTCACTGGAAAATGAGTAATTCCCGCTAAAGAGTCGGATGAAATGGCCGAACCCGTGCCTGTGGCAGATCCATCGGAGCAGATCGAAATGACCGAGGCGGCGTTCTCCGAACCGAGTTACTGCGACAATTGAAGGGCGCCACCCCCCTTCGGATGCCATCACCCGACTCTTTTGCAAGGTTGTTTGTAACCATCGCGTGAGTTGGAACATTGTGCCTTGGAAGATGGCTGCGAGGTCGCGCTGTCCACCGTGTCCGCGACGCAGACCGAGGTAAGTTATCGTCATAAGGACGATGGAGATTAAAGCATAGAACGCACTGATCTGGATCATCAACACGCCGCACATAACGGTTCCTACGACCGATACATACCAGCGGGAGTGGAATGTTGGGCGGTAAGACGGGTTACTCGCGAAATGTTCTAAGAAGGAGACGGCGCAGAGCGCACCGTAGGTCACCATAAAGAACATCGTTAAAATCCGTGCGATAAAGTCGAGTTCGCCAATGGCGACGAACACGATCGCAATGATGCCGGATAAGCATGTTGCGTATATCGGTTCTTGTGCATCCCCTACGCCTTTTTCCATGAGACGGTTCAACTTAGGGATCGGGAGGACATTGTCACGCGCAAGCATCTGTAGCGTTCTTGGTGCTACCATGATTGAACCGAGGGTAGAGGAGAGTGCGGCTGCACCTAACCCGATGAAGATTACAGGACCCCAGAGTGCGATTTTCTCCATGATGAAATTGTCCGCTGCGAGTGCCTCAGGTGTCGCACTTCCGGCTAATTTAATTGCGACAAGAATATAGACGAACATTCCCGCGAGGGTGGCACTAATCGTCCCAAGGGGTATGCTCTTCCGTGGGTTCTTTAGGTCCCCGGACAGCCCTAAACCGGCAATCATACCGGTGAATGCAGGAAAACACGTCGCAAAAACCGTGCCGAAACTATCCGGATCGCTAATGCGTGAGGTGAGGTTCAACCCGCTCGGTTTTATTGATTCCGGGCTCTCACCAAATAGGAAAGCAACAATGGATACCACAAGAATTATGCATACACCCCATAGGACTTGCACGCCCATGCCAGCCCCTTTTGTGAGCATAAGGATGATAATTAGAACAGTACAAGGTAGGGACACCCAACGCGGATCGAGTTGTCTATCATGGTTAACTGCGAGATATTCGTAAACAGGTTGAAAGGCTTCTGCGAAAGCGACAATATAGAAGGCAACTGAGATCGCTTGCGAGATATACAGTGCTATTCCGATGGTACCGCCGATACTTGCACCGAAGGAGCGGCTGACGATATAATACGCGCCACCACCGGCGACACGACGGTTTGTCGCAATCTCGGATACTGCCAAGACTGTCGGGATCGTCACAAGGTGCCCAAGCATGACAACCATCAAGGCACCCCAGAGCCCGACGTGAGCGACAGCATATCCGAACCGTAGGAAAAGGATCGCACCGAGAATCGTACTAATTGAGGCGAGGAATACAGGTGCGGTTCCGAAGCCGTGTCCCTGTTGAATATCCTGGTCACCGCCCCCACTTTCATACCCGGGTTGTTGCGCGGGGTTTGAAGACATGCCAGTTTCCTTTCATTTTGTAGAAGTCAGATAGATAATAAGTTGTCTTAGACGCTACAACGTAAATCGTAATATTGATAAATACTTGTAATGCCAGTTTTCTGTTAGTGGTTCACTATTATAAGTCATAGCGCCACTTAAACGCAAGCCTAATCGAGTGGATAGTGTAAACGTGATTGCAGGTTCTGCTGAAAATTTATAGTTTTTGAAACCAATTTCTGGTGTAAATTTTAACTGTGTATTAAGTTTTTGCCAGCCTACAGATGAAAATGCCAGCCACCGAAACGTCGTCGGATCGAATTGTCTTAAATCAATATCTTGGAGCGGTTGGATATTTTCAATGAACACGCCAATACCACCAGATATGCGTCGGAATAGATTGACAGCATCTCTAACAGGGTTTCCATTTTCCGCCTTAATTGGGGACGTTGATAGTGAAACTTACGTATGATCTGCGGTAGGCCGGGTTAGAAACCCCGCCTGCAAAGCCGATAGCGTAAGTGTTTTAGGGTCTGTGATCTCCAACAACATGGCATTTAGTCCCGCGTTGCTCTGTACAGAACTGTGATTAAATACGCCTCTATAGGCGCACCGACGAGACAGCCCACTAATGACCAAGTAAACTGAATTTTCTTTGTTTTGACTTTATAGGCATCATAGTAGAAGGCAACATATTCTGGGGACTTACCAAGAACTCGGGCAGTCGGCATGAAGGGTTGGTAGCGCTGCGAAAAAATGGGACCGATTAAAGGGAAAAAACAGCCAGTAGTGAACCACAAAGTTTTATTCAGATGCGCCGCTGCATCTTTTTCGGCATCGGCTACGGCTTGCTCCGCAATAGATTTCAGCGCAGCCGGTGTAACCGGTGAGTCCTCAACCTCAACAATCTCATAGCGTTTTGTTTCAATAACGTCGTATTTTTTCGGACGACCATCGACTTCCGCAGTGATCCGCTCATTTTCTTGACAGAAACCTGGTCCAGAGATGAAAGTAATTATTAGAAGTCCGCATAAGATGTAATGTAAAGTTATTTTCACTATTTTTCTCCCTTAGGTGTGCGTGCCATCAACAGACTTTATGCGTTTTTAAGTGCAAAAAATACAGTTTTAATTGCGTTTCTGGTAGACATGTCCGGTAGAAGTTGCCGTCCAAAAGAGGACTAATAATTCACCATCCCATGTATACGTACTTACAATCGGTTCAGTGCTTCCATCAGAGAACCAGTAGATTGTTCCTTTTTGCGCGTCAAACGGTTCAATCAATTTATAGGAACCGAAGAAAAATGTGCCGTTACTCTGATATTCTCTTGTAAAAGTTGCTGTTGTCAGTCGCATGGATCCGAATGCCTCAGTCGTTTCGCCTGCTAATTGGGTTCGAACCAGTTCATACGAACCGCTGAGTGCTTCAGCGACTCTGTATGATTTTGAAAAGACGACAATTGAGGCGGACTTCGAGACGGTTTCCTCACCCTGGTCTCTGATAACTACATGAACCGTAACGGTTTGGTCAGGCTCAATTTCGGAAGCGGGAAGTTCAGGAGCCGTCCACTGAACCTCTGATCCCTCTCCTTCAGTCAATGTTCCAGCGGATACCTCCCAGGTGTAGGTTAGCTCATCATTCTCTGGATCGAAAGCCCCGACTTTAAGTGTAACGCTCTCGCCGTAGCGTGCCTCTTTTGGAACGGTGAAAGTATTGATCTCAGGCGGATCGTTGGTCAATCTTTCATATTCACCGCAACTACTGAATATTAGCAACTGGCAGATTAACAATAGAATCACAGCCAGTTTCGTAGCAAAGAACGTATGATTTAAAATTTTCACAGTGTAACTCCTTATCTAACAATCAATTCTGACAACCCGATACATGCTGTGCTGCAGTAAGTTATCAAAAACTTAGAGCCATTTTTTGAATTTGAAGAAAACAAACATGCAGATACTAATCCCGAACATCACTAACAGAACAACTGGGTATCCCCACTCCGATTCAAGTTCAGGCATAAACTTAAAATTCATTCCGTAAATTCCGGCGATAAACGTTAGTGGAATAAAGAAGGTCGCAACAATGGTTAATACCTTCATGACTTCATTCATCCTATGACTCACTGCCGAGGTATAGACATCAAACAGCCCTGAAACAGCCGATCGGATCATTTCTAACATCTGAATCACCTGAATGAGATGATCGTAAACATCGCGGAAGTATGGCTGTGTATTTTCGCCAAGTAATGGAATTTCATCGTTCAAAATTTCGATGAGAACGTCCCGTAAGGGGAGAATCGGTCTACGTAACAGCAGCTGCTCCTTTCTGAAAACATTGACTTTTGTGAGAACTTCTGGTGAAGGGTCCTGCATGATCTCTTCTTCCAATACTTGAATCCGTTCATTGATTTCATCGAGGATTATGAAATAGTGGTCAACAATAATATCTATCAAGGCGTAAGCGAGGTACCCCGATTGCATTCGTCGAATCCTACCTTGTGCATTCCGGAGCCTGTTTCGGATAGATGTGAAGATTTCGCTACGGTTTTCTTGGAGGGACAAAACAAAATTGGGACCGATGATAAGACTAATTTGCTCTCTGGATACCGTGTCGGATGCAGTGCTATAGTCGAGATTTTTGAGGATGATAAAGACATAGTTTTCGGAAACCTCTATTTTGGGAAGTTGGGTTGGACTCATCATATCCTCAAGTAAAAGCGGATTGACACCGAAGCACTTTCCAATCTCTTCAATGATAGATGTTTCGTGAATCCCCTCAATCTGAATCCATGTTACACTCTCAGTATCTATGAAAGGTAGGCATTCTTCGATTGTTTGTACCTCTTCTTCATGAAGATGTGTTTCATCATAATCTATGAGGGTAATCCGCGCAGGTTCCGTTCGCTCTTCACCGAGATAAACAAGAGTTCCGGGAGGCTGTCCGACTTTTTGCGTATATCTTTTAAATGGGTTCAACAGTGGAATTTTCAATGTTGGTACCGTTCTACTACAATTCTAATTTTGAATGACACATCTATGGAAGGCGGGGTTCCAAACCCTGAAGAAACACCCCAGCAAAAACCCTGCATTTGGGAGGTATGTTGTTTTTTTCAAGTGTCGCTTTATTTTATGGTTTCACTATAATTTTGCTTTGGTTTCTCAGAGGTGCGCTATATGGCAACTCTCACGCCCAAGTTTTTAAAATTGTCCGAACTATAGTGGATATATAATATACAACAAGAAAGGTGATTCGTCAAATTAAATTCCGAGAGAAAAACCAAAAACCGTGTTCAACTTGCGAAAAAAACGTATCTGTGATAGTGTAAAGCATCAGACTAACACGCTTACCAAAAAGGGGAAATCATGGCGGTTCAGATTGCAATTATCGGGTGTGGCGGGATGGCAAATGGGCATCTCAACGCCTACCTTACAATACATCAAACAGATCCTGGAAAAGTAGAACTCGTCGCGATGTGCGATGAAGTCAAAGAACGGGCAGATCAATTCGCAGAACGCGTTAAAGAGGTTACCGGTAAAAAACCGGCGGTGTTTGACGATACCGATACAATGCTCGCAAAGACGGACTTGGATGGTGCGGATATCTGTACGTCGCATGCGCACCACCATATCAACGCTATCAAGTGCCTTAACAACGGTGTTAACGTCATGATAGAGAAACCGGTGGGGGTTACCGTCAAGGCGAGTCATGCGATTATTAACGCCGCGAAAGCGAATAATAAGATCGCTGCAACGGCTGAGAATATCCGAAGGATGCCGAGCCGACGCACAGCAGAATGGCTGATGAACGAAAAACAGATGCTCGGTGATTTACGGATGTTTTCGGCGCAGCACGCCAGCTACCGCGCACCGAACCCAGAAAGCAATTGGCATTGGCGACTCGACCTGACGCTCGGTGGCGGTGGCATGGTCATGGATTCCGGCGCGCACTATTGTGATACGCTACGCTACCTTTTCGGTGATCCGAGTACGGTGTATGCACGCGTCTGTCAATTTGAAGATTTGCGAGTTACCAAAGATAACGCGATCGTGAAGAACGAGCAAGAGGACACTTGGGCGGCGACCATCAACTTCAAAAGTGGGGTCATCGGACTTTGGACGTGTACATGGGCAGCGGTCGGACACGATTTCCATCACGTCGTCTACTACGGTAGCGAAGGCTGTTTACTTGATAACGGTGATATCTTCCACGGTCCCTTTGATGGCGCAGAGGTTATCCTTAAAGACGGAACTCGCCATAGTATGAAAGACCTCATCGATGCTTACATGGCAAGCCTTTCGGATGAAGAAAAGGCGAGGCTCTTCCCCCACAATTTCACCGACGGCGTTGTGTTGGAGTGTTATGATTTCGTAGATGCGATAGAGAACAACCGTCCACCCGAACTCGATGCCGAAGTCGGACTCCGCGCAAAATCGATCTGCGAAGCGATTTATGAATCCAACGCATGCGGACAGGCAGTAGACTATGAGGAGGTAGTCGCAGGAAACATTGAAGTCTACCAGAAACCGATCAATGAACGCTGGAGTCTTTAATTGTCTAAACAGGAACGCACGCCAATAAAGTCCGGTATAGATCGCCAGCGTGAGACGAATGCGTCGAGCCGCTACCCACAAAAACCTGTTGGGTATTTTTCACTGATTCGACAGAATTCTAACTTCCGTTGGCTCTGGTGTGGACAGGTTGTCAGTCTTCTCGGAGACTGGTTTAACCTCATCGCTTCTGCGATATTGATTGCGGATTTGACCGGATCAGGACTTGCCATTGGTGTTCTGTTTACCATTCGGATGTTCGCACCGTTTTTCGTTGCTCCGCTTGCCGGGATATGTGCTGACCGTTACAATCGAAAATACCTTTTAATTATTACCGACCTCGTTCGCATCTTTATCGTTTTCGGATTTCTTTTTGTCCGAGACGAAAGCGATGTCTGGTTGCTCTATACGCTCACGATCCTCCTATTCGCCGTAAGTGGTTTCTTCAGTCCCGCTCGGAGTGCTATTCTACCGGACGTTACGGCACCGCACGAACTCGGGACTGCGAATGCGCTCGGTGCTGCCACATGGTCGGTCATGCTTGCCCTCGGTGCTGCGATCGGTGGACTCACAACGGGGCTCTTTGGCAGCCAGACGGCTTTCTTTATTGATGGACTCACCTTCGCGCTTTCAGCGGTGTTCCTGTTTGGGATCAAACTGCCCGAATCGTCGTCTGAAACGCATGGCGCACCCGCGCGTGAGAGACGTTCAGCATTCCGCTATATGCGTCAGCATCCAGATATCTTCTTCATCGCGATGCATAAGGCAGCGATAGCCCTCCTGCTCTCATCCGGTTTTCAAATCGTACAGGTGGAGATTGCCAAGAGCCATTTCGTCATCGGTGTCGGTGGCGCGATTAGTTTGGGATTGATGTACTGTATAAACGGTGTCGGCAGTGGTATCGGGCCTATTCTCGCGCGACATTGGACTGGCGACCGTGATAAGCCGCTCCGTGTTAGCATTAGCATCGGTTATCTGATTGGCGCAATCGGACTTGTGGTGACTGCCCCGCTATTTGGTTTGGTTGAAGTGCTTATCGGCGGGTTCGTCCGCAGTATCGGTGGCGGAATCGCATGGGTGTTTTCCACCCAGCTCCTCCTACAACGCGCCCCGAACGAGATTCGAGGACGTATCTTCGGTACCGAGTTTGCCTTCTTCACACTCATGGGAGGTATCGGCACGGCGATTGTCGGCGCACTGTTAGATCAGTTTCACGTACGAACGATTCTTTGGGGGATGACAGTACTACCGCTTATCCCGGCAGTCTTGTGGTGGTTATGGCAGCGGCATTTTAGTCGGATAGAATCGCAGAAATCTTAAGTGCCGTTTAGAATATCGGTTCGTAGTAGTGCGATTGATCGCACGTTCTCCAAGGGACAATGATTTAGAAATATCGGTTCGTAGTCGTGCGATTCTGCGGCGTACTTGAAAAAACACCCCAGC
>ASZN01000086.1 GCA_000406005.1 Candidatus Poribacteria bacterium WGA-3G
TTACCGCCTGTTATGAAATACGGTGGCATACCGGAACACAGACTAACAGTCTATGCTACATAAGAGGAAACCAATAAAATCAGAAATGGTATAAGACTTACGCACACCCCCTTGCAGGATTTTTGCTGGGGTGTTTCCTTCAGAGTTTGTAACCCCGCCTGACTCACGTATTATGTAGAATTTGATAAAAAAATGCGTAAGTCGAATAAAAAAATGCTTGACATCTAATACAAATGTGTGTCAAAATCCAAAGCAAAATCTTGGAGGTGAGCGAAAATGGACTGGCAATTGGAAACGACTGTCTCTGATGAGCAGGTCAAATTTTACAAGGAAAATGGGTATATTAAATTCGGACGTATCTTCACGAAACCGGAGTTAGACGAACTGCGGGATTATGTGGACGAGATGATTGAGAATCTACCGGAAGGTAGACGACCAGAGCAGATGGATGTGCCGCATTTTCAGCATCCGTATCTATTCAAATACCTGACACATCCACGCGTGTTGAAGGTTATTGAACGGTTTATCGGACCGGATATCGTCCTCTGGTCGAGCCACTTTATCAGCAAGCGAGAAAACGATGGCATGGAGGTCCCGTGGCACCAAGACGGTGTCTACTGGGGTGAGTCTCTCGATCCGATGCATGTTATCACGATGTGGTTGGCTGTTGATGAATCGAAGGTGGAAAACGGATGTATGCGCGTCATCTCTGGTAGCCACAAATTGCGCGACCGTCGCTATGAATCTGTTGATAGGAAAAACATGCTTTTCGGCAGCGAAGTTGTGGAAGATGACCTTGACACATCCAAGGCTGTCAACTTGGAATTAGAGGTCGGCGAGTGCCATTTCCACGACGCGTGGACAATCCACAATTCGAGTCCAAACATTTCTCAGAAACGACGGTGTGGCTACACAATGCGCTATATGCCAGCGAACGTCCGTTACCCGGGTGCAGAATGGCGGCGCGCACACTATATCTATCTGTTGCAGGGCAAAGATAGAACAGACGGTTTTAATACCTATACACCTGTGCCAGAATTCCAATGACGGAATTGCGCCCGTGGAGAGTTAAAAGAATATTAGCCAGAACGCGTAGCCCGTAGTGAAATGGAGGGCGACTCTACGGAAAAGCACGCAATTGCTAAACTCGCCTAACCGAACCGCAAGGAATAATTAAAAAATGCGTCCCTATTTTGATGTACACTGCCACATCGGTATGACGGTATCGCGCGCGCCAACTATAGGGCAGAGCGTCGGACGATGCCTCGCACGGATGGCTTCAGCAAATGTTATCGGTGCGATTCCGTGCCCAACAGGCGGCGGACCGCAGGCACGCGGCGTATTGGATACACGTGCCCAACACGAGACAATTGCCAATGCCTGTAGGCTGCACCCAGAACGCTTTCCGATCGGACTCGGTAACGTCGAAGTTCGACACGAACAAGCAGGTGTCGATGAACTCGACAGAGCAATGCAGGACGACGGTTTAGTCGGATTTATGTGCCATCCGGGACTGTCCGGGCATTCCCTCGGCGGTGAGCTTCACGCATTCCTTGAAGTCGTCGCGATGCACGACGGACTCTGTCTGTTACATCAGGCAGGTTCCACCCGGAACATCGCTGCTTACGCGAAGCGATTCCCGTCAATAACGTTTATCATCGGACATGTGTCGATGAACAAAGCCGGACATCTTGATGCCATTGCGCAGTGCGGAATGTGTGAAAACGTCTGGTTTGACGTGGCACAGAAGCCGGAAGGTGCGGATGAGAGTTGGGATCTTGTACACCTCGTCAACAACCTCGGTAGCGATAGGCTTATGTTCGGCAGCGATCTGCCGTATTACGATTTTCGGTTAGTCCAAAATCAGATTGAGACAGCACGTCTCGACGATGAGATAAAGGAACGCATTGCTTATCAGAATGCGGTGCGACTGGTCCAACAATTCCGTCAAGATTGGCTGCCGACACTGACACCGATAACACCGCCGCAAGTTTATTCTCAGGACGAGATGTGGGACGCAAACGGCGCAAGATTATATTGATGGTTACTTGACAATTTCAACTGCCCGAATCCGACGGTGTAGCACGAACAGACACAGTGCTATCAGCGCAAGCAGCACGAGGAGCGACCAACCCCAATGCACAACGTGGTCGTGTGAAGCATTAAAGAGTGCAGAACCGAGAATGTCGTAGTTTGCCCAAATCGAGAGGATCGCTGTTCTGCTGGTACGTGTAATCAACCGAAGCACCTCATGGATAACAGGTGAACCGAACCACACAGCGCAGAAACCGATTGTCGCGTAGCGAGGATTTGAGGTCAGCGATGAGAACAATAACATCAATAGGCTGGAAGAGAGCGTGATAAGCACCGAGTAGACAACGATTGAAAGTGGAATCCAGTAGTTCTCTTTCAGAAAGGTGGTATCAGTCAGTAGGGCGTGTTCAAGAAACAGCAATAGTCCGGGAACCAGCGTGAGGCAACCGATCAAAATGCCGATGACAGCAAATTTCCCAATCAGGTAGTCTATCCATGAAATGGGTTTCGAGAGGTAAAGGGAGAGCGCGTTGTTCTTCAAATCTGTGGCGATTAATCCCGATCCACCGAAAATAGCGATCAGCGCGATGAGAAATGAGGAAGGGGGACCTGCGTTGGGGTTTCGGAATAGGAATTGCTGAAAGAACCCGGCATCGACTTCAAACGGGAGCAACGCATCCGGCACCTGATTGAAGATATAGATAAGTATGGCGTGAACGATGATGTAGATAACAGGCGGAACAGCGACGATTAATCGGACAATTTTTCGTTGGGCAAGCAGTTTGAGCTCAGCCTTCGCGATGATCCACCACCGCATATAATTGCGCGGTTTGAGGGTGCCTTCCCAGTGCCGGTAGTCTTGTGTGTGAATAGGCATATCTTCTTATAGTGCCTCGTTGCTTGCGTGATGTCGGCTTAAAACTTGTAAATTTCAGCGTTTTCCAGAGTATCCGTGAAAGGTCCCTGTTTTTCCGTCTGAATTTCAACCGTGATGATACCTAAATGGGTATCCCGTTCTGGGTCTTCTTCAATGAAGATGCGTGGGATTTCGGCAGTCATGAGGCGATCCAGCCTATTGAGTTCTTGTGCCCAGCGTAGGTCAATCAACCTGTCATCGTAGACCTTCCGATGTTTTTCGCCGTTGCGGATAGAGTAGACTTTAACGTTGGTCGTAAAATCTGCTTCGGAGATCGTGCTCACCCCAACATTCGGGCTGAGGATGCTCTGGTTCCATATCAACGGCGTGCCGTGTTTGTCAGTCAGATAAATCCGCAAATCGATCCTGTCAGTCCTCGGATCTGCGTGGATGGCGATGCCCTCAAAATTCTGAATCTCACCACTCCCACATGAGAACATCACGAGCACGCAGATCCCGACAATAACGACTTTTCCTAATTTTAAATTAAAGCGAAACACATCGATTCTCCTGTTGTACATTTTAGGTGCAGCTTGCGGACCTCGCGCATCAAGAAGCCCGTCTAATTTATTATATCTTTTTAAGGTGATGAATGTCAATTTTAAATCTTGCTTTGTATCTTTTTCCAGAAATGCTATAATAATGCTACGAAGGAGAATTCTTGTGAAATTCTTGCTATATTTCTGTTGTTTGTCAATTGTGTGGAGCATTGGGTTTGCTGGCTGCGGTTCTAAACATTATAAGAATATGCCACACGACTCTCTACATCTTCAGGCAAAAGTGGATGCTGAATCGGATGCGAAACGCGATGTTGATGTGCTGGCTTATTTCGGATCGGGCATGAGTGCGACTTTCGCTGCAGCGATGTGTGGTTTGATGACTGGATTCATTGCCGACTTGACCCTTGGATATGGGGAAGACGATCTTTTTTACCTAACTGCTTCAATGAGTGCTATGGGAACCTTAAGCTTGCTGGTTCCATATTATAGCCGTCCATCGAATCCGCCACCTGAAAGATTAATCGGAAAATCGCCTGAATATGTCACGTTTTACGCCGATGCCTATCGGGCGAAAATGCGATCATATCAAATTAAATCAGTTGCCGCAGGATCCATTTTCGGTTGCATAACCTTAACGGGTGGCGTCTTGATTATTTGGGTTCAGATGGTAGGGGGCAGCGAGACTGACTAAAATTGAACTTCGGAGGTGCCTCATGAAAACTATGGAGACAGGAACTATTCAAGGATACGCTCCATACGTTCACGAATTGCGGCTTTGTGTTCAGGATGCGTGTGGATATAGAAGGTCCCATTCTGGATGGCGTTATAGACCTGCTCCGCAACCTCTGTAGGCGACATCCCCGCCTTCATCTCCGCGCGAGCGTTCCCACCACCGATAGTTTGTATGCGCGACGATGCTTGCGTTTCACGGTTTTGCAATGTATCTGGACGGTTCCGATCAGAATCCAGAATCCCCGTACGGACCCACCCCGGACAAAGCACATGCACCTGAATGTTGGCACCTTTCTGTGCCAATTCATCAGCGAGAACCTCGGAAAGGACGACGACACCGTGCTTACTCACCTTATAGATGCCTGTCCCACCACCGCCGATCAAGCCCAAAATGGAAGCGGTATTCACAATATGACACGCGTCGCCTTGTGTGAGCATACGCGGCACAAACGCTCGGATACCGTGGATGACACCCCATAGGTTAACGCCTAAAACCCACTCCCAATCGGCAACGGTATGCTCCCAGATCGGACGACTACAGGCAACACCGGCATTATTACAAAGAATATGTACCGCGCCAAAAGTGTCCAATGTCTGCACTGCGAGGTTTTCGACCTCGGCGGCGTTTGAAACATCCGTTTTGACAGCAAGGATGTCCGTGCCCTTAGATTTTAAGTCCGTCTCAAGTTCGGCTAATGCTTCCTCTTCAACATCAGCAAGGACGACTTTCATACTTTCCGCTGCGAACCGTTCTGCCAGTCCTTTTCCGATGCCACTCGCTGCGCCCGTAATCACAGCAACCTTTTGCATAATGTTCAAATCTCCGCTTGACGTTGCTGATGATAGTCTTCTAATGCCCGGTTCGCGTTCACAATTGTCTCTAATTTTTCGACGAGCGCGTCAATGTGTTCACCCGGGAAAGCGAAATAGAAATCATCATCGGAAAGCGCGGTATAGACGCGGTTGCCGATACAACCTAAGCTGCTCACGCTCCGTCCACCTTGTATGACAGCCGGAATAACCGCACACGTCGGTCGTCCCATCACCCCATTTTCCGTACCGATGCCAGCAGCGGTCGCGGCTTCTGCTAAGAGCATCATCTGTCTCGGCGTACCTGAGATAATAACGACATCGGGTGTGCCAGTCGCATTTGCTAAAGGCGAATAGACTGCACTTTTGAAAGGTACCTCCCGTCTCGGAATGCCGGGAACCTCTTCCATCGTAATATAACCGAGTTCACCCATCAGTCCGAGTGTATTTTCGAGTTCTTCCATCTGTGTAGGTGGGAGTTCAATGTTGTGTGTGTAACATCCGATCGGACAGTTGTAGTGGTCGGATGCCTCGGTATAGAAGGTTTTGCCTTCAGCGGCGCGTCGCCAATAGGTACAACCGGAGGCTTCAACTTTTTCTACAGGGGAAACACCATCCGGTTGTGCGTCGTGAAAAGTTACCGCGACAGGAGCGGTTTCTAAATCAAGCAATTGTTGAATTTGTTCTGACATATTTTTAATTTTCCTTGCGGTTCGGTTAGATAGAGTTCGGTATGCGTGTCGCTTTTAAACATGTATTGGGGCAAACTGCCCTTCGGTGGGTTCCGCTCAGCAGAACCATGCCTCGGTGATTCGAGGGGCAGGTAGATGCCCCTCTTTGCTACGGAAACCCAACGGCGTGTGCCTGCTACCGTGCATATCGGCAGCGAGTTGCCATATCCGATAAAAAGTATCTAAGGTATCCACACCGGCTCGTGCGTCGGTTTCAACGAGGGTGTTGACTGTTTTATGGAGTTCGTCCATCCGTGCATCCGGATGTCCCCAAACATAACTAAAGGCGGTTTCATCAAGCGTGAGTGAAAGCGTTTTTGTTTCTGGACGGTTGAGGAGATATGAACCCGGTGGAATCAATAAACGGACAGCATACTGCACCGGATCCACGTGATACACAAGACGATGCGTATCAACAAACTGGAAGGTCTCAAGATAGTCGTCTAAGGTTGTCCACGGCGTGAACGGCACCCATGTCGGACGCAGGGCAATCCCCGCACCGTGAACGATGTCAATTGCGGTTTCCACATCAGCGCGTGTGTGGTGTTTCTCCAAAATTGTTAATACCGTTTCACTCAACGACTCCACAGCAGAGATAATAAACCGGCATCCGAGTTCTGCGAATTCCGGGAAATGCTTGCGATGCTTGAGAATATGCTCAATTTTGGTTGTGAAATCGAAAGTAAGGTTCGGGAAAGCGTCGTGCATGGCACGGAGGATACGGAGTCCGTGCATCGGACCGTTAAGGAAATCGGGATCACCGAACGTAATATGCGTCGCGCCTTGGGATACCTGTTCCTGTATCTCCGCGAGGACAATATCTCGTTCAACAACAGAAAACTTACCGTTATAGACCGGCGGTATCGGGCAGTGTGTACAGAGATGCTTACACCCGTGTGTTGTCTCTGTATACCCGACGATCCGCTTCTCAGCATTGTCCTCAAATTGGGCATAAGCCTCCAGAGACGGTAGTTTGCCAACGGAGACACCGTTATTGTCCACCGCAATCCGCACTTTCTTTCCAACGGATTTCACCAACCCGATGAGTTCTGCTGAGTTTGTGTTAGAGATACAAAAATCGACACCCTGCGATAGCAGGTAGTCCGCATTCAGCGTTGCGTAAAGTCCGTACATACATACAGAGACACTCGGATTGATTTGCCGAATGCGGTGTACGAGATGGATGCCGAGTCGTAGCGCGGTATGCATCGGCACGGAGATACCGATAAATTGGGCGTGGACAACCTTTTCAGTGTCCAGCGGTTCGACTGCAATATCAATCACATCCGGTGCGAATCCTACTGCTTTGAGCGCGTGAAGTGGACGGGTCAGTCCAATGGGGCGGTGCCCGAGTTCATAGCAGGAGATTAAGAGAACTGCACCAGGGGCATGCATCGCTGAGGAGGTTCGCGTTTCCGTTTCCATGTTAAATAGGATAACACGTCATCATAGAATTCGCAACAGAATTCAATTGAGACACACTGCCGCAAGGCACCATAATTCTGCTAAACGTTTGAAAAGTGCATCCAAGCAGACGTATAAGTGAAGGTTGTATCACAGGAGATGCTGATTCACAATGCTTTGGACACTGATTCGACATGAACTCTTAATGAATCTAATGACGTTCCGCTTTTTGGTTGCGGTGATTGCATCTATGTCCCTTGTGCTTGCGGGGAGCATCGTTTTAACGGACAATTATGAGCGGAGACTCGCCAGTTACAATGCGGATTTCCAGAGACACCAAGAAGGAAACTTTAACGGAAAAACGTATTCATCTTTCATGCCGTCTCTTGACAGGGCACCCAACCCGTTAAGCCTCTTTAATCAAGGACTTGACAAGCGCGCGAAGAACTCGCTCCAAATCAAAATTGGAGAGGTCCCCTTCTTATGGGGGAATGTCAGCCGTAATACAGGTTTCAGCAATCCTTTCCGATACCTGCTCGCCGATATAGATCTGGTATCTATTTTCCAAATCCTTTTCAGTCTCCTTGCTCTGGTTTTTGCGTACGATGCAATCGCTGGCGACCGCGAGAACGGTACGTTACGTCTAATTCTTGTCAATCCCGTTGGACGCGGCTTGGTTGTAATGTCAAAGTATTTGGGTGCTATGCTATGCCTTACACTACTCCTGCTCATGAGTTTTCTGTTGGCACTGCTGCTCCAACTTCAATCTAATGCCATCCACTATGGTGCCGACGATTTCCTCCGGATTGGCGGTATCTTTCTCACAACAGTCATCTATACCTCTACGTTCTATCTCATCGGGTTGTTTATCTCCAGCATGATTCACCGCACGGCAACATCATTAATCGTCTCAATGTTTATTTGGGTGGTGTTGACACTGCTCTATCCGAACGTGAGTCTATTCCTCGTCAACCGCTTCATTGGGACAGAGGAGAGAGTCAAACAAGCGGATCAAGCAATTGACCAAATCTTGGAACAATTCTATCGGACTGAAGAAGCACCTGGGGATCCGTTTGAGAACCCGCCATTACTAAAGGGCAGCAAATCAGGGAGTGGAAGTTCGAGTTACACGCATCTAAAGAAAAATATTACGTTCATTCCAGATGCGTCGGAAATTCATGTCCCAACGGTTAAAGCCTATTTCCAAAAACTAACAGCTGGACGGATTCGGACCGCTGGCACAGTCTGGCGGATACGCGAGAAGGCGTTTTCTGAGACCTATATTCGTAAATCAAATATTGCTCGAAACGCGCTCCGATTTTCACCCGCAGGCTTATATCACCTCTCCACAGAAGCATTGGCAGGTACAGGTCTCGCGAGAGTGCAAGACTTTTTTAAAGCGGGACGACAGTACAGGGAAACAATATTGGACTATTTCTATGATAAAAAGGCGTTCAGTTCACGTCAATGGTTCGCGAGCGACAAAGGAGCCGTCCGATGGGATGATGCCCCACGATTCTCTTATCAACCGCCGAGTGTCCTTGAAGATGCCAGTAACCGCGCCCTCCGCGATCTACTTCTACTTTTCATTCTGAATCCGATGCTGCTTATGATTATCTTCGCGGTTTTCAGTCGGCAGGAGGTCTGAGATGCTCTGGTATATTGTGAAACGAGAATTGTTTGAACAGGTAAATAGTCTCCGTTTCGCACTCGCGATGCTGCTGATTGTTTTTTTAATGCTCGTCAACGCTGTGGGTCACATTGACGAATATAAAACACGACAAGCAGAATATGGACAGCAGGTTTCAGCATACTCGGCAAGACTCGAACAGAATAGTAATAATCTTTATAACCTCGTTTTAGACGGTCCCGGCGAACTTCACAAGAAACCTTCACCCCTCTCTTTCTGTGCGCACGGCAGTGAAAATAATCTGCCGAAATTTGCATCAGGAAAGCGGGCGGGATGGGGAACACACTATAACGTCTCCGGCATCTGGCGACTGAAATATAGTGGATTTCCATCCATAAAGGCGAAAGATATTTTCCCGGTGTTCTTAAAAATTGATTGGATCCTCATCATCTCCAATGTCCTCAGTTTTCTTGCGCTCGTCTTTACCTTTGACGCGATTTCTGGTGAAGTGGAACACGGCACCCTCCGATTGACGTTATCCAATGCTGTTGCGCGTCGGACAGTACTCACCGGTAAATTTTTAAGTTGCCTTATCAGTCTCGGTGCTGTTTTTATGAGCGGTGTGCTGATTAATCTCCTACTACTATATCTCTCTGGAACGCTCCAACTCAATGCCGAAGAATGGAGCAGAATCGGTGGTATTTTCGTTGTGGGTTTGCTATATATCGCTGTCTTTATCGCCTTAGGGTTTCTCATATCCACGCTCGTTAACAACGCCTCAACAAGCCTTGTAATTCTGCTGCTGATATGGGTAATTTGGGTGATCCTCGTGCCGTCAATGCTTGGGACAATTATGAGTGGGTTGAACCAGCCATCAATCCGTCGGGGTCCGAGTCCAGTATATTTCAGGCGTAGTGGACTCCAAGAACGCTATATAGCCCGCGGATTAGAAGATGAAGCCCCAATCCGTGAACGTCCACCGACACCCGCAACACTGCTCTGGGCTGAGTTCCTAAATGAGGAGGCGCGAGAGGGCGCGAGATTGCAGAAAGCCTACTTAAACGCACAAATAAACCAGATTCAGATTGCCAGAGAGTTCAATCGCATCTCGCCGACAGCGATTGCACAATACGCAATTGAATCTCTCGCAGGAACAGGGTTCCAAAGACATCTGAATTTCTTGAAAAACGCCGAACGTTATGCCGATGCATTCAACGATTTTCTTATTTCTGCTGACCGCGCGGATCCGGACAGTCCACACGTTCCTTTCGTCAGAGAAGGCATGTCCGATAAACCCGTCTCCTTTGAAAGTATCCCGAAATTTCAAGACAGCGTACGTTTAGGAGATGCGTTCAAAGGCGCGATCCTGGACGTGACACTGTTGTTGCTCTTCTTCGTTGTGCTATTCGCGACAGCGCACGTCTCATTCCAACGCAAAGAAATATAAACCAGAGAACATATCGGTTCATACCCCTGATTTGCAGAAATGACAGAGTGGGATTCTGAAAATTCCTTGAGATCCGGTGGAATTCATGGTAAAATACATAAAGTATTGTTAAGAAAATCAAAGTTTTGCTATTGCTGTATTGCTGGCAAACTATTTGACACAAATCCCAATCTTTTGTAAAATACGGTATGGATTGATGCCCTGACAACGTATATTCAAAATTTAGTGAACAGTAACGAAAAATTAAAGAACCCGTTTATTGAGGAAAAGAGTGAAATGCTCAAATAGGCATCAAACTCCACCTTGTTTTATCATGCGCTATCTTGAGATTGAACATCCTTATAAAAAACTATGAAAAATTGTACAGTCATAGATTTATTCTGTGGTGCTGGTGCGCTAACTCACGGATTTGTTTTAGAAAGTTTTCACGTTGTTAAGGATAAAAACCATGCCTACACTTCCTTTTACAATTGATGCTGAACTCCTAAGAGAACTTGGGGAGAGACTTGTCGGTAAACCCTACGTCGCATTGGCAGAGTTGGTTAAGAACAGTTATGATGCCGACGCAACTGATGTGACAATTAAGTTTGCGCCCAATGAAGACAGTATTGAAATCATTGATAATGGCCATGGCATGACCGTTGACGAATTCAAAAATTTCTGGATGCGGATTGGAACAACTCACAAAAAAGAAAAGAAATCAAAAAAATTGGGGCGGCTTATGACCGGTTCAAAAGGCGTAGGGCGATTGGCAGTCCAATTTCTTGCTAATAAACTGACAATTAAAACCATTCCCGCGGACAAAAACTATAAATGTCTTAAAGCCGAAATCAATTGGAATAAAGCTATAGAAACTAAACCAACAGAAACTAAGGAACTTACAGAAGTTGAGGTTACCTATAGTGAGTTTGATCGTAATCCATCCGATACGCGGGCCCTTCAAGGCACTTCAATCACTTTGAAAGAACTCAAAGATGAGTGGACAGAGGATTCGATTGAAGACTTAGCTTCAGAATTGTGGTGGCTTCAGCCTCCTCTCAAATCCTCTACGGGTAATTCAAAAGATCAATTTAAGATTCGTTTTCGATCAACACAGAAGGACTACTCCAAGGCATTTGTAGACCAGATGAATGCGATAAAAAGGATTTGGATTGCCCGACTCGTTGGCAAAATAGAAGATGGAGAAGTAGAGTTTTCTTTACAATTTCAGGGGGAGCAACCAACTAATCATAAATATAAAATTGCGGACTTTATCCATAATAACGGGGTATTCAATAAAGTAAAAAATCTCAATAAGTGTCATTTTGAGATTCAAATTTATAACTTATCACACAGGCAAAAATTTGGAATTAAAGTTAATACAGCGCGGGAATATTTCAGAAAATATGGCGGTGTTCATGTTTATGATGGAGGCTTTCGTCTTCCCTATTACGGTTCCTCAGAAAGTGACTGGCTAAAACTTGAGTATGACCATTCACACCGACGAAACGTTTCCGAGCTCCTTCCTAAGGAAATCCAAGTTTTCAGAGCCTTATACGATTTACCAACCCTTGGGCGGGTTTTCGGGATTGTGAAAATTAACACTTCCGCGGAACCCAATCTTGGAATTATGATCACGCGAGATCGCTTAACCGATACGACCGCCTACAAAGATCTCGTGACGGCAGTTCGTTACGCATTTGATTGGTACGCCAACGAAACCGCCCGGCGAAAGATTGAAGCAAAAAAACAAGAAGGATCATCTGAACCTACATCATTGAAATTTGAGTACGTTGAGCAGGTATTAGAATATTACGAGCCGGAAATTCCTAAAGACGTTTATCAAGAAATTTATAAAAGAGTCCAAGAGGCGACAATGGCAGCGGAGAGCCATCAAGAACTCATTCTTGGACAGATGGGACTTCTTGCTCCACTTGCCACAGCTGGTATTTCTGCGTTGTCTTATCAGCATGAATTGAAAAAACAATTCGCTTACATTGAAAACACAATTGATAGAATGAAAAATATTGAAACGATGAGTCCTGAACTTCAGAAAAATGTACAGTCGCTGGGCGAGGATTTAACATCGTGGCTCAAAAGGGCAAAGGCGACGAATCTTTTGTTTGACTACATCGCTGACACCGAGAATACGCAATTGCGGCACAGTTTACGCGCAAAGGCAGTGATTGAGGAAATTACCAATCAGACCAGTTTTTTGGCAAGAGGTGCTGAAATTGATTATAGTCAGATTGATGAGCGTTTACGGCTTCCTGAGGCATCATTTGCTGAATGGGGTGCTATCTTTCAAAATGTTTTCATCAATGCTTTCAATGCAATGCTTGATTCGCCTAAACGCAGGCTACGCATCAGTTTTCATTCTCATGAAAAATTCCGGGAAATTCTCATTCAAGATACTGGATATGGAATTAACCTCAAAGATGCAGACAGGCTTTTTGAGCCTTTCCAGAGAGCATCAAAGATTTCAGCCGAAAGAAAAGCACTTGGCTACGGCGGCACTGGACTTGGACTTACGATCGTTCGGTTGCTTGCAAATAATATAGGATGTAGCGTTCAATTCGTTGATCCAGAAGATGGATTTAAAACTGCATTCTCAATTCGGTGGAGGGAAGTTAAGTGAATAAGGAACCGAAAACAATTCTGATATACGATGATGAACCTGAACGTAAAGGTAAATTTAAGAGTGAACTGGAGAAGAGTCTTAACGAAGCAAATCAGAGCAAAAATTTTAATGTTGCCTCTCTAGATGGACCGGAATTCCAAAACGCAGTAAAAGCGTTGGAGCAGAAGCGAATTAATTTTCGAGAAAAAAACGAAATAGACTTTGAAGGCAATTCCAATAATGGTATGGAAAAAATTGATAATGCATCAATTTTTATCATTGATTACGATCTATTGAGCAGTCAAGAAGTGGGCGAAAAGAAAAACGAGGAATTTTTTACAGGTTCACTAACCGGTGAAATTGTCGCTTATCTTGTTCGCTGTTTTTCGCGTTGCAAGTTGATAATTGGTTTAAATCAATATGGTAATAATCCTTTTGATTTGACATTGAGAGGAGACTTGGATTCATTCGCGGACTTGAATTTAGGAGGAGACCAGTTAGATAATCCTAATCTCTGGATGGGTGATTGGCAGAATTCCGAACAAGAGTTCAGGCCTTGGTCCTGGCCGAATTTATGTGATTTGCTGCGTGACTTTGACAAAAGGGTCAAAGATGTTCAAGATAGTTTGGAGAAACCCATCAGTGAATTTCTTGGTTTTGACAGAGATTTATTCGAGTTACTACCCCGAGAAATTGTTCAATTCATCTGGAGAGATAAAGAAAAAGAACATTTTCAAACAACATTTCGAGAGTTTATAACGAAATCTGGAAACGGATTGAGGATTAAAGATGCAAAAGGTTTAGGCGATGACATTAATAAGCATAAGCATGTTTTAGCGAGAGTTGGTGCTGCCAGAATATCAAAATGGTTGGAGCAACTTGTACTCCCGGAGCAAGATATCTTGGTAGATGCCCCCCACTTAGTCGCAAGGTTTCCAAGTTTGATTACCGGTGATAAGAAAGAAATAGGGACTTGGAACGAAACAGCGCGATTAGTAGATTATGCCAACTTAGGACTTGACACAGATCCGATTGAACCCTATAGATTTAAGAAAAGCTATTGGATTTCGCGACCTGTCTGGTTTTGGGATAAACTACGCGAATGTGAAGATATCAAGGAAGTAACAGAACCTTGGCTGACTGCGACCCCTGATTGGGTATTTTGCGAAGATGCTTCCCGGTTCTATAATCATGAAGTTTGCAGAGAGTTCCTTGCTGATACTGCCTCGCCGTTTACCCAAAGATTTGTAAAATATTTTAATGAGGACGAAGTTGATTACCGACCGAGAGCTCGGTTTTCAATGTAATTTTTTCATAGGAAATGCAATGACAAAGCCTAGTGACGCGTTAAAAGATCTTCTTATACTTCTGTTTAAAAAGCAAGAATCTGCATGGGGAAAAAGAAATCCAAAGGATAAACCATCCTGTCAGGCATTGAAAACTTACAATGCCATAAAGGACAAGTGGATACCTATAACCCTTAAAGAAATAGAATCTTTATTTAATAAATCTCAACAGGACTTTTCCAAATGGGGAAAGGTTTTATACTTGCCTCCTCTGAAAAAAAATGGATGCTTTGTTCCAGTCTTGTCTTTAGATTGTAAGTGGGATCAAAAACAGCCTAGCGCAAGGCTCAAGGTCATGTTAGTCTATCGTGGGGATTACAATGACGAAAATCAAAAACCCTATGGAATTGGATTTCGGCTGGAGACACCGGAGAGCACAAATCAAGCCGAAACTACAACAAGTAAAGTGGGAATTCATGATTTCCACCACGCACAACTTATCAAAAAGTTTGGGAAAAAGAAGCTTGATCGTAAACTACAAATTTGCTGTCCTGATTGGCTCCCCGAGTCACAGCCCTCCTTTCCTTTACCCGCCAAATGTCCTGTGTCCCTTTTCTTTTGCCTAATTGCAACCCTATATGGCAGAAACGAATATTTTGATTACCGCGATATGTTTCCTAAGCAGAAACATTATCATGGATATAATGTCCGCGATCACTTGAAAGAACTAGATCAATGGATAAACCAGAACCAGAAAAAAATCTGAAAGAAACAAAACTATCATAAGGGTAGATTTCATACCGATTTTCATGAATTAGTACATTTCCTCGGCTGTTAAATTATTCGGACATTCTCAAATAGCCTTATCCTGCAAGCCGTTGAAGAACATTGTGCGTGATGCGTTCAACCACAGCATCGCCTCCTGCTAACCCGTGCGACCAGTCGGTTGTGGCAGCGGTGAAGACCGTCCCACCTTGGGTGTAGATACCCATCGTTGCGGCACCGGTTCTCCCTCTTTCCCACCGTTCATACCATTCACAATCATCCGGATGCCATCGGACAGGTGCTGTCGCGAGGATTGTGAAGCTTTCAGGCGTGCCGTCGCGATAGGTCGGTACCGGCAAACCGTCCTCAAGGGTGAATTCGCATCCGTCGCACTCGTAGCCGACAATGGTATTTTCGCCACCGAAGGTGTCATCTCGCGAGAGACTCGTCCCTTCAAACACCCAATGCTCCGGACGATGGACTGTGTATTCCCCCGGACCGTCCATAAACTGCCCGTGACTCAAGTGATACCCACCCTGCAGAAAACCTACGCCGGTCAACTGGTTTTCGGGACGATCCACCAGATAGTGGCTCCAGAGGGTGCTAAGCGTACTGTGGTCATCGGTCTTGTAAACCGGATCTTGGTTGTAGGTCTGTTTCCAGCAGACAAGTGCCCTACCGTTATCTTCAGAACGGACCTGCCAACAGACCGAATTCCCGCTGAAGAAGGCAGCGTTCCCACCATTGGCGATAAACGCTTCAAGATTATCGCGCATCGGCGCAGACCAGTACTCATCGTGTCCAACACTCAAGACGAGTTTGTAATGTTCCAACATTTCAGGGTGGAATTCCAAATCGGAGTTCGCGGCATAATCAAGCGTATACCCGTTTTGTTCCGCCCAGACGATAAAGGGTAACTCCCAGTTCCTGAAGATGCCACCCGTCGGTCGATCGAACGAGACACGGTTGCCTTGTATCTTGCTTGCGCCGTGATACCCGTAGAGACTGAAGCCTCCCCAGTTGTTGTAGGCGTTATAAGTGTTGGTAGAGAGTTGAAGAAGAATCGGCGTATTCGCGCCAGGCTTTGCAGGACGAACAACAAAGAAAAGCGTGCTTTCGGCAGTACGATGGTTCCGATAGACAACGTCACCGCCACCATCTGTTGCGCGGAGTATGCCTTCATAATAACCGCTCTGCCACGATTCCGGCACTTCAAGCGTAAAAACGGGTGACCATCCACATCCCTGCGATGACGCATCTGCGGGAATGGGTTGTGCTTCACCGGGCAGCTCCGCTTGGCTCCAGACGACTTCACGCGTCGCGCCGATACGGGCAATCTCCAGTGAGTAGCTGCCTGCGCTTGTTGAGATATGGAATGCAATTTCTTCGCCGGGTGTGTAACTGAGTTGATGTGTATATCCGTCAATATAGAGCGGTCTGATCTGGTTTTCAGTCTGCGTTAAAGTTGCCATCATGTTTCCTCCTTTGATGTGTAGGGTATCACTTTTCGGACGAAATGTCAATTTTTTAGTTGTCAGTTGTCAGTTATCTGTTAAGCCACGAACTATAGCACTGCTTTTTTGACTTTTTTTGTCAAATATGTTATTATTCCTACAATGATGTATTGAGATTTGGAAATTGTTCCTATAAGAGAACCCCATTTCAAACGCTTAACACCTATTTTTTTACGCATCGGACGGAAAAGGAGAACACTGATGGCAATCCATGAAAAAGAGGAGCACATCCCTTCCGCTCCTACAGACGCGTCAATATTTTATCCTGAAGAAGATGGAGAACCGATGGCAGTGAGTGATCTTCACAGACGCATCCTCATGCGGACTTTACAAGTCTTTGACGAACATTTCAAACAAAATCCAGAAGTCTATGTCTCCGGCGATATACTGATGTATTATGTGGAGGGTGACCCGCGTAAATCGGTTTCACCCGATGTCCTGGTCGCTTTCGGTTTAGGCAAGAAACCCCGACGGAACTATCTCGTCTGGGTAGAAGGCAAGGTGCCCGATTTCGCGATGGAGTTTTCCAGCAAAAACACATATCAAAACGACTTAGGGCGCAAGATGGAGCTCTATGCTTCGTTAGGCATCCGAGACTACTTCTTATGTGACATAGAGGGGTTATATTTGCCGGCGCCGCTGATGGGTTCTACTTTGGTTGATGGGCGGTATGTCGCGATTCCTGCCAATGTGGATGGTGGGCTGCACTCGCCTGCCCTGAATTTAGATTTCCATATTGATGATGTCGGGCGTTGGCTGCACACCCCTGTCCGGAATTTAGATTTCCCTGCCGATGTTATGGGTTTAGGTATTTACGATCCAGTTCGTGATGCTTGGCTTCAGACACCTGCCGAGTCAGCATTAGCGCAAGCGGAATTGGCATCAGCACGCGCAGAGAACGCCGAAACACGCGCAGAGAACGCCGAAACACGCGCAGAGAACGCCGAAACACGCGCAGAGAACGCCGAAACACGCGCAGAGAACGCCGAAGCAGAAGCCGCACGACTCCGATCGGAACTCGAGCGTTTGCAAGCACGGAGTAATTAACAGATGAGTGCCAATGAAAAACAGATAGTTCCATTATCGCCTGAACAGATGCACCAGTGGGAAAATGACGGATAC
>ASZN01000087.1 GCA_000406005.1 Candidatus Poribacteria bacterium WGA-3G
GCCGAAAACTTGCTATACAAAATACGGCGTAGCTTGCAAGCCGAAAACTTGCTATACAAAATACGGCGTAGCTTGCAAGCCGAAAACTTGCTATAAAAAATACGGCGTAGCTTGCAAGCCGAAAACTTGCTATAAAAAATACGGATGAACCAAAACCGAAAATCTACCAAAACCGTTATCATTCCGCAGGGCGCGTTTATCATGGGCACCGATATCGAGCCGTTCTATGGAACCGCTTTACTTAATGCGGAACACGCCAAACTCGATGAAGCACCGATGCACGTCCGCTTTCTGAAAGCTTATGCTATCGAACAGTATCCCGTGTCAAACGCCGAATACGCCGCTTTCGTACAGGCGACGAAACATCCGCCGCCAACACACTGGAAAAACGGTCAATTCGCCGACGAAGATGCCGACCTCCCCATTGTCCATGTCAGTTGGCACGATAGCAACGCTTATGCACAATGGGCAGGCAAGCGGCTACCGACGGAAGCAGAATGGGAAAAAGCATCCCGCGGTCCCGACGGACGTATCTATCCTTGGGGCAACACCTTCGTTCCTGCAGAACCGGAATCTACAGATACCTCACAGATCCTGACAACACACCTCACACCCATCGGTACCCGTCCTGCCACAACAAGCCCTTATGGAATCGGTGAAACTGTCGGGAATGTATGGGAATGGACAGCCGATTGGTACCAGCCATATCCTGATCTAAAACATAAGGTACCTCAACAGGCAACAGATGGAAAACATAAAACCTTACGCGGCGGTTCATGGTTAGAGGCACGCGAGGGGACAGCAGAACGCTATTTCCGATGCGCCAACCGTCTACACGCACCACCAGACTATAAAGCAAGAAACATCGGATTCCGATGCGCCAGAGAGATACCACCCGAGCAAGCCGAAGCAGTACATGTTCCAGTAGAACCACTTGTTGACTATGTAAAACAGAAGAAACTCGATAACCTACGCCTTCTGCAAAAACGGGCAGAAAAGAACAGTCTAAAAGATACATTGATTGCGATCCTCCTCATCGGTGGAGCAACCTACTATGTTATAATAGACGCTGATCTCGTGTTAGCCGGAACGATCGTCGGTATTATCGGCAGCGGTTTCCTCTTTAGTGCAAGCGTGAATTTTTGGCGGAGATGGCGCGCCGGACAACGAGCAAAGCAAGTGGACTCCGAAAACTTTTCGCCGCTCCTTTCTGAGGACTGAGTATTGACAACTGAAATCCCGGCATTAGATATATTTTCACATTGACGAGATTTTCAATTCCGTGTAGACTTTTCGCAAATTACAACTTTTTGGGAGGAAACGATGAACCCGCTATGTTTAGAACACTGTTTAACCCAAACAGAAAAACAGCAATTTGATGAAGACGGCTTCTTGGTCGTTGAAGACGCAATCCCACAGGAGATGGTCGAGAAATTGATTGCCGCTGTCGATCGCGTCGGCGCAGAGCATCTCGGTAAAGACGAACTCCCCACCGACGCAAGGTTCAACCTTCTCGATTTCGTCGGTAGAGACGAAAGCTTCATCGAACTCCTCGATTGGCACACCACATTCCCGAAAGTGTGGGGCATTCTCGGATGGAACATCAAACTCTACCATTCACATTTTATTCTCATGCCGCCGCTGCCACCCGAAGAACATGATAAACCGAAACGACTCGGATGGCACCAAGACAGCGGCAGACTCAACATTGAATTGGAAGGCAATCCGAGACCACGCGTATCACTGAAAGTCGCCTATTTCCTGACAGACACATCGGTACCCGGACGCGGCAACTTCTCCGTGATACCGGGCAGTCATCAATTCAATAAGGTGGAGATGCCAGAAGATAGCACCGCTGATCCTGAGAACGCCACACCGGTGTTCGCAAAACCGGGAACCGCTGTCTTTTTTGATCGTAGACTCTGGCACGCAGCAGGACGCAATACCTCAGACATCGTCCGAAAGGTACTCTTCTACGGTTATAGCTATCGTTGGCTCCAACCCCGCGACGATATGACCGTAGAACACTTCATGGAACACGCCGACCCAATCCGACAGCAGATCATGGGTAAAAGTACGGGTGGACACGGCTACACGTCCCCAGGCGAGAAAGATGTTCCACTCCGCGCATGGATTCAGGAACACCTCGGAACCGAAGCCGTCGCACGCTAACACATCAACAAACGGGTGGGCAACGCCGCCCACCCTTAACCAACCAGTAAACCGTCCCAAATATCCCTTCCTTCGAGAAAAACGAAAGACATTCATTTTTTTTGGCAATCTGAAACAGAAAATTGTATACTTCTTAGTGAACATAATCGTCCACAATTTTTTCAACATATCCAGAACAGAGGTTGCCCAAATCATGAAAAGTTTCTTTTACCTGCTGGCGGTTTTCCTCGTCCCAGCAATAGCTTTGGCACAAACAGGGATAATCGAGGGGACCGTCTACAACAAAGATACAAAAGAACCGTTAGCAGGCGCAGAGGTCAAGATTCTTCAAACAGATACGCGTCAAAAAACCGATGAAAACGGAAAGTTCGTATTCAGCGACATCCCTGACGGCACTTACACCTTAGTAGCCACCATCCCTGAGACAGAACTCATACAACGAACCGTCGTTATCGTCGCATCAGGCGTAACCAAAGAAACTGAAATCTATATAGAGACAGGACAGTATCGTCTCGAAGGTGTGACAGTCACCGACAAACGGGAACCTAAAACCGTCAGCAAAAAAAGTATTCAGGCACAAGAATTCACGCGTCTACCCGGCACAGCTGGCGACGCGCTTCGCGCACTCCCAGCCATTCCCGGTATCGGCGTAGCAAACGATTTTAGCGGCGCACTCTACATCCGAGGCGGATCCGATGAGGATAACCTCTACTACTTTGACCGAGTACCCGTCGGCTATCCTTACCATTTCGGTGGGATCGTCTCCTCCTTGAGCTCCGAAATTATTGACCGCATCGATGTCTATGCCGGCGGTTATGGTGCCGAGTATGGTGTCGATTCTCAAGCCGTCATTGACATCTATTCACAGAACGATAGTCCAGCAGATTTTCGCGGGAAGTTTAATCTCAATTTCCTTTACTCAGAAGGACTTTTCCAAGGTAAAATTGGCGAAAACGGGTTCTGGTACGCCGCAGGACGGAGAAGCTACATCGACCTGTTCATCGGAACCCTCACATTTAATGCCGTCTCAATCGATTCTTTCCCCCGTTTTTGGGATTATCAAATTAAAGCAGGATACGATCTGAACGAAAAACACCAACTCTTTTTTAATCTGTTCGCCTCCAGCGACCAGTTCGCACTCACATTAGACGGTGAAGATGTCGATCAAGATTTCAGAGGCAATACCAGTTTTGAAAGCGGCTTTGAAGGCGCAGGTATCCACCTCCGTTCTTTCCTCACAGAACGACTCACCTCTTTTTTATCACTCACTCGTTCCAACTTCCTATTCGATGTCAATTTCGGTCCCCAGATATCTCTTAATATCAACGCCCCGAGTTACACCCTCCGAGAAGACATCACCTACGAGTTAAACGCGAAACACCGCTTAGAAACCGGATTAATCCTTGGACTTGAACCGGGAGAGGTTACCGGTACTTTCACACGGATTCCAGACGAAGGTGAGGTTGACTTTGACATCCGATTCGAGGAAAAGATTGTATTAGATGAATATGTGCGTGGACAACGCATCGAAGGCTATCTACAAGACAGATATGCGGTGCTACCGTTTTTATCCGCTGTGTTTGGCATCCGTTTCGACTATTTCAACCGTACCGATGAACTCTCTATCCAACCGCGCGGTAGCCTACTCCTCGAACTCCCGAACGCATCCGAACTCCTATTCGCCTACGGCGTTTACAACCAGACCCCGATCCCAGCACTCCTCTCCCCGACCATCGGTAACCCGGCTCTGAAATCAAGCAGCGCAAGCCACTATATCCTCGAACTCAAACGACAACTCTCAGAAGATACAGAAATCAAAATGGCAGCCTACTATAAAGACCTGTCAGGGATCGCAACTGTTGACGAAGAAGCCGCTTACCTCAATCAAGGGGTCGGCTACGCACAAGGCACCGAGATTTTTCTCAGACATCAACGAGACGATCGATTCTTTGGCTGGGTCTCCTACGCTTATGCGCTCTCTAAACGTCGCGACCGTGACGGAGAACCCTACCGTTATTATTCTTTTGACCAGACCCACGTCGCCACACTCGCAGCGAGCTATAACCTAACCCCAACATGGGAATTCGGCGCGAAATGGCAGTACCGAACCGGGAACCCTTATACGCCTTGCACCGGCGCAACAGTCGGTTTCGACCCTCGGAACGGCGATCGTATCTATATCCCTATTTACGCCGAAACATACTCCGATCGGCTGCCGGCATACCACAGGCTCGATCTTCGCGTCAGCAAAACTTTCCAATTCAACGCGTGGAATCTCGGCATCTTCCTCGAACTCCTAAATACTTACAACAGACAGAACCTCCTGGATTTCAACTACAGCGAGGATTGTGCAACAAGGAATGATATCAACCAATTGCCGATTCTACCTTATCTCGGAATCACAGCGGAATTTTAATCCGATTTTCCATTATAAACAGCACAATCCTGTTCACTTGCCAGTTTACTATTTAAATTGACACATTAAAAAACAACAAACCTCTGCCTTGCAGGCGGAGTTTGGAACCCCGCTTCCTACTTCCAGGCGCGGTTTGGAACCCCGCTTCCTATAGATGCTACGGAGACAAATCGTTGAAAAAGACATTAATCTATTTAATAATCTGCTGTTTGGTGCCGTTTAATGCCATCGCCGAAACCGAGGATACCGACACATCAGAGGTTATAGCGGGTGAAGCCGAGGATCCTGTCACTACGTTAGACCCTATAACGATTGAGGGCAAACGGATAGAAAGAAAGTCAAGGCAGACTTTGGACGGTGAATTACTCAAGAAAACGCCAGGCAGCGCAGGCGATCCGCTTCGCGGTATAGCACGACTCCCAAGTGTCGCAACTATAAACGATTTCTTTGGTGTCCTTTCTGTACGCGGCGGTGCCCCGGAAGATAATCTCTATTACTTTGACCGACTCCCTTTAGGATACCCCTATCATCTACTCGGTATTGTTTCAGTCGTCAGTTCCGAAGTTATTGGAGAAGTTGATGTGTACCCAGGAGGATTCGGTGCTGAGTTCGGCGCAGACGCACAAGCAGTTATTGATATTCACTCAGTTCCAAAAAACAGGGAATCTTTAGGACGGTTCGATGGAACAATAAAACCCAGCTTCATCTACTCCGAAGCCTTCTTCAATGGTGCTTTTGACTTTAGCGACGCATTTGAAAATCTAAAAGATCCCGAGAACGACAAAATCAACGAAACATCGGTGCGGAACGACCAGGACTATTTAAACGAAGCGTTAGTCGGACAAGGGTATTGGTACGCTTTTGGCAGGCTTAGCTACTTGGAACCGCTCTTTGAATTGGCATCACGCTTAGTAGAAGTCGAAGATCTGGTACGGCAGGTCCCACGCTTTTGGAGCTACCAATTAAAAGGTGTTTACAAACTCAACGATAATCATGGACTCGTCCTTAACGCAGTTACCGCCTATGATACGTTCAAATTACAATTGGGATCACAAGAAGTCCATGATAGTGATGTCCAAGGCCCCTTAAACTCAGAAAACCCGTTTGATGTTCAAGGGATCCATTTCTACTCTCAACTCTTGCCGAGATTCCGGTCAATCTTATCATTAACCCGCTCCTTTTCAGAAAACGAAATCGCCTTCGGTAACGACTACTACTATCGCACAGCCTCGTCTGTCTACGCGCTTCGGAATGATTTTACTTACACGACATCTTCAGAAAATACAGATGTGGAATTCGGTTACTTGTTGTCAAGCAATCCCTCAACAGTTATCAGCCATGGCACGCACAGACCTGAAGAGGGAGATCCAAATTATAATTACCGAATTTGGTATAACCTTCAAAGAGTGGATGTTACTGAAACGCAAAACCTACATCGCTTAGAGGGATACCTCCAAGCCAGACAATATCTATTTTCTTCTAAAGTTTTGGGCACTGTCGGAATGCGAACGAGCTATTTTAATCTCACGGATGGTCTATCACTACAGCCACGTGGACAGCTCCGTTTCAGTCTTCCGTGGGAAGAAGCGTTCCTATATTTTAGTTACGGCCGCTACACCCAAAATCCACGATTAGACCAATTTGTGCTTGGTGCAAGACCAAACGCTGCCCTTGAGCCGAGTCTCGCAACGCATTACGTCCTTGAGTTGAAACAACCGCTACCGTTCGGCGCAGAACTGAAAATCGCCGGCTATTACAAAACACTCCACGACCTCATTAGATACAATGAAGATGAAAAACAGTATCAGAACGGTCAGACAGGTTTTGTGCGTGGATTTGAAACCTCTTTAGAATACCAATTTTCTAAAGCCTTTAACGGGTGGATAGCGTACGCATATACCGTTTCTAAACGTCGGGACTTCTCTGAAAAATTCCATCGTTTCTATACCTACAACAGTCCGCATGTGCTGACGCTCGCGACGAGTTACAGCGCGTCTCCAGCATCGCTCGTCTCAATTCCACTCATCAAAACGTTAGACATAAACGCGAAGTGGCAATACCAGAGCGGCGTGCTTTATGCCCCCTTAACAGGACGAACTATCTTCACAAACTTCCGGACCAAGGAGATGAAATGGCAACCGCTCTATGGAGAATGGACACGCACCACGCCATATCACCGCTTAGACTTGAGCCTCCACTTCCAATTATTCGGCGGGTTAGAGGATAAAGATTGGAAATTAGGATTCGCACTTGAGGTTTGGAACGTCTATAATCGAACCAATATACTTGAAGTCCGCTACAGCCCGAATTTCACGAAAGAGGAACCCATCTCGCAATTGCCCATTATCCCATTTGTAGCGATGGTGTTAGAATTTTAGTAAAATTTATATAGTCCAATCTGTCTCCCTTTTCGTCTTTATAAGGCATAAACGCTTTACCCAAAGGAGGCAACGCTCTTGGACAGACACCTATTATCTTCTCCACTGAAATTTCAAAAAATCGGAATCTCCCTGTTTCTTATTGCGCTGTTGAACGCCATCGTCATCAGCATTTATGCCGAATTGGACACCAAACAAATTAAGGCATACCGCACCTATCAAAGCATCGAGATTGACGGCGACCTAACAGAAGCAGATTGGCAGCACGCCGAACCGATGAACGAGTTTATCCAAGTAGAGCCAAACGAAGGCGAGAACATTACCGAAACAACAGAACTTCGGATCCTCTACGATGATGAGAATATCTACTTCGGGTTCACCTGCCACGACTCCGATATGTCTAAACTCATCGCAAACGAAATGCGACGCGATGCGCGCGACCTACACGAAAATGACAACGTTTTCGTACTACTTGATACATATAACGACAAACGGAGCGGGTTCTTCTTCCGTCTCAACCCGCTCGGCGCAATACAAGACAGAGCCATCACGAACAGCGGCGATACTATGAACACAGACTGGGATGCCGTTGTCGAATGCAAGTCGAAAATCAACGATTCCTATTGGACCGCTGAACTCAGCATCCCGTTTAGTCAACTCCGATTTGAAAAGAACGATCCGATGACGTGGGGTATCAATGCCGGGCGCGGGATCGCACGCCATCAAGAAGAAGGGATATGGACACCCGTTCCCGCCTCTTACGGCGGCAGAGCAAAATACCGAACAGCACACGTCGGCAGCCTCGTCGGACTCGAAGGGATCGCGCCCTCTCGGAACTTAGAAATCCTTCCCTACGTTCTGCCCGGAATCGCGCAAGTCAGCAACGACGCCGCAATACTCGAAACGACGCGTGAATTCAAACTCGGCTTTGACGCAAAATACGGTATTACTTCAAATCTGACCGCCGATGCTACCTTCAACACTGACTTCGCACAAGTCGAAGCAGATGAGGAGCAGGTAAATCTTACACGATTTAGCCTATTCTTCCCCGAAAAGCGTCCTTTCTTTTTGGAGGGTGCCGGACTCTTCGATTTCGGCGTGCCGCGCACCAGCTTCCGACGCCCCCCTCCTATGCTTCTGTTCTACAGCAGACGAATCGGACTCGCTGAAGGAAACGCTATCCCTATTATATTCGGCGGAAAAACGAGTGGAAAAGTCGGTTCTTACGGCGTAGGGTTTCTCAATGTCTTGACAGATAAATTCCATGATGATACCGAAGATGATCCAATCGACATTCCACGTACCAATTATTCTGTCGTCCGAATCACAAAAGACATCGCTTCGGGTTCACGGATGGGGATGATCCTTGTGAATAAAGACGAAATTGGGGACTACAATCGCGCAGGTGGTCTCGATTTTGAATACCGCCCCAATGATAGCCTCGATGTACGAGGCCTGTGGTCTCAAACGTTTGAACCGGACGCATCCGGACAGAATAATGCATGGTATATCGGTTCCAACTGGCGGAGCAGGTATTTCCGAGTAGAGGGCTCATATACCGATATCGGCGAGGATTTTAACCCCGCTGTCGGATATGTGAGACGCACCGGTATCCGGCAAATTCGCGGTGAGACCCGTTGGGTACCAATGCCCCAAAAATTCGGCATTCGACAAATTTGGACCGGACCAGAGGTGAACTATATCCTCAATCACAACAACGAATTAGAAGAATGGGACATCTCCTACACCAACTGGTTTGAATTGAGTTCGGGAGACTCCATCTTTTTTAACGTCGGACGCAGCTTTGAGCAATTGGACGAAATTTTCGATTTCCGAGATAGCATAGAGATTCCAATAGGCGGCTATTATTCTAACTCATTTGGTTTCCGGGCATCCAGTAGTGATAACCGACCCATCAGCACAAGCATCGGTGGAGGCATTGAAGATTTCTATCAAGGTGAAGTGCGGAGGGCATACTTACAAACCACCCTCAAACCGAACGGGCATATAAGTGTCAGCGCGGAGTACCAATTAAACCAGATAGTAGACCTACCGACAGCATATTTTACCGATAGACAGCCGCGGCCCCTTTACGTCAACCTTTTCAGAGGTAGGTTGGACTACTCTTTTACGACAGCACTCTTTGCAAAAATCTTCGCACAGTGGAATACAGAAAGTGACGTTGTGTCCGCCAATCTCTTGATTAATTACATCTATCGCCCAGGAAGCGACTTCTATTTCGTTTTCAATCAAACCTACGACACCGACGGCACTACAAAATCTGTCTTGCTCGATTCAACCGTCGTCGCGAAAATGACCTATTGGTGGAATCCCTAACACAACCATAAGCGTCAATTTAAGAAACAGCAACCGTTTCAGACTCAGGGTCAGTAGGTTCAGTTTGATGAAGATTAATTTATTAATTCGGTAATTCCGTTTTCTTGGGGTTCCGAATTCGTAAAACCCGTAGGGGCGGGGTTCCCCCGCCCGTCAGCGACCTAAATAACGATGTTTGCTTGCGATCTTCCCACGCCACGTTTCATCTTGATAAGATATGTGAACGTGAAATCCGAATGTTGTCGCAGACGGAAACCACGGGGAAGGTATCAATGACATAAACGTTATTAAGATTTTTAGCTTTAGCACCTTCTGCTAGGAAATCCCATGGATTTACAAGTGGCAACTTGGGTTATATAAAAAATTTCAGGAAAAAAAGACATGAAGAAAAAGACATACCTTGCCTTCTTTTCGATGTCCATTTTTATTTTTTTAGGCCATCAACCCCATACCTTTGCACAAAATACAACGCGATGGGGGTTGCCAGAGGGTGCCATAGCGCGATTCGGTAAAGGCACAGTCGTTGGAATCGGGTATTCTGCCATAGATAGAGTGATCGTCTATTCCCCAGATGGTACGCGGCTGGCAGTAGCGAGTTCCCCCGGGATCTGGCTCTACGATACAGCAACCTATCAGCCGGTCGCACTGCTTTCAAAACATACGGATAGCGTCGAAAGCATAGCCTTCAGTCCTGATGGAAGCACACTTATAAGCGGAAGTCTTGACGGGACCATTCGCTTTTGGGATGCCCACTCCGGGACATTCTGGCAAACCCTTACGGCACATGTGGATCATGTCAGCAGCGTAACATTCAGCCCGGACGGGAAAACCTTCGCAACCGGCGGAAAAGGGAACGGTACAGGCATCCGTTTGTGGGACACCCCTACCCGTGAATACCGCAAAACTCTCGGAAGAAATGTATATCATATTAACCATATACGTTTCAGCCCAGATGGAAAGACAGTTATCGCAACCGGACGCGGATCGGACAGTATAACTAGCATCCATCTATGGAATGTCCTTACCGGTGAACACTACCTAATTCCGGTAGAACATACAGAGGAGGTTCACAACGTAGCGTTTAGCCCAGATGGAAACACTATCTCAAGCGCATGGGGGAATCACATCTATCTATCGGACGCGCATACCGGGGCACTCCAACGCATGATCACTGGACATACAGAGCGAGTCACAAGCGTGGCATTCAACCCAGATGGAAACCTCCTCGCAAGCACAAGTTGGGACCACACTATCCGCTTGTGGGACGTGGGAACGGGCGAACTTCAGCATACGATCACAGGAGATGAATATAATGTCCCCAATATCGCCTTCAGCCCCGACGGGAAAACGCTCGCAAGCGGAAGCAAAACCAGCATCTATTTGTGGAACACACATACTGCTGCACTCAGACACACAATTACCGGACACACAGAGCGAGTCACAAGCGTGGCATTCAACCCAGATGGAAACCTCCTCGCAAGCGCGAACGGGTCTCCGGAAAACACTATTCACTTGTGGGACATCCGCACCGGAGAGCATTCTAAAACCCTTAGAGGACATACGCGTGCTGTCCACAGTGTAGCCTTCAACCCCAACGGAAAAATACTCGCAAGCGCGAGCTCGGATCGCACCATCAGTTTGTGGGATGCCCGCACCGGTGAACACCTTCGAACCCTCACAAGAGATACATCGTTTAAACAAATAGTATTCAGCGCGAACGGAACACTACTCGTAAGCACGGGGCGGTTCGGGAATAACGATGGAGTCAGTTTGTGGGATGGACGTACCGGCACATTTCTTCGCACACTCACCAAATCTGAGGGCGACTGCGTGGCATTCAACTCAAATGGAAATATACTCGCAAGTGGGAATGACTTCTCCGCCTACCTCTGGGATGTGGCATCCGGCGAACAATTGTATACCCTCACAGGACATACAGATGAGATCAACAGCGTCGCCTTCAGCCCCGATGGAAATATACTCGCAAGCGGCGGTGGAGACGCAGCAGGGGAGGACGATCTTGACGCAACCATCTGTCTCTGGAACGTGGAGACGGGCGAACTGCTACACAAAATCATAGACCGCACAGGATACGAAATTCGAGTACACAGCGTCGCCTTCAGCCCGAACGGAAATATACTCGCAAGCGGGAATTTTGGGAGAACTATCGCTCTCTGGAATGTCAGCACAGGTGAACTTCATCACACGTTCACAGGACATGCGGATCAAGTCGTTAGCGTGGCGTTCAGTCCTGACGGAAAAACACTCGCAAGCGCAAGTTGGGACGGCACAGTGCTTCTCTGGGAACTCACGCCACAGATCGCTGGACAGTGATGATGCTAATATACCATCTTTGAAACAGAGGCGTAAATCCGGATTTTGACAATCGGCTGCTAAAAATATTAACATACGCGCGGAGAGAAAAAAATTGACAGAAAAATAAAAATATGTTATAATTAGAATATATTTATGATAAAATAGTGGTGTTTTTACTCTATTCCGTGAGTTTCAGTAAACGTCTTGAGCACGCCTGACGTTTAATGTAGGTACTTGCGAATAGTTTCAAAGTATTTTTTAGCCACATCGGTTTCAGCCATTGCCACAACATTGGTGTCTAAAGACCGAGACTACCCGTCTTCTCTTTATAGGAGGAAAAACGAATGAGTAGCAGAACTTCCGGCATACTCAGCGATATGCGGCAACGTCGGGCAGAACGTAAAAAACCGAAACGTTTCGTCGCATTAAAGAAGGTTAACCTCGATTCTAATCAGCAACAGAGTATTTCCACGGCACAGGCAAACTCACCGAAGCACCCGATCACACAGAAGCATGTAGGACGGAGCTCCGCAGCGTTTACAGTCGCAATGGCGTTTCATATTCTTATCGGAATTTTCATCAGCGTTTTCGTCATCGTTGATCAAATTGAAAAAGAGAGAGAAACATTTGATATCAGTATGATAAAAGAAGAATCGAAAGCGAAACGCCGATTCATACGACGAGAAGCACTGAAGTTTGAAAGCAAACAGCAAGAGCGGAAACCCGTCTTCAAGCAACCCATAAGAACTAACACAGAGCAATTGCCCACAAATGATGCTTTCACAATCCCCGATGGTACAGATACAGGCCTTGATCTTATAACACCTGACGTGAATGAAGGCCCCGCAGTCATAGACGTTAATCGCAATTTTGTTCAACCGTCAACTACAATCGAACCCGAAACAAAAACCCCGGCCTTCGAACTCAAACGTGAAGCACCAACAATGCTTGATAAACTCGACACACCCCCACCCGATGCCGATCTCGGAATAGGGAACATTGAAATCAAGACTGAATCAGGTATTGCTAAACCTACCTACAAATTTAGGGTGGAACCGAAGTATCCAGACACTGCTAAAAAAGCGGAGAAGGAAGGCACCGTCCTTCTGGAAGCAACCATCGATGAGAAGGGTATCCCGAAGGATATTGTCCCATTGACAAGCCTCGGATTTGGACTCGAAGAGGCAGCGATCGAAGCACTGAAAAAAACCACCTTCCGTCCAGCGACGAAAGGCGGTAAAGCGATCACCCTTGAGAACGTTCAAATTCCTTATGAGTTTAAACTCGAAGATAGCTAAACCGACAACTCACAAAGCATAAAGAGATGTTATTTCATCTCTTTATTGATTACTGATAGCTGCTGAAGAAACAAACAGCACACAGAGTTCATCCGATCTTTAGCAATCCTTTCGCTGCAAAGTTACGCACTAAACTGACGACGGATTGGCGTGCTGTATCGGCAATCTGTGTCTGTTCAAACGTCAATTGTTCAGTTTCTACCTCAACGGCTTCCGCTTGCGATGCTGACATATTTTCAAAAAAGCGGTCGCGTATCGCAGTCGGAGCGTTGTGCAGAGCAAGTGCCATCGTCGGTTTATCTAACACTTGTAGGATCGTCTTGATCGCTTCATCTCCCAAAGCATTCAGGTCTTCAAAGGTAAACAACTTCTCAGAAACGTTCCCGACTACCCCGGGGCGTCTCACTGCCAACGCTTCTAATAAACGATCCTGTTCCGTTATATCCATATAGGATAATAACTGAGCAAGGTTCGTCGTGCCTTCACCCAAGAAGGCAGTATTCTGAAGTGTCTCCTTAATCTTAGTGATCTGTTCGTCCCAGACCTGTTTTGCGCGTTCGGCATCAACAATCTCTGTCATAGTTACTTTCTCGGCGACACTCACCCGTTTATCAAAAGGCAACAAGGCAAAAATCTTTCCAACCTGCGTAGCAATTACATCTCCAACAGGTTCACCTTTCAACTGCGTACAGATAACAAAAAAGAGGGCAGCGTCGTCATCCTCAGTGTTTTGGATCGCCGCCACAACAACCTGCGGATGCGTCTCCTCAAGCAAAGCAGCCAATTCTTGCTGAGAATGCGCATCTTCTCCTAAAAATGGAAGCGTTGTTCGCGCGTCTGTATTAGGATCCGACACCTTGCACCCCTTTGTCACCCGCGACAACTTCACCGATGTGGAAAGTGGATTCCCCAGAGGAATTAAGGGATGCTAAGGCAGCATCAACAGTATCAGGCCCAAGTACAATAACCATCCCGATCCCCATGTTGAAGACCCTATACATCTCAACCTCCTCAACATTGCCACTCGCTTGCAAAAACGGAAAGATTGGTGGAATTTCCCACGTTCCCTTCCGAATATCCGCCACGCAACCGTCTGGTAGAATCCGCAGCACATTCGCTGGTAAGCCACCACCGGTGATATGCGCAACTCCTTTTATCTCGCAAACCTTGCGAAGCGCCAGAATAGATTTCACGTAACTCTTGTGCGTTGTAAGGAGGGCTTCCCCGACGGTTGCTGAGAGTTCTCGGAGGTAGGCATCAACATCATAACCACACCTGTCAAATAGGATCCGCCGGGCAAGTGAAAATCCGTTGGTATGTAAACCTACAGCACCTAACCCGATGAGATGATCCCCGGGCGTAATTTCGCTGCCTGTAATTACATCATCCCTCTCAACAGCACCGACAATAGTACCTACCAAGTCATACTCTCCCGGGGCATAGAGATCCGGCATCTCTGCGATCTCACCACCGATTAAGGCGCAGCCGATCTCTCGGCAACCCTCGGCGAGTCCTGACACAATACCTTCAATCACCGCCGGTTCTACTTTGCTAATACCGATGTAATCTAAAAAGAAAAGCGGTTCCGCACCCTGTACAACAATATCGTTACCACAATGGGCAACAATATCGAAACCGACAGTATCGTGCCGTCCAACTTTAAACGCAACCTTCAATTTTGTGCCGACACTATCCGTACTGGATACCAGAACCGGTTCTCGATAGGTTTTCAGTGCAAAGAGTCCACCGAAACTCCCAACATCGCTGAGCACTTCGGGACGATACGTCGTCCTAACGAGACTTTTAAGCCTCGAAATCGCCTCAGATTCCGCATCAAACGAGACCCCGGCATCAGCGTACGTCAACTGCTTTTCATCTGCCATCTGATTTTTCTTGTTCCTTTAAAAGTAATTTGCGAAGAGGTGAAACACTTTTTTTTCGCGGTCTAAGAAGACTCACAACCAAAACAACGCCACTAACACCTAAGGCAATGTACAGACCGACCTCTTGCGCGATGACCGCATCCACATCAGGTCGTAACTTTCCGATGACGAAAGGGAGAACTCTGCTCAGAACCATGCCGAGGATTGCACACGCTAACAGTGAAATAAGCGTATTCTGCCCCTGTGGTGTCCCAATCGGATTCGGTCTTTTCGAGTTGCCACGCTGTCTATACTGCATAAAGTTTTCCTCGTAGGTTCCAAAGAGACCCTAAGATATATACGCCGACAATTAAATTAAAGGGAGCTGCTCCGAAACCTCCTCTACAAGCGGAATCGGATATTCACCATCAAAACAGGTGGTGCAAAAATCGCGCGGTGCCGTCACCGACTGTAGTAAACCTCCAATACTCAAATAACCGAGACTGTCGGCACGGATGTACTTTCGTATATCCTCAATCGTGTGTGAACTGGCGATTAATTCGCCACGCGTCGGTGTGTCTACACCATAGAAACAAGGGAACTTATTCGGTGGCGAAGCAATGCGGAGGTGAACTGCCGTCGCACCGCCTTGTCGAACGATCTTGACCAGTGTCCGACTATTTGTGCCACGCATAATCGAATCATCTACAACCACAACTCTTTTACCACTCAACACGTCACGCACCGGGTTCAACTTCACTTTAACCATCAGTTCGCGGATGTCTTGTGTCGGATTCATAAAAGACCGACCCACGAAAGTGTTCCGAGATAACCCTAAATCGAACGGGATCCCGGACTCCTCAGCGTATCCAAGTGCAGCAATCGTCGCCGAATCCGGGACAGGGATAACGACATCTGCTTTGACGGGGTGCTCGCGCGCCAACTGCCTACCGAACTCGCGACGCGTATTATTCACGCTCTCCCCGAACATTATACTATCCGGACGCGCAAGATAAATATACTCAAATATGCATTGTGATAACTCTGATTGTCGCTTATGAAAACGCATCGACTCCAAACCGCGACGCACAGAACGAATAAATATTAATTCCCCAGGGTCTACTTCACGTATCGGCTCCGCCTCAACCACATCAAAGGCACACGTCTCAGAAGACAACACATACGCATCCTTCATCCTACCAATCCATAACGGACGGAACCCGTAAGCATCGCGAGCACCCATCAACGTCTCCGTATCCATACATACAAACGAGTACGCCCCTTGAACACTCCGAAGCGCGTCAAGGATCCTGTGCTCTAAAGACTGATTCCGAGAATGTGCTATCAAATGGAAAATCACTTCCGTGTCCAAACTTGTGCTAAAGATAGAACCGGCATTTTCCAGATGATTCCGCACTTGCACCGCATTGACAAGGTTACCGTTGTGTCCAAGTGCAAGGGGACCCTGCTTGTAATTCCTGACCAACGGTTGTGCGTTCTCAAGCGTACTGGACCCCGCCGTTGAATATCGGTTGTGCCCAATCGCTATATGACCATTTAACTTCGCTAACACCTCATCCGTAAATACAGAATGAACAAGACCCATACCGTGGTGATACGTGAGTTTCTCGCCATCCGAGGCGACAATCCCGCTGCTCTCCTGTCCGCGATGTTGAAGCGCACGTAACCCTAAATACGTCAACTCTACCGCTCTTGGATGACCGAACACACCAAAGACACCACACTCGTCCTTCGGTTTATCATCATATTGCATTTTGATGGGTAAAACCTCCAGTATGCACTCCGAATTTTTCGCAGCCCTTCATCAAAAAACCTTTCACCAAATCTATATCTGTTCCACACGCCCATCGGTATCTTCAACTGTCGCTATCCTATATCCTAATATGGCACCAATAGGGATCGCAAGAATATACCAAATTTCGACAGGTAAACCGAGGGATACCCATCCGCGCATCGGTAACGAAACAATATACGCAAGCGTCTTTAACACCGAAATCAGTAACGCCAGAATTAAGTTCGGTTTACCAAATATCTCCCACGGTACGTTAAGCAGACCCAGCAAACCGACAACAGCAGGTGGACCTAAAAACGCCCCCGAACAGAGGGGCTTTAACGGCACATCTACACCGAACCCCTGACTCACAAAACGCATGCCTACACTCGCAACAACAACAACAACACCGTACGTCGCACCCATCGCAATGAGCAGAAACAGACCCACCCAGAAACCGTGATTAATGCGATCACCGATCAGTAACTGCCAAATGAAACCTTCAAATATAAACAGACAGACCCAACCGCCTATCAATCCAAGGATACCACCTGTCGCAATCTGCATAAGCGTTAATATAATACCATCTTTTTTCATAACTTTCCAACCGACTCGCTTTCTCTAAATGTATTAATCTTATTGTATCACGATGACACATTATTGTCAAAACAATCTTTGATCAAATGTGCAAAGTGCCACCCGTAGCATAGACTGTTAGTCTGTGCAAAGTGCCACCCGTAGCATAGACTGTTAGTCTGTGCAAAGTGCCACCCGTAGCA
>ASZN01000088.1 GCA_000406005.1 Candidatus Poribacteria bacterium WGA-3G
TTATTCTCCTATATTTATACCATTTCTGATTTTATTGGTTTCCTCTTATGTAGCATAGACTGTTAGTCTGTGTTCCGGTATGCCACCGTATTTCATAACATCCGGTAATGCGACAACACTGTTTAGAAATGGTATTATTTTCCGGGCGTGCGTTCATCCGGATATTTCCAAAGTACTTTACGATCAATAGATTTCCAACGCGTTGAATCAATCCGTTGGACAGCATATATCTTCCGACCACACTTACACTGTATATCGTGAACGTGTCCATTCGAGCAGGTCTGCTGCTTTACAAAGTCAGCGCTCTTTTGATGCACACGATAGCCGTGCCTGCACGCATAACAAACTAAATACATCGTAAACACCCATATCTGCTGTGTTTCCAATTAACTCCCATTCACTTTAACCCGTCTTTCGCAATATAATTCAGTCGAACAACATTCTTCATTTTTTAAACTTTCCTTGCGGTTCGTTGAGGGTGAGTTTGTGATTTGACACCGCTTCCATAAAACCGTCTTCCACTCCGTTTCAGACTACAATTTGGGGCTAATTTCAAGTTATCCGATTTCTGATCGAAACCTCGGAACATCACGGATTCCACCAATACGTAACTTTACCGACCACTGTTGTATCCATCAATCCAGATGTCAAACTGTCTGTTCCATACGTCTGATTGAAGACGAGATAAAAATCGCTACCCGGACGGTAGATGTAATTGACTAAGAAATTCGTGGTAATCAGATTCCGATCGCTGTTCCACTGAACATAGAACTTGGTAAAAAGATCAGTGGAAAAAGAATAAACAACACGGCCCCCAAAGACATTTGTATCAAAAGAGACCTGTTCGTCAGTCTCACCGTGTTGTGGGAGTGTGATGCGGTTAAACTCGTATCTCGGTTCCAAACTAAAGCGTCCGGCGAACCGAAGGTCGAGACGGATGTCAAATCCACGTCGGGTGCCGTTGTAGAAATCCCCGACATTGAATCCCAAACGTCCATTGAAGACATTACCTTCAGCATTAAGCATGAGACTATAGTTGTTATAATCGTACTCGCCCTGCGGAATGACAATCCCTTCTCGAATTTCAAAGTCTTCAGTGAGATTCTCAAAGTTTCGGTAGATTCGGACACCGCCCCAACCGTTCGTCTCCAATTCCAACCATGTGCTCCAGATAAAAGTTCGTGTTTCTAATTCATTGTCCGAATTGAGAATGATGTCGATCTCCGGTCCAATCCACATCCGTCGAAACCCGTACCAATGGAGGTAAGGCGTGGCTCGGACTTCGCTCCGAAACCATCGACTCCCGGTACGATACACGTAGCCGATTTCTGGGTTAAAATCATCACCGATGTCCGTATAAGAGGCGTTCACTCGCGCGACTTCGCTCTGCCAATTGCCACCGAAATACAGAGCGTTTGCATTGCCGATAGGTGAAATATTGTTCCCCGAAGAGGCTTGTCCATTCCGAATTGCATTCGGTTCAAAAGTGCGTGCCCAGAGTCCTCGAAAATTCATCCTGTCGGTCGGACGATAGATAAAATCAATGCCAGTTGCTCGATTGTGCGTGTCAGGATCTTGCTTATTAACGGCAATCACGCCGAGGCTTGAACCTTTAAAAAGATCTCGCTTGATACGCAAAACCGAGTAGTTTGTCCTATCAACATCGACTGCCTCTAAATCTTCCGTAGCGTCAGCTGCATACTGATCCGAGAGAACGTTCAGGACCCCAACGCCGAAACCCCCTACTTTACCTGTAACTTTTCCGCCCGCCAGAATCGGGATAGCATGCCCCTCTTCAATACCGATACGACGACTATAAAAGAGTAAGAGCGGTGGCGGCGCATTGAAACTCGTGCGTGGGATACCAAAATCGAATAAGCCTGCACCCTCTAAGAAAAATTGACGTTTTTCCGGGAAAAAGAGGCTGAACCGCGTTAAATTCGCCTGTTCTTGGTCCGCTTCAACCTGTGCGAAGTCTGTGTTGACAGTCAAATCGGCTGTCAAGTTAGAGGTAACACCGACCTTCATGTCTGCCCCAAAATCGAACACCCCAGTCGTCCCTTCCGTCTCCGTGCGAGCGACACCCGGAAGAAGATACGGCAGAAACTCGATACTCCGCCGTTGTGAGATGCCAGATAAACCGGTGAGCGTGCCTAAGTGTGTTGTCCGATAGCGTGCCAGAAAGGTATACGCTGCGGGTACGGGTGCCCACGTGCCTTCTTCTTGGTTTTTCTGGATGGTGCGTCCAAGATTCAAACCCCATGTTAACGCCTCTTCACCTTTGAACCGGAGTTGACTAAACGGAATCGCAATTTCTGTAGTCCAATTATCGCCATTAATTTTTGATCGAGCGTCCCATACCGCGTTCCAATTCTCGTTTCGACTGTCGCCGCTGTCCATGAGTGCCACATCTTCCCGAGCACTCAACGGATTGACCCGAAAGAAGAAACCGCTGCGCCGGTCGTTATAGGTATCCAATAGCACAAAGACGTTGTCTTGGTCCCACATCTCTGCATCACGGCGCATCTTATTGGCGATAATGTTAGAACGGTTAGGTTCACTACAGACAAAACCGAAATAGATGTGTCTGTCATCGTAAAGAATTCGCACCTCTGTTGCTTCTGTTAAAGGGGCACCTGCATCGGGTTCAAATTGAATAAACTGGCGGATAGGCGTTGCGTTCTGCCAATCGGGTTCTGTCAGTTCTCCATCAATCTCAACGCTCTGGTACGTGCGGTACGCCTCTGCCTGAAATTCATCAGTTTCAGCACAGACACCAACAGAAATAAAAAACAGAAGTAGAATGGATAGCCATCTACATTGATAATCCATAGTATGCAAAATAAACTTTGTGGCGCAATTTCCGCTTGCAAACTTCGCCAAAACTGACCTCCGAGGTTATCTCAAAACTTTCTTCTATTATACCACAATTACCGAAATTCTGTACATTCTTATCTATACTATAGTAAAACCCGTAATTATCCAATCTTCCGCTACAAAACCCCCATGCTTCAGCTGGGGGATGTAGTAGCGGTTAGCGGTTTGTGTCCAAAAAAGATTTGACAATTGACTGAAAATGTGGTATAACATAAATATCAAGTTGGCAGACATTTGTAGCATTACCGCTTTGTAATGTGTCTGCCTACCCACTACAAAGGGGTTAAAGACTTGATATTTGATATACCATGCGAAACACGAAGAATAAACTTTTTCACGATAAGATTTTGAAGTATTTGCACAATGATTTGGATATTTGTGGCATTGTGCGAAATCACTTCATTGCGTTGTGTATGCGATATAAACGTAGATATGGTAAAGGGCTTTCCTATTCCAAAATGTCTGCTCATTTAACGAAACTCAAGAAACTTGAGAAGTATCAGCATCGGAATATCCCTTATGCGTGGTCCTTACAGAATGTTGTAAAACGTTTGGCACAATCTTTTCGTGAAATGAAAACACACGGCAGAGGGCATCCGAAGTTCAAGTCGTGTAAGAAACATAAAGGCATGACGTTTGACGGTATCCACGCCCCCGTTGAAAAAGTATTAGATAAGCAGAAAAACGAAAGGAATCACCCGACGTATCATATTCGTCTCAACGGATGTTGGTATCGTTTTGCCTTACATCGTGAACTCAAGGGACAAATCACACAGGTTCACGTAACGAGAGATGCCCTTGGGGATATGTATATCACACTCACTGAAGATTACACGGAAGTCAAACCTGAACCCAAGACGGGTAAAGCTGAAGGGTTCGATATGGGTATCAAAGACTTCCTGACTGGCAGTGATGGACACCGATATACTTCTCCTATGTTCTACAAACAGAATGCTAATGATTTAGCAAAAGCCCAAAAAGCGCATGCCCGAAAGGTCAAAGGTTCTAATAACAGAGAACGAGAACGCAAGAACGTTGCTCGTATCCATAAAAAGACTGAAAATCAGAGAACAGACCACCATTGGAAACTCGCGATAGAACTGTGTCAGAAGTTTGATATTCTGTTCTTTGAAAACCTGAACCTGCAGGGCATGAAGGCACTTTTTGGTAAACCAGTCTCTGACCTCGCCTTCGGTGAGTTCTTGAAGAAACTCAAACACCAATCTAATAAACGGAATCGGTTTGTATTTACGATTGGACGTTGGACCCCTACGACAAAGTGCTGTTGTGTTTGTGGACATAAAAATGAAACCTTAACACTATCAGATAGAGACTGGACGTGTCGAAAGTGTGATACACACCTTGACCGGGACCAGAACGCTGCGCTGAACATACTCAAGGAAGGGTTAGCTTCCTTTGGCTTAGGAACCGTAAGACCTATTGTTTTGCTTGGCAAGATTGTAGGCTACTCCGTTGAAGCGTCCAGTTCGCTTCTGAAATCCACAAATGCTTTCGCATAACTTTGCGGAAGCTCCCATGCTTTAGCAGGGGGTCTATCACGGCATGATTAATATATCACACTGGGAAACATAATAAGCGTAATTACAACGTTACGTATCTATCTACTGAGGCAAATCGTGTGGTCTAAAACTTGACCACGACGATAGCGCGGTAGTAAATCTTAGCAGTGTTGACCCATAATACATTAGAAATTGGATTTTTACCAAGTTCTCGATGAAGGCACACTTCAAAGAATAAATTAGGAGAAATCAGAACACAATTGGAGGAAATATGAGCAACGAAAGCAAGTGTCCAGTGATGAGCCACTCTCAGGCACAGGGCACCTTAGCGAACAAACAATGGTGGCCGGATCAGTTGAATCTGAAGATGCTCCACCAGAACCCGCCCACATCGAATCCTCTCGGAGAGGATTTCAATTACGCCGAAGCGTTCAACACACTCGACTTGGACGCTGTGAAACAGGACATTGAGAAAGTGATGACGACATCACAGGAGTGGTGGCCCGCTGACTACGGTCACTATGGTCCCCTCTTCATTCGGATGGCTTGGCACAGTGCAGGCACGTACCGGATCGGTGATGGACGCGGCGGTGCCGCATCTGGCACGCTGCGTTTTGCCCCCCTCAACAGCTGGCCCGACAACGCAAGTCTCGATAAGGCTGTCCGGTTGCTCTGGCCCATCAAGCAGAAGTACGGACGGAATCTCTCCTGGGCAGACCTAATGATCCTAACAGGAAACTGTGCCCTTGAATCGATGGGGCTCAAGACATTCGGTTTCGCGGGTGGACGAGAGGATGTCTGGGAACCCGAAGAGGACATCTATTGGGGTTCAGAGACCACATGGCTCGGAGACGAGCGCTACACCGGCGACAGGGAACTGGAGAACCCGCTCGGTGCCGTTCAGATGGGTCTAATCTATGTGAATCCACAAGGACCAAACGCTAACCCGGATCCCGTTGCCGCAGCGAGAGACATTAGAGAGACGTTCCGGCGCATGGCAATGAACGACGAGGAGACGGTCGCACTCATCGCTGGCGGACACACATTCGGCAAAACCCACGGTGCTGCCGATGCAGACGCGTACGTCGGTCCCGAACCCGAAGGCGCGCCGATTCAGGAGCAGGGACTCGGTTGGAAGAATACCTATGGCAGCGGTAAGGGTGTCCACACGATCACAAGTGGATTGGAGGGCGCATGGACCGCCACGCCAACCAAATGGGACAATAGCTTCTTTGAAAATCTGTTCAACTACGACTGGGAACTGACAAAAGGGCCCGGCGGTGCATGGCAGTGGACACCGAAAGACGAATCCGCACAAGGCACCGTGCCGGACGCGCACGATCCCGCAAAGAAGCACGCGCCCATGATGCTCACGACGGATCTATCTCTGAAGGCGGATCCAGCATACGCGAAGATTTCCAGACGCTTCTACGAAAACCCAGATGAGTTCGCAGATGCCTTCGCTAAGGCGTGGTACAAGTTGACCCACCGCGACATGGGACCCCGCACACGATACCTCGGTCCTTTGGTGCCTGAAGAACCGCTGTTGTGGCAAGACCCCGTCCCCGATGTCGATCATGAATTGGTTGAGGCGCAAGACATCGCCAGCTTGAAAACCGAGTGCCTCGAATCAGGGCTGTCCATCTCGCAACTGGTCTCGACTGCCTGGGCATCGGCGGCAACATTCCGCGGCACCGATAAGCGCGGCGGTGCTAATGGCGCACGTATTCGCCTCGCACCGCAGAAGGATTGGGAAGTCAACAATCCGTCTGAACTGCAGAACGCACTTCAGACCCTTGAGGGGATCCAAGAAGAATTTAATGGCGCACAGTCCGACCGGAAGAAGGTCTCACTCGCTGACCTAATCGTTCTCGGGGGTTGTGCAGCGGTTGAAGCAGCTGCGAAGAACGCCGGTGTCGCCGTAGAAGTTCCCTTCACACCGGGACGCACAGATGCCCTGCAAGAGCAGACCGACATCGAATCATTTGCTGTGCTTGAACCGACCGCAGACGGATTCCGAAACTACCTCGCCAACGGACACGAGAGAACAGCCGAAGAACTGCTCGTGGATCGCGCACACAGGCTGATGCTCACCGCGCCTGAGATGACGGTTCTTGTCGGCGGATTGCGCGTCCTGAATACAAACGTTTGCGAGTCCGGATTCGGCATCTTCACGGATCGGACCGAGACGTTGACGACGGATTTCTTCGTGAACTTATTGAACATGAATATCGAGTGGGTGGCATCCTCTGCAAACGAGGATATATTCGAGGGTCGCCATCGCTTGACAGGCGATGTCAAGTGGACTGGCACCCGAGTTGACCTTGTATTCGGATCAAATTCCCAACTCCGAGCCATTGCGGAAGTCTACGCGTGTGATGACGCACAGGAGGCATTTGTGAATGACTTCGTGGCCGCGTGGAACAAAGTTATGAATCTTGATCGCTTCGATCTCATCTAATCACCACAAAATACGGATAGTAAGCGCGTGGAACTCTCACGCGCTTACTATTTTAATCTGCTCTACTGAAGAGGGCATTTCTTCATCTCAACGTAATCCTTTTTCCCGATCACTCTATCCAACACAGAATCTTATTGATTTCCTCTCTAAAGTGTGAGAAAATACACGGAAAATCTCATCCTGATCATTTTGCAGACAGGAGAACCATGAAAAACGATAAAAAGACGATCTTTGGGTGGTGCATGTACGACTGGGCAAATTCTGCGTATATTACCACAGTCGGTGTCGCGCTCCTGCCGATCTATTTTAAAGAGGGGATTGTCCCCGCAGAAGGTGTCGCGCTTTTCGGACAAACTTTCAGTGCAACAGCACTCTGGGCGTTTATGGTCGGAGGTGCTGCCCTCATCGTCTTTCTCTTCGCACCTGTGCTTGGGGCAATCGCGGATTTTTCTGCGGCTAAAAAGAGGTTCCTCACCGGTTTCGCTTACTCCGGAAGCCTGTTTGCGACCTTGCTCTATCTTTGCAGTCCCGGAGATGTCTGGTTAGCGGTTGCATTGTATATCAGCACGCAGGTCTGCTTTATCGGCGGCAATGTCTTCTACGACGCTTTTTTACCGCAGATCGCTTCCGAGGACAAACTCGACACCGTTTCTGCCAGAGGGTATGCATTCGGATACGTCGGCGGATCGCTGCAGTTCGGTATCTCACTCGCACTCGTCGCTATGCATGAAACTATCGGGATTAGCCAAGTGATGGCGGTACGCATCAGCATGGCAATGGCAGGCATCTGGTGGGCAGGCTGGACAGTGCTGACGCTCATAAACTTAAAAGAGGAGAAAACAGAACAAGAACTTCCCGAAATTTACCGCAATCGACCGAAACCCCTCGCCTATCTGTCGCTCGGCATCAGTCGGACAATCGCAACCGCCAAAAAAGTAGGAAATTTTAAACACCTCTCCCTTTTTGTGATTGCCTATATGATTTACAATGATGGTGCCCACACGGTCACAAGTATGGCGACAATTTACGGGTCCGAAGAGTTAGGATTATCTGCGACATCACTCATGGTGACACTCCTGCTTGTTCAAGTTGTCGCAATCGGTGGCGCGTTGATATTCGGCAAACTTGCGAACCGTATCGGTGCAAAACGGGCAGTCATGGTCTCTTTAGTCCTATGGACCGGGGTCGTCATTTACGGCTATTTTATCCAAACTGCGACAGAATTTTTTGTTCTCGGAATGGTTGTCGGGATAGTTCTTGGCGGCATACAGGCACTCAGTCGCTCTTTCTACGGAGCGATGATCCCAGAGAATGCCAGTGCCGAGTTTTACGGATTCTTCTCTGTCTTTAGCAAGTTTTCAGCAATCTGGGGACCCTTTACATTCGGATTTGTTAAACAGATCACCGGAACAGCGCGCCTCGCTATTATCTCATTAATGGTTTTCTTTATCGTCGGTTTTATCCTACTCGCCTTTGTTAATGAAGAAAAGGCAAAAGCAGATAGAGATAAGTTCGCATTCTGACATTGATAAAAAAGTTGACAGTTTAAAAATGCCAGCACATATTTAAGGCAAGTGTTTAATGCTACCGATCCTATTGAGCGCATCCATCACGATTCGGAGGAGGTCAGAAGATGTCAACGCAAAAACTTTTACTTTTACTTTGGGGTGGGATCAGTGTTTTGATTCTCAGAGACGTTGCAGCATCGAGCATCGTTTTTAGCGCTGCGCCTCGGGGAGAGTTCGGAGAGATTCGACTCGCAGACATCTACGTAATGACGTTTGATGGTGGCAACGTCAAGCAACTGACACAGACACCTGTATCCGAAGGGGGTCCGAAGTGGTCGCCTGATGGCAAATACATCCTTTTTCACAGAGACGTGCGCTCAGCAACGGGACAACAGTTTGATATTTTCATCATGGATGCCGATGGCGGCAATGAGCAGCGTTTGACGACGCACCCCGCAAACGATGGTTTTCCGACATGGTCGCCCGATGGCACGCAGATTGCGTTTTCAAGTGGGAGAAGTGGAAATACAGAAGTGCATCTCATGGATCTCACCAGCGGAGAAATCACGCAGCTCACAGACAATGAAAAGATCGGGGGACTCTCCTCGAAACCCAACTTTTCACCCGATGGCACGCACATCGTTTATGAACAGGTGACCCGCAACGCCGGACGGCACATCTATATTATAGACCTCCAGACGGGCGAGACCCGAAATTTTCTTCCCCAACGTATCGGAGAAAACAACAATATCTCCAGATATAACCCGCGCTTCTCGCCAGATGGAAAAAACGTCCTCTATTTAGAGATCGAATTTCGTGTCGAACCGGGAGTCATCCTGAGAACTGCCAATCGCCTGATTGTTGTTAATAACCGTGGCAAAGGTAGAAAAGTTCTGAAAATACCGAGAAATTTTCGGGTGGACACCGCCGCTTGGGCCGCACAAGGCACAGAGCTTCTCATCGACGCAATGCCAAACGGATTGGTCAGACTTCCCCGCCCGCCAAACCTTGATATTTATCGGTATCGCCTTTCGACGGGAGAACTGACGCAGCTGACAACCCATCCCGATAGCGATTCGTCCCCGCATTGGACGCGCCACGCGCTCTCTGTTTCATCACAAGGGATGGTAAAGACACAATGGGGAGCGATTAAAAGCGAAAAATAAAGAGCCCACGCCAGAGAACGTTTATAGATTGGACAGCAAATAATAGCTTGTCTGTTTCCACAAGAGAGAAACTCGCTACACAGTGGGCACGAATAAAGAGAAAATAAAAAGGGACGACGTAAAGTCGTCCCTTCCTATGTTACTCATATTGTGGCAAAACCGCTAATTATCGTCTGGTGCGTTTCCGAAGCGCGCCTAACAAATAACTCACGTTAATTCGCTAACTCGAAAATAATCGGAATTTCGAGGCGCAGGCTATTACCCTCTTGTTCTTCTGGGAAAGACGGATAAGGCACAGCGTTTTGGACAGCAGCGAGCGCAGCGTTATCCAGCGCATTTGAACCAGAAGAATCGGTAACCACCGGGTTCCGAATCGTTCCGTCGCTAAAAAGCGTAAACCGAACCGTCGTCGATGTACCGTCATCAAGATTCCGCACCCGTGCTGGGAAACGTTGCACCTGTTTTATCCGATCCCGTACCGCTTTCAAAAATTCGTTAAATGACTGTTTCGCATCGCCTAAATTCACTGAAGCGAGTTCTAAATTACCCGAATCGTTGAATTCGATTTGTGCCAATGTCGATCCCACATCCATTTTCTCAACGATGCTTGTACTTTCAAATTTCGGCACTTCAAATTTCGGGAGCGTTGTAACAATACTCGCTTGTCGGGATACACCTGATATCCTTTTACCGATCCCTGCGATACTCAGTGCCATCACGGGACGCGTAGGTACATCACTCGTCGGCAGTGTGAAACGAGCGTTACCCATCGGAATTTTAGCACTCGTCGTGACCGACTGTCCTTTCGGTGCCTGAATCTTAGAAAACTTCGGTTGTTTCGGTTTTCGGGTTGTACGCGGTGGTGTACGGCGTTTCGGCTGAGGTTTCGAGGCTTCCAAAACAACACCATCTACTTTATCCTCGTTCATCTCTAACACTGTTTTGTGAATAAAGTAGATAGCACCGGCAACAATCCCGATGACATGCAGTCCAATCGCAAAGGTCCACGCGATCCGGATCGCTTTCTTTTTTCGTTTTTGGGCGGCTTCTCGGTTCTGCCGCTGAGCATCGGTAATCGTTATCATATTTTTCCCTTTCAGTACCTTCTTCGGTTTACTCTTATTGCTTCAATATTGAGTTTATGGGTAAATTAGGTTCGTAGTAGGGCAATTCATTGCCCGTTATTGAACCGTGGACGTGCGATAAATCTCACTACTACAAACCTGCCCTCAAATTTAAAGTTGAAATACTACTCTGTTCGCAATTAGTCTTCGTAACTAAGCAGCTTATATCTATTATCTTTCTCGACAACGGAACCGAGAATCTTTAATTCGCCTTTTTCGCCAGCAGCGTTCCTTAACATCAAAACAGTACCCCGTAAAAGTTGGAACCCGTTATACGTCTCTGTGTCTCCGTCAAAGCGGATGGCTACGAATTCCAGATCCTGACCGCCATAACGGGCTATCCACTTTTTCATGCCGATGTTACACTTTTTATTTAGATTCGACCATGCGAAATCACCGGGGAAATTACTTGGCGGTTGACTTGCCGGGAATGCCGGCCAGATCCAATCAAGATATGCTTCGCGCTGCACGCGCAATCGGTTCAACTTTTCTATGTCGTTGTTGTTCAGTGCGTCAACGACTGCCAGGCCGAGTTGACCTGGCGAGTCGAGACTGTTTTCCCAAATCGGTTTCTCACAGCCAACCGTACTGCTGAAAAAAAGCAGGACAGTCAATAGCAAGTAAGAAATGTGCACTGAGCGTTCACTAATTCTGGTCACCCGTTGTCCATCCTGCTAACCAGTTGTTGGATGGGCTTACAGCACCGATGAAGTTAACCGGTTCAAAGAACCCATCAGACGGTGGCGATGCTGCGGAAACAGCATTTGCACCGGCACCCGGTGTGAAGTTCGGGGCAGTTTTGCTGAACGGATCTGCCAAGCCTGGGTCTGCCTCTCTGTTCCCGCTATCGGCGGCATAACCGGCTTCGTCAAACCCATCATCGTCTTTTTCGTCGCCGAAGTTGCCTTTGCCATTTTCAAAGAAAATGCTGTTCTTGACAACCAGATTGCCGCCTTCTGCTTGGGCAATAGACGACTCGCCGTCAATGTCGAGTCCGATCTTATTGAAACCCGTGACGATGAAGTTGGCGTACGTGCCGGCAGCACCTTCACGGATTAGCATACCGTTGTCGCTTTCCGGACCAGACGGATCACCGACGAGCGTTACGTTATAGATGGTTGCATCGGAACGCGGGGTCGCTTCGTTATTTTTACTGCTGTTATCAACTTCAAACCCGTTATCAGCGTCATCACCATACTGCTGAGCAATCCAGAATTGGCCTTTACCTGTCCACCCGTCTGTCCAATCGAAGGAGTCGTCGCGGGCACCCGTCACGAGTGCGTATTTAAGATTGACGGTGCCGCCGAAGAACTCGATGCCGTCATCTTGGTTCATGTGCACTTGGATGTACGCTGCGACCGTACCGGATCCGACACCTTGGAAAGCGATGCCGTTCAACTCGTTATCTGGGCTGAATTCGATACCGGCGTATTCGAGACGGACATAGCGCAGGACACCACTGCTATCAGTTGGATTGTTTCCACCGAAGGCACCCGTGTCGCCTTCACCGAAGGTTACACCTTGATTTGTTGGTGCGCTACCGTTGATAATCAAGCCACCCCACTGTCCACGTGCCCGGCTACCAATCTCCGCATCACTTGACATAATAATGGGGGCATCCGCGGTACCGTCTGCTATGATTTTAGAGCCTTGCGCGACAATAAGCGTGCCGTTGCTCGCCTGCTCACCGAAGATTTCAACACCGGGTTCAATCGTTAACGTTGCGCCGCCTTCAACAAATACAGCACCTTTGAGGAGGTAAGCGTAATCCGCTGAGAGCGTTCTGTCGGCATTCAATTTACCTTCAAGAACAACAACTTGGCGACCCCCGACATCAATCGTCTCTTCGATGAAGGCTTCGTCTTCTGTCTCATCGGCCTCATCTTCATCACTTCCACAACCGACAAAAGCCAACGCTACGCCAACTGCGAAAATGGCGATTAACTGGAACAACCAATTCTGAAACAATCCCCGTTTTCCACTGGAAGCACGGGTAGACCCAATATTTAACATTAGCTAACTAAGCTCCTTTTTTGTTTTTTTTTAGCCCTAACCGCTACTGCGGACAGGCACTCGTAATCGCGACTCAGCAATCCAAATCGCTATTAATTTTTTCTGCGTCGCTGTTATAGATTCCCATGTTATTAAAGGATACCCATAAATTGTTGCAGAAAATTGACAATGTTATGATTTTTTTTGCACTGTAAAGATGGCTGTCGGCAGGAATGGCTTTCGGCTGTCTGCTATCGGAAACCTTCAGCAAAGAGACATTGGGATTGTCAAAAATCTCTTGTAACTGACGGCTGACCGCTGTCTGCTGACGGCTGATGGCTATAGATTGTAACTGACACCGAGCGAGAAAGACCTCCCGATTTTGTAACGGAGGTAATCTGCGTCTCCCATCTTATAGTAAACGTCTGGATTCAGTAGGTTCTTCGCTGAGAAACTCAACTTGAAGTAGCCAGCAACGACTCGACTGAAACTTGCATCCAATTGTCCACGCGGCTGTTCATACACGTCTGGTACCCCGTGGTTGCCGACTTCAGAAAGCCTACTTCCAAATATGTTATACGTAATCGCGCTTGAAATCCCCCAATTAGGATCTTCATAACCGACGGACACGTTGACAATGTATGGACACTGTCCTTGCAGCGGACGTTCGGAAGAAGTCTGAATCCCGACCCCCTCCGGTAAGACCACCTGTGAGGAGATCAGCGCAGCGTTGGTATTAATGGAGAAGTTGCTTAAAGCCGCTGTAATAACCCCTAAATTCTGGCGCGCCTCTAATTCTAAACCGTAGTTGTGCGCACCTTCGGCATTTTCATAAGTGATTCGGACCTCTGCTTGTGGTTGAACGATCTGCTCAATCGGTTTTTGGAAGCGTTTATAGAATACACTAACCGCCACGACACCCCCGATCTGTGGAAAGGCTTCCCAACGGAAATCGAAATTGTCTATCTGTGTTCGTTCCAAATCCGGGTTCCCGAGGATGGTTCTGCCGCCCACGAAATCTGTAAACTCAAAGGGTGCAAGTTCCCGGAAGTCCGGACGCGTAATTGTTCGAGATGCCGCGAAACGCAAGTTCATCCGTTCTGCTATACGATACGTTACATTCAACCCCGGCAACCAATCAAGCGTTTCCAAATTCGCGTTAATCTCCGTTCGCGTCGCTGCGAACGGATCGAATGTCGTGACGAGTTGATCCGAAGATTCCAATCGGACACCGCTCATCACCTGCCATTTCGGACTCAGCGGCAGGTCAAGCATCAGGTACCCCGAATAAATATTGTGGTCAGCGAGATAGTTATCCGTAGAACGCGTTGATTCACGTAGTTCAAAGACACGGGGTGCTATGTTTTCGGGTTGGAAGAGTATTTCCGGTGGATCGGATAGTTCCACGATAGCGTCTACTTGGTCGGAAGGTAAGAATCTAAATCTGCGTACATCAAAGGTTCTGGCTCTATCTCGGACTAAACCGCCAAATTTGAACAGTCCATCTGTGCCTACGCGTACTTTCCAGTCAATGCGGGCGTTATACTCATTGTCCTCAAGCGTAAAGAAAAATCGACTTCCACTTTGCGTGACATCTCGGAACACGAAACCGTTATCCCTCTCTTCATAGATATTCTCGCGTGTATCGGGTTCATCACGTGCGGCACGCGAATAGGTCAGCCGCCAATCCATAGATACACTCGGTTGATCGGGACCCTCTAACGTCGGTTCGTCAAAGTTGAAATCGTGCGTTCCAGCTAACTGCCCGGAGAAAAGTTGGCGTTCAACGTATCGGAGTCGCGTACTCCGCATATCCGTGTTTCTGTCGGCGTTGAAACCTTCCCACGTTCGGATCTCATCCTCTGCCGTATGTGTGAAAAGTGAACGGAGGTTGACCTGATGTTGCGGAGAAAAACGGAGACTCGTGTTTAACACTGTCCCCCACTCTACCTCGTTCCCCGACCGTTCAACAGCGTACTCGGTTACGCGTGAAAGTCTCTCGCCCAAACCGATCCGATAAGCGTTTCGATTCTGAGTCCCATAACTGTGGCTATTCCCGTAAGAGATGACACCTAAATACCCGAATTCTTTACCGAAAAGGGGATTACTGTTACCGAGACTGAATTTATAACTTTGGTTGGCTGGTATAGTTATCGACTCCGGGGACCAAACGTTCTCAAAAGAGCGTCCAAACTCTTGAATCTTTTCCTGTGTAAAACCTGCTGTCGTAAAACGTCCACGTTCACGAATGGGTGTATCGGGTGCCTCATCTTGAATAATACTCGGCAGTTTCCGCGAACCGTCATCGAACCCTAAAAAATCGAAATCGCCGCCCGGATAATCCAGACCTTCTTGTCCAGTTGCTTGGGTGTTGAAACCGGTTGACATGGACAATGACATCGTTAACTCTTCGGGGAAATCCTTAGTGAAGACTTGGACGGAACCGCCAGCAAAACCGCCGGGTTGGTCGGGCGAAAAAGTCTTTACGGTCTGCAGGCTTGCGAGGAGGCTTGCCGGGAAGATATCCATCGGGACGACGCGTCTGTTCGGTTCTGGGCTCGGGATTTCGACGTTGTTCAGGAGTGTATTACTATAACGTTCCCCCAATCCACGCACAAACACGTAACGTCCACCAACAATGCTAACACCTGTTACCCGTTTAATAGCCTCACCTGCAGACGATGCAGGGAGTCGGTTTATCTCTTCTATACTAATACTGTCCTCAATACCTGAACTGCGCATCCGTTGTTCAAGCAACCCGCGCTCACTCGCTTGGCTCAGGTGTACCGGCATCTTAATCGCATCAAGTTTCACCACCTGCGGTACCATTAACATTCGGATCGGTTCTGGTGTCTCTCCTGTTTTTACTTCAAACTCAGGAATCGTATAGGCGTTATAAAACGGGGCAGTCGCCTGAATCCTGTAACGACCCGCCGGTAAGTCCAACGAAAACGCACCGGTTTCATCAGTTGTTACTCGGATCTCGGTATCAGCGACCCGAATTATAACTTCTGTAAGCGGCACATCGGTTTCACTATCCACGACGATACCGGTTACGCTGGCGTGCTGTTGCGTTTCACGGTTATCAGCACCCACTTCGTAGAATGCAAGTGATGTGCCGATACCTAAAAGCAACACACCGATACAAAAGCATCTCCTGAAGGACAGAGATCGCAAACCCATATTAAGAAGTCCTCTCCTACTGTTTTTTATTTTCTTAGGCAAGTTTGAAATCCTCACATAGTTTTATAAAAGGCTTTCCAAGTGCACACACGGATTTGGAGGTAATCATTTTAATTCCTGCATCGCGCCGAAAGGTGCTTCTCCGACGATCCCATCTTTAGCACGACGCCAACCCTAAAAGAATTATAACCCCCGAATGCAACAAAAATGTGTTATTTTTTTGCCAAAAAAATAGAAAAGATATTTAGGACGCAGTTAACAGTACTCAGTACGCTGCGCTTTCAGTACTCAGTTAAAGAGGCATCTGATTAACCACAGAATCTCTTAACTGAAAACTGAGTACTGTTAACTGATAGCCATTTTCCTTGATATTTTCTTATCAAATCTTCCGCCACAAAACCCCCTTGCTTTAGCTGGGGGATGTAGTAGCGGTTAGCGGTTTGTGTGAAAAAAAGATTTGACATTCAGTCTTAAATATTGTATACTATTCGTATCAAGTTGGCAGACATATTCAGCGTTACCGCCCCTTCCTAGTAACGGGTGGGCCCCGGTAGCGTGTCGGTTTCCTACCCACTGAATAGGGGTTAAAGTCCTGATACTTGAGATACCATGCGAAACACGAACCATAAACTTTTTCACGATAAGATTTTGAAGTATTTGCACAATGATTTGGATATTTCTGGCATTGTGCGGAATCACTTCATTGCGCTCTCTATCCGATATTACCGCCGGTATGGTAAAGGGCTTTCCTATTCCAAAATGTCTGCTCATTTGACGAAACTCAAAAAACTTGAGAAGTATCAGCATTGGAATATCCCTTATGCGTGGTCGTTACAGAATGTTGTAAAACGTTTGGCGCAATCTTTTAGTGAAATGAAAACACACGGCAGAGGTCATCCGAAGTTCAAGTCCTGTAAGAAACATAAAGGCATGACCTTTGATGGTCTCCACGCCCCCGTTGAAAAAGTATTAGACAAGCAGAAAAACGAAAGGAATCACCCGACGTATCAGATTCGTCTCAATGGTCGTTGGTATCGTTTCGCCTTACACCGTGAACTCAAGGGACAAATCACACAGGTTCACGTAACAAGAGACGCACTTGGAGATGTGTATATCACACTCACTGAAGATTACACGGAAGTCATACCTGAACCCAAGACGGGTAAAGCTGAAGGGTTTGATATGGGTATCAAAGACTTC
>ASZN01000089.1 GCA_000406005.1 Candidatus Poribacteria bacterium WGA-3G
ATCGTGAAGTGCCAAACCACTTACTCAGCATCGCCTTCTGTTCTGTTGTTGGAAAGATTTCTATCTTCCTTGATTTGGTCACGGTATCGCCGGAGGCCGGGCATTCTATAGGAAAACACGTGGAGTATTGCGAGGAGATCGGTTGCGAGTTCTTTTTCTGGACTGTAAACAGTTTGGTCGAGAACCACGACTTCTCCACCGTTTTGTTCGACCAAGAACTGTATGACTTCGCCGCCGAAACGGGCGAGTCGATCCCGATGGGCAACAACAATGCGGAGTTTATCACCTCGCAAGATTCGTTCCAATAAGGCTCTAAGCCCTTTTCGTTTGAAGTTGATACCGCTACCGAAGTCTTTGATGATTTCTGCTTCTGGGTAGTGTCTTTGCAAATAAGCGACTTGGGACGCAAGATCGTCTGACTGCGATTTTCCACGAACTCGGCAGTATCCAATGGTAGTAAGAGTTGTGTCGGTTTGCGCATCAAGGTAACCCTGCACGTCATAACGCCTTTGTCCCCCAGGCGTCCTAATAGTAGAGATGGTGCCGTTCTCTGCTAAGTGTCGGAGTCTATCTATAGAAATACCGAGAATCTCCGATGTTTCTCGGGGTGTCTTATAGTGTTTCATGCTATAATTATACCACAGACACATAGATTTATCAAGAAAAACATAGGAAAAGAACTATTTAGGAACACCTCCTATGAGGTGTTGATTCAGTTAGCGACGTTCGCTTTTTTTATTTTCCTAACTCAGAATCTTCACCCGGAAGGTTTTGTTCTTGCGGATAATTACACTCGTGTTGTAAAGTATACCCGTAGAACAATATTAAAGACAATGTTTAAATTTAGATAATCCAAATCGCTGTGTATAAAACTGGAGAAAGTAGCAATTTAGATCAAGTAAATAATAACAGCTTTAGCGACTAAAAAGTGACGGCGTACCCGTCTGTTCTTGGGTCGGAACCGCCGATAAGCGCGCCAGATTCGGGATGAACCATTATCATCTGTGCGCTCCCCGGACCGCCCCAATCGCCTACGATTCGGAGTTCGTGTCCTCTCTCTGCCAATCCGTCCTTGGTATCCGAAGGGAATCGGTTTTCTAACTGAAGGTCATTCGAGCAGGTATGAGGAATGGTGGACTCCATCGGATTCTGGAAACTCCGCCAGCGCGGGGCGGAGACTGCCTCTTGTGGGGTCATTCCGAAATCAAGGGCATGCGTAACGAGTTGTAGGTTAGTTTGTACCTGCGTATCAGCACCGGGTGTTCCACACGCCAAAAACGGTTGTCCGTCTTTCGTAACGATGACAGGGTTCATGGTGTGCCGGACGCGTTTGCCCGGCATCAAGCAGTTCGGGTGTCCCTCTTCCAGGTGCCAATAGGTCATGCGATTGTTCAGGAGGATCCCTGTATCTCCTGCAATCAGACTGGAACCGAATCCTGATTGGATACTCTGTAGGACACAGACGAGATTCCCCGCGCGGTCTGCGGTGCAGAAACAGGTTGTATCCTCGTGTGCCTCTGGTCCACCGGCTGGCACGTCAACGGCTGCCTTCTCCAAGTCAATCCGTTGCGCCTGTTCAGCAGCGTAAGGTTTCGACAACATGCCATCTAAAGGAATATCAACCCAGTTCGGGTCTGCCATATATTTCTCGCGGTCTGCGAAGGCAAGTTTTTTCGCTTCAACCATGAGATGGACACTTTCGGCGGTATTATATCCCAAGGCTTGTAAATCGAATAACTCAACCATGTTCAATTCTTGAAGCAGAATATGTCCGCTCGAATTGGGGGGCATCTCATAAACTTCGTACCCGCGGTAGTTAATATGTATCGGTTCAGCCCAGTGTGCTTGGTAATCAGCGAGGTCTTCTGCAGCCAAAAGTCCATCGTGAGCACGACTAAATTCACCGATAGTTTTGGCGATATCACCCTTGTAGAATACGTCTCTTCCATCTTTCGCGATCTTTCGGAGTGTGGCACCGAGATTCGGATTCGCGAGGCGTTGGCCTGCGGGTATCGGTTCACCGTCGTTTGTGAAAATAGCACGACTGTCTGGTTCAGCAGCGAACCGAGCATTTTCGCCTTTGAGACCGTTGGCGAGTCTATGACTCACAGGAAAACCGTCCTCACATAGCGAAATAACAGGCGCGAAAACATCCTCTAACTTGAGTGTACCGTATCGTTCATGTGCAAGAATCCACCCGTCAAGGAGGCCTGGCACAGAAACGCTCCGTATCCCTTTCATTGGGATCCCGCCATCTTTGAGATAGGTTTCGCGGGTTGCTGCACGCGGTGCAGGTCCAGTGGCATTCACAGCTGCAACCTGTCCTGTTTCTGCCCAATAGATGAGGATAAACCCGTCGCCACCAATACCAGAGCCAGCCGGTTCGACGACACCTAACGCAGCAGCAGTCGCGATAGCAGCATCAACGGCGTTGCCGCCTGCCATCATTGTCTGGATACCTGCTTGTGAGGCAAGCACGTGTCCAGAAGTAACCATTCCGTTCCTACCCATCACAGATGGACGAAACGCTGAGCCGTGTGGAGATTGCATGTTTTAAATTTTCCTTGCGGTTCGTTTAGGTGGATTTGGCCTTCAATGTTTCTCCCGTATACCCGCCCTCCATTTTGCGGTCGCCCATAAGCGATCTGCTTCATTACGGGCTACGCACGCTTTGAAACAGGAAGAAACAGATTTGAAACCTTTAAATTTTCCTTGCGGTTCGTTGAGGTTGTTCTGACTATTGATGTTTCTCTCCATGCATCTGAAAAACAGGAAGAAGACAAATTCGAGCGTCTGCCTATGCAAGCATCTTCTTAGCGAACGCTTCGACATCAACGCGTTCATGTGTTCGTGCCGATTCGTTGCAGGCTTCCATCAGTATCCATGTACCGAGGGTCGTCTCCTGAATCCAGTCTCGATCTGTACCGTTAGCAATCGCCTGCGCAAAGGCATCGAATTGGAGTCGATCATCTTCTATAAGTCCTGCGTGTAAATCTTGAAGCGTTAAATCTTCGACGTTTGTGCCGAGTTGGAAAAGTTGCAGATGCCCTGCGTCTCGTCGCAGGTCGCCGTCTTCACCGTGGAAACTCCAGCTGCCGCTCCAACCGAAGGCACCGCCGTGCCCTGCCCGTGTCCCTGAGTATGAGAAAGGCGCGCCGTTTGCGTATTCCATAAGCGCGTTGCCGCCAGCGGTCCCCCACGCGTCAATTTGCCCAAGTTCGGGATCTCGACGGTTATGGACATGCGCCGTGACATATTTCGGAAGTCCTTTTGCAGCGACGAGTTGATCGAGTTGATGGCTGCAGCCAGCATGGAAAAAGAGACCATCTACATACGCATCGGGTTGTCGGGAATCGGGACCGGTATAGAGATTTTGGCGGATCCAGAACCGACACTCACCCGCCAGCATTTCACCGATACCGCCGTCTTCACGGAGCCATTCTCTCATTTTCGCGGCGGCAGGGTTCCAGCGTTTGTTCTGGCCTTGAACGAGAATTAAACCCGGATTCGCTTTGTGTGCTTGAATAATATCGTGGAATTCTGTCTGTGTTGTTGCTATCGGTTTAACGCAGAGCGTGTGCATACCGAGATTCAGGCTTTCGACGATTAACTTGGCGTGAACAGTTGTGGAGGCATAGATCAGACATGCCTGCGCATCGTGTTTCTCTTTCGCCTCGGTGATAGTCGTGTAGATACATTCTGTTAAGCCATCAGGCGCGCCGTTTATTGATGACACGCCTTGCCGTGCAGCTTCGAGGTTGATGTCCACACACGCGACAGGCTCTAACCCGTGTGAGTTGACCTGTGCCTGTAAACGTCCGTGTGCGAAATGGGTACATCCCACATGAATCGTTGGGATCGACATTGTGACTCTCCTTTGGTATGGCACGCAGTTCCCGTCATTAGTGCGCTGCTAACGGAGCAGCTAAGAACCGAGGCGCAATACCTCGGTTCCTCTCAACATCTCGGTTAATAGGGTGTAGGTTCCGAGGTTAGGAGACTTTAACGGTAGGTGGGTTGATGAAATCGTGATATTTCTCAGCGACCTTTCCGACACTGGCATCGCCTGCATGAATCAATACCCGGAACCGGAAGTGCATCTCTTCGCCCTGTTTGAGCGTGTAGGAACCGTCTTTCGAGGGATCCCCCTCAAAGGTGCCGCTACCGAAAATGTTTGTTCCCATTAACCCGTAGTTACGGACATGCCAATAGGTCGGGTAGCGAGGGTTCACAATATGATCAAACACGGCGATCCCGACCGGTGTCCCGTCAACAACGCCGGAATAATCACACCAGTTCGCCCGTTTACCCCAAGTTTCGTTCTCATTTAGACCGCCGAATGCGTTTTCGATTTTTCCGCCATCAGAAGCGTTCATTGATGGATGTACGCGGATTGACATGATACCGCCTTCTTTGGTGTCTCCGAAATGGACATCTCCGGTTGAGGCGATAAAGGTGAGATCTAAATCAAGGAGTGCGGCATCCTCAGGTAGATTATAGATTCGGAAATTCTGCGTGTCTGTCATCAAGACATCGCCGGATCGCGTTTCCCAGTTATTTTCTGTATAAATCCTACCGACGACAGAACCCCCCTGTTTTTGTGTGAAACCTTGATGAACGACCTTCCCAGAATTACTGCCTTCACCCCAGAGATCCACGTCATTCACTTCACCATAGGCGACATAGAGCGAACGGTGATGGACGTGGTCTTTGGAGATGTCGCTCGTTTCGCCACGCGTTACCTCGCGTCCATCCGGACCGAGGACCGGAAAGAAATACGGACGGAACTGTGATTGTGCATAGCGGAACGTCGTAAACGGTCGATCATTGAGCGTGATAGCGATGGTTCCGGCTTCCTCATTGAATTGAACACCTGATTCATCAGCAACGCTGCCCTCTGAGAGGGTATAAGTACGTGATTCACCGGCGGCGAGTCCATCAAGTATCCAATTTAAGGTCGTCGAACCGTCCTCATTGGCGTAGCATTGTGCTGCGACGACATCACCTGAAACCGTATCTGTTAATGTAACGGCAGAATCGTGAAGTCGGCGGACACTCGGATGGTCAACATTAGCACGAACGGGACAACCGTCTCGATCGTGGAAACCGGCATCAACAGTAAACGTCGGTAGCTTCTGATTTTCCATAAATTTCCTTTTCTGTGCCTTGATTCTCCTTTTAGGGTTCTGATAGGAGTGAGTCGCGTGATTTTTATTTATCTGGAGCCACTTAGTTGGGGTTACGTTGCGTTCAACGGCGCACTAAATGGCTCTATCACGCACCTTAACTTTGTTCAGAAGTGAGGGCAAGGATGCCTTCTTCTTCGCTATTGTAGCTTTCAAAGACAGTCATTAATCGTCCAAGAATTAGGAGGTTACGGATATGTGCACCAGCATTGACGAGAGCCGTCCGTCCACCTTTGCGAGAGACAGTCACGTTTACAGAAACAAGCGTACCGAGTCCGCTACTGTCCATACGCGTAACATTTTCGAGATTAAAGATGACCTTCGGAGATTCAAAATGTTCTTCGAGTTCCTCATTAATCTGCTCTCTAATTTCGGCGTTTGCTGCACCGATCATGCGTCCGGTAGGTCGGACAACAATGACACCTTCTCTTTGGCGTATTTCTGCTAACATTTATCTTCCTTTCATAATTGGTTGTGTGATTACTGATACAGATTTACAGATTTATGGATTATGCCCTAAAAAAGAGATTCTTAACATGTTAATATAGTTAATTTCGGAAATTTTGTCAAGAAATTCGTTAATTTTCCGAGAGGCGTTCAGTTTTCGGGTATCGTTCGCATGTTTTCAGGAGTTGGTATTCTGAGTAAAGCAAAGAAAGATCACTTAGATATCAAAATGATCTCTGTCAACTTCTTATGCTGCCCAATCGCTACCTAATGCCTCCGCTTGTTCCAAAACAGTCGCGGCAGCTTTCTCCCGTTTGTCAGGTGGATAACCGTAATAAGCACGATGTTTCGACGATCAGACAATTGCGGAAAGCGCGTTTCTTCACCTTCAGGAAAAAACTTTTGAACCGTAGTAAAGATCGCGCCACCAGATGCGACTTTATCGTCAAACTCTTGCCGGAGCCTTGTGTATGCCAAACAACACCGCACTGCTTATCGCCTTCCAGAGATGATGCTTGGACAGTCGTATCCACTGCCGTCTTGACAGCGTGGAATTGGTGATAACCAGCGATTTTTTTCGTAACTGTTCCGCTCTCAGTTTCTTCAAAAACGATGAAGTGTTTGAGATAATTCAGAAATCGTTGTTTCTCAAAGGCACCCCTAATCAACACATCCAACTCTAATTCAGTTGATGGTGCCTCGTCTTCTCCTTCAATTGTTCGCCATGGTAGAAACCACTCCTTATCGGCGGTTAGAGACCCGATGCGTGCCTCTGATCCATCGGAAATGACGATCGATTCGTTGTAGGTGAACAGCGTAGGAATTTCCTGTTTGTAGGTCTGGATTTGTCGAAACGCTTTTAAGACAGGGGCTTTTTGATCGGTTGGATTCTTGAGTTCAATCACGACTAAAGGGAGTCCGTTAAGAAACAGCACAATATCCGGACGGCGATCGCGTTTCTCCACCACTGTGAATTGGTTAACTGCCAACCAGTCGTTGTTTTCTGGCGTATCGAAATCGACGAACCGCACGCGCGCACTGCGGATTGTACCATCTAGCTGCCGATATTCAACCTCTATACCCGCAATCAACATCTGATGAAAAGTCCGATTGTTCTGAACCAAAGTGTGAGAATCTGGATTTAGGATTTTGCGGATTGCCTCTTGCTGTGCATCAGTAGGTATGTTTGGATTTAGGTTGGCAACGGCATCTTGTAAACGGCGCGTCAAGATGACTTGGCTGTAAGAGGAACGTTCAGCATCAGGCGTGTCTGGAGCGATGTCGGGACCGTGTAGAACGGTATAACCCAAGTCAGCGAGCCAGTTGAGAGAGGCTTCTTCTATATCGGATTCGTAAATTGTATTGCGATTCATATTAGTGCCCTAATGTCCCTACGCCAACAATTCTTCTCCTACGCATGCTTTTAGCCCTTCAACGAACACCTGAAAACTTTTTGATCTGTTCCGACTCGGTTCCATGTGTTGTGCTATGTTCTGTGCTACCGTAGGTTTGGATATCCGCCCCTTATAGTAGTTTTTTTGCATTAGCAACTGTTTCAACGCTTCGTAAGTGCCGCCTCGGATTGCGTCTGGATTTCTATATTTTGCTTTAGATTGGAGATTTTCTGGGATTCTCGGATACGCTGCGTGTAAAGCTTCAACATCTCCAAAAAACCATGCTTCTATTTCTTCAACTGCTATTCGATTGACGATTTGAAAGTCTTCGTTTGGAGTCGCGCTGGATTTGGTGACAAACCCCGCCTCGTCCGCTGCTTTTTCTAAATATGCCTTCAGTTCGTGGCAGTCTCTTCGGTCTTCATCAATAAGCACAATAATTCGCCAGTCATCAGGTATCCATTGGTGTCCTTTCAAATGTTTCGGCAATTCTTCAAGCATATCATCCTTTCCTTCAAATACGTGGAAGATACAAATGACATCTGGTGAAAGAATTTTGGGCAGGATATATCTTAATGCTTCTTCAGCAGAGGGCTCCTCCAAAAAGAATTTAATGTGCATGCAAACTTCGCTTTGGACCTCCTGCATTGGTCAACGGATCACCGAATTCAAAGAATCCCTCCATCCAAAGTTTTCCTAACTTCGCACCTGCATCCAAAAGCTGCTCTACGCCGAGCATCTCCGAGGCGCGTTTGCACACCGTGAAACCGTGTTCGTCCCGATAGAGTACCCACACCTCCTCAGCACTCAATTCGTTGACAAGGTGCGGTGAATGTGTGCTAATTATGAGTTGAGAAAACATTAACACCTCAAGAAACTCGCCGACTAAACCGGTCAGCAAACGTGGGTGTAGGTAGTTCTCGGGTTCCTCAATACCGATCAGTTGCGGTGGCTGTGGGTTATGAAACAGTGTCAGGTAGGACAGCAGCTTCAATGTGCCATCAGAGGCGAACTTCGCCAAAATAGGTTGGTCAAACGGGGCATCTTTAATCTTTAGCAGGCGGCGACCACTCATTGTTAATTCTGTGTCAACCTTTTCTAAACGCGGCACCTGATTCGACAGCATAGAGATAATTTTTTCCAGACGTTCTGGGTATCTTTCCTGCAAGTACTGGATAACATTGGGCAAATTGTTGCCTGTTGGGGATAATCTTTTTTGCGGTCCATCGCTGGTTGCTTGGCGCGTGGCATTGGTAGAGAGGCGGGAGAGGTGCCAATCTGTAATAAACCGCCGAAGGGCACTGACGCGCGGGTGATGTGCGGATTGACCAAACATACTTGCTGCGATCGTTGTGGGATCATCCAGTTGCTCATTGATAGGTTTATCTGTTTTATCCGGTTTTTCGCCAGGAATTACACTGCCTTTTCCGTGATGAAAATTGAGGAAACGCACATGTTTTCCACGACTCCCGCGTCGCCACTGCAGCCCCTCGGTTTCAACAAAGGGGCCTTCCGCATTTTCATTGATGGAAAGATGATAGGTGATAATTGGTGTTCCGGGTTCTTCGCGATATTTCAATTCAAATTCAATGGGACCGTTACAACCTCGTGTCCGCAGTTCCTTGAAACCTTCTCTTTTATCCAAAGCACGGCGCAGCCCGTCCGTGAAACATTCGGCGAGGAACGCGAACACATCAAACAGCGTTGATTTTCCACTGCCGTTTGGTCCTAAAAAGACAGTTAACGGTTTAAGTTGTTTCAATTCTATATCCCGTAACGCGCGGTAGTTTTTGATACCCAATGCCTCAATATGTGGAATCAATGGTATTTGTAGAGGGGGTAGCAAGAGTCGTTCATGCAGCAGCTCCTCAAATTTCTCCTCAAATTGACTATCGTCCGTAAAATCAATATAAACTCGCTCTCTCAAAAATTCTGGTGTTTTATTCTCCGATTCCGTCTGGCGAACTATGGGTATGAATTTGTTAGTTCCGAGAGTTTCAACAAGTTTTCTCGTTACAATCATCGGCTCGTATCCAACACCGTCTTCACCAGCGTTTGCTTTCCTGACGTAACTATCCGTGCAAATGACAAGTACCTTATCAGAGTCTTTAAAACCACGTTCTATGAATAGGTTGATATCATCTATTCCTAGGTCCCACTGGTCAAGTATTGCGTTAACACCATCACGACGGAGTCTTGTAGCAAACTCTGATACCCATTGCTTGTGCTCTGTTGAATCGTGGGAATATGAAACGAACACCTTAGGATTTTCCGCCATCTTGTATCTCCAGTTACATACCCTCAAAGAAATATTGATAAAGATCAGAGAGATTTAGAAGAGTTATCTGATTTGGAGACATTGATCTTATTAATGCTCTTTCAGACAAATCTATCCACTTTTTCCATAAACTTTCTACTTGCTCACGTTTAACATTTAAAGAAGTCCATAGGTTCACAATAGAGTTTGGATTACGACGTAGTAGAGAAATTGCTTGCCGCGTTGTATCGTAGTCTTCATAAAGAAAAGTCAATGGGATTATAAAATAAGGTTCAGAGGTCGTGTTTAAAATATCCGCCCGACCTGCAGCAATTATCGTTGCTAATTCATGAATATTCAGTGCCATGTAATATGCAACCAGTGAAGTTCGATAGTCTTGTTCATCTTCAAATATGTTAGATAACCATTCCCATCTTTCATAGGCATTGACCAAATAGTTCCAACTTTCAAGACTATGTCCGCCACGTGTCCCGCTAATTGATTCGGCGTAACCCCTAAATTCGCCCATTTCCCATAGATGAAAGAACTTTGTTCCACCTGCGACTGGAATTTTAACTCGTGCAAGATCAAGGGCGAGCTCAATCTGATTTGTACTCAGACTGATTCCGCCGTGCAGACTGTGATACACATACCCTAATGCGTTTGGAAGGCGTATCCAAACGTCGTATCCAGCAGGATTCCAGCCTACAATATTTTGCAGATCATCAAATAAAGATTTTTGATCTCTAAATTCTTCCCTACCAGATTCTACTCCTACTAATGCAATAACCATTAAGGGTGAAATTATCTCAACTGCCTTATCCACAATTTGAACTAATTGTTCTTTGCTTTCAGGTTTTTGTCCATCTAATTCATCTTGCCGCCATTGGACTAAGTGTTTAAATGCGTTTGGTCGAATTTGCTTGATGAGTTCCCGCCATCCAAGTGTATCTCCTGCCCGCACGAGTTTAGACGCTGTTGTATAAGTTACTGACGCAGACTTAACCTCCTCCGGTATCTCAATTAGTTGGGGGTCTAATTCCGCAGAAGGGAACGGGTTTTTTCCTAAAGGAGGTTTCTCTATAATTGGCAATTCGTGGAGTTCACGAATTAATTTTTCACATTCCGCGTCGAATTGATTGTCATTTCTAAAGTCGGCATAAACGCGTGTTCCCAAAAATGTGGGTGTTTTTTCTTTTCCTGATGCCTGACGGATGATAGGAATAAATTTGTCTGTCCCTAAATTCTGAACAAGTTCCGCATTTACAATCATCCGTTCATAACCAACGCCACCTTCGTCAGCGTTCGCCTTACTCACGTACTTGTCTGTGCATATAACCAACACCTTATCAGCACCCACGATGCCTCGTTCCATGAATCTTGTTATATCATCACCCAGTCCAAGATCCCATTGATCGAGTGTTGCATCAACTCCGCTATGGCGAAGTCGCGCAGCGAGTTCAGATACCCACTGTTTATGCTCCGGCGAATCGTGAGAATATGAGATGAACACTTTAGGATTTTCTGCCATCATTTTCCTCCAATATCTCATTTGCTTCGTCTACACGGATTTCACCGGACAACAACTTTGGCAGCAGTGTGTCTCGGGTTTGAGAAAGGGTATGAGATTCATGGATATTTTCAGTAATCCTTTTAACAAGCAATTGTATAAATTCAGTGTATTTCTGGGCAATCTTAACTTTAGGTAGTACGGTTTTGTAACTTGACATGTCCTTCCAATTTGTTCGTGGCAATGTCGTGCCCTTTGAGAATGCTTTGGTATAAGCAACAAAATTATCGCTGGACACAAGACTTAAAACAAAACCGAACCACTCAGCATCAATAGGCTGGATTACTAAAATATCGGTCGAACAAATCCCGTCAATAGGTGCAATACCAACTTTATGGAAGCGAGGGTTAAGTTTTCCAAAAAGGATTTCCCCTTGTTTGAAACGATACTTATTGCTTACAATCTCAGCATCTACTTGCCATTGAGAAAGTGCGATATTTTGCCTTGGCATGTGTTCTAACCCAATGAAACATTCACCGGAATCAATTTCACTTGCTTTTACACTACGCCGGACATTTTTTGCGATTTTGCCAAGTGTTGCAACTTTCCATCCTTCCGGAATCTTTTCTAGTGGGGTATCTTGAAACGCGGATGGAAATAAGGCAGCGGTTTTGGTGTCCATACATGGTCGTTTGCGCCCCTCCATCTTTGCTTTCACGGGGTCAAAGTCTACAAACCATGATTTGAAAATTGCGCGTGCGGTTGCTTCCAATGTTTCATTCATCTGTCGGTTGAGTTCAATTTTGTCGTCAAGCGTGCCGAGGATGTAAATCGTCCGGATATTTTTCGAGAAATTCCGTTAATTCTTTTACTGTCATTTCTTTCCTCCTTTGGTATAAGGGCAATACTGCAGCAGTGCTGATTTACCAACGATAGCAACGATGCGGACTAACAGTTCTCTGCCATTGGTATCGGTGAGACGCAAATCCTCGCCAAGAATGAAATGAACCGGTTGCTGCTGTCCTTCATTTATGGTGATGTTAGAAGCATAAAGATAGGTTCGGTCACGAGTATCACGTATTGGATTTAAATATCCAGATAAACCTGGGATATTGCTTGTTCCTTCAGGAAAGATTACTGATCCACCCTCGTGCAGACTCTGCATTTCAATTGCAAGCTCTCCTTCCGCTGGCACCCAGTCTTGCTCAAGGTGTGCGGTAAAACCGGGGGCGGCTGCAAACACCGTCATTGGAAGGTGCGTCATGTGGAGATCAATTTGCGTGTTACCATTCTCGTCGGTAGTTGCACGTCTCCATGTTTTATTCGGAAACAGCACCAATAGTTCAACGCCAGGCAGTGGAGTGCCACTATGACGCGCAAGAATACCGGCGGTTGCAGGTGTAGGTTCTGTATCAGCGGCTGGAATTGTGAGAACAAGATCTGAACCATCAATGAGTTGATACTGTGGCGATTCTCCACTTAACGCTTTTGTTTCGCGAAAGATAATCGGCACACCATCTCCGCGTCGTTCCATGAAAAATTGTCGGTCATCCGAGCCGCGTATATTCCCAACAGACATCCTTCCAAGCATCGAGGTGAGAGCTTCATTGCGCGTTGATTGTCGAACATCCATGCTATCAATCGTGAGGTTGTTTGGCAAGCCCCCAGGAGAATTTATTTCAAGCCGATCTGCAAACATTGAGAGCCGAATTCGGCTGCCGCGAATCTCGTAGTCGCGGTGGACTACCGCATTGACGATCGCTTCAAAGAGTGCCTTTTCACTGTATTGAGGTAGATCAATGCGAGCGGGATTTTTATACGCACCGACACGCATGTTGCGAACTACGAAGGCAACTGCTTCAGCAATTTGGCGGTTCAGCGGACCGCTAATAATGTGGGCATCTATCTGCCCGGATGCGCGGTCTACACCCCGGTAACAGGTTGCGGAGATGCAAGCATTCGGGATCCATTCTTCTGGTGAACGGGTGCACAAGAGAATTCCTGCTACGGTTGCACGCGTTGTGTCGTTCTCGTCATTGGTCAGAAGCCCCATCTTTTCCAACGCCAATTCAGGCGCAGCAGCACCTTCGGCACTCAATAGCGGTTTCCATAGGGACTCATCTAATGATCCAAAGCCTGTTCCCGGAACGGGCTGCTTGTCAAACCAGAGAAAGCGTGATTGGGCGCGCTGTTGTGCAAGCCGCAGCCGTTCATCGCTTGTCATCGGACGTTTTGAACTGCCAACTCGGTAGTAACTCCAGCCAGGGCTGTCGTGTTGTGTATCGCCTCGCTCGACTTGGACAAGCAAGAACGGTTTACTCTCTTCTATTTCCCTACGAACGATAATAGGTCGAATAGGGGGCTTAATCTTGTCAGTGCAAACCTCAGTCAAAAGGCGTTCGAGGGCATCCATCTGTTCGCGCGACATACCTTGAACGCTGCCACTGTCGGTTACACCACACAGCAGGACACCGCCATCTGTGTTAGCGAATGCGGCGAGTTCATCTGCAAAGTCATCCCGGTGGGGACTCTTAGGGACGTTTCCGGCGAACACAATTTCCTTGAATTCCCAGTAACTGTCTTCGCCTAATCGTATTTGGCGTTTGATTTCTTCGTCACTGAAATTCACAACTTATCTCCAAATCCTAACATTTGCAAATTCTGACAGACGGAATCATTTAATCGCTCTACCTCTGTTAACTCCTCTTTTCTATGAAGGCGGTGAGACGTACCTGAAGTAGACCTGACCATCAACGCCCGACAGATGGCTGTGGGGGCCAGTGGAGTCCGCGTTGACCGGATAACGCTCGGTTCGGAGACGGACGATACGCACGGTCAGGTAATCCAACCAACTTACCATCTTGGATCCACGCTTCATCATTCCCGTAGAGCTCACCGATAAGGATGTCCGTTAATCGTTCAAGGATTTCGGCGTGCGCGGGTGAATCGGCGAGATCGTTGAGTTCCTTCGGATCCGCTTCCAGATCGAAAAGTTGCCGGTAATTGCCCGTGGCGTAATAGATAAGTTTGAAACGTCCCTCGTGAACCATACGGGTCGCGCTGCCGCCTTCACCGCATTCGCCGTACAACCAGTCGCGTTTTTCATCGCCGACCATCGGTATCCCGTCTACGGTGTCGGGGATATCAATACCAGCAAGATGAAGGAGCGTCGGCATAACATCTTGCCATCCGACGAGTCGGTCATCCACCCGATGATGTCCTACGCGTTCATCGCCTGCGGTGCCGACGAGGAGCATCGGAACATTCGCAGAATCTTCGTAGTAGAGCCGTTTTGCCCACATCCCATGGTTTCCGAGCATATCACCGTGATCCGATGTGAAGAGTAGAATCGTGTTGTTCAACAGACCTTCTTCTCGCAAAGTTCCGATAACGACACGCAATTGGTGGTCAATCTGTGTGCAAAGTGCGTAAAATGCTTGGCGTGCCGAACGCACTAAATCTTCCGTAAAGTGTGCGTCCTTTTTCTGCCTTCCTTTTAGCGGTAAGGGTAGCTGATCGTTCTCTTTTGCCCAGTCCCCACAATACGGCATATCCACCTGAATATTGCGATACATATCCATATAACATTGGAGCGGTGCTAACGGCGGATGCGGGTGGCAATAGGAGAGGTACCAGAATCCGGGTCGGGTCGGGTCTCGCCGTTTAATCATNCGCACCATCTGCTGCGTGCTCCAGTTTGTTACATGGCAGTCTTCTGGAAGATGCCAAGGTCTGTTGACATAATCGTTATTACACATACCGTGCGCGAACTGCTGACCGGCATAGCCTCTGTCGCCGAGAAAGAGTTCATAGTCATCAATAGCACCGTATTGTAATCTGCCTTCCTCACCTAAGAGTACATCGTCGAATCCGATGCGGTCACGTTGGGGATAGACGTGCAGTTTACCGACAGCGTAAGCCTGATATCCGGCGTTGCGAAACGTCTGCGCGATCGTCGGCAGCCCATCTATTCCCTTCTGATCGTTGAAAACCCTATCTTTGTGGGTGCGGGTTGTCGCACCGGTCATCAAGGTTTTCCGTGCGGGGACGCAGACCGGACATTCGCTGTATCCGCGCGTGAATCGGGTGCCAGCACGCGCAAGCGTATCAAGTGTCGGTGTTTGGATAGCCGGATGCCCGCTGACACCGAGCAGTGAGTTGGGCCAATGGTCAGTCGAGATAAGCAGAACGTGTGGTTTGTCAGCCATAGCGATTCCTTTGTGTATTGATAGTTGCACAATTTGCATCAAACTCCGTTCGCATCATCTTATCAAAAGTCGTGACAATTGGCAAGCGAAAAAGTTGGTGTAGCAGTCAGCAATCAGCAGTCTCTTATGGTAGGAGCGAGTGTTTTTGCTTGGGTGTTTCTTGCGCTCGCGACTGAATGCGCTTGTTTGTAATGGAGGTTTCCGATTATATTTGCATCACGGTGGTGTTTGTTAGGTAGGGGGAATCAAATTCTGTCAGGCAGTCTGCGTTGCATCCGGGAACCGGAAACAGGCGCACCGACAACGGTTTGCTCAACCGAATAGAGAGCGTGGCAACGTCCGTTAGAATAGAGGCGATTTGAGATATTGAAGCATTACCGGGAATAGGGATTGTGTCTAACCCAGTGCCACAGACGGTTGAATAGAGGAGCAGACTGTCGAGGTTAAAATAGCCTGTTTCACTCCGTGCACCGAGCCCGACATCTTCGAGTACAGGGAGCATTAATCCTGAGTATCCACAGAGCGGTAGGTCGAGTGACTTGAGCGTCTGTGTCAATCCTGCAGCGACTCTTAGCGTGCCACGTTCACCGAAGTAACCCGGTAGTTGTTCTTCCATAGCATAAGCGATGCTCTCGTCACCCATCGGTGCAGGCGACACATCTATACCGACAAATTTTATGCCCCACTCCTGTGCGAGTGTTTCTGCAAGGGCAACAATCTTCTGTCCTTCTACTTCCATGACGGTTTTAAGGTTTCGCAGCGCGGTTTCCAAATTCGGTGCATCTGCGAAAGCGTGTTGTACGAGGTCCGCTGCCTGCCATCCGATGCCGAAGTTCGTTCGTGTGTCGTGCCAGAATGCTGCCGGAAAGAATGGTGTATTCGGTGGGCAGTTCATGAGTGCTGCGAATCGAAGGTTGCCGTAGCCAGCATCGGTTCGGTGTGCGATCTGTTGAATAATGGTCGCTGCGTTTTCGGCAATATCTGATGCTAGGTCTCCAGAGGGTGTCGTAAGCGTAACCGTAGCGAAAAGTGTTTCACTCTGGACAATCACATCGGCGACACAAGATAGATGCGTTTGTGTATGTCGTTTCTCCGGTAGGATTGTTCCCAAACTAAGGAATTCGACACCTAATGCCCGCGCCTCGGACTCCAACGCAAGGAGGGTCTCCACATCTCGCAGCTCATCCCAGATTTGAGAACTCACACGAGTTGTTTGTACCTCGTAACCGCTCGCTTCAAAATAGGCTTGACAAGCGGCGTTGAACCTCGCGGCACGTTGAAGTTGATAGGGCGCGAATGGGAGCGGGATACCTGTCGTGATTGTTCGGATCTTCATGTCGCGTGCACCCGCCTAAGTATTATCTTCGCCATAAAGTCCGATGTGCCGATAACGCTCATGCCTTTGTTGGACGAGTTGTTTCGGGGTCATCTGCATCAACTCGGTGAGATGCTTGCGTATTGCACGCTTGATACTACGCGCTGCGGCATCAGGGTTTCTATGCGCGCCCCCGAGCGGTTCACGGACGACCTGATCAATGATATCCAGCTTGAGGAGATCCGGTGCGGTCGGTTTATAGCCTTCGGTTGCTTCCGGTGCGTGTTCGCCTTTGTCCTTCCATACGATCCCGCTGCAGGCTTCAGGTGGCGCGACACAGTAGACAGCGTACTCCATCATCAGGACACGGTTTCCGAGTGCGATTGCCAATGCACCGCCACTTCCACCTTCACCGATAATGATGACCAGAATCGGAACACGTAGCATCATCATCTCAGCGAGATTTTCGGCGATCGCCATCGCTTGCCCGTATTCTTCGGAACGGAGATCGAAGTGTGCGCCGGGGGTGTCAACAAAACAGATGATAGGACGGTTAAACTTATTTGCTAACTGCATCAGCCGCCTCGCTTTGCGATAGCCTTCGGGGTGCGTGTAGCCGAAATTCATCTCCTGCC
>ASZN01000090.1 GCA_000406005.1 Candidatus Poribacteria bacterium WGA-3G
TCTCTTCAGATGGGAAAACGCTTATCGGTCTGAGTAGTTCCGGTGCGATTACCCGATTGAATATTGAGAACGGGAAAGGGAAAACAAAACACCTCGTGACATGAAAGAGGATGATTTGATGAAACCCGGCTTCCGCGGCAGGCTGCCAATGATTTGGGCATTGGCGTTTTCGCCGGATGGCAGATGGCTTGTTAGTGGAACTATGAAAGGGGAAATCCGAATGTGGGACGTTGCGACCGGTGAAGCCTTGACTGTCTTTGCAGAACCGATGGAACAAGAGAACCTGGGGGCTATTTCGGCATTGGCGTTTTCACCAGACCGCGCCTTGCTCGCTGCGGGTACACTGCGCCGACTCCATTTATGGGACGTGCGTACCGGTCATAAACTTTTTTCGGTTAGCACTGGGCCTTATAAACGAGGTTCGCGGCCATACCTTGATTATCCAAGATCGTTGGTGTTTTCACCGGATGGCGCAATTCTCGTCAATGGGCATGGCAGCGGGACAATCCGATTATGGGATGTCAAGACTGGAGATAGAATCGCTGCCCTTGATGGGCATACGCAAAAAGTGGAGACGTTAGCACTTTCACCTGATGGTCAAACGCTCGTCAGCACTGCCGTGGACGGTACAATTCTTTTGTGGAATTGGAACGAAATGCTTAAGGGTTCAGCCAAAAGCGAATAATGATTTCGCACTGACTCGTTCATTTTTTCAAAATACTGAAGCTTTGGAGAAATGGATTTTGGAACCGCTAAAGTCTTCTAAGCGGAAAAAGAAAGGGAGATAACGGTTGTTGGAAGCTCACTGATATTACATAGCTTACTGATATTTCTCAAAACCTTGTTTGAGTCAATAGTTATAGGTATTCTTGTGTGTTTAGTTCATGAAAATGCGCGCTGATGATAGACAACATCTGCCTTTCACCGGAAAGTTGAAGTTTTATCTGATGAAAAGTTAACCGTGTTGAACAACTCACCTGCTGGATCATGAGATAACTGATAATCTTTATGCCTAAGGCACCATAAGCCCCGTTTCGGTGATGCAAACTCATTTCTGATCGACAGATCAAGATTTTACGGGCATTCGGGCGTAAAGTTTCCGAGGTTTGCTTTAGGCTTCGGGATATAAGCCCGCGAATCCCTTGTGTCAAAAAACTTGACATATTATATCCATTTGGTTATAATACATTATGGATCACGAAAGGAAACCGAACTTAAGAGAAACTATATGGATCGGGGATTCTAAGGCAAAGCTGAAGGAATTTCCGCAGTCCGTTCAAAAGGATATAGGCGACGCTTTGTTTATTGCACAGGCGGGCAGCATGTCTCCGGCGGCTAAACCATTCAAGGGCGTTGGCTCAGGGGTTTTTCAGATACGAGCCGATTATAGGACGGACACTTATCGTGCCGTGTATGCGGTGAAAATTGGAAAGAGGGTTTATGTGCTGCATTGTTTTCAGAAAAAATCAAGGCGCGGCATTAAGACACCAAAGAAAGAGGTAGACCTTATCAACAGACGCCTCAAAATGGCGCAGGAACTCGAGAAGAATTATGAGCAAGAAGATTGATTTTGAAAAGAGTTCAGGCAATGTGTTTAAGGACTTAGACTTGCCTGACGCCGACGAACTGTTTCTCAAAGCGAAACTTGGTTTTGAAGTGTTTCAGATTATAGAAGAGCGTCAGCTTACCCAAGCGGAAGCGGCGAAGATTCTCGGAGTGAAGCAGCCTGAAATCTCACGCCTGAAAAAAGGAAAGTTTAATCATTATAGCGTCGAACGGCTGTTGACGTTTCTGAATCGATTCAACCGCGATATTGAGATTCGCATTATTCCCTCAGAAGACAGAGAGGGGCAACAGCGGGTTATTGCGATATAACGGAATTAGTCGTTTTGGACTTGAGAAAATTTTAAAAGGTGATGCGATCCATACCACGCCCGTTTCACAAATGAACGCGCCAAAGCGCGGAACATTCAGAAGCGGAAAAAAGTGATTGCCGATATATTTCGGCATTTGATAGCACAGTTTTTACCTTTTGACCACCACTTATAGCAGTAAGAAAGCGTCTTGGCATAGCGCGGGTCATTCGTGTCATCAACACTTATCGTGATGCAGCGTTGAGATCGTGTCGCTGCTGATTTCGATTCAACCTGATGTTGGGTTCAGATCGTGCTTCAAAACTATAGGGCTGCTGAAAGCGTGCGAGATACTGATAACTTCCCCCTAACATCAACAGCACCAAAACTGTAGCTGCACCCAAAGCTGCCCAGGGTAACAATGGCTTTCCAGCCGGAGGCACTATCGGATTAATATCGGCGACTTGCCGCATAATGCGTTCTATCAAATCGGCGGGTACTTGTACCCTGCCGAGTACTTCAGAGACTAAGGATTCTGCCTCTTGTAGATGTTACATATCAACCGTATCTGTTTGATAATACACATATCGTTAGCATTGTGGCAAACTATAACTTTAGCCCAGATTTTGAGATTGGCGCGAAGTGGCAGTATCTAAGCGGCACTGCCGAAGCACCTATCAGCTCTATCGTTCTCATCCAAGACCCAGTAACGCGCGGATTGAACCCGCTCTTCGCAAGTTTTAGCCGCGTCTTAGGTGCTAAACTGACACCCTATCACAAGTTAGATTTGCGGATCAGTCACAAATGGAATTTCAAGGGCACGAAGATAGGTGGATTCATTGAAGTGCTGAATGTCTACAATCGCAAAAATACCATTGAGTTTATCCAGAATGAAGGCACATTTGAGATACAGGGCGAGGAAGTCACGCTTGAAGAACACGAAGTCGGAGAAGCCAGACAACTTCCGTTACTGCCTTATATTGGATTGACGCTTGAATTTTAACGGAAGGCATCTTATGTCAACTGAAAAAATCCAATTATAGTAAAATCGGAAAATATGTTTACATTTCGCAACTTCGTAGGGGCTGGGTAACCCAGCCCCTACGAACTGCCGTGTGTGCAAATAACTATGGGATTTACTATAATGCCCCTCAACATTGGCAGGGACAACTTATCACTCTTCCCGCCAAAACCCTATCCTTTATGTCTGCAAAGCACTCATCCCTCGCGGGCGGGGTCTGACGAAGATTCAGAATTTAATTCGGTAATTTCCTGATGGTGTCCAAAATTAGACGAAAAAACCGAGAACTAAATAGCCTTTATAAAGAGAAAAAGAATTGACTATCCTCGGAATTTGTGGTAGAATAGAGGAAATTCGCATCAGCGTTCTGGAAACCGAGACCCTGACTAAGGAGGAAATTAAAAGATGACCACAGAGCAAATCATAACCCAAGACCCTGATATTCACGGCGGAGTGCCCGTGTTTGCAGGCACACGGGTGCCTGTCAAAAGCCTCATTGATCACCTCAAAGCTGGCGAGAACCTTGACTATTTTCTCGAAGGTTTCCCTTCTGTTTCTCGGCAACAAGCAGTCGCTTTTTTAGAAATAGCCTTGGCATCGGTTGCCATGGGAAACTCGCGCCTGGTTCAGACAGGTGAGGTAGAAAAAATAGATGCGCGTCCTACTCGATGAAAACTTAGACTGGCGGTTGGTCCACTATTTTGACGCTGATTTTCAAGTCACAACGGTTTCCCAGCAAGGCTGGAAAGGCATGCGAAATGGTGAACTTCTCAGGCAAGCCGCTAAAGCTTTTGACGCACTTATCACAATGGACAAAGGCATTGAACATCAACAGAACCTCCGCAAATACACCATTGGCATCATTCTCATCTCTGCCAAAAGCAATCGGCTTCAAGACATTCAACCCGCTATGGACCGCGTCAATGAAGTCCTAAAAACTCTTGAGCCCGGACAAGTCATCCTCGTATCGCTCAGCACTTAACCTCTCGTTGTCAAGAAAATAGAACCTTAACCCTCTTTTCATCAATCCACTCCCACTTTTTTTTCAGAATTGTGTGACTTTTTCGTCTCAAATAGCGTCACTACGTGTTGATGTAAAATACTGAACATTCCCTTTCCAGAGGTACCCGATGAAAAATGATGATGTTCAACTCATCCAACGCGTCCTTGATGGCGATGATACGGCGTTTTCCACGCTTGTAGGAAAATACCAAAAGTCGGTGCACGCGCTGGCGTGGCGGAAGATCGGAGATTTCCACATCGCCGAGGATATCACACAAGAGACGTTCCTAAAAGCGTATCAGAAACTCTCTACACTGAAGGAGCCACAATCCTTTGCGAGTTGGCTCTATGTCATAACTGCGAACCGTTGCAATACGTGGCTCCGTAAGAGACGTTTACGGACGCAGCCGTTGGAAACCGCAAGTGGTGCTGAGTTAGAGAAATCGACCTACTCAGGCTATGTCATTGCGGAAAACGAGCGGACAACGGCGGAAGCGCAGCGCGAAGTCGTCAAGAAACTACTCGCGAAATTAAAAGAAAGCGATCGGACCGTCATCACACTTTATTACTTCGGGGGAATGACTTATGAAGAGATCAGCAAGTTCTTAGGTGTATCGGTCGGTGCGATTAAAAATCGCGTTTACCGTGCTCAAGAACGTCTGAAGAAGGAGGAACCCATGATACGAGAGGCTTTAGAAAATTTCCAAATCACACCGAATCTTACAGAGAATATCATGCGAGAAGTATCACGTCTGAAACCGGTTGCACCATCAGGCAGTAAACCCTTAGCTCCATGGGGAACCATAGGGGTTTCCACAATAGTCGTAATATTTTTGATGTTAGGTGTCGGCACGGAGTACTTATCTCGTTTTCAAAAACCGTACAGTTTTGATGCGACCTCAGAGATGACGATTGATATTATTGAAACGCCAGTCGTATTAGATATTGAATCGGAACCTGATGTCCGGACGCAACTCGGAAGCCCCGCCGCGCCAAGCAAAAACGATGGTTCTGGTCAGCGACCTGATGAAGTCTTATTTGCTGCCGCACAGGCGGATGGAGAAGACATTTCTGTTTCTAAGCAGCAGTGGATTCAGACAGATGCTCCGAGTGTATCGGGCATTGTTAGTCCTTTTTTTGTTACGTCCGAAGGAACTGTATATGCTTTTGATGGGGATCTCTATCAGTTAGTCGAAAATCGGAGCGCATGGCAACGTATCAGTGAAGCAGTTGCTCCTCCAAATGGCGCGATGCCCATGGTAGAACATGATGGTTTCCTCTACATTGCTGCTTATGATAAAATACTTGCATCAGCCAATGGTGGTAGGACTTGGTATACCCACGCTCCACACCCTACAGGAGTTACGGTCGGTTTTTTCGTAATAGATAACATATTTTATCTCGCATTTGAAGATCGGTTTTTTCGCTCTGAAGATACTGGAAAAACATGGAGTGCTGTAGAGGATGGATTCGCTGGGGAAATTCGCACCTTAAACAAAATGCAAGGTATACTATTTACTGGAACACATAACGGGCTATACCGTATGAGAGATGGGACTTGGGAACACTTGAAATTTCCAGTATTAGAAGCTGAAATGATTCGCTCAGTTGCAGTAACTGACGAGAAAATCTATGTTGTGGCAGAATTGTCGTGGGAGAAAATGTCTGGAGACGATTTCCGGCAAATGTCCCGTGGAGAGAAACGTTCTTGGTGGATATTCCGATCAACCGACTTAGGGGATTCGTGGAAAGATATAACACCTACAAATGCTTGGCACCTAAAAGGGTTTCCTCCGCTCATCAAACTTATTGCTGCTGGGGAGACGCTGTTGGCTATGGAGAAAGGCATGGTGCGTTCAATTAACAGCGGAGATACTTGGATGAACCCACAACCCCCAGAGACTTCACCAGTTTTAGTTGATATAGCAGCTGCTGTAGCATTGGATGAAAACACTTTTTACGTTTCCAATAATGATGGAATTCACCGTTCTATTGATGGTGGCGCATCGTGGCATCGATTTAATGCAGTCAACCAGGGGCGAGTGGATAACCTCATCGTACTCGGAGATGCCCTCTATGGAAGAAGTGGAAACAAGGTTGTTAAAACGACCAACAGAGGGCGTTCATGGAAGACGATTCAAACGGATATACCCATGACAGCCCCTCACAGAGATGAACCGCCTATCATTACACAGATAGTCAAATCCGGTGGTGTCCTTTGTGCCAAAGGTAAAGCACCCGGTGAAGAAATACGTCTATATCAAATTTCTCAGGATAGCAGGACACTGAGGCAAATTCAAGAGGCACCAGTATTTCACTCACGAACGTTAATGAACCAGTTATCTCAAGGAGGAAGATTTTCTCTTGACTTGCAAGACAAGTCGTTCATTGAACAGGTACAAGAAGGCACTTCTGGTGCAACTCAGTTTTTCAAACAGTTGGCAGAAAGCGATCGTCGGCGATCCAGTGAGCTTGTCCGTGGCGGATTGCGTGGCGCCTTTGCTGTTAGTGGGAACACCTTCTATATCGAATATAACTACAAACTCTTTCGATGGGAGCTTGGCGAGATAGAATGGTACGACACTGAACTGGAAGAAACCGCTGAACTCTCTGGGTATAGAATGATGCAAGGATTCAAACTCGCCGCTTCAGGGAACACCGTCTACGTAGGGAAACGCGATGGACACCTTGTCGTCTCGTTTGATAAGGGAAATAATTGGATCGATCTCACACCGGCACTGCCGTTTCCTGTCAAAGCATTTTATGATATAGTATTTGTGGGTTCCACGATATATGTAGTAACGGATGCAGGTGTCGCCGCGTCAAGTGATGGCAAACAGTGGAGTGCTATCACTGATACAACGGGAACGTCGCCTATTATCGGGCAATTAGCAGTGGATGGCACAACGGTTTATGGCATTTCTAAAACAGATGTCTATCGGTTGGAAAACGAAAACGACGTGTGGAAACAGATTGCTTCAGAGGTGCCGGAGCGGGTGACCTCGTTTGCTGTTGATGGGAAGGTGTTGTACGTCGGAACACAGGGCAGCGGTATGCTTCACTTCAATCTTAACGAATGATAGAAATTGATATATCTTGCTTGGGTGTCTTTATATGAATTGGTTCCTACTTTTTGCAGAATTGTGAGATTATTTTTCCGCTGCTCGCGTCACTAAATGCAAATGTGAAACGACGAACATTCTTTATTCCAGAGGTGTCCGATGAAAAATGACGATGCTCAACTTATCCAACGCATCCTTGATGGCGATGATACGGCGTTCTCCATACTCGTGAAAAAATATCAGCGATCCGTTCACGCGCTTGCGTGGCGGAAAATCGGAGATTTTCACATCGCCGAGGAGATTACACAGGATACATTCCTGAAAGCGTATCAGAAACTCTCAATGCTGAAGGAACCGCAGTCCTTTGCGAGTTGGCTCTATGTCATAACTGCGAACCACTGCAAAGCGTGGCTCCGGAAAAAGCGGACGCCGACCCAGTCGTTAGAAAGTACGAGCAATACGCAGCTAGAAAAAAGGGCATACTCTGGATATATCATCGAGGAGAACAAGCGGATGGCAGTGGAGACACAACGCGAAGTCGTCAAGAAACTCCTTGCGAAGTTACAAGACAGTGACCGGACGATCATCACGCTCTATTATCTCGGCGGAATGACGTACGACGAGATCAGCAGGTTTTTAGGTGTGTCGGAAGCGACGATTCGGAATCGTCTCTACCGGGCGCGTCGCCGCTTAAAGAAGGAGGAACCCATGATACGAGAGGCTTTAGAAAATTACCAAATCTCACCGAATCTCACAGACAACATCATGCAAGAAATCTCACGTCTGAAACCCGTTGCACCGTCTGGTAGCAAACCGTTGGTGCCGTGGGCAGTCGGTGTTTCTACGTTAGCAGTTGTGCTTTTGATGTTGGGTGTCGGAAACCATCAATACCTGTCGCGTTTCCAAAAGCCGTATAGTTTCGACGCACCATCAGAGATGACAGTTGAACTCATAGAAGCACCCATCGTGCTAAACCTTGAGGTTTCCAAACCGGATATCCGGACGCAACTTGGGAACGTTAGCACACCGAGCGAGGGAGATACCACCAGNCAGCAGCCTNACGATGTCTCAGNATCGGTTGCNGAAGTAGAATCAGATGAGACCTCTAAAAACCCCGCACATTGGAAGCTGCCCAAAGCGGCAAAAGCGCGTTTCGGAAAAGGTGGGATTACCACAATCCAGTTTTCACCGGATGGAACCCTACTNGCAGTCGGTAGCCACATCGGGGTCTGGCTGTATGATGTGGAAACAGGCGAAGAGAAATCTTTGTTTGCCGGCGGAATGTGCGACGCCCTCAGATTTTCACCCGATGGCCGTTTCCTTACCGCTTCTTCTGAAGAGAAACTCATCCAACTGTGGGAGATCGCTACCGAGCGCGAAGTGCCGCTTATTGATTTGTACGGGTCTGCTTCAGTATTGCGATTCTCTTCAGATGGGAAAACGCTTATCGGTCTGAGTAGTTCCGGTGCGATTACCCGATTGAATATTGAGAACGGGAAAGGGAAAACAAAACACCTCAAAACTGGGCTATTCGGGATCGGTCTCTTTAGTTCGGAGGATTTTCAGGGTGTCTACGCGATGACGAGCGACAAAATCGCGCTTGGAAAACAAAGCGGGGTGATCCAGTTATGGGACGTAGCAACCCGTAGAGAGTTATCGACGCTCAGAGGACACGGAGATTTGCCGCTTCAGCTGTTAGATGAACCTCGGCACCAAAGACTGCCGTTTAAAAATTGGGTTTTAGCAGTGGCGTTCTCGCCGGATGGCACGCGTCTCGCAAGTGGTGGTGCAGATAAGACAGTACGATTGTGGGATACCACTGGAGATAGGGATTCGACGACACTCCAAAAACATACCGGATGGGCAAACGTACTGGCGTTTTCTCCAGACGGAAAAATGCTCGCCAGCGGCGGTACCGATAAAACAGTGCAATTGTGGGACACCACCACGGGCGAACCGCTCGCGACGCTTACCGGTCATCTCAACGGTATTAACGCGTTAGCATTTTCACCCGACGGTAACACACTCGCCAGTGGGAGTACGGACGGCACAATCCGATTCTGGGATGTAGCGGAAACCGGAACACCACTCGATGAGCGTATCACCGGACACACACAATCTATGAAAACAGTGTCTTTCTTTCGGGATAGTTCCACGCTTGCCAGTGCCGCATTTAACGGTGAAATTACCTTTTGGGATGTGGAAACAGCGCAAAAGTCGGCTGTCCAAAATAGTGGAAATCGGGACTGGTATTCAACTATAGCGTTTTCGCCGGATGGCACGAAACTCGTCAGTGCAGCGTCAGACGCTTCTAAAATTTTCCGTAGGATTTCTACTACAAATCCAGATAATCTCATTCGGTTGACGGATGTCTGGACTGGAGACGAACTTGCGACGTTGGAGCGAGGTTCCGGAAAACTCATCTTTTCTCCTGACGATAGAACTAAAACTGTAGCGATTGCCCATCTTGACATTCGTTTGTGGAATACGGAAACAGGCGATCAATTGATAATTCCGCTTAGGGATGACCTGAAACCCGGCTTTCGGGGCAATCTGCCAACGGTTTTGGCATTGGTGTTTTCGCCAGATGGCAGATGGCTTGTGAGTGGAACTACAGAAGGGAAAATCCGAATGTGGGACGTTGCGACCGGTGAGGCTTTGGTTGTCTTTGCGGAACCGACGAAACAAGAGAATCTGGGGCATATTTCGGCATTGGCATTTTCACCAGACCGCGCCTTGCTCGCTGCGGGTACACCGAGTCAACTCCATTTGTGGGACGTGCGTACCGGTCATAAACTTTTCTCGGTTAGCACTGTGCATAAACGAGGTTGGAGGATACACCACGATTATCCAAGATCGTTGGTGTTTTCACCGGATGGCACAATTCTCGTCAATGGGCAGGGCAGCGGTACAATCCAATTATGGGATGTCAAGACTGGAGACAGAATCGCTGCCCTCAATGGGCATACGCAGAAAGTGGAGACGTTAAAATTTTCGCCTGATGGTGAAATGTTGGTTAGCACAGCACAAGACGGCACAATCTTTTTGTGGGACTGGAATGAAGCCATCACCGAACCACGTTAAAGTTCCGCGCTGACGGTCATCTCTAAGCGGTGTTCCGGTTTCCGATGCTTCGTGGAGAGCAGACGGTAATTGAGGCGAAACAATAGGTCGGTGAATCTCCGCAACCTATAATCCGCTGTCGTACGGATTTCGTGGCTGATACCCTCATAAAAGGTGTATTGCGCGAAAGGGATGCCACCGCTACTCTGACCGTAGCCGAGTTTGTAGTTGAAATCAATGCGTCCCTTGCCAATGAGACTGTATGTGATACGGTTTTCATAGGAGAAGGTACGGGTCTTAGCTTCCGGTTCCTCGTCGAGTTGCTCCTCGTCGGTTGTCTGTTTATACCCCCCGATACCGCTCCATCGCAGTACATTGCTCAGTTGATAGCGGAGACTCAGTTCGGTCGCCTGCTCTAATTGGTGGAGGTCTGAGATAGGGGTTGTGGAACGGTCTATCCCCTCTTCTGCACTGCCGGTCGCCTGACCGAGGTCTTCAAAATCGAATTGGTTGTAACTTTCTGTCTCCTGACGTTGCTCATAATTGGCACCGACAGACAGGCGTTGCGTCGGATTTACGGAGAAAGCGGCATCCCAAGTGCGATGCTGTCTATGCCGTTCTTGGTTATTAATCCGCTTGTTGAGTATCTCACCACTGCGGAGATTAAACGCAAGGCTGAACGCTGGTGAGGGTGAAAATTCGAGCTGATGGTGCTGATTCAACCGTCCGAAAAGCGTATCTGAGCCTTGTAAGCTCTGGAGCAGATACAGAGACACCGCATCCTCTATCTCTTGTTCCTCTGTGAGCCAGAACCGGATTTGACCTCGGAGCGCGCTCAGGAACCACGTTAAATGGTTAACAGTTACCAGTTTTCGGTTATCGTAGGGGTTGGGTGTCCCAACCCGTGCGGACGAGGCAACCTCGCCCCTACGACCCCTAACAACTGATGACTGACGACCCTTTGGTGTTGGACGCAGGCTATCAGGTTGTAGGGGGTTTTTGCTTGGGTGTTTCTTCAAGGTGACTTCGCCCCTACGTTGTTCCTGTTGTCGCGCTCTGTCGCGCCGTGCGAAATATTGACGCGGTTGGAAACGGACACGGAAATCCGCATCTACTGCCGTGGTCGGTTTATCACCGACGTTCTGGTAGATTTTGATGTAAGTACCTTCTTCGGGATCCTCTACGTAGTGCAGATCGTCCAACTTCACGTAATACCCTTCACCCGGTTGGAGCAGAACACCGGTATGCGGGTGGATGTTGGTATAGATTTCGTGGCGTTGGCTCGTCAATTTCTTATCCAACTCATAACGGACTTCTATGTCAATAGCGCGGCTTAAGGGTGTCAACTGCAGGTTAATATCGGCGAGTTGCGTCGTCGTATTTGACCCGAATTCGGTGTGTGCCTTCAGCATCCGACGTGCAAGGTTCGCACGCAGGTTCACGCCACCGCCGAGAAGAGATTTCTGCTGTGAAAACAACCCGACCTTCCACGTTCGCGCCGTCGTACTGCGCTGCCAATCGGATAGACCGATCGGTGCGTCGTCTAAAGTGAGCAACGGTTCCTTCGCGAAAGCCTCCTCAAGTTCATAACTGGTGTTGACGGATAGCCAATTGAAGTCAACGAGATCAATGCGTCCGATCGCTCGGTCCCGTTTCCGGTTGAGCGTCGCATTCAGTGCTTCCGTGGATTCCAATCTACCTAATGTCCCGACGAATCTGAAGGGACCGAGCGGATAGGAGAGGTTGCCTTCCTGCCGCGACTTCTGCTGCGATTGCGTCCGCGTCGAATCTTCACCCTCAACACGCGAACTGCTTCGATAGTCATCCCATCGGAGATTCGGTAACCTTTTCAGGAGCGATGTCTTCGGAGTCGGACGCTCTCCCGGTGTCGATGTACTGCTTCCCTGGTTATTTGTCCGTGGTAGGGGCGCGGTGACCTCGCCCCTACTGCTGCCCGCAAGTCGATTGAAATTGATACCCCAATTGAAGTTATTGCGGATGGTCGCATTTCTCGTTGACAACGCCTCTGTTTCTGTCGTAACAGTTTCAGGGCGTTGCGGTTCTCGTTCTTCGCTCCTGCCGACACCCGCATCAAACATCAACCAATCCATCGGAGTCAATCGGATGTCAAAATTTACGGTTCGTTCATCTTGTGCGACGCGTGAGAAACCGGCAGTATCGAACAGAAACGCATCATCAAACCCTTCCTTAGCGTATTGCGTCTCATATCGGGAACGGCTCCGGTTGCGACTTGAGGCGCCGACAGGCACGAAATCAGCATCCATCGCACGTATATCAAGGTTCGTTGTGAGCAGGGGAGAGGTCACCTCGCCCCTACGCTCTGACCATGTTGCGAAATCCCAATCCGCGGCACCGATCAGTTTCCACGCCTGACTCACCTCTTTCTGGTCTACCGTGGAATAGGTATTCCTATCGAGGTTACTATAGGCGAGTTCACCTTCAATCCACGCTTTCTCGGTGATGTTTATTCGGCTCTCTAAACCCCACACGGTATGTTGCTGTGGCGCGATGAGGCGCGATCCGTCTTCCTCTGGATCAATAATGTTTTGGCGCAGTGCCGCCAAGTCGGTCTCTGTAATTGCGATTAAAGCCTGATCGGGTTCTTTCAGGTCTGTCTCAACGGCATAAGAGGCGCCGATGCTTATCCGATCCCCCGGTAGCTTAAAAACACTACTCAATCCGTAAAGGTTCTGCTGATATGCGCGTTCCTCGGAGATGTATTCAAAATCGATTCGGATCGTGTCGTTGCTCGTTATCAGGTGCTTGCTGTTAAATTCGACGATCGGGTCACCGTATTCACGGATAATATAGTCGTTGTTTTCGCCGCGCCGCATCCTTTCGCCGTTCAGCCAGACGATTTCGCTTCCCGCCTTCACAATGACGTATTGCCCATCAACCGTGAGCCGATATTCGCTGCGTCCCTCCTCACCACGGAGGACTAAACTCGTAGACTGCCCTTTCGGAATAGCGCTCGGAATGAGATGGAACCGTCCCCACTTGAAGTCGCCTTCGACCTGCACACCTTCCAGCGCACGCGGAAAAAAGATAAACTCCGAAGCACCGAGCGATCCCTCAAAATCGCCCAACGTGCCCCTCATATTTGGATGCGTGATGCGAATCAACTTCTGGTCAATGTCTTGGATGTTCTCTGTCGTACCTTCCGGTTGGATCGGTAAATCTTGGTCGGATAGTAACGCAAGAACGGTGATGTCTTTCGAGGCTTTACCCTCGACGTTAACGCGGAGTTCTTGGTTCGGTGTTATACCGCGATTACTGCCAAGCGAGATACCGAACGTTTGGCTTCCTGAAACCTCTAATTGGGAGACATCGTCGCCTGCGGTTTGTTGGAAACCGTCAGCAGAGAGATTGTCTGATAAATCAGAGTCCTCTTGCTGACGGGAACCGACGGGAACCGACGGGAACCGACGGCTATCCAGATTTTGTTCGCCGTACAGATCGCGTTTGTAGACCTCTTTAATCGCGAAGGGCAGCGTCCGATAGGTAATCTTCAACCTATACGGGTAGCTCCTTGTCCCTCGTGGTTCGATGGTGATTTTGCCGGAATATAAATCGATTTGGTAGTCTATATTTCGGACAAGCGTGTTTCCGTCCGCTTCCGTTAGGTGTTCGGTATTTCGGAGAATCGGTGCGTACTTGACCGTGAATTCCTGTTCACCGGCTTTCAGTTCGACGGTCTCTGTCTTCTGGAGAACAGAAAAGGTGGGAAGTTCGAGGACGTTCGTGTCGTCATCTACGGATTCTTGTGCCAGACTTCCGAGACGTGGGAGCAGACACAACCAGAGGGAGACGAGGAAAAAGAGTCGGATAGGCATTAATAGTTGTCAGTTTTCAGTGCGATTTTTCTGCGAAAAATCTTTCAGTTATGGGTTAAGAACTTGTGGCGGTTCCCTTCCGTGTCCCACCACAAGACACATCTTTAACTGACAACCGAAAACTGAAAACTGAAAACTACTCCTTACGAAAAATTTGGAACACTTTTATATCGTTCGCTTCCGCGTCGCTCACAAAGACCTGTCCAGTTTTCGAGACTGCGATACCTGCCGGTTCTAAGAGTGTCGGAGTCGTGAATTCGGTAATGCTCTTGCCGTCGGGTGCGAAAACTTGGAGGCGTCGGTTGCCGCTATCGGTTACATATAGGTAATTCCAATCGTCTAAAGCGACACACTTCGGTTCCCGCAGTTGACCGAGTTTGTCGCCTTCACCGCCCCAAGTGCTGATAGGATTGCCACTGAAGTCGTATTTTTTCACGAGATGGTTGCCTGCATCAACGATATAGATGTTCCCTTGGGTATCAACGGCGAGGTCTGTAGGATTCCAGAGTTGTTCCGTCCCGCTCCCGAAACTACCGCGTGCGACAACCGGAACACCGGCGACATTGAATTCGATCCAGCGATGATTTCTGGTATCTACGACATAAACTTCGCCGTTCCGTCCGATACCGATGCCTTCGGGCTGATCCAACGGCGTGTCGTCCACAGTTTCGGTAAGCACATAGAAAATCTGATCAATAAAATTGCAGTATTGTACCCGATTGTTGCCTGTATCGGCGACATAGAGGTGTCGGTAACTCCGTTGGAAGCTTAAGGCTATATCCGTGGGGTGATCGAACTCGCCTCTCTGCCACCCACGTCCACCGAATTCAGTGATGAAGCCTCCGGTATTGTCGATAACTTGTACCCGATTGTTCCCGGCATCGGCGACGTAGATTCTGTTCTCCTCATCTATTGCGAGTCCCAACGGTCTCTGAAATTCTGCCACGCCTTGTCCCGCACGCCCCAGCGTTTTAAGATATGTGATACCGACGATAGGAGACGGTTCCCTTTGACGGTTAGATAGCAGGATTCCAATGCTCCCCTTCCCAGTAACGGACGGGGTACCCGATTGCGTGATTTCACTTTCCGGAAGGGTGCAACTCAAACAGAAAAGCAGGAAAAGGAGACAGATATTTTTAGGACTTACGCATTCCGCTGGTAGGTGCGGTTTGAAACCGCACCTACCGCGTGTGATCGGAGCCCCAAGTTTAGCCGCGTTGTACCCTGAATTTGAAGACAAACGTCGTTTGTTGGTCATTAAATTCACTTGTGACCCTCGGCACAATGATCCGCAAACTGTTGTAGTTGATGCTCCGTTTACGGAAGTAGAGGAAGAATCGCGCGTGTTGCCTCGGCATCACCGTCGTTCTTTCGATGTCCTCCCTCGGTAGTACCGCCGGATCTCCCTGTATCCTAATGGATTTATCCCATCGGAATACCTCTGCTGCGAATTCAGGCGGCAGCGTCGGTTTGAAATTCTTTTTCAGATAGAAGGATTCTTGCGACTTGTCGATCGTCTTCGTGACGTTCCCTGTCCCATCAAGCATCTGACAGTCCTTCTTTTTGAAGGATACCCAGTGATCCGTTCCGTTGTAAATAAAAATAGCGAACGCATCGACCGCCTTCACGTCATTGAGCGGGATTGCCATCGCCTTAATGCCGTTTCTCAGGTAACCGACTGCCCCGGTCTGCGGCATAATGTAGGCATCAGGATCGAACACGGGGACGATCAGTTCCGGCCGGAAAGTGTCTTTTAGGAAATCCGGGACCTTTGAACAACTCAGCGGAATTAGAGACAGACAGAGCACTGCTAAAATCTGTAAAACAGACACTCGAGGCGGGGCACTCATTCTCTGATCCGTTCGGTTTTCTTTATCAAGGCTTTCTGAAGTGTTTATCGTGTTTTGCAAATTGGTTTCCTTGTTCATTGGTGTGTGTTCTCCAGCGCGCGTCTACAAGTGTTTCTGTGGCAGGTCTAGTAGTCTGTCAACATTGAAATGAAAGGTAAACCCGGTTCGTAGTAGTGCGATTCATCGCACGTCGGAACGGGCAATGAATTGCCCTACTACGAACCACCCATCA
>ASZN01000091.1 GCA_000406005.1 Candidatus Poribacteria bacterium WGA-3G
CCCGTTTGTAGTAGGGCAATTCATTGCCCGTCAATTACCGAAATATTTATTTAATCTTCATCAAACCGAACCTACCGGGCCTGGGTCTGAGACGGTTGTTATTGCTAAAATTGACACTTATAGTTCGGTTGCAAACCGAACCTACCGGGTCTGGGTGCCTAAAATTGGACGAAAAATCGGAAACTGAATCGTCCTGCATTGGCATTGACCGTGCTATAGATGTTTGGATCATCGTTTATGGTGGTAGCTATTAGCAATCGCGAGCGTGAAGAAACACTCCAAGCAAAACACTCGCTCTGAGAAAAAAAGGAAAGAGGTCATTGCTTCAATATATCGAGTTCGAGATGGAAACGTTTTTCGGTGGTGGTGAGTAGGTCTTCGATGGCTTTCTCTGTGCTTCCACTCTCTGCTATAAGGGTTTCCATCTGCTCTACTGCGGAGGATGGCACATGGCTAAAACAATTCTTAGCGGATTTGTCGAGATGGTTCCCGACGTTTAGACTCAGCACTAACAATAGTGCGCGTTCTAATTGTTCGATGCGCTCGTCGCGCGCTTTGAGTTCTTCTAATAGATCCATTTGGATTTTCCTGTCTCCAGTCGTCAGACGGGGTTACAAACCCTGAAGAAACACCCCAGCAAAAACCCTGCAAGGGGGTTATTGATATATTATATTCTGCCACCGGCTCTGAATGTATAGGGAGAGTGTATCACGGATCGTGCAAAAAAGCAAGGTTTGGATGGAGAGATTGAAAGTGTCAGAGCCGTTTAATTCTGATTTTTGTTGATTTCGCGTCTCTAATATGCTACACTTTTGAAGGTTCCTACAACGAGTGGAAATGGTCTTTATCTCATGTATAAAAAGGAGAAATGATTTGGTGTTTATAAAAAAAGGGTGTGTTGGACTGGCGTTGGTGATTTTATTGCTCTATTCCTCGATGGTTGCGACGGCAGAGGCTGTGGAGTATTATCCGACGGATTTGGGGAACATCTGGGTTTTGGAGACTGCGGATGGGACCGAACGGGTTACTTATACGATTGAAGGCTCCGAGGAACGTATCGACGGTAAAGAGATCGCGCTGTTCACAAGAACGGCGGAAACGTTAGGGGCAGAGGAAACTACGGGTGAGGTGTACTTTGTCCATTTTGACGAGGACGGCGTAAAACTGCATAAAGTTGTTGCGGAACTCGGTTCATTTATCGGCACAGTGACGGCTGAATTATCGCCGCCGGGTCTGTTTCTGCCTGCATCGTTAGCACTTGGGGTTTCATGGGAATTCATGTTGGAAACAGAGGTTGTACTCACGGGTCCGCTCTCAGTTTCATACAGTTACGAAGCCGTTGCGGTAGAAGATGTGGTAACACCGGCGGGGACATTTGAGGATTGCCTTAAAATCCAGATTGATTCGAGGACGGTCTCTACGTCAATAAGTCGGGCGACCTCCTACCAATGGCTGGCACCGAATATTGGGATTGTTAGGGTTGAGACGGATCAGGAGCGTGTCTTTAATTTGATACGTTCCAACTTGGTGCCGGATGTTTCCGCTTATGATGTAACGGGTGATGGCGTTGTCAATATATTAGACCTTGTGTTTGTGGCTGCTCGCCTTGGGGAGGCGGATACGGATGCGGATGTGAATGCCGACGAGGTTGTTAATATTTTGGATTTGGTGCTTATTGCGCAGAATTTGGGCGATTAGTTCTAATACCATCGCAGAACACAAACTAACAGTTTGTGCTACAACTCGTCCTTCACACAGCGGAACCCGCGAAAGACGCTGGTGTAGTTCTGGGGTCCCCAATCCCGATATGAGACCTGCAGAAACAGTCCATTATCGGTCCAGCAGCCTCCACGTAACACGCGTTTTTTCTTCTGCACTTTTTTGAAATCGCTGATAGTCGCTTGGCGTTTTCCTTTTGAAAATGGATTTTCGCGCGGGGATGTTGCGTAGAAATCAGGATCGTATTCATCAAGGCACCACTCGGAGACATTCCCTGTCATATCGTATAGACGGTACCCGTTGGGTGGATATTGACCAACAGCGATTGGCGAGCTGAAATGCCGCGCGTAGTTTGCCTGGGTTGGATCAATCGTATCGCCCCACGGATACGCCTTGCCCGTAAGTCCTCCACGCGCCGCTTTCTCCCATTCTGCTTCTGTTGGTAATCTTTTGCCTGCCCACTCCGCGTAAGCCATCGCTGCGTACCAACTGACATAAATGACTGGATGGTTAGCCTCGCCTTCGGGGTAGTTGTTACCGTTCCAGAGTCGGAGGTATACACCGTCGTGGAATTCTTCGGCAATATTTCCTTTTTGCCACTCCGGGTTGGCATCGACGAACGCCTTGTATTGGGCATTTGTGACCTCGTAGATGTCCATATAGAATGCATCGACATAGACGGTGTGCACTGGACGTTCATTATTTTTCCCAGCGCAGCTCCCCATTTCAAACTCGCCTGCCGGTATTCGCACCATACCGTCAGGGGTATCATCAGCAGAGGGAATGTGTTGTGTGCCACATATCCACAAAATGGTAAGGATTAGGATATGCACGCTTCCTTTTTTCGTCATTATGTAAAATTCCTTTAGTGTCCATTGGTTCGTAGACGGATTAACGCTGCCTATTTACAAGATAGATTCCGATTGCGACCAATCCAGTGCCTGCCAACACGTCGAGGGTCAGTTTATCCCCCAAAAACAGGTAGCTAAACAGAACGCCGGACAGCGGCATCAGGAAAGAGAAGACAACCAATTTGCTTGCCTTGTACTTTCTTAGCATCCATGTCAACCCTAAAAAGCAGAAACCTGTGATAATCCAGCCCTGATAGATGAGTCCGGAGGTGCTTGCCAGTGTCCATTCAACGGGTTGCTCATGCTCAAAAATACGACTCAGGATGTAGAAGCACGGAATGTTTAAAGCCAACAGCCAGACGAGGAGTCGGTAGGGGTAAATGTCCTGAACGAATACCTTTGTCAGTGTGATGCGGAATCCTAAGAAGCCTGCGCTGAGAATTACGATGAGATCGCCGATGAGGTATCCTGTGATGCTACCGCCTTGCAGATTTGGCATGATGGCGAGAAAAACGCCACCGAATGCAGCGAGAAGCCCGAATGTTTTCGTCGGCGTGAGCCGATCATTTGGAAGATAGAAGTGTCCAAACAGTACTGCAAAAAGCGGATAGAGACTGAGAAAAATGGTTGAACGCGCCGCTGTTGTGTGTTGGGTGCCGATGTTCAACGCGATGATATGCAAGGCGTGGAGGGCAGCGATCAGGAGCAACCGACGGAATTCCTCAAAACGCAGCCGCATTGACATCCCAAGATAAAGTCCCAACCCACCGACGGCGATAAGTCCTATTATAAAACGAAAGAGTGCCATTTTTAGGGGTGGAATGCCTTGCAGACCGAGTTTAACAGCGAATGCCCCGCCCCCGATGAGCGAAACAATGAGCAACATAAAGGCAATAACCTTGCCTGACGGGTCTTCGTTCCTAAATTCTTTTTCAAGCATAAATGTAAATGCGTCCCGAAAAGTGGGACTAAGCTGTGCTTTTGTGGTGTCAGAAACCTGTGAAGTAGGTATTGATTTTCATTAAGGATACCGTATCTATCCTTGTGGGTCAAGGAAAAAATCGTTCTGATTTTTTTGACATTTTTTCCGACTTATGCGATACTTTAATGAATAATATAGGACTTACGCAAAATAGCGGAATTATGCCTATTCTGAGGGCGTAGGTGCGGTTAGGAAACCGTACCTCCTATGGAATTGCGTCAGTCCTATAATAATTGAACGCGGATGGGACAACAATGTTATGAGGTGCCTCCCTCTCCTCATTATTTTCCCAAAACCCTCGAAAAAAGGAGCGGTGTTTTTTCCTGCCTTGAAGGGACAGGTTTTCACGCCGAAGATTTTGATGAAAAAATTGTTTAATACTCAGAAAATCCATTTTGTTTGTATATCTCTCGTGATGTGTTTCGGATTTACGATGATGAACACGGCGGACGTAGATTCGGTGCCTCGTGCCGTGCCTGCGGGAATGGTACTCATTCCTGCCGGCGAGTTCCAGATGGGCAGCGACGATGCTCAGGCAGGTAGCGACGAAAAACCCGTGCATAGGGTTTACCTTGATGCTTTCTATATGGACACGTATGAGGTAACGAATGCAGAATATGCGGCGTTTCTCAACGCTAAAGGGAAACATGTTGACGGCGCGATCAAATGGTTTGACCTTAAGGATTCAGATGCTCACATTGAACAGGTTGATGGGCGTTATCAGGCAAAATCGGGATACGAGGATCATCCTGTTATTGAAGTGAGTTGGTATGGTGCGATGGCGTATGCTGCGTGGGTAGGGAAACGCTTGCCTACGGAGGCGGAATGGGAGAAAGCAGCGCGCGGGGGTTTGGCAGGTCAGAAGTATGCATGGGGCAACTCGATTAATCCGAGCAAGGCAAACTACCTTTTAGATGTTAAGGATACGGTGCCTGTTGGCAGTTATCCACCGAACGGGTATGGGCTCTACGATATGACAGGGAATGTGTGGGAATGGTGTTTAGATGCGTATGATAGCCATGTTTATACGAATTCGCCCCGTCGGAACCCTATTGTCGGTGCTGAGCGTATATCCGAACTGATAGATAACTTTATGGCGGTTAAATCATCTCGCGTATTGCGGGGCGGTTCTTGGTTTTATTCAGCACGGTATCTGCGCGTTTCCTACCGCGATAGGGATACACCCAGGATCACGTATACACTTTTCGGGTTCCGTTGCGTAAAAGAGGTAACACCCTAATCATCTAATCTTGAGTTCGCTCCACATTGCGGTTAGTTTGCGCTGCGGCGTGATGTCAAGTTCTGAAATGGTGAAGGAATCTGCCCAGGCTTCGCCGACCCACTCGTTCGCGATGTTGATGCCTTCCATGACGAAACCGAGAATCTCGATTTTATCGAAGTTCGCATCTTGGAACGTTGTACGGAATTCGCCGTTCGCGAACAGCGCAAAATATCCTGAATTGAAGTACAATTCCATCTCTGTGAGGACATCGGTATCCCATCGGAGGCGCGGTTCTCTGGAGAGTCGGAACCGGAAGGGATGGCTGCTGCCTCTGCCATCAAATCGGCGTGCTCTGATCTCATCCGGAAAAAACACGTAAAAAAACGGATCCTCTCCGGGGGTGTCGGGGAAATGGCGTCCGACGCAGAAACCGAAACGGGTTTTGTCGCCGCCGAAATCGGTTATTTTGATGACGAAATTTCTATAGGGTGGCGGAATTGCGATAAATTGGTAGAGTTCGTAGTCTATTTCCCATTCTCGGTTCACCTCTACGCGTAGATATCCGTCGCTTACTTTCCAGATAGAATTTTTTCCGACGGCATCCCATGCGTCTGGGTTTTCGGTGTCAAAATCGTCGTGCCAAGTTTCGGCGGATGCGGAGATGGCACAGCTGATGACGACGTAGAAGAGTATAGAGATAGTCAAGATTTTGTGTGGCATGGAAGATATTTTCATTATCTGTGGATACATAGACTAATTGATTTTTATGCAATCGTACCAGCGTTGCGTTTTCTTTCCTCTTCGGCTGAGGACACCGGGTTCGCGTTCGACAGGTGGATCAAAGTCTCTGTCGTTCTGTTTTAAGACATCCCAATCCGGCGGGAACCATGTTCTGAGGGTTTTACAATTCACCTCAAGCGGCTCACCTTGCCATCCGCCGATTTTGTAATACATCGGGCAGACCCACCGTTCCGTGCCGCGTGCGTAGCGTCGCCATCCGACGACGAAGGCTTGTGCGAGGATAACATCACCGTCTCGCCAGTGTCGCTCGATACCGCTCCACGGGTAGCCTGTCGTGCCGCCGCCTGCGCTGATCTCACTCCACCCTAAATCGTCGCGAAGTGTAATGTAAGAGTAGTTCGTTCCCCACGGCGTATCATCTGTGGCGAAACGCCACTGCTGTCCACGGTGCCAGTGGAGCGCGCCTCGGATACTTGAACGAGAGACCACCGCATTTTCTATTGTCTCCACGATGTCGAACCGTCCCCTATTGTTGTAAGGGTTATGGACTCCGGCACAGAGCGTCAGTGAATTAAGTTCGGGGCCGAACCATTGTCCGTTTACACCGGGGGTTCTGTAATAGGACCCCGAAGCAGCGGGGTTGGCGCGCTCACCCGGATTCAATCTTGCACCGGCGTAGGTACCCCAAAACGCGATGCCGAGAACAATCACGAGTAAAATTGCGTCAAAAATGATATCCAGATTCTTTCTAAGCATTTATATTTTAGTTACCAGTTGCCGGTTGTCAGTTGTCAGTTGTCAGAATCAGTTTTTAGGTGTGCCCATGTTGTTGATAGTTTCCGTTTCGGTGAGACGGCGAGTCCGTCAATCGTGAAGTTTTCTACCCAAGCGTTGCCGACGTTTACGTCCTCTGTTATGTACGCTGCCAATACGAAACCGATCCTATCAATCTGATCGAAGTTTGCGTCCGTGAAGTCGATACGGGATACGCCATCCGCTGAGAGTTGGAACCTGCCGTCTTTGAAGTGTAACACCATCTGTTGGAGTTCCGGTGTGCTCCAACGTTGTCCGGGATCGACGAACAGGCTGCCATCTCTTGAGGGTTGCATATCATTTGTAAAGAAGAGGTAGTAACCGTATTCATCTTCTATTTCTGGGACGGTGCTTTGGAAATGCTTTGCGAGTGCGATACCGAATCTGGCACGCGATACGCCGACGTTTTCGAGGGTGATCGTAAAGTCGTTGTATGGACCGGGGAAGGCGACGAATTGATAGCGTTCAAATATTGATCGCCACTCCCCTTGTGCCTGAATTTCTGCCTTTAGAAATCCATCTTCAACTCTCCAGACGGAATCTGTTCCTTGGTGTTGCCAATCTTCTTCTGATTCGCGTTCAAAAGGGTCTTCCCAGAAAGCGGCATCCGCACCTCCGAGAGAAATGAGAAGGATACATACGATTGTGTTGAGGAAGCGTCTGGCGTTTTTCATATAGCGAGTTTTTCTTTTTAAGAGGCGTATGGTTTTCTGTAACGACACACGGTGTGTGCCTACTACTTTGCAAAAGGTGTACCGTCTCGTTTTCCGATATAGATGCGGTATGTAGTGCTTACAGCTGGCACTTCAACCTGCTTGTGAACGAGCCTCCGTTGATAACGTCCTGTGTTTTTTTCACGAGCAGCATGGACAGCACGGATATGAAGTTGATAACGCGCATCCGTAAGGTTGCTGAATTCAAAATTGCCGTGTGTGTCGGTTTCCACCTCGAACCGATCCAGCGTCATTGACATGTCATGCGGATACAGTTCCCACGGATACCACGAACGCGAGACGACTGCATCTGGCACGGGTTCGTCGGTATCTGCCCAGCGTACTTGTCCGCGCACCGTTGTTGTGGGTCGGTCTGCTAAAACGAACACCCGTTCCGGACTTGCCGACGCGTCCACATCAATGCCGGTCGCTGAGATGCCGTCGCCAACGATATAGAGTGTGTATCTCTCTGCAAAAAGTCCGTCGATTGTGAAGATAGGTTCTGTCACAGGAAAATATCTCGACAAAAGCGGTTTCTGCAGTGCCAACGGGTTCAGGCTCGGCTCCAGGTCTGCACCTGCACGGAAGACCTTGACGGCGTACTGCGCGTCCGTCGGAAGATCCTTTGGCAAGCTAACACGACCTTCAAGGGTCGTCCCTTTTTCAAGTCGGATAACGGGTGGCATCTTTCCGATATCCACGTTTTCGTAGACCCTGGAAAAGTAGCCTCTTTTGCTCACCTGAATCGAAAGAAGCTGCGGTTCGGTCTCCAAGACCTGTATCTGAAAACTGCCTGTCTCGTCTGTTTGCGTTGAAGCGAGAAGTGCGCCGTGTGCCTGTGGTGTTTCTGGACGGCGCGTTGCGTAAATCTGTGCGCCTGCTATCGGACGTTCTTGTGTATCGACAACCCTTGCGTGTAGTGCCTCCATCATCGGTAAGCGGACAGAAATTTGATCCCGCTTTCGTGGGTCAACAGACGCTATGTATGCTATAATAACACCATCGCGAGAAATTGTCAAGGTATACGCGATCGGGTAGAGATCCGTCAATTGGAATTTACCTTCGGTGTCGGTCTTTGCTGCGTGTTCGATCGGTGCGGCGGCGCGAAAGAAGTCCGCCGAGACGTTGTGCATCTTCAGCTTCACGATAAGACCGGTGAGATTTTCCGCGCCAGAGACGCGACCTCGGAGGGATAGGGTGCGTTTCAATGCGATCTTCCCTAAATCGTACCGACTTTTTCCGAGTGTCATCTCGTGCCGTAAGCGTTTCGACTGATACTGCGGGTGGATGACCATCAACGAAAAAGCGTAATAGGTCTGCGGTTCGTTGGGGATCGTTAGTGAGAAGGTGCCGTCTTTGCCTGTCGCTGTGGCGTGCTCGAATTCTCGGTCGGGGTAGACGTGCGCGGTTTGTTCGGGTGCGACACGGACAAGCACATCGGGGATCGGATGTCCATTTTCGGCATCGACGAAGGTGCCGTGGATGGATGCGGTATCTGATGTTTCGCAGATACCAGTGACGGCTATGAAAAAAAGTAGTAGAAAAATCAAACGATTGATGTTCATATTGTGTGCCTTATTAGGCAGTTTATAAGATTATAGCACAAAATCGGTAGGAATGCAGTAATTAGCGGTTAGCCATTAGTGGATGTTCTCCGTTTTTATGTAACCTTTTTGTAGGTTTCGCATTCTTAACTTACGATACAAAAACATGCACAGGCTAACAGCCTATGCTACAAAAGAAAAAAGGCACAGGCTAACAGCCTATGATACAAAAGAAAAAAGGCACAGGCTAACAGCCTATGCTACAAAAGAAGACATGCACAGGCTAACAGCCTATGATACAAAAGAAAAAAGGAACAGGCTAACGGTTTCCTATGATACAAAAGAAGACAGGCACAGGCTAACAGCCTATGATACAAAAGAAAAAAGGAACAGGCTAACGGTTTCCTATGATACAAAAGAAAAAAGGAACAGGCTAACGGTTTCCTATGATACAAAAAACGATGTCTGAGGATGTCTTGATCGAGTAGGACGGGGTGTAATGGCGATGGATACGTCACGTGATGAAGAGTTGGTACATCAAAGTTTAGACGATGAAGATGAAGGTGCTTTTGAAATCCTTTATCACCGTTATGAGATGGCACTTCTTAATTTTTTCTATAGACGTGTCGGCAGCTGGGAGACCGCGCAGGACCTGATGCAAGAGACGTTTATCAAGGTGCATACACACCTCGGAACGCTTCGGGATCGCAAGAAGTTTTCGAGTTGGATGTTCAGCATCGCGAGGCAGCTCATCGCGACACACATAAGAGAAAACCGGCGAAGCGTCGAGACGGATCCCGTTGACGAAATCTTTGAGACGCATCGGATAGAACCTGAGTATCGCTCACCTGTGGAATCCATTATCGCTGAAGAGCAGATGGAGATTGTTCGTGCTTTGGCACAGCGGTTGCCGGAATCAGAACGGCGTGCGTTTGAACTGAGATTAGAGAACATGACGCTCGAAGAAATTTCGGAAACTTTAGGTATTAGCGCGTCGGCGACGAAGGTGCGGTTGCATCGTGCGAAAGCGAAATTGGTTGCTTGGATGAAGTCGGAATATCCGGGTGAGTTCGACTATCTATTTCCGGACAAAGATTAGATATTGTGGCATATCAAGAAAATTTGCGTGTTCTATGTAACCTTTTCTGCCGATTTGCATTCTTAATTCACTGAAAGGAGCGTCCAACATGACCCCGAAGGATGTCAAGGAGTTGCTAAAAATTTTAATTGTGGAAGAAAGCCTCCCGATTGACGTTGTTGATATGCCGCCCTCCCGAGATTTGGCGAAGTATTCGACGACAGAGGCGCGTATTAAGGATGTTATCACGCAATGGAACAAGGATGGTAAGATCCACGTGCTTCCACCTGGGCGACCGGAAATTATGGAGTTCTATGTCAAAACTGATGCCGATTCACCGGCAAAAGAATTGTTGGAAGCCGCAGCAGTTGAAGCACTCCTTGAATCTGTCATAACGGAACAGCGGTTGCCTATCCGTTTCACCGATTGCGGTCTCCGGTTGATTACACTTGCCGAGGACGATACGACGGGGTATCCGGTTAAAATCCTTCACGGTGGATTTAGATTGGAGAAGTGGGGCGGAACTGAGGTTGAACCCTCGGAACTTGAGGCGGTTGCGCATCGGTTTGAGACTTCACTAAAAGCAAACAGATTGAAAGCAAAAATTTTCCATCGCGGTTTCCACCTCAAAAAGCGTGCGGAAGCCGAGATACCGCTCTCACAGGTCAAAGAGATTGTAGAACAGATAGATACAACCCTCGGCATCAACTATGTGCTGAATGCTTATGAATACGCGAACCGTGATAAAGCCTCAGCAACGAGTTGGACAAGTGCCAGTATCTGTGTTTCCCTGTGGCGTTTTCCGCGGCGTTGAACCGAAAATTGGACAGAATATCTAAGTCAAGGAAGGAGAAAAACGCATGCGTCCAAACGATGTCAAAGAGCTATTAGACGCTTTAATTACTGAACTCGAACTCCCGCTCCGCGCTTCTAATAGTGGTCCACAATTAGTGAATAACGGAGCATGGGATGCATCGAAACAATCAAGCGTGCAGAAAGTAGTGGATCAATGGAGCGGATGTGGTAAGAGCCATTCTATCTATACTGGACAAACGGCTTCCAACATAGAGAAAGCGATAACGATTCTCGCCTTAGAGACATACCGTGTTCCGGAAATCAAGGAGATTTTGAAATCCTTAGTAGCCGAACAGTCCCTGCCTTTGACCGTTGTTGACAACGGTTTTAGATTGAAAGTTTTGGCAAATGAAGGAGTGGCTTATCGGTGTGACGATATGGTAGAACTGGAAGATATGTTAGAAAAAGAGGGGTTAGATGTTTCGCTGCTTCATAACGGTTTTGAACTGTGGCGAGAAGAAAACAGTGCTGAAATCCCATTTCCACAGTATAAAACGTTGGCAAATCGTCTCGCGGCTGCCTTAGATGGACATGGATTGCAGGTGAAATTGATCCATAAAGGTTTTGAACTACAGAAGAACGCCGAAGATGAGATAGATATTGCTGAGGCGAAAGAACTCACCTATCACTTAGAGATTATGGTGGGGATCCGCTATGTGCAAGGGAACTATTCGTATTCAAATGATGTACAAAACCCTGAAGTCCATTGGCATTCTGCTGGCGTGAATACTGCCCTACCGATACTTTGAAACAAAACGAACCCAATTGGCAAGCTGCCAACGTCTGAGATTCAGCACTGGAGAGCTTGCCTCAGTAAAACACACAAAAAGGAGAAAAAAATGACGTACGTAATTTGTGAACCTTGCATTGACGTAAAAGACAGCGCATGTGTCGATGTTTGCCCAGTGGATTGCATTCACCCGCACCCGACTCAGGCAGCCGACGAATTTGAAGAAGTTAACCAACTCTATATTGATCCGGAGGAGTGCATCGATTGTGGTGTCTGTGAACCCGAATGTCCGGTTGAGGCTATTTTTATAGAGGATGAAGTCCCCGAAGAGTGGGAAGATTTTATAGACATCAACGCGGAATATTTTGAATAGCGCGCAACAGGTTGGCACACGAATACCGATATTTGGTATTGGTGTGCCAATGTTATTTATTAGGGTCGGAGAATCTGCTGTTGCCTGAGCGTTTCGATCTCCTGTGCAAGTGCTTCAATCCGCTTTTCGAATGCTTGATCTTTTCTACTGCGCCAAGCGATAATAACTTGTGGTAGCCCCACGGCAACGACAATTAGAACCATGAGCCATGTCATCATTTTCTCTATACCGTTGACCCGTCCACTTAGCGTAGCAACTTCGGTCTTTAGCACCGTAATATCTTCTTTTATAGGCTCAATTTCTTCTTGAACAATCAAGCGTATCTGATTGAGGTCCGCGTCGTCTAACGCGCCGAAAGCGGGAAGTGCTATTGTGCTAAAGAGTATCAAGAGAACGAGTATCGTTTTCATGGGGTGCTCCGATACCAGTTTGATTTATCCCCCGCGAAGGTGGGAAGGTGGCCAACATACCTTACAGCAAGCTTCGCAGTGCCATCCAAAACTGGTTAAAATAGTATATCAGATCGGCACAAAATTGGCAAACCGTTTTTTGATTTAATGGATCCCCTATCTCACGCCGACAAATCGGATTGTCATAGAAACGAGAAAGCGGTTCAGAAAAGCGGTGCTGATGTTTTGCCCAACGCACGCGGGAGCCAGAGACTCAGGTCTGGAATGTATGTCACCAACACAAGGGCGACTAACAACAGCGCGATGAATAGCAGCACCGAACCGTAAAGCATCACAACAGACCTGTCAAACTTCATACTGGAGATAAACAGGTTCATCCCGATCGGCGGGGTCAAATATCCGATCTCAAGGTTCGTTAGAACGATGATACCGAGATGTGCTTTGTCAATCCCAAACTGTTCTGCGATAGGAAGGAGCAACGGCACCACGATAATGATCGCCGAGAAGATGTCCATCAGACACCCAACGATGAGTAAGAAGATATTGAGTCCGATGAGCGTAATAACACGGCTTTCCGTCGTTGACTGTATCCAATCGAGAACCATTGTCGGTACGTCGAGTGTGATGAGGTAGTTGGTCAACCCTAAAGCGATACCGAGAATGATGAGGATTGCGCCGACAAGGACGGTACTCTCTTTAACGATGCGTGGCATCACCTTCAACGAGATCGAACGGTGGATGACGAGTTCTACAATGCAGGCATAAACGGCTGTTAGCGCAGCGGCTTCATCTATCGTAACCTTCCCAGAGAGGATACCGCCTAATACAAGGAACGGCAGCAGTATTTCCCACTTCGCCTCCCAGAGCGTCCGTCGGAAAACTTCCCCATCAAAGGGTGTCGTCTCAGTCTTTTTCATGACGCTCCAACCGCAACAATAGAGACTCAAAATACCGAGAATAATCACTCCCGGAATAATCCCTGCGAGGAACATTCTATCAATAGGGACCTGTGCGACAATCGCGTAGAGGATGAGCGGAACGCTCGGCGGAAATAGGAGTCCGATGCTTCCAGATGCGGTTATCAAGCCGAGCGAAAATTTCTCGTTATAGGTTTGTCGCAGGATCGGATAGACCAATCCACCGAGTGCGATAATCGTTACACCGGACGCACCTGTAAAGGTGGTAAAGAATGCGCAGGTGGTGAGGACGACCACGGCGATGCCGCCGGGTAACCAACCGACACTTGCGCGCGCGAAGGCAACTAAACGCTGCGGTGCCTTCCCTTCAGCGATGACATATCCGGCAAATGTGAAAAGCGGGATAATCAGGATTGTCGAATTCCGGGTGAGGCGGTTGAAGTCGATGAGGATCGTTGAAATCGGTTCGCCCGCCATGGCGTAACCAATAATCGAAGCACCGCCGAGTAAGACGAAAAGTGCGCCACCGAGAAGTGCGAAACCGACCAACCCGATGCCAATGAGGAGTCCCATCAGTCTGCCTCTCCTTCCACAGTATCCGGCGTGTCTCCACTACCTGTTAGATGGATTCCGATCTGCAGCACCACATGGATACCGATGAGCACAAAACCGCAGGGAATAATCGTCTTTGCCCACCACAACGGGACGCTACCGATCAACACAGCCTCGCTTGATTGTTCATCGCCAAGGAAAAGGAAGCCGTAATACGCTAAAATCGCGATGACAACGAGCGCGGCAGCGTCAATAACAAGGTTCGTCCAGCGTGTATACTTGTCCGGCAGAATCCGATTAAGTACATCAATACTAATATGCCGCCGTTCACAGCTCGCGAGCGCAGCACCCAAGAAGCAGAGCCAGAGCGTGAGATGCTGAAGCATCGTATCGCTCCACAACAGACTCGCACTGAACACGTACCGCATCACGATCTTGAGTATCGCCAGCCCGATCATCATTGCGACAATAAGACACAGGAAACCGGCTTCGATTTTACCGAGGAACGCATTCGTATTTTGCAGGACTGAGTTCTCAGTCGGACTATCATTTTGTATCTGCATCTATTTCTCCGGTGCTAACACCTGAATCCCGGCGGACGGTAGGACAGCGACCTTCGCGTGTGCGGGTAGTTTCTCAGCAAACAAGGCGATCAGTTCGTCAAGGTTTCGGAAGAGGCAGGCGCCGCGGTGCTTCTTGTAAAAATCGTCCACTAAAAAATGTTCTGACCAGACGTGGAGTTGATCCTGTGTGCCGAGTTGCGGCGGCGGGAGTTCGGATTCCGTCCGCTCCGCTTTCTGTTCGAGGAACCGGTTATAATCGATCTGGTCAAAGAGTCCGTGGTAGCAGATGCCATCGCTTGCGGGGTTGAGTGCCATCTTATACGCCTTCTGAAAATAGCGAGTTGCCCACAACGCCTTACCCGTCTGGATCGGGTCGCTGTCGAGCGGGTAGCAATTCAGTACAACGAGATCGGTCTCTTTTCGACTCGCCTCCGGTATCTCTGTGCCGTAAGTGTCTAAAGCGAAGTGCGCGCCTTCACGGTGTGCCTGTATAAAATCGCCGACAAACAGCCCACAGATTTCACGGCGGCTATTGAGGACGGTATTGACAATCACATCGAGTCCGAGGATACGCGCGACGGCTTCAGCGAAATCTCGATGATCGGGTTCGCTCCCCTGTTTTTCTATGACAGCATGCCCGCGACTCGGTGAGAAGGTATGGAAATAGAACATCGTCGCGAAACCGGCGATGCCGGGGACGACCAATTTTGCGCCGCCACCGAAACCGACGGCACCGTGCGGATAGATACCACCGAGACAGACCTTGAAATCGGCATCGGCGACGACACGATTGAGGTAGATCGGCATCCCGTTATCAAGGCTGCCCAATGCGCGTAGGTTGCCATCCATAAAGTCGTGGCTCGTCGCTTCATATTCGGCGGCGACATCTGCGCCAATTTTCTTGGCGACCTCTGCATCGGTGAGCGGTCGGTGCGAACCGCCGCCGACAACAAATCGGATCTCGGATTTCGGGACACCTGCGGATGCCAACTCGTGTAGGAGAAACGGGATCACTCTCGCTGCTGGGGTCGGACGGCTGAGGTCATCGACAACGATTGCGGCACTTTTCTTGCCCTTCGCGAGTTCCGCAATACGCTGTGTACCGATCGGGTCAGCAAATATCTTCTCGATTTGTGCATCGGAAAGTTCCGGTGCGTCTTTGGGACCTAATATCTCCACTTCCCAGCCGGTCGGAAAATTCAGTGTTAGTTCTTCATCACCGTACCAAGCACGGGAGTAGACTGTAGCGGTGTTGCTCATGATTATTCTCCATTTTTGAATCTTCTTTTTCAAGTCCGGTGCGGTTGATGAAAATTGATTTATTAATTCGGTAATATCAGAACGTGCGATGAATCGCACTACTACGAACCTGCCCGTTTGTAGTAGGGCAATTTTGCGGTGTACTCACCCAAATGCGAAGTGCATTATTGCCCGTCAATTACCGATTTATTTTTTCAAACTTCATCAAACCGCACCTACCGGGCCTGGGCGGTCTAAAATTGGACGAAAAAACCGAAAACTAAATAGCCTTGCCCGAA
>ASZN01000092.1 GCA_000406005.1 Candidatus Poribacteria bacterium WGA-3G
ATAGGACTTACGCAATGAATTAAAATGTGTTATACTTTTTAATTATGATGAGCATGAATCTTTCTGAAAAGAGACAACCGCTGTTCTCGGATTATTGCCAATTTTTGTTAGCCGGTTTTCAGAACTTCACACAGACGCACTTTGCCGATCATACGGAGAAATGGAGCCATGATCAACTCAATCGTCTCCTGAATACCGAACGTATCCCTGCTCGTGAACTCTGGCGTTCGGTGCGAAACGATATTGAGTTCGATAAAGACGGATACGTTCTTTTTGATGATACCGTCGTGCCAAAACCTTATGCGAAACAGATGGAGCCTGTTCGCCGGCAGTGGAGTGGCTCCGAAAAACGTGTGATCCAAGGCATCGGTCTCGTGACGTGTGTCTATGTCAATCCGAAGACGCATCAGTATTGGATTATTGATTACCGTCTCTACGATCCGGACCGAGACACGAAAACCAAACTTCAACACCTTCAGGAGATGTTGCACAACGCCTACTTCGTGAAAAATCTCCCGTTTCGGGTGGTGTTAGTAGATTCTTGGTATGCTTCAATGGCAGTGCTAAAAGCAATTGAAAAACTCTCAAAAATCTACTATGCGCCGATGAAACGCAATCGTCTCGTCAATGACTCCGAGGGTGTTGACCCACACAAACGAATAGAAGACCTGACGTGGACAGAAGCCGAGTTGTCGCAGGGTAAACGTGTTCATATCTACAAGTTTCCGAAAGGGCACCAAGTGAAGTTGTTTCGGATAGCGTCCGGCACCAGACGCACGGAATATATTGTGACCAACGATTTATCTCAATCGGATGCGACTGCGACGAAGCAAGAATGTCGCGTTCGTTGGAAGATTGAGCAGCTTCATCGTGAACTTAAGCAAACGACAGGTATCAGCAAGTGCCAAAATCGCCGCCATCGTGGACAACGCAATCATATTGCCTGCTGTTTGTGGGTCTGGGTGAGTTTGACGCGTGCTGCGCGGGCGACAGGTCAAACGATTTACCGCCTGAAAGAAAGTTTATACGAGGACTATCTGCGACGAGAGATCAAAAAGCCTTCTATTGTCGTCAACTTTGCGTAAGTCCTATCTGAGTGGTTCTTGTCTAAATACTGATTCGTGAGGGACACCTTGATTAGCGAAAGGCATCTGAATACAATTCTCAATAACTTCCGCGAACAACGGATCCTTGTTGTAGGCGACTTTTACCTCGATGCTTATTGGTACATAGACAAGACGCGATCAACGCTGTCGTTGGAAACGCCGTGGCATACGAACCCTGTCGTCGAACAACGTTATAGCCCAGGTGCCGCAGGGACCGTTACAAATAATCTGAAGGCACTCGGTGTTGGAACCGTCTACACACTGGGGGTCATCGGTGAGGACGGGTTCGGCGGGACACTCCTCAATTGCCTGCAGGCAAACGGATGCGTGACAGACTTTATGGTCCAAACACCCCGATGGGTTACTCCGACCTATCTTAAACCGATCCACCGCGGCTATGAAGGCTTAGAAACAGAAGGTCCGAGATTTGATATTGAGAACCAATCCGCTATGGCAGCGGAAGTTGAAGATTCTGTTATTGATGCACTGCAAACCTGTCTGCCGCTTGTTGACGGGATCATCATCGGTGATCAGATGCCGCTTGCGAATTTAGGGGTCGTCACGACACGCGTACGGGAAGCATTGTGTGAGTCAGCGGCACAATTCCGAGAGAAAGTTTTTTTCGCCGATTCTCGCACGCGGATTGGTGACTATAAAAACGTTATTATTAAACCGAACCGGTTCGAGGCAAAACGCGCCGTTCAACCGGACTGGGATGGACAACAGATTGACATTGAGGAAGCGAAACAGGACGCGATTCGCCTCGCAGAGAAGACACAAAACACCACCTACATCACCCTCGGTGAAAACGGTGTCCTTGTCTATTGTAACGACACATTCACGCATATTCCGGGGATCCCAATCGACGACAAAACCGATCCTGTCGGTGCAGGCGACAGCGTTTCGGCAGGTCTCGTGGCGACGCTCTGTTGTCTTGGAGCCGATCACGCCGTTGAAGCGGCTTATGTCGGAAATCTGGTGGCTTCAATTACCGTCACCAAAATCGGTACGACTGGGACCGCATCACCCGCGGAAGTCCTCGAACGCCATCGGAGCCTCGCAAATTGATGAACGTTTTTGACGCAATGACCCAACGCCGAAGCCATCGTGGCGCGTTTCAGAAGCGCGCCATAGATGCTGACGACCTTGAGAAACTCATTGAAGCAGCGCGATGGGCACCCTCACCGTTTAATGTCCAACCTTGGGAAATAGTACTGATTCAGGAATCTGAAGGCAAAACGGCTCTCGCCGATCTCACAGAACGTGCCATTATTACACAATTCAAGGACCCAAAATTCCTTGATGACAACAGTCGATGGATGCGTCCGACAGAGGCGGAATGGCAGGAACGTGGCGACGGCGTTCTGTTGTCGGAACATGTCACCCTACCGAAACCGCTTCAGAACGCACCTGAGAAATTCTTAGAAGAATTGCTAAAAAACGCCAAATCGTTCGCGCTCCTCGGACATCTCGGTGCCGGTAAGATACCTGCCAGAGAGATCGCAACGCAGGTCCGAGAAGCACCACTGCTCATGTTAGTCACGATGAATTGCAAGAGATTTCCGCCCGGCCAAGGTGCGACCCGATGGATGTGGTTGAGTATGGGGATGCTGATTCAGAACGTGCTGCTTGCTGCGACTGCCTTGAAAATCGGTGTGCAGTTTGTCAGCGCGCCGTTTGAAAATGCTGCGGATCGTGAACAGATTCGCGAACTGTTCAATGTGCCGACCTCACACGAGGTTATAACACTGCTCAGGATGGGATATGTGGAGGAAGAAAGCGGGGATTCTGTACGGCTGCAAACTTCAGGATTTGTTCACACTGAAAAGATAAAAGCGAAGTAGGCGGGTACGGCGACCCGCCGCAACCGCGGATGGCGGCATTAGGCTTCGCGATTTTGCAAGAGCTCTTTCAATGCCGCTTTCTTTCTTTTGAGTCGCCGTAACTGGCGTTGACGGATCTGTGTCCGGCGTCGGACCTGTCCGCTTTTACTTCTTGGCATCCTTTTACCCCCTTTCTTCAATTGTTTTCGCGAGGTACATCACTGCGGATGTACAGTTCGCTTCTACTTCTGCCATCGCAATGGCAAGTTCCGATTCAGAGCGTGCACGTAACTGCAGCCTGTCTTCGGTAACGGTGATGTAACGTTCGTTTTCTTCATCAACGAACTCAATCTGCTCTTCGTTTTCGTTGACCAAAGCATAGTTCGCTAACCGTTCTTCTGAATGCACGTCATCCGTTGATTCTTCAAAATTCGTTTTTATCGTTAAACCGTCGAAATTTTTATAGAGTGCTCGTGCCGGAAGCTCATCAGGCGAGAATGTTGGTACAGACGGTTCCGGTGGTGCTGTCTCCGGAAATATGACCGGCTCCGATTCCGAGTTAAAGGTAGATAGTGGGACTTCAATTTCGACCGCTTCCGTCTCTTCTGGTGCTGTTTCGGCAGAAACCGACGCTACAGAATCAGATTTAGGTGCAATAACCTTGTCAACATCTTCTTCTGATTGAGAGCCTGAAAAGACAGATGCTTGTTGAGATAAATACGGTTCTAAGTCATCCTGTGCCAAGACATCTGATAGGATCCCTTTGACATCTTCTCGACCATCAACCATCACGTCCATATCTTCCACAAGTACACGTAAAGTTTCGATACCGATGGTTTGAATCATCGGGTGAAACGCCAATATTTCCGGTGGTGCCGCTTCAAAAAGTGAGCGGGTAACGAAAGCGACCTCGGCGAGATCGCGGTTGCCAATCAGCTTGAGACGTGTTTCGCAGGCTGTCAACGCGTGTGTTAATCGAGCCATGAAATCTGAGGTGAGCAGATGTGGCAGCACCTCTAACCGAAAATGATCGCACGCCTTTTCCGCTTCCGGCACCGGTGTCGGCACCACATCTACATCTGTTTTACCTACACTTTCATCAGTCGGATAAGGCGGGTAGGCTTCAGGTATAAGAAAATCTTCTAAATTATTCGCAGACGCATCTACTTCGTCGGGTTCGATTTCAGTCAGGACCTCTATCACACGTTTCTGCGTCAACTCTGGGTCAAAAAGCAGTGCTTCCAACTCAGGTTCATCAAGCAGCTTCTGGCTCGCCGCGATACAAGCGTGTAGATGCTCTTCTTCTGATTTGTTGTGAAGAAGTCTACGTTGCTTTTCATGAGCGATCTGTTTCTGTCTGGTTTTCCGGTCGCGATTCCGTTTTTCACGCTTCCGTGCCACATTGATGGAGCGGCGCCCTTTTTTCTTTGCCATGGTGATGTGTTTTTATTCGTGATACCAAATCTGAAAAACAAATTTGCATTTAAGAGATTTTGAAACGCTCTGAAACCGAATACAAGAGGTGCATGAATCACGCGACTACCAGCCGGTTTTTCGTTAACAAGATACGGCCCTTCAAATTTAGGTCGTTTCTTAAGTATATACCAACAGATTTTCAATGTCAAGACTAAATTTGATAAACATCAAGGCATTCAGTTATACGATAAATCCAGATCACAATCTCCTCACCAGCATGTTTTTTTAACAGCACCTATATAACCGCAATCTCACTACTTTTTTCCCAGCATGCTTCCTAATCTTGCACCCTCCGGATTAAATGGACAAGGACATAGTGCTAAAGTCGCTCAATATGACAATTTCTGGGCTTATATTACAATTTTTATGCTATAATTTGCTTAATTACGTCATATTTAGTATAATTATAGTACGCTTGGGTTTTGTGAGCGAGGCGTAGCTTATTCATTACGTTCTCTAACTTTCCTTTCCCATGCGATATCTATAATCTATCCTCTATGCGAGAAGTAAAACTATTTTGGTTTATCACTGGTTGTGGAATCAATAGTCAAAACATGGCGTTTACGCCAATATTAGGAGAGAATAGTATGTTTTCTAAAAATCATATTAAATCAATCGTCGTTGTACTCGGCATTGTTGTAGCCGTTTTAATGTGCACATTTACGACAGTTATAGCCGATGAACATGCTGAAGAAGCAGATGAAGCAGAAACCACAGAAGAGACTGAGGTCTCTGAAGAAGCATCTTCGGGCAGTGACCCTATACAACTTGAGAGTCTCGTTGTTGTGGGTACCCGTGGACAACCGCGCTCCGTCTTGGATTCGGCGGTACCGATTGATATTGTGTCAAGCGAAGCCTTTGAAAAGCAGGGCGGTGCGGATCTACCGGATCTGCTGAGAAGTTTGGTGCCGTCTTATAATATCAATACACAGCCGATTAGCGACGCGTCAACAGTGGTCCGTCCGGCGAATTTACGTGGACTTGCCCCAGATCATACATTGGTGCTCGTCAACAACAAGCGGCGACACCGTGCCGCAGTGATTCACTGGCTCGGAAATGGGCTGTCTGATGGCTCACAGGGACCCGACCTGGCACCTATTCCCGCAATTGCCCTGCAACAAGTAGAGATCCTCCGTGATGGCGCATCCGCACAATATGGGTCGGACGCTATTGCGGGTGTGATGAACTTTCAATTGAAAGACAACTACGAAGGCGGTTCGATTGAATTTAAACCCGGTATCTACCAATACGGCGACGGTCGGCAATTTGCGCTCGCTGGCAACATCGGTTTAGGAAATCCAGACGCGTGGAGTAGCCTCAGCTTTGAATACGGGGGCGCGGATCCCACCGTCCGGTCTGTCCAACGTACGGATGCCATAGACATGATTAACGCAGGCAATTTCAGTGTGAAAGACCCGGCGCAAATTTGGGGACAGCCGATTATAGAGGGTGACATCAAATTGTTTGCCAACTACGGTGCCACCCTCACAGATACCATCGATTTCTATGGGCATGCCAACTACGCCCGAAAGCGGGTTGAAGGTGGGTTCTATTTCCGTAACCCGAATACCCGCGGCGGTGTGTTTAGTACAACAAGTGGCAAGACGTTGCTCGTCGGGGATCTGCGGGGTTTGACAGAGGAGATGGCGGCCTGGGAAACCCGAAAGGCAGAAGCGGAAGCTGCAGGACAAGAGTTTACTGAGCTCTCACCCCACGATGCTGACGATATTCCGATAACCAACCATGTTCCTGATCCTGAACGGTTGCAAGCCGTCAAAAATGACCCGAATCTATTCACATTCCAAGAAATGTTTCCAGGCGGATTCACACCCAGATTTGGGGCGTTTGCATGGGATAGTGCCGTCGTCGTTGGACTTAAAGGCACCGCTCTGGAAGAAGCGTTAGGCAAACCCTTAACGTGGGATGTGAGTGGTTCTTTTGGACGGCACCATGCCGATTTCTTTATCTTCAATACCGTTAATGCTTCGCTCGGCCCAGATACACCGACATATTTTGATCCGGGCGACTATATCCAGACGGATTATAACCTTAACTTCGATGTAACCTATCCGCTGAACGACATGGTATTCCTCGCTTCTGGTTTGGAATATCGGGACGAAGGATTTGAAATCATAGAGGGCGAACGCGAGTCGCATCAGATCGGGCCCCTCGCAGCGCAAGGTTTCACGGCCGCATCCAACGGATTTTCGGGGTTCAGCCCGGTTGCAGCAGGCAAGTGGCATCGTTACAACGTCGCGGCGTATCTGGAAACTGAAATCAGACCGATTGAGCCGCTCCTGATCGCACTGGCTGTGCGCGGTGAACAATTTGAGATTTTCGGGAGTACCCTGAACTACAAAGCCGCTGCAAACTACAAGGTTACGGAAACGATGCGGTTGCGCGGAAGTTATAGTACAGGGTTCCGCGCACCGACACCCGGGCAGCAAAATACCTTCAACATTACCACTGAATACGATTTTGCGAAGGGTGATCTCGTTAATAAAGGCACAATTCCTTCCACCAACGATGCTGTCGGTGTTGTGACTGGCAAGGAAGATAACTCGCTTGACCCAGAAACATCAAATAACTTCACAGGTGGATTTGCCGTTGATATTTTGGGCATAAACTTCACGGTGGACTTTTTTGATATTCGGCTGAAAAACCGGTTATCGGTGTCACAACACTATACATTGACTGACGCCCAGAAGACGCAGCTCATCGCCGCAGGTGTAACCAGTGCAGCGAATCTGGAAACATTCCAGTTCTTTATCAATGACTTCAATAGCACAACCAATGGTATTGACTTTGTCGTTACAGCACCAATACCCAACGGAACCGCCATTGCCGTGTATAACTTCACGTCAACTAAGATTACCCATCTCGCAGTCGACGGAGAACTCGAGGAATTACCTTCTGATTTCGATCCTGCTTTGGAATTAACTCCTGAACTTGAAGCTCTCTTCGATTCTGCCACACTGGACGCGCATCGAATCCGGGAACTGCAAGAGAATTTACCTAAACACCGCGGAAGCCTGACTGTCGGTCAATCCATAACGGACGCGTGGGGAGTGCTCGGACGCGCCAGTTATTTCAGCGGTTGGTTCGATTCTGAAGATTACTTACAGAATCCAGATGTGGAAGGAACTGGAGAATACACTGGAAAGGTTATTTTTGACTTGGAAACCACTTACACCGTAGACTCGGGATTATCCCTCACGCTGGGGGGAAGAAATATCCTTAATACCTATCCCGATGAAAATCCGAATGCTGCTGGTTCTGTCGGAAACAAATATGGGCAGTTTAGTCCCTTCGGTTTTGACGGGGCGTACTGGTATGCTAAAGTCGGATACAATTTCTAAAACCTGCTCTAAGGTTTTGAATGTATTTTTCACAAAAGGCGCGGTTAAATACCGCGCCTACTCAATTTGTATTAAATTTATTCGCTCATGTAAAGACTATGTGCTAATGAAGATTTAAAACCCACGTGGTGACTGCTTTCGCAAAAATAATCGCACTTACTTTTCACATGAGCGTTCTTTGGAAGGGAAGCGTCTTTGTCAAAACACTAAAAAAGCAGATTGTAAGAGACTAACACGCTTTAACTTCAACTATAGGAGCGGGCATTCCTCCCACATCTAAAGAAGTGGGTCTCCTGCCCGAAGATTGATGAGCAACCAGAACAGAGATGCAGAATATACAATGGGGCGGAGCGAAGAAGAAACGCGACGTTTAATCGAGCAGTCGCAGCTTTATGACGACGTAACACGACGTTTTTTTCTCAGAAGCAGTATCGCAAAAGGCATGAAAGTCCTTGATGTCGGCAGTGGGGCAGGTGATGTCGCCCTGACCCTCGCTGAATTTGTGGGTCCCGAAGGAAACGTCGTTGGTGTAGATGTCAACCCTGATGTTCTCAAAACAGCACAAGCACGAGCCGATGAAGCCGGTTATTCAAACGTTGAATTCATTGCCGGTGATGTACGAACCCTCGAACTGCCAGATGACTTTGATGCCATCGTCGGTAGACTTGTCCTACTCTATATGGCAGAACCAGCGGAGGCACTTAAAAGGTTAAAGACCCTGCTTCGAGACGGCGGTATTGTTGCCTTTCAGGATACTGAACTGGCACTCTACCGGACAATTGTACATCCGGATACACCTTTGATAAACCAACTGGTTGAATGGGGCCTCACAGTGTTTGAGCGTTCAGGCGCACACCTGAACATGGGGATGGAGCTTTACCGAGTTTTCGTTGATGCAGGGCTGCCCGAACCGACCTTACACTTCGAGGCTCCCATGGGCGGTCCTGAGGGCTGGCCCGGGTTTGAGTATCTCGCCAACAGTTTTCGGAGCCTCGTGCCGCTCATGGAGGCGTATGGCATAGCAACCGCTGAAGAGATAGATATCGACACACTCGCAGATCGGATTCAAGCGGAAGTCACGACCTCAAAACGACCGCTCCTGTTGCCACCGCACATCACAGCGTATGCGTCTTTACCACCGTAGGCGGTTTTCGCGTATGATCAAAAATCGTTCAAAAAATCTGAACACATCACACCGAGATGCTACTTATACGTTAGGACGCACCTCACACGAAACCACACGTCTCATTGCGCAATCAAGGATCTATGGACCTTCAACGGAACGCCTCTGCAAACGCGCCGGTATCTCGGAGGGGATGCGTGTACTTGAAATCGGTAGCGGTGCCGGCGATGTCGCACTCACGCTTGCTGAACTCGTCGGACCAACAGGACGGGTCGTTGGCGTGGATATCAATGCCGACATTCTCGACACCGCACGCCAACGGGCAACCGATGCAGGTACGCGGAACGTCGAATTCATCGCAGGCGACGCTCGGAACCTCGATTTTTCTGACCAATTTGATGCCATCGTCGGACGGTTCGTATTGATGTATATGCCGGAACCCGCGAAGGCTTTCGCCAAACTCATGACAGATGTAAGACGAGGTGGTATTGTCGCGTTTCAAGAACCCGAATATACACTCTATCCTGCTATCCAACACCCAGGGACACCACTGATGAACCAACTCATCACATGGATCTTAGATGTGTTCGCATATTCGGGGGCCCACCTTGACATGGGCATCGGACTTCATAGGACGTTTGTAGATGCAGGTTTGCCACCACCGACGATGCACCTTGAGTCGCCAATCGGTGCAGCCAAAACATGGGCGGGCTACCGATATATGGCGACCATCTTCCAGAGCCTCCTGCCACTCCTCGAAAAATACGGCTTGGCTACAGCGGAAGAGGTCGGTGTAGATACCTTAGCTGCACGGATTCGACAGGAAGTTGACACATCAAAACGACCGTTCTTCTTACCGCCTCATGTAACAGCATATTCAGTACTTCCAGTCTAATTTTCCGATTATCGTAAAACCGAAAAATAACCTTGACTTTCGGCACGAAAAACGTGATTTTTGGTTGATATATCAGTTAATATGTGGTATAATTATATGCACGAAAATTGACTAACACAATTCTATCTGATGTCTCGTTATAGACATCGGCTCGAATTTACATAATTAATCTCTGCTCCCTGTTTTATGTAAGACACTGGAGCCACCAGTCCGAAGAGAGGCATAAAAATTTGAAACCTTACGAACTCCTGCTTATCATAACCCCTGATCATGACGAAAACGAAGCAGAGGCACTTACAGATCAGGTCAAGGGTATTATCGAAAGTGGCGGGACGCTCCTGAAAATCGATCCATGGGGTAAGAAACGCCTTGCCTATCCGATCCGAAAAAGAAGTGAAGGCTATTATGTACTCTACATCTTTGAGAGTGCACCGAGTTTTGTCGCATCTTTAAACCAGTCCCTGCGTGTCATTGAAACGATCCTACGTTATATGATCGTGGAGTATGAAGACGATATAAATAAGTTAAAAGCCGAAATAACGGATGCAGCAGAGGAACCAGCATCCGAAACAACGCAACCGACATCTGATGCCGAAGAATCAACGTCAAATGATGACGCTGATAAAGAAACTGAAAAGGCAGATGCTGGGGATGACAGAGATGCTACAGAGAATGATAACGACGCAGAAAACGGGGAGACAACAGCATCTGCTTAATAGTGGAACAAACCCCAAGTAAGCACAGCATATAAAAAGGAGAAACCATGGCAAGTTACAACCGCGTTATACTGATGGGGAATCTCACGCGAGACCCAGAATTGAAATTCCTTCCGAGTGGTAACTCAGTTGCCAATTTCGGTATGGCTATGAGTGAGCGTTACACCGACCGCCAGTCAGGCGAACAGAAAGAGAATGTCTGTTTTGTTGATGTAGCCGCTTGGGGTAGGCTAGCTGAAATTGTGAACGAATACCTCACGAAAGGGAGTCCAGTCTTCATTGAAGGTGCTCTCAAATTCGACTCATGGGAAACCGAAGATGGATCTAAGCGGAGCAAACTCTCTGTTACAGCATTACGGCTCCAGTTAATCGGTGGACGTCGCGATAGTGATGAAACGGGCGGTGGTTATGCCGATGCACAACCCGCAGCGGCACCAACGGGTCCTGATTCTCATCAAGACGCGTCTGAAGCACCGAGTACGTCTTCCTCAACGGATGATGACATCCCGTTTTAAGTGAGGCACGTTCCTCGAAAAATCACCATCCTACAGAAGGTTTTCTCGCCCCTATCTGTTTTCTAACAATAGGCGAGCGTCGCCGTACCTTATCGATTTGGCAGGTCAGACAACTTTGATAGGCAACAATTTAAATAAAGGAAGAGATGTAATATGGCATTTCGTCGTAGACAGCGCTACCACAAAATAGAATCTTTCGATTACAAAGATGTGGATACGCTACGCAAGTTTGTGAATGAACGTGGAAAAATTGTAAGTCGGCGGATCACAGGATTATCCGCGAAGCAACAGCGAATGGTAACACGCGCCGTCAAACGCGCACGTAATATGGCACTGTTACCGTTTACACGATAGCATACGGGACAGACGCAGACAACGCTGTCCGCACAAAGGTAGTTTAGGTTTTAATTATGGAAATAATTCTGAAGAAAAGTGTTGAAGGGCTCGGTGTTCCGGGTGATGTGTTGACGGTCGCAGACGGATATGCACGGAACTATCTACTGCCGATGCAGTTAGCTGTGCACGCGACAGAACGGAACCGCCGCTACCTTGAACACCAAAAACGGGTTATTGATCAAGAGGACTCGAAAGATAGAGAACACGCCCGTGAAATCGCAGCAAAAGTTGCTGGTGTTACGTGCACGCTCAAGAGACGGGCAGGCGAAAACGACAGACTCTTCGGCTCTGTTACCTCTATGGATATCACAGAGGCTTTACGTACCGAAGGCTTCGATTTGGAACGGCGTATCCTTGAACTCGCCGAACCGATTCGCGAACTCGGTGTGTTCATGGTACCGGTCAAATTGCATACAGATGTCGTCGTCGAACTTCGCGTCGTTGTTGAACGTGAAGAGTAATTATGCAAGCAGAAGCGATTGATACCCTCTCTGATAAGGAAGCTGAACAGGCAGTGCTCGGCGCGATGATGACCGAAAAATCGGTTATTCCGAGGGTAATCGCGCTGCTTGGGCATACTTCTGAGGCGTTCTTTACGACAGACCATCAACTCATTTATACAGCGATCCTCGCCGTATATGATCGCGTTAGCAATGCCGATCCGCTTCTCGTCGCCGATGAACTCAAGCGCACAAATCAGATCAATCGAACGGGTGGCGCAGGTTATCTCTATGAACTCCAAGCACCGATTGTAGAAACAGAGAGTACCGAGTTCTATGCCGATATTCTACATGAAAAGTCCACGCGCCGCCGATTAATCCAAGCAGGCGCCTCAATCCGCGACCTCGCGCAAGACGAAAGCATAGAACTCGCTGATGTCCTCAATCAATCGCAGGAATCCGTCTTTGAACTCGGACAAAACGATGCACAGCGTGGGTTTCAGCCGATTAATCCGATCGTCACATCCAGCATTGACGCGATAGAAAAATTATTTCACAAACAAGAGCGGTTCTTAGGTGTTCCGACCGGTTTCATGGATTTCGATCACATGACGGCAGGATTGCAGCCCGGCAACTTTATTATCATCGCGGCTCGTCCGAGCATGGGAAAGACCACATTAGTCCTGAATATGGCGCAAAATATCGCGATTGAGCAGCAACGTCCGGTTGCGATATTTAGTTTGGAGATGCCAGCACAGGATATTGTCATGCGGATGCTCTCGGCAGAATCTAACATCGATTTTGGCCGCTTACGAACAGGGAATTTTAGTGAAGAGTATTGGCGACCGTTAACAGAAGCTGCTGGCAGACTGTCTGAAGCACCTATCCTCATTAATGATAACCGCGGGTTGACTGTCCAGGGTCTCCGTGCTGAAGGACGACGGTTGAAAGGTGAACACAAGGGACTCTCGCTCATTATCGTTGATTATCTGCAACTTCTCAGAGGTACAGGAAAATACCACGCTCGAGAGCAAGAAATCTCAGAAATCTCGCGCGCCTTGAAAGTCCTTGCTTGGGAACTGAATGTACCTATCATCGCATGCTCACAGTTGAGCCGTGAAGTTGAACGTCGTCCAGACAAACAACCCCAACTTTCAGACCTACGTGAGTCCGGGGCAATCGAACAAGACGCCGATATTGTCGCCTTTTTATATCGTGAAGATTATTACGAAGATGAAGATGCCGGCGATCGCGTCGAAGCGAACCTATTGATCAAAAAACAGCGTAACGGACCGACTGGAGCCGTCGTTCTTTATTTTACTAAAAAGCAGATGCGGTTTGATAACCCAAATTAAAAACAAACAATGAATCGGCAATCCGAAACACACGAATCTAACAACGGCTTTCGGAGCCTTCCAATATTAAGTCGTATCAAAGTCCGGCTACACAATGTACTCTCCGAGACAGGACAAGCCTTTACACTCTTTTTTCAGACGCTTGTTCAAATTTTCCGTCCACCCCTTCAGTTTGATTTGCTCGTTAAGCAGTTACTACTGATCGGTGTTAACTCTTTGGCTGTCGTCATAGTCTCAGGGTTTTTCACAGGGATGGTCCTAGGCGTTCAGGGGTACATCCAACTCAAACCGTACGCCGTGGAAGGTTCGGTCGCCAGATTTGTCTGTGTCTCGATTGTCAAAGAACTCGGACCGATGATCACGGCATTCGTCCTTGCCGGACGCATTGGTGCTTCAATTACTGCTGAACTTTCAACGATGAAGGTGACAGAACAGATTGACGCCCTTGAGGTGATGGGGACGAATCCTGTCAAATATTTGGTTGTCCCGCGGTTCCTTGCCTGCACAATCATGTTACCGACGTTGACAATCTTCTCAACGTTTGCAGGTATCGGGGGCGGTTTTACTGCCGTTGTTACGCTCTTTGATGTCAACGGTTCTTTTTTCCTCTTAGAAGCACAAAAGAATCTGTATGTCGGTAGTGTCCTGATTAGTTTGATTAAGGCGACTTCCTTCGGCATGGCGATCGCAGCGATCGGCTGCTATAAGGGGTTCAGCATCTCGACTGCCGGGGGTGCTGAAGGGGTCGGGACAGCTACAACCGGTTCCGCCGTTATCTCGCTCATCACTATTCTTATTTTGGACTTCGTTTTAAATCACATCCTCTTTAACATTTTAGGATTGGTGTAATTCAGAGAGCTGCAGGGGGACTTCGTAGGATGCTAAACGATCAACCCCACCGGATAAACAGCTCCTTACTATCACGTCTTGTAGTCAAAAATTATGATTTCAGTTAAGAATGTCAGCAAAAATTTTGGAAGTAAAATAGTTTTAGACGGGTTAGACCTTGAAGTGCCGCGCGGCGAGACCGTCGTTATTATGGGACGCAGCGGTACCGGCAAGAGCGTCTTACTCAAACTTATCGCCGGACTGATCCCCGTTGATTCTGGTGAAATTTGGTTTGACGACACGGAAATATCGAAACTGAAAACTAAAGAGATGAACGGCCTCCGCCAGAAAATCGGCATGTTGTTTCAGTCAGCGGCACTCTTTGATTCGATGACTGTGGCAGAAAATGTGGCTTTTATGCTCAATCAGCATACAAACTATACCAAGCAGGAAATGCTAAAGATCGTTGATGAGAAACTTGAGCTTGTTGATTTGGAAGGCGTGCAGAACTTGAGGCCTGCTGAATTAAGTGGCGGGATGCGAAAACGCGTTGGACTCGCTCGCGCGCTTGCCTTTAATCCAGATGTCATTTTATACGATGAACCGACAACCGGACTCGATCCTGTTACCTGCACAGAAATCAACCAACTCATCAGCGATTTACATGAACGCCTGCAAGTCACGTCCATCGTTGTAACACATGATATGCATAGTGCGTTCAGTGTTGGCACGCTAATGGTGATGCTCCATGAAGGTCGGCAGCTCGCACACGGGACACCTGACGAAATTATTAACATTGACGATCCCATCTTACAACAGTTTGTCCTCTTCGGAGCACCGGACCAGATTCTCAAAATGGAAAATCCTATTCTGAAAACGTATATTGGGAGATGACATGAATTTCTGGACAGCGTCTGTAAAAGTCGGTTTAATGATTCTCATTGCCATTATTTTATTGACGATACTTTTGACGAATGCCGAGAATTGGCCCTGGGCAACCGCTGGAGATGAGTTAACATTCCAATTTCAATCTGTCAACGGTCTCTATGTCGGAGCCGGAGTCTACCTATCCGGTGTCCCGATCGGTAAGGTAACCGCTATTGAACTTCAACCCGACACGAATAATGTCCATATCCGAACGAAAGTCAAAAACGGCTTTAAGTGGCTACGTGAAGATTGTGGTGCCAGAATTTCTATGAACGGGTTCGTCGGCGAGATTTACA
>ASZN01000093.1 GCA_000406005.1 Candidatus Poribacteria bacterium WGA-3G
CAGGACTAAATGAGGCGGTGATGAAACTCGTCCACTGGATCATGTACGTCGCGCCCCTCGGTATCTTCGGTTTGATTGCAGGCAGGATCGGCGAGGCAAAGGGGTTTGCAGGCTTCTGGCCCGAACTCATCGCCGTGGGTAAGTATAGCGCGACAGTCGTGTTAGGACTCGGTGTGCACGGTGCCATCGCTTTACCGATATTGCTTCTGTTGCTTGCACGCAGAAACCCGCTTAACTACTTCAAAGGCATGGCAACCGCTTTACTCAACGCCTTTTCAACAGCGAGTTCCAGTGCGACTTTACCGCTAACGATGGAAGGCGTTGAGAATCAAAACGGTGTCTCCAGACGCACCTCCAGTTTTGTGCTTCCGTTAGGCGCGACCATCAACATGGATGGCACTGCCCTCTATGAAGCGGTCGCTGTCATGTTTATCGCACAAGTCTATGCAATTTCCATGGATCCAGCACAGCAGATAGTGGTCGTGCTTACGGCGACACTGGCAGCTATCGGTGCAGCCGGGATCCCGGAAGCAGGTCTCGTCACAATGGTCATCGTACTGAGAGCCGTAGACCTTCCGGTTGAAGGTATAACGCTTATTCTCTCTATTGATTGGCTGCTCGACCGGTTCCGTACCACAGTTAACGTCTGGGGTGACAGCATCGGTGCAGGCGTAATTGAGGCGTATGAATCCAGAGACGGAGATGCGACCGAAGCACCCGCAACATCGTAATTAGTTTTCAGAGGAATGGTTATAAGTTATTGGTTATAAGTTGTTGGTTAAGAGGGTCACGTAACGCAATCAAAAACCTCTTAACCTATAACCTCTTAACTTATAGCTTATAACCTCAACACAATGCACACGCAAAACGAACCGAACTCTCAAAAATCGACACTCAGCGGCGCAACGATCCTCGCGATCATCAGTGTTGTATTCGCTGCGGTATGGATTGCCTTCGCTTATTACAAAGGCAACAGTGCTGACAGCAGTCGGGTGATGCTACTCAATCCGGTAGTCCCGATACTGTTGATTGTGCTACTCACACGTGTCTACCGATGGATTGACATAAGAAGCATTGTCATCTTGGAAATAGTGATGATAAGCGTCTATCTTTTTATGCGTCTGTTGGGTGTGCTGATGCCCTTCATTTTAGGGTTCGGTTTCGCTTACTTTTTCAGGTTTATCTGGTACGCGCTCCCGTTCAAAAAACAGTACCAACGTGGTATTGCAACCGTCGGAATTCTCATCCTCTGTGGCGGCGTGCTCTTCTATACCGGTAGTCAGGTCAGCAGACAAGCCCGCCAAATGGGTGCCAAATTGTTGAAGTTTTACTATGGAACTTTGCTGCCTTATACGGTCGGAGAAGCCTTCACAGCCGTCACGATCAGCGTTAATCCGTCTGCTGTTGAAGCTGAGGTTCCTAATCAGAACGCGGAAGAGAATCCTCCGGTGGAAACGTTCTATCTCAGTACAAACAACGGTGTCTATGAAATACGCCGAAATGCTGAAGGGAAACCATTTCGTATGAGTATCACGAATGGCGCGATCCTCGGGAAACGCGTACAAGCACTCGCGGCAAGTGAAAACGTTATCTACGCCGGCACACCGAGCGGATTGTATCGTTACTATAGGGTGCCATCTGCTGACGACACTGAAACTTTTGGGCAAAGTGTAAACCCAACCCAGATATGGCACAAGGTGAAAGACACCCCTTTCGACACACGCAGTATCGAAGCCCTTAATATCCTTCAGTGGGAGGATACACAGATTTACGTCGGAACGCAAAAAGGACTCTATACGAGTAACGATGCAGGCGAAACATGGCGATCTGTTGACCCTGACATTTATAGCGACAGATCCATCGTCAGTATCATCTCGACTGCCGATACCGACGGTGCACGCGCAATATATGTCGCCAGTACAAGACAACCTGCGATGGAGACACCGTTACCACAGGAGAACCTCACAGCTACAGCGGACGAGACGGACGCGGAAACCAGTTCAGAACAGTCCGAACAGACAGACCTAATACTTATACCGGAGAAGGCAAACGCAGAAACCGTCTCAGACCGGACGAACGCCTCGCCTGTAACGACAACCGTCCACTGGTATTTAGAAGGTACCACTTTTGGATGGCAAGAACTCTCATCAACAACACAAGTGGTTTACGCACTTACAGGTGGTGATGGAACAGTAGGCGATGTAGATGGTGCTTCAAAGGCTTCCAATATTGAGTTATACGCCAGCACTGCCGATGGGTTGTATGAATGGAGCAATCTTCACAACTGGCAGAAAACGCAAGAGACACCGACAAGTCCGGAAATGCCAGCACTTTGGCTCTTGGCTTCTGCTCCTTCGGGGTTATACATCGGTAATAACGCGACTATCTGGCACCGCGGTACACCCAACGCCAAATGGCAACCGTTCGTCACTTATAAAGAAGGCATCGGCGATGCTTACAGAGACCAACCCATTTTCCAACAGGCGAAATCGTATCTGACCGAAAGGATACCGACGATTGCGCAGACCGGCGGCGAGGCTGTCAAAGAAGGACTTCAGTTCGCGGGTTCAATCGCTTTTGGGTTCGGCGGTTTCATAGCCACTGTAACCCTCGCATTAATCGTGTTTGTATACGCGAACCAGTCGTTTGACAATTATTTCAGGAGTTTCCTCACACTTGTACCGGATGTCCATCGCGACACCGCTAAAGCGTACATGCGTGAAATTGATACAAACCTACAGGATTTTCTAAAAGGACTCGTTACAGTCATCGCGATTGTCTCAATAATTTCTGCCATTGCGTACAGTATTATAGGCGTTCCGTTCGCTTTGGTTATCGGTTTACTTGCAGGTGTATGTAATGCGATACCGACCTTCGGACCGTTTATCGGCGGCGGCTTCGCTTATATAGCACTGCTGATGGGACTGGCAGCTGGGGACTTCGCATGGACCGATTTTCTCATCCGATGTGCGTTCGTGTTGGGGACGATCCTCGGTATTCAGGCGATTGATAATTCGTTTATTTCCCCGCAAATTATGAGCGACGCTGTTGATGTAGACCCGTTATTAATTATGTTTGCTGTGATGGTCGGTGCAGCCGTACTCGGTTTTTGGGGTGTTTTACTTGCAATTCCTATCATTGTTGTGATAAAATCGGTTATTGCCGTTACCAATAGCAGAACGAAACTTTAACTGATAACTATTAATAAGAAAGTTGGAGGAAAAGTGATGGAAACCGGACGTCCCATTGTTGCGATTGTAGGCAGGCCGAATGTCGGGAAATCATCGCTCTTCAACAGGATCGCCGCATCAGCACCCGCTACACTGCCTAACATAAACGAAGATACCGGAACCGAGACACGCAATACCCGGAAACAGCGTTTTTCACGTAAACGCGCTGTCGTCCACGATACACCCGGTGTAACCCGCGACAGGAATTACGCAGATGTCGAGTGGGCAGACCGCGCCTTTACTATCGTCGATACCGGCGGCTTGGACATCGATCCCGATGACCGACTCATTGATAACGTACAAGCGCAGGTGGATACCGCCTTGGATGAAGCGAGTCTTATCATGTTCGTCGTCGATGCAAGAACCGGTATCATGCCACACGACATGACCATCGCTGATAAACTCAGAACAACGGATAAACCGATCTTCCTCGTCGTCAACAAGGTGGATACCGAGCGGTTTCGCAATGAAGCGGCGGAATTCTACGCACTCGGATTCCCAGAACCGATGTGGACATCCTGCGCGCAAAACGACGGAATTCGGGAACTCCTTGACCAGCTCGTGGAGTGTTTACCGGAAGTCGAGGAAATGTCTGACGGGGCATCGGGTGCGATAAAAATCGCAATCGTAGGCAGACCGAATGTCGGAAAATCATCGCTTATTAATAACCTGTTAGGTGAAGAACGGATGATCGTCGATGACCGACCCGGCACGACACGCGATGCGGTGAACATCCTATTGGCTTACGACAACATCCCCTTTGAAATCGTTGATACTGCCGGCATGCGACGCAAATCGTCTATCAAAGATGATCTCGAATCGGCGACTGTGCAACTCGCTATACATAGCATCCGCCAGAGCGATATCGCTGTCCTGGTGTTAGACATAACCCAAGAGGCGGCACAACAGGATAAGGCGATCGCCAATTTCATCGAACGACAGGGAAAAGCCTCTGTCTTAGTCCTGAATAAATGGGATCTCGTTGATGATAAGGATAACACAACACATCCGGCGTTTATGGAAAGACTTGATATACAGCTGCCACAACTCGACTATGTGCCACGCGTCTTCACATCAGCCGAGACGGGGCAGCGCGTTACCCAAATATTAGCAACCGCTTTAGAGGTACATCGGGAGTATTGCACACATATTCCGACACCAGCACTCAACGAATTGCTCATCGAACTACGCAATGCCCATCCGCCACCACGGGTCAAAGGCGTGCGTCCCGCTCTGAAATATATCACGCAAGTCGAGACGAAACCGCCGACCTTCTTAATTTTCGGACGGAACGTAAACCGTATTGGCCAATCGTATGAGGCGTACCTCGTCAACAATATTCGGAACGAATTCGGATTTCACGGGACACCAATACGTATCTTTTATCGTAGATCGTAACCTATAGGACTTACGTTTTTGTAGGGGCTGGGTAACCCAGCCCCTACATAATAAGCACCGCAGGGTTTTTGCAATGTAATACAAGGAATGGATTTAGTCTATTCCCAGACTAAATCCGGTGTTTCTTCAGGGTTTTAAACCCCGCCTGCAAAGGTTCGCTTAAGTTATAACCTACACAAGGAGGCGCGCATTGTCAAAGTTTAAAATTTTTATCACACGTCCTATTCCCGAAGAGATTGTCGAAAAATTAGCGGAAGAATGCGACATTGACATGTGGCATACCAGTGCCATCTTGCCACCTATCGCTGAAAAGATTCCACCACTTGACGGGTTAATGACCTACGGACACGAACCGGTCTCTCCAGAGATGATTGCCACTGCACCGAATCTGAAAGCGATCTCGGTTGTCGGGGTCGGTTATGATCACGTCCATGTTGAGGCGTGTCGGGAACGCGGCATCGCTGTCGGGCATACACCCGGTGTCCTGAGCGATACCACGGCCGATATGACGATGGCACTCCTGCTCGCTGCTGCACGAAACATTGTCCCTGCCTATAACCACGTCCAAGTATCGAAGCAGTGGAACTACTACGACCCGAATATCCTCTGGGGTACCGATGTGCATCATGCAACGATAGGGATCGTAGGCATGGGCAGAATCGGATACGCCGTTGCCAAGCGCGCCAAAGCGTTCGACATGCAGGTTCTCTATAATAAGCGTGAACGTCGTCCCGATTGGGAACAAGAGCTCGGTGTAGAATATGTACCGCTTGAAGATCTCCTGCGCGCCTCCGATTTCGTGTCACTTCATGTTCCGTTGACCGAAGAGACAACACATCTCATCGGTAAAACGGAACTCGCACTCATGAAAAACAGTGCTATTTTAGTCAACGTCGCCAGAGGTCCTGTCGTTGACCACGACGCGCTCTATGACGCGCTCAAAGATGGACAAATTGCCGCTGCCGCCGTTGACGTAACCGAACCGGAACCGATTAATACCGATCATCCATTACTCAGTTTAGATAACGTTCTTATTGCGCCGCATCTCGGCAGTGCGACCGTCCAAACCCGGATGAAAATGGCAACAATGGCGATGGAGAATTTACTCGCTGGATTGAAGGGTGAGCAGCTGCCGTACGGCGTACGCCAGCCAAACTTTTCACGATAGCGGTTCGTCTAAAGCGCAACAGTCCTTAAGCGATCGCATCAGTTGTAGGAGAGAACCTTTAAGTCCGATTTAAAATGCTCAGACTCGGTTGATTTTTAACAAAATTGTGTTTGATTATTTATTATTTTATTCAATTAATCGAGACAGGAGGAAAAATGTTAGAGAAACTATTTGCGTTGAAAGACCACGACACCTCTGTAAGACGTGAATTGGTCGCGGGTCTCACGAATTTTATGACGATTTCATATATAATCTTCGTACAACCGAATTTTCTTTCAGCCGCGGGTATGAATCATGGTGCCGTCATGGTTGCGACCTGTATATCCAGTGCACTCGCAACGTTCCTCATGGCGTTTCTAACGAACTACCCGGTTGTTTTAGCACCCGGCATGGGGCTTAATGCCTATTTTGCGTTCGAGATATGCAACCCCAGCTCAGGCTTACCGTGGCAAGAAGGATTAGGTATCATTTTCATAGCAGGTTTGCTGTTCCTTATACTCTCGTTTGTCGGCATACGTGAAGCCATTATGAACGCGATTCCCACGTCGCTCCAAAACGCCATTGCGATCGGTATCGGGTTGTTCATTGCGTTCATCGGGCTGCAGATGAGTGGTATCATTGCTAAAGACCCGAATACATTTGTAACGCTCGGTGCGCTTGATGACAAAAACGTGCTACTCTCTATTTTCGGTATCGCCGTAATGCTGGCGCTCCTTGCGCGGAAAGTGAAAGGCGCGATCCTGATGGGTATTCTCGCCGCAGCTGCTGTGAGCCTTATCGTCGGGGTCACCAATTTTGACGGAATCGCTAAGATGCCGCCATCCATTGAACCAACCTTATTTAAATTACGGTTCCCGAACATCTTCGCCAAACTGGAATTGATTCCGGTTCTCTTTGTGTTCTTCGCGATTGACATGTTTGATAGTATCGGCACGCTCACGGCAATCGGTTATAGAGCACAACTCATGGAAGCCGGAAAACTCGCCAAAGCGCGACGCGCACTTATGACCGATGCAGCCAGCACCGTCGGTGGTGCCTGTCTCGGTACATCGACCGTAACGTGCTACATTGAAAGTGCGACCGGTATCGCTGAAGGTGGACGCACGGGTCTCACCGCTGCCGTCACTGGAATCTTCATGTTGCTCGCGCTCTTTTTCCAACCGCTGGTCCAACTCGTCGGTGGCAGTTACCCGATTAACCCGATTATTGGCCCCGCACTCATCGTTGTCGGTGGCTTGATGCTCCGGAACATCAGCCAAATTGATTGGGAAGACATCACCGAATCGATTCCTGCCTTCCTGACAATGCTCATGATGCCGCTCTCTTTCAGTATCACAGACGGCATCGGCTTCGGGATCGTCTCGTTAGCGTTTCTTAAGTTGGTAACAGGACGTAGGGCAGAGGTCCATCCGATCATATACTACTTCGCACTCTTCTTCGTCGCCTGCTACATCGGGGGTCTATAGAAGCGTCGGGAATCACTATTCTCCACTGGCGGGGTTTCAAACCCCGCCTTACATCGCTATAACCGCTATACATGGAGATTTCAAATGAAAAAGCCCAAAATTGTCGTCGGACACCTAATGAACGATGAACTGTTGGTCAAGTCCCTTCCTACCTCAAAACACTTGAATTGGATCAAATGGTTGGAAGCCGACGAACTTGTTGAATTCTTCGCGGAGTTGTTCAAATTAATAACGCGGATTTCAGAAGGCAAAAAAGACACTGACACGCTTACGAGTTTTCTCTCCGGTTGGCGTGAAACAGCCTTGATTAATTCCGAACCTGATGTCTTGGCAGATATTGCTGAGGCAGAACAGGAATTGGACGCTGGTGGTGGAAAACCGTGGTCACAAATCAAGAAGGAGATTGGGCTGTGAATGCTCAGCCATATACCCTTGAACCACTGCCAAGAAAAGTCGAAAACTTCATCAAGCGGCGAGATCGGGCAATGCAGGAACGAATTAGTAAGGCTTTTGAGCACATCATCCACTCGCCATTTAGACATGAAAATCCTACGACAATTAAACCATTGTATGGAAGAAAAAATGACCGCTATCGCTACAGGATAGGAGATATTCGTTTCATTTACCGAGTTGACAGAGGTAATCGGCTAATCCGCATTGTTCAAATCGACAACCGTGGTGATATTTATTGATCAGGATGTATCGCTCTTTCGGAAATCAGATAAGCATTTGCCTGCTCAAGATCCTCACGGGTGTTGATATTAAAAAAAGAGATACCATCCGGATCAAAAGCCTGCCAGACTTCAGGCGAAATGCACTTTATAGATGCCCGTTCCTGTAGCGCGTGGACACGCAACTCAGATTCTTGTAACATCAACTCAATAGTAGGTAGACAGCGTTTAGAATAGACAGCACACAACGTTTGGAGGGTTATCTGATGATCGTTAGGGTCGGCAGGATTTTCTCGGTACGTCCAAGGCATCACTCCATCGTAATCGTCCAAAACAGAGATGAGATAGGTGATCAGTTTCGGGACCAGAAACGGACTATCGCACGCGACACAGAGTACTGTGTCATGAGAGGCGGACACTAACCCCGTATAGACACCTCCCAGCGCGCCAGCGTCTGAAACAATATCGCCATGCATCGGTAGACCGAGATGTGCGTATTCATCGGGGGTGTTCGTAATAAGGAGGAGTTCGTCCGTAACAGGACGAATACGACGGATAACATGCCCAATGAGCGAATCGTCTCCGAGTTGTATCAACGCCTTATTCTTGCCCATCCGCCGACTTGCACCGCCGGCGAGGATAACACCAGTGACATGCCCCGATTTTTTATGCGCGTTTGATGACATCGACAATTAACTCACCTACCTGTTGTAGACTCTCCGTATTGAGTAGATCGATCTGATCCCGTTTTGAATGGATTTTCAACGCGACACGACCCACATCTCCAGCCGTCAACGTAACCGTTTCAAATCTACGACTGGCAATCGGAATGCTGTCCAACCCGACCCCGATCGGTAGGTAACGTTCCGAGACGCGGACACCGAGCGATTCACCCGAGGCGCGGAAAAGGTCTGCTAACGTCCGCGTTGTGTGAACCGCTGGAATCCCATAACGTGTGACCATGTTAACGCCGTTCCCAACACCGAGACCGTCCAAATTAATAACGTAGGTATTCTCTTGATCGTATTCATCGGCGTGCGCTTGGATATAACGCAATGCGCCGCACATGCCATACTCCTCTGCACCAGTGGCGAGAAACGTTATCGGTTTTTTCGCGTCGAGTGCCATCACCACACGCGCCACCTCAAGCATAACACCGACACCAGACGCGTTATCGAACGCACCAGGAGAACGGTTCTCGGTCTTATTGGCTTGTAAAAGCAACAAGCAAAAAACCGTGATGCCGGCAACAGACCAGACAATGTAATCAGGTAACCAGATGCCAGTGCCGACCTTAATAGCCATTACGACTGTTAAGGCAACAAGGCCTATGATTGCTATACCGTAAGACGCTGCGCGGACTGCGATCGGTAATGTCTGGGATTTTGAGTCGTAGTGTGCGACAAAAAGTAAAGTCGGCGTATTGCCATCTCTTTTCCGACCGTTCGTTGCGATGATGTTCTCTGTACGGAGCCTTCTACCCACATCATATAAACCTTCAAATCGTCTCTGCCACTGCGTAAAAAACAGTGCTATGAAGAGGCTGAATAGACAGAGGAGACAGACGGGTATCGGGAACCGGTCCCCGATCCAGGGTACAGACAAAACGATGGGTACGAAGAGCACAGAAATGATACGCGGCAGGACTTCGGCGGGGAATTTTGTAAATGAGAAGGGTTCCCATGAAACATCCAATCCCAATTCCGTAAATTGCGTAACGATATAGTCCTGCACTTCCGCCTCACCCGCGCTGTCCACCAACCTCGGAATAGCGAGTTGTGTGATGTAGTCGTATGCGCGCGTTGCATCGTAAGTGAGGTTAGTATCCATCGTAATTAATTTAATCTTTGCCCAATTCTGACCGGAACCGTCTGCTTAAACGGCCTTTGAGCGTGCCGGCAATTTGGCGTTCCGATTGCGCAATATTGTGTAGCTCGTCAGGATCGTTTTCCAGATCGTATAATTCGGTCACGTCGTTGTAGTTTTCGATAAGTTTGTGGGTCGCCGTACGGATACACCGGAAGCTTCGGAGTGCGCTGACGGTTTCGGATCGGTGCGTTTCAGTTTCACCACGGAGCAGCGGGGCGATAGAGCGTGCGTCAATCCGAGGTAAAACCGGCACACCGGCGAAATCACAGATCGTCGGGTTCAGATCAATGAGTTCAACCAAACCGTCTGAAACCTGGTTTTTTGGGATACCGGGTCCAGCGACGATAAGTGGCACCCGTAGCGAGGCTTCATAAGCGACGCTTTTGGTGTAGAGTCCGTGATCACCGAGCATTTCGCCGTGGTCGCTCGAATAGATGATATAGGTATTGTCAAGTATTCCGCGCTGTTCGAGTGCGCGGAGCATCTCACCGATCTGGTCATCAATGAGTGCCGTCGCGGCACAGTATTGTTGTCGGGTTACAGTAATCTGTTCGGGACTGATATCGACGACGCGTCGCTTCACCCATTCAGGTTTTCCTTCCATATCGTCAACAATAGGAGGCGGCATCTCCGCATTACGATATTTGTCGCCGTATTCAGTGGGTGGATCGAAGGGATCGTGGGGTCCGACGAAACTGACGAACATGTGCCACGGGAAGTCATCGGGAATGGTCTCAATAAATTCAGTTGCGCGCCTGCCGATGTAGGTATCGGCGAAATCCTCCGTTGAGAGGACAGAATCGTGTGAACCGTTTTTTATCCAGCTGCCGCGACTGCGTTTCCGATAGTCTTCGTGGAACGCTTTGAGCATACCTTTTTCCTGAAGGTAGTGGGTATAAGGACCGATAGGTGTCGGCGAACTTCCAGCGTGCATCTTGCCTTCACACTCTTCAGGATGTGTGAACCCCCAGCTGTAGGTGCGAGGTCGGTCGCCGTAGCGTCCATTATAGCCATCGGGCTTGGCGAGGTCCAGTTTGCCGACACACCCGACGCGATAGCCGTGATCGCGGAGTTGCTGGTAGTAGGTCGGCACGGTAGCAGGCAGAAAACTCCCGTTGTCCACTGCGCCCACGCGAGAAGGTTGCAGTCCGGAGGCAAGTCCGATCCGTGAGGGGGCACAGACGGGTGCATTGACTGTACAATTTGGAAAACTCACACCGGTTTCCGCCAACCGTCGCAGGTTAGGTGTATTGAGTGCAGGTGGCGCATTATCGGCGGTTTCGAGATAATCGTACCGGTGCTGGTCGGACATAATAAACAGGACGTTGGGTCTATCGGTTTTTCGATTCATAATATGATAAGTACCTTATAGGAACGCTTAGATAGCATACTGGATGGAATTTCTTGCCCTTTAATTTAGCATCATTATAGATGATAATATCCTCTTTTTCAACTAAAAAATTGCACCAAAACAAGCGCATACCTCTTGCCAAAATCTAACGTGTATGTTATCATGTTTCCATAATTCTTTAAAAGGAGACTCACATGGCAGTTTTTTTACATACACGGGTTCGCGTCAGCGATCTTGACGGTTCTATCAATTGGTATTGCGACCACTTAGGATTTAAAGTTCTCAGTCGGAGCGATAAATCCCCGGCAGGCAACCAGATCGTGCATCTCGAACTCCCGGGCAATGCGCACACTTTAGAGTTAACCTATTCACCCGATTTTGATCTTCAGGTCCAAGAGGATCTGATGCACTTCGCTATCGGTGTCCCCGATATTGTTGAATTTTGCGACGGGTTAGAGAAAGCCGGATTGGAGATTTGGCCCGATGAATGGCGTAAACAGTTCACGTCTGGTGGCATGAAGATGGCGTTCATTACCGACCCTGACGGCTACGAAGTCGAAATCTTAGAACGCAAAGACGCAGCTGGCGATCCGCTTGACGTTCTTGACGAATCTTAGACGTGAGGCCAGAACTGGTTCCACGCCGTTAGCCAATTTTCCGCACGGCTTTCAACGGTGACGGGACCGGTGATCTCGATTCCCGATCGTCCCTTGAATTCAGCGAGTTTTTCGACGCTTGCGAGTTCGATTTTGATTGTCGTCGGTGTATCTGGGACGTAGGGTTTAACGCGTGTTAAATCCGTGAGTGCCGCTTTTGTCGCGTCTTCAATCAATTGACGTGCGCGCACGGGCGGCAGTTGTCTCGCACTAAATCGACTCAACCCTTTTTTCACAGCGACTGTTGGCAGTTCATCGCCGAGGAGTTCTTTGGCTTCTCGGCAGACTGCCGCATCGCCAGTAACGAGCGCGATCGGCACACCGTAAGCACCGTTGAGCGCAGCGTTCACCCCGGTTTCACCGACCAAATCGCCGTTGAACCAGAGATTCCGATACTGCACACTGGAGATGGTATGACACAGGACACCATCAGGTGTGCCGTTACGGGCGTGCATACCGATAAGTAAGCAGGCATCGCAACCGTCTTCCCACATATCGTCGTAACGTCCCCATCCGTGATGTGCCACCCATTCGCAATCTGGATGAATCTTATCAGGGATGAGCGAATTAAAGGTCCACCCCTGTCCTGCACCGTGGCAATCGACGACAACGACTTCCGTCGCGCCTGCGGCTTTCGCGCCGCGCACGGCGGCGTTAATCTCTTCGGTGTAGAGGTGTCGTCCCTCTTCAAACATCGCCGCGCCACCACTTACCTGATCCCACACGACGATACCGCTAACACCTTCCATATCAGACATAATAAGTATTCGCACTGTTCTGTTTCCTCTTTCCGTTTTCGTCTATAGGCTTCTCTCAGTATACAGTATAAAGTCGCACGCCTAAAAACACAAGTAGAAAAATAGACTGTTAATCTGTGTAAAATATCACCTTTTTAACCTTTTCCGCTGAAGTCGAACACCGTTGTCAGTTAACAATCCTCCGTGAAATGGAAATCTGATGTATCAAAGCAGCTCTTAACTGAGTGCTGAGTACTGACAATTGAGAACTTCTGGTTTGACATACATCTGCTATTGTGATATAATTTTGCTTGTTGAAAACGTGAACGCTATAAGAAAAACTGGCTGATATACATTTTAATGTGTTGATATGGATACAATAAAAACAGAAATCTATACTATTTTAGAAGATGCGATACGTGCTGCAGTTGCAGCCGGCGAACTCGCTATATCCGAAGTACCGACTATTCCGTTCTCACCTACGAAAACACCTGAACACGGCGATATCGCTACCCCGATTGCATTAGGACTCGCGAAACAGGCACGGATGGCACCTCGAAACATCGCCGAAATAATCGTTAAGCACATAGCTCCCGATACACACCCGATCATCCGTCAAATCGACATCGCTGGTGCAGGTTTTATCAATATCCATCTCTCTGATAACTATCTCTATGACACACTCCAGACGATCGCGGCAATGCAGGCAGCTTATGGCACCAGTGATAACGGGGCTGGGAAGCGGGTACAAATAGAATTCGTCAGCGCCAATCCGACGGGCCCCCTTAATATCGTCAGCGGACGCGCCGCAGCGGTCGGAGATACACTCGTCAATCTGCTCAATGCCATCGGTTATAAGGCGATCCGTGAGTTTTATGTCAATGATGCAGGTGGACAGGTTGAACGGCTCGGTGAATCCATTGATGTCCGCTACCGGCAAGTGCTCGGTGAAGAAGGATTGGAAATCCCAGAAGGCGGCTACCAAGGCGAATATCTCACCGAATTCGCGCAGACGATTGTTGAAACGGATGGTGATAGCCATCTTCAGCTTGAGAAGGACAAACGGGTCGCACTTTTCCGCGACAGAGGCATCGCACATATCTTGTCGCAACAAAAAGCGTCCTTAGAACGTTTCAAAGTCGATTTCGATGTCTGGACGAGTGAGCAAGCGATCCGAGATAGCGGGAAACCGGAAGAGATTATGCAAACCTTCGGCGAAAAATCGTATCTCTACGAAGCGGAAGGTGCGACATGGTTCCGAATGTCAGATTTCGGGGACGACAAGGATTGCGTCGTTATAAGGCAGAGCGGTGAATATACCTATTTCGTGCCAGATGCCGCTTACCACCGGGATAAGTTTGACCGCGGATTCAGTACAGTCATTGATCTACTCGGACCAGATCATCAGGGACATATCAGTAGGCTCAAAAATTTCGTGAAAGCGCTCGGTTTACCCGACGATTGGCTCGAAATGTCGATCATTCAACAAGTGAACCTCGTTGATGCAGAGGGCAACCGGTTAGATATGTCGAAACGGCGAGGTCAGTTCTTTACGCTTGACGCGCTTATTGACGAGTTAGCAGAGACCGTCGGCGAAGAATTCGCTGTGGATGTTGCGCGATATTTCTTTTTAATGCGTGCCAACAACACGCACCTCGATTTCAATATGGAACTGGCACTCACACACGCCAGCGAAAATCCGGTCTTCTATATCCAATACGCACATGCTCGGTGCGCCAGTATCTTCGAGCAGGGAACTGAGCAGGGAATCGTTGCAAAGCCTATTGAGGAGGTCTCATTAAAACGGCTGACTGAACCGATAGAGCATGAACTCATCCGTAAGTTAGCCGAATACCCGTCAATCGTGCGCCTGAGTGCCGAGACACGTGAAGCACACCGTGTGCCACACTACTTACATGAACTCTCAGGAATTTTTCACCCGTACTATAACCAACACCGGGTCTTGGATTCGGGAGACCTGGAAAAAACATACGCACGGCTTATCTTGGTCCAGAGCGTGCAAACAGTATTGAAAAATGGATTGACGCTTTTAGGTATTTCTGCCCCTGAATCTATGTAGGAATAGTTAACAGTTAACAGTTAACAGTTAACAGTTACAAGCGGTTTTCGATAGTTCCAAAGTCTCTTAACTGAGTACTGAAAGA
>ASZN01000094.1 GCA_000406005.1 Candidatus Poribacteria bacterium WGA-3G
GTTTTGTTCGGAATTATAGTAGATTTTAGAATTTTCTAAACAGTGTTGGTGGCAAGATTAGGAAAACTTGCCTACCGGTGGGTGACTTCTAACATGTGGTGAGGTGCGCGAAATTCCGACAGGAACCAATCCACTTTTTATCCAACCGTTGTGTCTATTGTGTTTAAGAACACCTCAACACTGGAAATATGGAGGGCTATCCGGAATAACTCGTTTAGCATTGTGAGGTCTGAAACCGTTTCAAGGGAAGCGCGAACCGATTCCACCTCCGCTTGTGAAAAACGTTCGCTTAGCACTGTAAAGATATTATGAACCAACATCTCACGTGCACCTTGTTCAACGCCTTGTTCAATGCCTTGTTCTATAAGGGCTTCTGCACCTGTCATGATGATGTTTCTAACCTCCGTATCTGTTGTATGCGACTGAATAAGTTGTATCAAGCCTTCACGTTCCGTTTCGGGTCTCCTGAAAAGAATAAGGTGATAAAGATAAAGAATCGCATTCTTATGCTGCACCGACTCCGCAGCGGGTAATGTATCCAGATAACGCAACGTCGCCTGCAGCGCATCATATAGCGAACCTACGTCTGATTCGTCCTCTTGCAGCACCCGTAATAACCAACCCAACAGATGATCCGTTTTCGTTAAAGCCTCGGGGTCCGTCTCCTTTACGCCAAGAAATAACGTGTCAAATCGAGGAACAAAACGAGACAATACTTCAGGAACATCCATTACTGTTGACAAAGACAGCGGTGTCTCCCAGCGTTGAGAGCCTGTGTAATAGACGATCGGGATAATAGGACGCAAACGCCAACGGCTCTTCGGAACACGAGCCCTCTCTAATGTCCTTCGTTGTTCGTTCCATATTTGGCACATATAGAACAACAAACGGAAACCCATCATACGGTCAACCGTCGATTGATGCTCTATAAGGATGTAGACCGTCACGTCTTCACCTTGCGTGGCATCACGAAAGGGCACACTGAACACCATATCGGACTGTAGGTCTCGCAGCGTGTCGTCTACAAAACTTCTGTTCAGCAGCGTGAGCCGTTGAAAGTCGAGATGTTCTTCAAGGTCTTCTGCGAGAATTTTAATGAGTCCCTGAACGTTCTCTTTCTGTCTAAATAACCACCTTGCGCTTTTATCGGCGAAATGCCCGACCTGTGTATCAAATAACCCGCGTATGTCCTCAGTTATGTTTTGTGTAGTTGTGTCTGTCGGCATGCGCCCTCCATATCTATTACTGTTAACCTATAGCATAACATATCCGACAGGTATTATCAATCGTTTAAATATGTTTAAGGTTGGCATGCTTTTTGAGTGTGCCAACCCGTAATACATACTGATGTAAAACGAATGATTACTTATAGTTTGTATCAAATGACCCCATGATTTAAACTAATAGTATAAGTTAGCCTAACAGGTAGATATATAGACATCACCAATAATTTCCTCATGGAGATCAACAAGACGCGCAAGAACGATGCTGCCTACAGTATCAAACGGAAGACCCAAATCCAAGAGCGCAAGCAGTCCGGCCTCAGTGAAACGCGACTGGAGTGTGCTTGTAAGCGTGTGAGTTGTTCTCGGAAGCGTTCGATTTGGGAATGTTTCATCATCATCAAAGTGGAGAAATCTTCTCAACGAACGCGTCGATGTCGTCAAGCGTTTGCGCGGCGAGTGCGCTTTCAAAAAGCGTATTGAGTTCAGCAATGTTTTCAGTTGCGTTGATTGTGTTTCGGAGCGGTTCTGGGATGCGTGTGAATCGGTGTTGTAGAAACGTGAAAATGGCTTCGCGCTTGGCACGTATTTGACCTTGTTCCAAGCCTTGCTGATGTATGATTTCTGCCATAGATTCTGCCATGGGAGTAACCTCCGTATCTTGTGAACGTTCTGCGATGAGTTCTATCAATGTTGTATGTTCTTCGGCTGATCGTTTATGCAGGACAAGTTGAAGAATATAGCTCAGGACCTCTTTCCATTGGGTCGGGTCTGTCTCTTGAAGACTTCGCAAATGTGAGACTGCCTCACTGAGAACCGCACGGGTTTCGTTTGCGTCTGCGTTTTCTTTTTGGAGCAGAGCGAGAAGCCATCCGAAAGGATGATCCTTTTCCGTTAGTGCCTCGGTTGCTATCTGCTTGACCCCGAAAAAGAGGATCTCAAAACGCGGGACGAAAGACTTAAGTGCCTCGGGAAGGTCCACAAGGTCCGCAAAGTCGACCGGTGTCTTCCACGGCGTGTCTCCCGTATAGAAAATGATAGGGAGGATCGGGGGAAACTTCCGCTCGGCTTTCGGCGTTTTCCGGCGGTTCCATATACTACGGTGCCTTTCCCATACAAGGTCCATATAATTCAAGAGCCGATATGCCATGAGCTCATCTATCGTAGATTGATGTTCAATGAGAATATAGATGAGCACTTCACGGGGCCCCTTTTCGGTGCGAAAGGGGACTCGATAGAGCAGGTCTGCTTCGCGTTCGCGGAGTGTTTCAGACAAAAGACTTCGCTCGGCAGGCAGAAGGGACTGAAAATCCATCTGGACTGCAAGATCGGGGACGATCATTTCGAGTAACGCAGTGACGTTGGTCTCATTTTGCAACAGTGCTCGGAGGCTCCTGTCGGGGAATTGGTGAAGTTTTTCAAACTGCCGCCTCGGTGTCTCTGCCTGAGCCGCCTTCTCTTTTGTATCGGGTTCTTTCATCGAACACACCTTGAGAGTTCTCGGAATCTGCGGTAAACTTCAGAAACCTATATCTCTGAAAACCTGTTGACACACAGTTTTAGTTATTATACCTCCTATTTCGTAGAAAGTCAACCTCATTTTTTTCTAACCGTGAGGCATTCAGTCATCTCCCCAAGAATTCCGAATGAGAAGTGCCGCAACCGTTATTCCTTTGGGAAGCCAATAAAAATCAGCACTCCCACTATCATAAGGTCATTTGATACTATTTCCTTATTAACATTTTTCGGGTGGCGTTAAAATCGTCTGCTGTGAGTGTATAGAAGTAGACACCGCTTGCTACGGGTTCGCCGATCTGATTTTTTCCGTCCCAATACGCCGCACGGGTGCGGGTTTGATAGATGCCACCGGGTTGATACCCTAATGCCAGCATTCGGACCACAGTCCCATTCACGGAATGAATGGTTAAGGTAACTTCTGCTGGCTCCGCGAGTTGATACGGTATCCACGTCTCTGGATTGAACGGGTTTGGATAGTTGTGAAGTAAAGCGGTTTCTTCAGGGATAAACAGTGTCAGGAGTCGTTCAAGCGTGGCGATGCCTTCTCGGAAGGCAATGGAGCCATCATCTTCAATTTCTGCTTGTGTGATCCATGCTTGGACCATCGCAGGGGTTAGTTCCCCGTTGCTTATCGCTGCAATAACGGAGGGTGCCGCAGCGTCAGTTGATTCACCGAAGTGTTGTGCCACAACGACGAGGTCTTGGATGTTGATAACGCCATCACGATTAACGTCTGCCTGCGGGTTCGCAGATGCATCTTCACCGAGGTGTCGGGAGACAAGGATCAGATCCAGGACGCTCACCTGTCCGTCTCGGTTTACGTCTCCGGTAGCGAGTTGTCCCTCCACAACGATGGTAACTTCATGCGGTCC
>ASZN01000095.1 GCA_000406005.1 Candidatus Poribacteria bacterium WGA-3G
CATCGCTTTGAAGACGTTTGAAGGGATCATCCCTTCTTTGCCCGTCTCTTCGTTGCCGAGGAAGACCTCTTTGATGGTACTACCCATCGTCTTTTCCATTTTGCCAGACACTGATGCTGCAATCGGCAGGTTGATGTTAACGCCAGTGCCTGTGTTTTGAGGTTCGATTGCCACAAGACGACCGTCAACGAATAATAGCCGTTCTCCACTTTCCGTTGTGACGTAACGCGCATCCTTGGATAGAGGGTGCCAGGCTTCTACCGTGGCTGTTGTCCCAGAAATTGCTTTGATTTCACCCTGTACGTTCTGGTCGGTGAGGGTGATGACATATTTATTGTTATAGGTACGATTGAATTCACCACTCAACTCAACAGTGAGCATATCAGCACCGGAGAGTGTGTAACTCAGATCGGGACGCTCTTCGCCTTGCGATAATCCTTTCCCCGGTGAGATGAGGTTCACAAGAATCATCCCAATAACAACAGAGATAGCAGTTGTTGCCATGTAGTACAAGACGGTTCGACCACCGATGGAACCGATGTTGCGGATGTCGCCTAAATTGGTTATCCCGACGATCATAGACAGGATAACGAGCGGCACCACTATCATCTTTAGGAGGTTTAAGAAGACTTCACCGAGTATTGTTGTGTGGACTGCGAAGGTTGGTGCGTAACCGCCGATGAGTGCACCAGCAACAATCGCAATGATAATTCCGTAAAGCAGCCCGAGGCTAACTTTCGGTTTCTGTTCGTTTTCATTTTCATTTTCATTCATAGATTGGCTCCTTTTTATTCGTTGTCAGTACGCCTGCTGCGCAGGCTTTCAGTTATCAGTTTTCGGTTAAAGAGAGGTTTGCAGAATTCAGGTAACGCATAACGACTACAAAGCTTAACTGATAACTGATAACCGAGAACTATTTCCTTATTAACATTTTTCGGGTGGCGTTAAAATCGCCTGCTGTGAGTGTATAGAAGTAGACACCGCTCGCGACGGGTTCACCGACCTCATTTTTTCCGTCCCAATACGCCGCACGGGTGCGGGTTTGGTAGATACCAGCAGGTTGATACCCTAATGCCAATGTTCGTACCAGCGTCCCGTTCACAGCATGAATGGTCAAGGTAACATCAGCGGATTCAGCGAGCTGATACGGTATCCACGTCTCTGGATTGAACGGGTTTGGATAGTTGTGGAGTAAAGCGGTTTCTTCTGGGATGAACAGTGTCAGGAGTCGTTCAAGCGTGGCGATGCCTTCTCGGAAGGCAATGGAGCCATCATTTTCAATTTCTGCTTGTGTGATCCATGCTTGGACCATCGCAGGGGTTAGTTCTCCGTTGTTTATTGCTGCAATAACGGAGGGTGCTGCAGCGTCGGTTGATTCACCGAGGTGTTGTGCGACAACAACGAGGTCTTGGATGTTGATAACGCCATCCCGATTAACGTCTGCCTGCGGGTTCGCAGATGCGTCTTCACCGAGGTGTCGTGCAACAAGGATCAGATCCAGGACGCTCACCTGTCCGTCTCGGTTTACGTCTCCGGTAGCGAGTTGTCCCTCCACAACGATGGTAACTTCATGCGGTCCAGCAGGAATGAGCGTCCCGTCGATAGAACCAAACTGAAAGTTACCCAACGTCAATCGTGTCTCGCCGCCAGCTTTCGCCAAGAAGGTTACTGACAGCAGTGTTCCTGTGCCGGTGACACCGTCTTCGTTGAGACTCGCGGAACTGAGTTTGGTAATCTTGCCTGTCGCGTTATCAATTGTTCCTTTCTGGAAGAAAGTAGTTCCCCCTTCCGTTTTCAGGAAATCGCCTTCGTTGACTTCAACTGCTTCAAGCACTGCGGGATCAAACGCGATGTCAAATTGCCAGCCTGCTAAATCAAATACATTCTCTGCACTCAGGTCAAGGGTAAATGTATCACCGGCATGGATTTTAGAATCAGAGAAGGTGTACCCGACACGGGGGTTGAATACCTTATATTCGGTGCCTTCTTCAAATCCGAAAAAGAGAGACAATAGATCATTATCCCAATCACCACCAAGTTTTATCAACAACACATTTTTCCCCGGTTGCAGTGTGATCGGAAAAAATGTTTGGTAATTATAAGCCCAGGATCCGATAGTATATTCTGTATAGTCTTCGTTCACTAACTCACTATTAAGATAGATTTTTCGAGGCTCACTGGCACCTATGAATATTTTCGTGTGCTGTGTTCTTGGAGAATACAAAGTGATAGAACCGTAGACAACAAAATTCCCGCCGTCATTAAATTCAATAGCACCTTGAGTGTCTAATAATCTTTTAAGGTTCTTCACATTGCTCCGTCCATCATTAGCTTTATAAGACTCAAGCGTTCCAACCGACCATATACCTTCACCTATAACAGTTCCCTCCGAGGCACCGAGGGTAGCGATCTGTTCTTCTGTAACCTTACTGTTGGATGCTTTTGCTAAATAATCCGTAAGAAGTACGTCTTCGTCTACTTTTGCTGGCAAGGTCAGCCAGACCCAGGGCCCCGCAATTTTTGGGCCGCCTTGGGGAAAGCCCGGGTTGGCGTACCAATTGAATACTTCTATAGTCTCGCGTATGGGATCCAAGGGTGAGAAGTCCGAGATGTTATTCACCTGAAGTTCTAACTTTTTTAAGTTACCCAAAGATGCAAGTGGCGAAACATCTACGATTCGGTTTTCAACAAGTATCAACGTTTCTAAATTAACCAATCCTGAGAGTGCGGAAAGATCCGAAATCTCAGTATTGAATAGGTCGAGATGCCTTAACTCTGTTAATCCCGACAAGGGTGAGAAGTCCGTGATATTATTGGTATGCTGAAAACCGAGCCATCTCAGTTTTGTTAAGCCTTTTAAGGGGGATAAGTCGGTTGCTTTGCAGTCATATAAGAGGAGTCTTGTTAAGTTTGTCAATCCCGCAAGGGGCGAGAGATCAGAGATATTGGAATGTATGGTTTCTAATATTCTCAGTTTCGTGAGTCCTTCTAAGGGCGCGAGGCTTGATACACGGGTGGCCGCGACCTTTATCACTTCAAGATCGTGCAAGGCTGCAAGGGGCGACAAATCGGATACTTCAGTGTCGCTAATCCGTATCTCACGTAATTTTGTCAAAGCGGCAAGAGGTGAGATATCTGATAAGGGATTGTGGCCGATCCCTATCTCACGCAATTTTGTCAAAGCCGCAAGCGGTGAAATATCTGATAACGCGTTATCATGAAGATATAATGCTGTCAAATTCTTCGCGAATTCAAGCCCTGTTAAATCGCTAATGTTCTTATGTTCCGCTGCAAACCGCCCCTCCAAAGTTGCCATTTCCTCTGCTGTAATCGGGGCCCCCGGTGCTTTGCCGAGCGCCTCTGCAATTGCTGCGCGGAGATTCACATCAGGAATGTTAACAGACTCTCCGGGGATAAGTTCTGGACGCTGCACGACTGGCGGCAGGGTGCTATCAGGAGTATTCAAGGCAGAAATCATCTGGTCAAAGTTAGTCGTCCACGTATCGCGTTTCACAGTGCCGTTCTCTAACACCAATAGACCCAAATTTTGTAGGTTTGTGCTCTCGCGAATCTTTTCAAGGAATACCGCAGTCTCCAATCCAACTGCAGCCGCAGCATGTGAAGCATCAAGTGGTGCCTGAAACGCTTCATGGAATCGTTGAACCGGTTCAATACCGCCAAACACATCACCTGTCGCTTCAAGTGCTACTCTATAGCGATCAGTATCCTCTTCAATAAGGGCATCCATCTCTGACTTTTCAACATAAAGTCGCAATGCGCGGTCTTTGTCAAATGGTGGGTTCTCGTTCTGTTCAACAACATCATGCACCTGATCTTCAAAGTCTTTCATGCCTTCTGTGTGGCACCCGATGCAGGAGAGTCCATTTCGGACGGTCGGATCACTTGCTGCAGGATTGGAGACGATGCCTATCGGTGCTTCATCAAGCCTATTGCCACCGGCATCTGCGAGGTAGTATGCCTGTAAACCGTTTGGGAGGTTGAAGATAATCTCGCCACCGTCGTGTGTAAAATTAAGCGGATGTGTAAAGATGTTCTGTGCGCCAACACTCCCCGCAAAATCGTAACTTTTCCAATACGCGCCGTATCGAGAGCGGTGCCGTTCTACAACACGGTTGTTACTTGAGACACGGGAGTTGTTGAAACCTGCACGCCAGACGCGTTTCCCTGCTGCATTTCTGATATTTTCGCCGACATCTACATCAAGTTCTGCTTCCAGCTCCCGGTCCGTTAGCGGAAGATCAAGGATGTCGTGGTAGAGCGGTGGCAATGAAGCGGTTGCGAGAAACCAATCAACATGAACAAACGGCACCTCACAGTTCATTTCTTGGCGTAGGTTCGTTAGTTTTTCATGGAGTGCTGTCTGTGTGGGTGCGTCAAATGTAAGGTTATATGGATATTCCCTNTCAATCAGCGTCCATCGGTTGGTNCCGATTTCCCANTCGTAGTCTCGGAGATCAATATAGAAGATCGTCGCTTCTGAATCAATAGGCTGCGGTTTGGTAACCTCGCGTCCCCAAGAGAGGCTGTTCACGAGTTTCGAGAGTGCCCGTTGATAAGCATTTAGTGTCTCCAAATNTTCGCCTGCATTATAGAGGTGTGTTGACGTAAAGTAGCGTGCGAAGGAACGATCAAACGGGTCAAGAGATGCAACGTGGTTCTCAATCGTCTGCAGNATTTCTTCGGTTGTGATGAAGTCGATGTCAGTTCTGGNAAAAGCGTTCCAATCCGGCGCGCCTGCNTGAATCCANTGTCGGATCGTNTGAATCGCTTCAGGAGGCAAGGGTGGTTGTCCGAGTGGCATCCGTTTTTCTACGGCGGTTTCGATTAACCGCTGATAGAATATGGAGCCGTCGGGGTTTCCGGGAATAACTTTCCCCGTATTAATCAATTCTTGGCTGTTTTGAATGACGAGTTGCTCGGTANAGGNACCATGNNNNCCNTGGCAAATGAGNCANTTTNNNTNAAANATNNNATANGCCTCTTGNGCGAGGTTTTCTTGTGCATCNACACTCTGNNNNGNTGTCATGAACATTAATACACAAACAGGTACAACAAAGNTCCTCCATCCNNTCATGGACTCTCTCCTTCGGATTCTGAAGTTTTGTTCGGAATTATAGTAGATTTTAGAATTTTCTAAACAGTGTTGGTGGCAAGATTAGGAAAACTTGCCTACCGGTGGGTGACTTCTAACATCTGGTTTGGTTCAATCTACAAACACGCGATTATCGCTGGTAGATTCTCGGATCTAAGGGCCAGGCTTCTCCGGTTTCTTTACCCTGATGATTGGTAAATCCACGTATTTTACGCCTTGCTTTATACGTTTTTCCTGTTTTTTCATCATGAATTCCATATACGTTTCCAAGTCGCCGAAGAGGTGGACAAGGCGCGCTTTGGCATCAAGGCATTCTTTCAAAATTTCGTCGTACATTAGATCTCCTCCAGTATCGCCTCTGGGGTATCAATGCGGGGCGGCGAATAACCCGCATCACTACAAACTTGTTCAATTTTGGGTCTTGTATGCGGATTTGCGAGGTGCGCGAAGTTCCACGTTACCAAATAGGGAATAGCACGTCTTGCTGCAACGGCTATGTGAACAGCATCCGTAAATGCAATTTGCGGAAGTGCGCCTTGATCAACTAATCGCTGCGCCAAAACTCGGTCAGCATTTTGTACAATTAAAATGCTGAGACCTTCAACAGCTCGTAGTCTATTTGTTGCTTGATCTCTGTTCCCGATTGATATTTCATCAATAACATAGTCGGACAAAATGAACTCAAAACGGGTATCTTGCCAAAACTCACGCGTGATTTTTTGTCGTTCTGCAGTCTCGGGAGAACGACTCGGTCTAGAAACCAGATAGCTCGGAATCGTTGCGTCAATGTAAGTTAGGCGCGACTCTCCTTGGGAATTCGTCTTCATATCTTATATGATAACACAAGTTCTCATGAAAGGCAAGAAGTCTTCGGGAGTGCAACAGGGGTGTTTAGTTTTCTCTTTTGTAGCATGATGCACGCCGCATCTGGGGTTTTTGCAAACGCTAAAATCCAATGCGAAGAAAGTGTTTCTTCAAGTACGCCGCAAAACTTTTAGTTTGTGCCCCATACACGTACAGACTAGCAGTCTATGCTACAACGGTTTTCAGCATATAGATGGCAGGATGGATATTGAAAATAAGTTTCCAAACTATAAAACTAAATAGTCAGGGGGAGTGTAATGGCATAGTCATTTGATACTATTTCCTTATTAACATTTTTCGGGTGGCGTTAAAATCGCCTGCCGTGAGTGTGTAAAAATAGACACCGCTGGCGACGGGTTCACCGACCTCATTTTTTCCGTCCCAATACGCCGCACGGCTGCGGGTTTGGTAGATGCCAGCAGGTTGATAGCCTAATGTCAACGTTCGGACCACAGTCCCATTCACGGAATGGATCGTCAAGGTAACATCAGCGGATTCAGCGAGTTGATACGGTATCCATGTCTCTGGGTTGAACGGGTTCGGATAGTTGTGGAGTAAAGCGGTTTCTTCTGGGATGAACAGTGTTAGCAGCTGCTCAAGGTTGGCGATGCCTTGTCGGAAGGCAATGGAGCCATCATCTTCAATTTGTGCTTGTGCTATCCATGCTTGGACCATCGCAGGGGTTAGTTCTCCGTTGTTTATTGCTGCAATAACGGAGGGTGCCGCAGCGTCGGTTGATTCACCGAGGTGTTGTGCAACAATGATGAGGTCTTGGATGTTGATTATGCCATCTCGGTTTACGTCAGTCCGTAAGTTGATAGGTGTGTCCACTCCCAAATCCTTCGCCACGAGAATAAGGTCTAAAACACTCACACGCCCATCTTGGTTAACATCCCACGGCGGTAGATCTCCGACGGTGATGATAATTTCGGGCGGAACGGAAGGAATGATATCACCGCTGATAGCACCCAACTCAAAGTTTTCCAGTGTTATTTGGGTTTCACCATCTGCTTTTGCTTTAAATGTTACAGAGAGTAGCGTACCTGTTCCACTGACACCACTTTCGGAAATCCGTGCAGTACTGAGACCGGTTATTTTACCTGTGGTGTTATCAATAGTGCCACCTTGAAAGAAAGTCGTTCTGCCGACTTCCTTGAGGAAATCGCCTTCGTTGACTTCAACTGCTTCAAGCACTGCTGGATCAAACGCAATATCAAATTGCCATCCAGCTAAATCCGCAACCTCTTCTGCGTTGAGGTCAAGAGTAAATGTATCATCAACATGGATTGCAGACTTGGAGAAAACGTATCCAACACGCGCTTTTGTTGATACCGTTGATACGGTATACTCCGTGCCTTCTTCAAAACCGAAAAAGCCGCTCCACCCGTACGAGTGTTCCCAGTCGTCAATTACGACTAACAAGACATTTGTTCCTTGTTTCAAAGTAACAGAGAAAAAATCATGATAGTTCCCAGCACGACGCCAAATCAGGGATTGATAAATCAACTCGCCATTGAGCCAGATTTTACCTAGATCCCCCCACCCAAAAAACATGTTGGTGTTCTGTTCATGTGGTGACTCTAAAATAACAGAACCGTAGATAATACGATTGTCATCTGTATTTGCTTCACTACCAATCTCATCTAACATATCAATAATGTTAGTCTCACCGGATGGTGCGATTTTTCCTTGTGTCCACAGGTTTTTTCCGACCGATTTTCCCTGTATAACACCGTTGGTTGCGACCTGTTGTTCGGTGATAGTGCCTGCACTTGCTTCTGCAAGTAAATCAGTGTTGTCATCATCAAGGCGTTCGCCTGGAACGGTGACCCATAACCAGGGGCCTTCTATTTTCGGGCCGCCTGTCGGTACCCCTGGGTTAAAAGCACGTGAAATGGTTGTTGTCTCGGGTAACCCTGCTAAAGGTGAAAAGTCTGATATTGAATTGTGGTGGAGTCCTAACCATTTCAGATTGGTTAGTGCTGCTAATGGAGATATATCCGAGATATTATTATCTTCAAGACTCAGCCGTGTTAAATTCGTTAAGTCCGACAAAGGCGATACATCCGAGATACCATTTGAAACAAGATACACTTCTTTTAATCCTGTTAACTTTGCCAGAGGCGCGATATCTGGTGCGTCTGCACCACAAATATTTAATCTTTCCAATTGTGTTAGACCTGAAAGAGGTAAAAGGTTTGATATTGGGCTACCCCATATCGTGATTCTCTTTAGGTTGACTAATCCTGCAAGAGGGGATAAGTCTGACATTTTGCTGCTGCCTACAAGTGCTATATCGGTTAGATTTTTTAAATCTACAAGAGGGGATAAGTCGGTTATATCGGGATTACTGTAGATAGATAACTCTATCAAGTTGATTAATCCGGACAGCGGCGATAGGTCGGATAGCTGGTTGTAAGCCAAATCAAGTGCGTTAATGTTCTCTAATCCAGCTAAGGGTGATAAATCAGATATCTGGTTTCTCTCAAGTGTAAACCATAAAGCATTTATAGCGTACTCAAGCCCTGTCAAATCGCGAATGCTTCTATCGTTCGCAACAAGGTTATTTAACGTTGCCATCTCCTCTGCTGTAATTGAAACAACTGTAGTATCACCCTTGCCAAGTGCTTCTGCAATTGCTGCACGAAGGTTTGGATCCGGAATGTTAACAGACTCTCCGGGGATAAGTTCTGGACGTTGCACGACTGGAGGCAGGGTGCTATCAGGGGTATTCAGGGCAGAAATCACATCGTCAAAGTTGGATGTCCACGCATCCCGTTTTACCGTGCCATTTGCCAATACCTGCAATCCGAGGTTTTGTAAACTCACATTCCCACGTATCTTTCCAAGGAACACCTCAGTTTCTAATCCGACTGCAGCTGCAGCGTCCGACGCACTTAGTGGTGCTTGAAACGCCTCGTGGAATCGCTGAACCGGTTCAATACCGCCAAATATGTCGCCTGTCGCTTCAAGTGCCTGTCGGTAACGGTCAGTGTCCTCTTCAATAAGCGCATCCATCACCGTTTTTTCGACATAAAGTCGCAACACGCTGTCTTTGTCAAATGGTGGGTTCTCGTTCTGTTCAACAACACTCCGTACCTCGTCTTCAAATGGCTTCATGCCTTCTGTATGACAACCGATGCAGGAGAGTCCGTTTCGGACAGTCGAGTCGCTCGTGGCCGGATTCTGAACAATCTCTGGTGGTGCGGCATCAAGGCGATTGCCACCGGCATCTGCCAAATAGTATGCTTGCAATCCATTCGGCAGATTGAAGATAATCTCGCCACCGTCGTGTGTAAAATTAAGCGGATGTGTAAAGATGTTCTGTGTGCCGACACTCCCTGCAAAGTCGTAACTTTTCCAATAGGCACCGTATCGAGAGCGGTGCCGTTCCACAACACGATTGTTTTTTGAGACACGGGAGTTGTTGAATCCTGCACGCCAGACGCGCCGCCCTGGCGCATTGCGGATATTTTCAACGACATTCACCTCAAGACGTGTTTCCAGCTCCCGATCCGTTAGCGGAAGGTCCAAGATGTCGTGATACAGTGGCGGCAATGAAGCGGTTGAAAGAAACCAATCTACATGAACAAACGGCACCTCACAGTTCATTTCTTGGCGTAGGTTCGTTAGTTTTTGATGGAGCGCTGTTTGTGTCGGTGCGTCGAACGCAACCTTATATGGATATTCTGTTTCAATCAGCGTCCATCGGTTGGTCCCGATTTCCCACTCGTAGTCTCGGAGATCAATATAGAAGATCGTCGCTTCTGAATCAATAGGTTGTGGTTTGGTAACCTCGCGTCCCCAAGAGAGGCTGTTCACGAGTTTCGAGAGTGCCCGTTGATAAGCATTTAGTGTCTCCAAATCTTCGCCTGCGTTATAGAGATGTGTTGACGTAAAGTAGCGTGCGAAGGAACGATCAAACGGATCAAGAGATGCAACGTGGTTCTCAATCGTCTGCAGCATTTCTTCGGTTGTGATGAAGTCGATGTCAGTTCTGGCAAAAGCGTTCCAATCCGGCGCGCCTACTTGAATCCATTGTCGGATCGTCTGAATCGCCGCAGGAGGCAAGGGTGGCTGCCCGAGTGGCATCCGTTTTTCTACAGCGGTCTCAATTAGCCGTTGATAGAATACGGAGTCATCAGGGTTTCCGGGAATAACTTTCCCGGTATCAATCAATTCTTGGCTGCTTTGGATGACGAGTTCTTCGGTATAAGGACCGTGTGGTCCGTGGCAAATGAGGCAGCTTTGCTGAAGGATAGCGGACACCTCTTGTGCAAGGTTTTCTTGTGCGTCTGCTGTTGCAAACGCTAATCCGATGCCTATCAGGAGGACTAAAGAGAGGTATTTGCCGGTTTTCACCATCAATCTCCTATTCGGTTGCTTCCAGACGTTGAAGTGCTGCGCGTAGCTTTTCGAGTTCGGCTTCGGCGTGTTGCGCACGAGATTCCGCCTCCTGTCGTGCCAGGGATTCTTCTTCCAGACGAGACACCACCTTATCCAAACGTTCTCCGGACGGATATAACCACGCCGACTTAACAGGGTCATATAAACGCAGCACACCCTCATGCTCACCTAACTCTAAGCCCAACACTTCACAAGGGATCCGTCCGTTCACAAACGGTATATCTTCATAAGTTTCACCGACAAGCCGGAACCCAACGAAATAGGGATCAATCTCGTGATACGGGTCATAGATGCAATACGCTTTGACTTTCAGAATCTTGGCGTAAATCTCCATCTTCTCGTTGAAGTCTCGCGTGTATGTGCTCGGACTCGCAACTTCTAACACAAAATCGAGCGTCGGCTGCTGTTCCCATGTCTTATATGTCCGGAATTCTTGTTTAGACACACCACGAACCATGAACACATCCGGGGAGATGCTCTTCCGAGGATTCCCCTCCTCGTAATACATCATCATATTTCCGCCGATATACACATCTGGGATCCCGCGGAAATGGCTTCGCATGATATCCATGCAATCTATCATCACTTGCTGATGTTTCGGTGTTTCTGCCATCGGTTCTCCGTCTGATTCGGGATAGACGAGTGTCGG
>ASZN01000096.1 GCA_000406005.1 Candidatus Poribacteria bacterium WGA-3G
AAGCAGGAAGTATGGCAGAAATCAAAGAACAGTGTAGAGTTTTATAGGTTTTTGTAGATTCTATCACATTCTTGAGGTTTTGTTAAGTCCTACACAACGGTGGATACTTTCTGATGAAGGGCATACCTACATGCATCTAACCTATGACATCGAGGAGCAGCAACTCTTTAGAGGTATCCGTCAAGATATTATATCAAAAGCACTTTCTGCGTTCGGAGTTAAGAATCGAGACGGCGAATTGATATTTGAAATTAGGGATACCAGTTATGGAAATGCGCTATACGCATTTGCGCAGGCACTGCTGAAGATAACAAGCGTGACATCTATACCTTGGAAAAATGCCCACGGAAAAACATTCATGAGTGAGTTTAAAGAGATGATGTATAGCGTCGTTTTAAAAGATCGTATCGAATTGGACTGGTTTCACGAAGAACATGATCCTGAGGGTAGATATAAAGTAAACTGCCGAATAAATGGGATGAGAACGCCGCTTTTCGTCTACGCCTTGTCCACGGATAGAAAGGTCAATCAAGCAACAATCGCTCTCTATGAATTTAAAGCATGGAATATCCCTGATTTTCGCTCTGTAGGGATCATACGAGATCGAACAAAAGTCAGTCGGAAGTCAATAGATTACTTCCGAACCGTCGCCGACGACTGTTACCCAATAGAAGAAAGTCGTGGTAAAATCAGACAGGTTCTCGCTCTCGCAGTGTAATAAACGGTAGTCGAAAAATTTAAACGACAGCATCATTCCGGAAAAAAAGACGAGATATAATGATATATCTAACGACTTGTGCTAATTGTTTGACAGAGGCATTATTCACACGGATTTGTAGCATAGGCTGTTAGCCTGTGTCATAAGACAATACCTTCGCCAAATTAGGCCCGGATAATTTGGCGAAGGTATTGGTCCCATTGACAGTATTTCTGACGAAATTCATCCATTCTTGCAGAATAACCATACCGGTTTGCTATCAGACTAATTTTTGCATGGTCTCCAATCTGGGTAGCAAATTGGAAGCACAAGGGGTAAAGCAGCAAAGAACTAAGGAGATACAGACTTTGCACAACGAAAACCACTGCCTCTACCCGTACTTTCTGGCGTAAGGCTGCCGCGAGTGGTAACACGCACATCCTGTGCCTTACTGAGCCAGGATCCGCCGCGCAAGACGCGGGAACCTTTAATTCCGGTATAGTTATCCACTATCCAGTCTATACTGTTCGCACCCGACACCGGATTCTGACTCGGAGAACGCGTATAGAAATCCGCATCGTACTCGTCCAAGCACCATTCCCACACATTCCCACACATGTCATACAGACCGTACCCATTCGCTGGATACTTACCTACAGCCGTGGTATCCCTAATATGCTCCTCGTAGTTCGCCCTGTTAAAATCTATACTGTTCCCCCACGGATAGTTTAGACCGACTAAACCACCCCGTGCTGCTTTTTCCCACTCCGCTTCAGTGGGCAGACGCTTACGAACCCACTTTGCGTAAGCCATCGCGCCATACCAGCTCACGTTCACAACAGGGTGATTCTCATATCCTGCTTTCGCACGATAGACACCATTTACAAGTTCAATGTGTACATACCAATCTTCAATATCCAACCACGCGTCAACAGACTCAGCGTGTTTGCCCTTTGCATTAAGAAACGCTGTATAGTCCGCATTCGTCACTTCGTACGTATCTATGTAAAATGCATCCACATAAACGGTATGAACAGGCTTTTCTTGGTCATATCCTTTTTCACGTTCCCGCTCAAATTCGGACAGATCCAGACCATCAAGGGGATTGGGAGCTTGTTTTGGGTGGTCATATCCTTTATCAAGAGGGTTTTGTAAAAGAGGTGGCTTTACTATTTCGTTATCCATGGGTGGGTCATCCCCTGTTAAAAGATTTTTTGCTCCGTTATTGTTACTTCCCATTTGAAACTCGCCAGCGGGAATCAGCACCATTCCTTCCGGCGGAGATGTTTCACAACCTATCGCTGTGACTCCGAAATACAGTAGACATATCACAAAGACTTTTTTCATTTATCAACTCCTTAGTACATATTCCGCCACTCTAAAGGAATTATATAGAATTTTTCCGATTAAGACAACACCAAAATTATAAGAATTGAAATTGCTTATTGATTAAGCGGGGCAACTATGCCATAATAATCCCATTGAGAAATGCTATTGCTTTGGCAGCAATAAGACACACGCTATAGCGAATATGTGTTAATACTGCAGTTGACAATACCTTATTGACATAGGGGGAACAGATGGCTAACGAACTCATGACTAACGAAGATAATTACGCTTTTGATGTGGCAGGCTACCTACACATTCCCGGCGTTCTCAGTCAGGAAGAGGTAGCGGCACTCAACGAGGCATTAAACGGATTTGGTGAGAGCGAGATGTTGTTAGGGGGCGACAGTCCGAACCGCGAATTGTTCCGAGACTTACTGGTACATCCGACGTTGGTGTGGTATCTGAACCAGATCATCGGACACGGTTTCCGACTCGATCAGGCACCGCGATTGTTGGGGCAGCGAGAAGATGAAACCGGTCTAACACTCACCGGCGGCGATGAACCGAGAAACCCGTCCTTGGCATACCGCATCCAAAAGGATAGGAGAAGCTGCCAAGGCGTGAAAGCGGTTTGGGTGTTGGACGACATCGAAGACGGCGACGGTGGACTCGTCGTCGTTCAGGCAAGCCATAAGAGCAATGTCGAAACACCCAACGACTTGGCAATCGGCGTTGATGATATGGAAGTCGTGCTGCAGCCAGAATTCAAGGCAGGCGACCTATTCTTAATCGCGGAACCGACACTCCAAGGCGTTCGTCCCTGGAAAGACGAACCGAAAAGGTTGTTGAGTTATTGGTATGCCGCGCGTGCAGCCATCCAATCCAATCCAGTTGGACCCCACTCCGAAACCGAATCTTTGCCGGGATGGGCAGACGAAGCAACGCCAGCGCAAAAGGCGGTCATGTATGTCCCTGGGTACAAAGGTTCAAGTCCACCACCTGTGATAAATACAGATGGCGAAGATACATGGGTGGAAGAAGATTCGTCCATCGTTCATCCGTCAATTTATATGCGCGACCCGAACTCAGGCATTGATGAGAAAGAGTTCTATTTTTGGGATCTGAACGGCTATCTCGTGGTGCGCGGTGTGATGGATGAGCAGTGGCTGGCAGAGGCAAATGAAGCGGTCGATAAATTCCAAGATCGCATCGTTGTCGGCAGTGAACTCGCAGGTGGATCGGTCAGTCAAGCCGGTACAGGTCGTCCGCTCCTATCCGGTCTGTTAAGTCTGCCGGATCCTTATAACGAACCCTTCCGTCGCATGATTGCGCATCCTACTGTGGTGCAGCGACTCAATTGGATGGGCGGTAACGGCTATCGTACGGGCGGCGCGACCGTATTCTGTGCCGTTGAAGGCACATCTGGGCACTCACTCCACGATGGCAATGAACCGATGAGTCCATCACGCGGTTATGATTTCAAAAACGGACGCAGTTATGCCGAGACCGTCACGATTACATGGCAGTTACGCGATGTCGAACCCGGACTCGGCGGTTTCGCATGTGTACCCGGCTCCCACAAAACGCAGTATTCCATGCCACGAGGCATTCGGACCTGCGACGATACAATGGGTTTAGTGGTACAACCCGTCATGAAAGCCGGGGATGTCCTCTTCTTCATGGACGGCGGTTGCACACACGGTGCCTTGGCATGGAAGAATCCGATCCCCAGACGTGGCGTCCTGATTAAGTATCAGTCGAAAAATGTCAATTGGGGCGGCGGTGTGATTGATCCGCAGGACCGGTGGGGCGATATGGTCGAAGATATGACCGAGGAACAATTCGCTGTCATGCGAGGTCCCGAACGCGATGGTCGCCACCGGACGGTACCGCGACTGGTTGTAGATGACGGACAGGTGTTCGTTTCGTACGATGCTGAAGGCGATAGTTACGCATCAAAACATCGCCGCAAACCCGGCGAAAAACGCGGGTCATAAGAGGTGTGCTATCACTTACCATTCCAGCACCAAATCTGTGAATGGTAAGTGATAACGCCCATTGGAAGTCCCCCGCTGAAGCAAAGCAGGATATTAGTGAAACACCGACAACAGAATTACCTCCGTGTCTACCTCGTGCTGTTCAGCGATTTCTTCAAGCGTTATTCTCGGATCATCAACACTATACCCCGCATCCGAGAGGTGCCGAGTCAACATCTCAGGGGTCTTGCCCACGACGGGTGCGAGCAGTTGAATCGACGTTTGCTCGATACGCTCTACAACGACCTCCTCTGCATCCACGGGCTCCCGAAATGCCGATGTCGCGACCAAACTGATACCTATCAACCAAGCCAAAGCTATAATGATCACAGCACGGTGTTGCGAGAAATATCGCTTGAAGGGTCGCCAATTGCTGAAGATATGAAGCACAATAGCAACTGCAAAGCTAATGCCAACCAACTCATGCGCGAACCTGAACGGGTCGGTTGTGATGAAGAACATGATCAGCCCTGTCAGGGCAACAAAGATACCTGCCCCGATGATCAGGGGCGTTGAGAAACCTCGAATGTTTATTTTTTTCATCAAAATATTCGGGCGAAAAACCCGCCTCCTCATTCGTAATCCACCGCACGTCAGCTACGCAGAAACCGGTCGTTAAGAATCTCATCTAACATCGGATCACGCGCTTGTATTTCAATTCCGTGAGGAATGCCGGTAGGTTATTTCCAAATCAGCATTCGCCATATTGCCATACGGTATACCCCCACATTCTCCCTCGTAGGGGCTGGGTCGCCCATCCCCTACGCGCCTATAGGATTATATCCGCGCCACCCATCCGTATACACTGTCGCATCGGCAGCGTAAACTGATGAACGTGTGCTGAAAGCGTCGCCGCATCGCTTCGATGCACAACCTGCTGTTGCGGCAAGCGTTCCACCCGTCGCTAACAGATCATCGCATAAAAGCACGCGGCTCCCCTTCGGAAAACCGTCTTGATGAATCGTGAGTGTGTCTTCACCATATTCAAGGGCATAGGTCACTTCAAAGGTGTCGTAGGGTAACTTCCCTTTTTTACGTACAGGAACAAAGCCTGCCCCCATCCGATACGCGAGTGCCGAAGCGAAAATGAACCCTCTCGCTTCGGGGCCTGCGATGATGTCAACGCCCTCATTTTTATAATGGTTTGCGTAGACCTCAATAACAGCATTGAAAACAGGTGCATTCGCTAAAAGTGGCGTAATGTCTTTAAAGGCAATCCCCGGCTCCGGAAAGTCAGGTATAGTTCGGATAAACTTCGTTAAATCGTTCATAAATCTGTACTTTTCCTTTGTGAGCGCGGGGGTTTTGCGTCTCTCCGCAGGACGCCTTACAATTTACTTCCGTATCAACATCTTACGCGTGGCAGTAAAGTCGCCTATGGTCAATGTATAGAAATAGACACCACTTGCGACAGGTTCACCGACAGCGTTTCTGCCGTCCCAATACGCAGCGCGTCCCCGACTATTATAAAAGCCTGCGGATTGGATACCGAGCGAAAGGGTGCGAATCAACTTGCCGGTTGTCCCATAAATAGATATTGAAACAGGACTGTCTTGTGAGAGTTGATACGGAATCCATGTCTCCGGATTGAACGGGTTCGGGTAGTTCTGCAACAACAGATGCTGCATCGGTTGACCTATATTATCAAGTCTAACAGACAAGACAGCGTTTGCCAGATGCTCAGGAGTCACTTTAAAGCTGCGGGTTTGCGATTCAAAGTTTCCATCTAAACCGATAACGCGTACTTCAATCACGTCTCCCACTTGGACAACACTGCGCCGCGTCAAATCGGCAGTTGCCGCAGCGAAGTAATCCCCTTGCACAGGTGTGGTTATCGTGTTGTTCGTTCTGAGGTTATGGACGCTGACTTGGTAGCCGTCAAGTGCAGGTTTACCTTCCAAGTGTCCACTGACAACAAACGCCCACGCTGCTTGTGTCTGTGATATGACAGGTGTAGGTGCTGCAGCAGCCTCTTCTGTTTGATCTGTCCAAGGTGCGCCAATGAAAGCAAAGTTGCGCTGCTGGGGGACATTAACGATATAGCCCTTGCCACCTTCAATCGGAAATCCGTCGTTGGGTGCACTCGGTGTCCACGCGACGAACCGCTGGTTTAACGCATCCAGCGTTATGACGGTTGTCGCGCCTGTCAAAGCGACAAATGATTTGGCAGTCATCGGTTTCGGTTGTGCCAACGGTAGAGAGAGCATATTCAACCCTTTAGAGAGTGTGACGTTGAAGACGTTGCTAAATTGATCGCTTACTTCCTTGGTAACCGGTTTTGCGATAAACCCGTGTCTGCGTCCATCCGCCGAGTCATAGTGCCCGACGATAGAGCCGTCCTGGTTGATATTCCACCCCTCCGTGCTCACGCTGCCCGGAACCCGCAATTCACGTGGCACGCCAAATTGACCAACATAAGTGCGAGGAACATCACCCACGGCTTTGGATCGGGCAACGGTATTATTCGCGTCATTGATACCGTGGACAAAATAGTATTCCAGTCTTTCTGCATCTGGAAGGTCAAGCGTAGTAAACGTGCCGTTCCAATAACGAACATAAGGATGATAGATACCTTCAGCATCTATGTAACTCCCCACCATAAGCTGCTGGCTTGAGTTCACGAAATCGGAGAATGTTTCCAATGCATCGGGATGCTCAATGATCGTGTCTCCTGAGAATCCACGCCGAATGCCCGAGGCATCTGTGAAATTCCCTGTCAGTGCACCCGTCGAATCGCTAATACCGTATATCTCCGTTTCAACAGCATTCGGGAAGTTGTATTCCTGCAACTCACCATTTTCTAAGACGATACCGTGGTAGAGACCGTCATGATCCTCATAGTGTCCGGCAGCGCGTCCATCATTACCGAGGGCATAAAAATAAGTGTTCTGTGAGCCGGGGAAATCATACGTCGTCCAGACACCATCAATGAGGGTAAAGGCGACATCTCTTTTACCATCCGCACTTCGCGTGTAACCCGCGTAATCCCCAAAATCGCTACTCGCTGTGAGTGATAGAAAATCTACACCCGGAACATCAATACTCTCAAAAGTGTACAGGTCCTCATCGCCAGTGGCTTCAGGTTCCATGTCAACTGGTGTCGTGGTGTCCTCTGTGGCGAGTCTGGCGATAAAGCCGTGCCTGCGTCCAGCCTCGGTGTCATAGTATCCGACGATGGAGCCGTCCTGATTAATATTCCACGCCTGGGTTGATAACGCCCCTGGAAACCGCAGTTCCACTGAGCCTGCCGAGAAGGAGCCGACACCTGCAAGCGGGATACCACCTACGAATTGGATACGGTAAACGAAAGTCCATGTATCGTTGACACCTGTCAGAAAAACGTCTTCAATGACACCCTCACCTGGCGGCTTGATGGATGTAAAATTGCCATCCGGGGTGCGTACATAAACATGGTAGACCCCTTCAGCATCTATGTGGCTCCCCACGACAACGCCATTTGTGTTCGTAAAACCGGCAAAAGTTGCCGATGCACCGGGAACTTCGACGATGACCTCGCCTGAGAATCCACGCCGAATGCCAGAGGCATCTGTGAAATTCCCTGTCAGTGCACCCGTCGCATCACTAATACCGTATATCTCCGTTTCGATGGCACCCGGGAAATCATATCGCCGCAACTGACCCTCTTCTAAGATGACACCGTGATGAAGCCCCTCACTATCTTCGTAGTGTCCCGCAGCTAATCCATTATTACCCAACGCATAGAAGTAAGTGTTCTGGGAACCGGGGAAGTCATACGTCGTAAAAACGCCGTCTATGAGGGTAAATCCAACCATTTTTTCACCATCCGCACGCCGCGTGTAGCCNGCGTAATCCTCAAAGTCGCTACTCGCCGTCAACGCTAAAAAGTCTACACCCGGAACATCAATACTCTCATAAGTGTAGATGAATTGAGAGGATGGAGGAGTTGGGTCATTCTCGGTTTGTGCATCGGTATTGCTTAGGAAAAGGGAAAAAAGACATACAGACAACAGAAATATAAAAAATGAAAAATGGTGCATAATTTTAATGTGCATAATGAAAACCTCCAAAAATTATTTAGGTGCGAGGGTTTTGCGTCTCCCCGCAAGACGTATAGTGAAACGCTATTTTGCAACAGCAAAGTGGTGGATATTTTCTCTACGCGCGTCCACCTATCGCGAGAGACCTTGCGTGCAACGATACCCTATCCTTTAAATAAAATACGGTTTACTCAAACACTTGAAGTTTCCCATTTTTGACGATCAATGTGACCGGATCATAGATTGCGTCCCCGTTTGCATCAAATGAAAACTTCCCTAAGATGGTGTCAAAATCATTGATTTGAGCGAGTGCGGTTGCTATATTGGTCGGTTCTATGGATGCTGCGTCTAAAAGTGCCTTGGCAAAGATATGAACAGCCGCGTAAGACTGTGCCGCCCAGACACTCGGTTCGTTTCCATATCGCGCTGTATATTTCTCTACAAACGCTTGATTACCGGGGTATCGGCTGTCGCGAGCCAATCGGTAAAAGTTATTGACCCTTCCGCGGCATCACCGGCTTTTTCGATTTCATCTATGGAGAGCACCAGACGGATAAACGGCACATCCGCAGGATTCTCAAGCGCACGCGCTTGCTTGAGAATCTCTAGTGCTTTGTCAAGTCATAAATGATTGATATATCGGGCGGGGAAACCCTGAAGAAACACCCAAGCAAAAACCCCCTACAAACACCTTTAGCCATCATTTGCGTGTGGACAGAACACTAGGATCGCTCTCTGTTGTGCAGAGACGAAAATGGCTGCTGGTGATGCTGCTTTTATTTTTGTCAGTTGTACGGTTTCCCTCTTTTCTTAAAAAGTACAAACAGCAGAAACCACTACAACTCATACTATATTTGGTTATAATACGGCAATTCAATTTATTAGTCAAATTATATATTATGAGTCGTTTGCGACTAATAATATAATAAATTATTTCCAAGATAAATTATGTCCATGAAGATTTCTTATTGTGTTGTGAGAAAAATTTTCTTTTCCAATACCGAACAGATCTTCAACATTTGACTAAAAATAGGATTTTTGATAATATATGCTCTTAAATTAACGCCAGTTTGATTAATCATTTCGGATGGGTTGCTGGTTCTATTTCCGCATCCTAAAGCCATAATTTCAGAAATAGTATCACGATGAAATTCAAACACCTCAGTCAATCAACACTCGCAAAGAAGATAGCCGTTTGGGCAATCCCCACCTTGCTCCTATTTTTCGGGTTTCTCTTTAACTTATGGCATGTCGCAGAACAGCAATGGTTTGCCAATCACCAGCGAGACACCGAAAGCCTTGTAATTGGCAGAATGGTCAAATCCGGTCAAGACGGTATCTTCTCAGCAGGTGGACTCAATGGCGCGGGAACAACGACGAACATCCAACAAGAATGGATAACTTCAAATCAGATTGACAATCAATATGCTGCCTATCTAAACAAAGGCTCCTTTGATACATTTTCAACGTACATGTCCCAACCCGGCGGACAAAGCATGATTTTCAGTCTATTGGATAGATTCATTCCGTTTTCGCCTGAAAGCAAATTAAAGTTATTCTATGTCCTAACAGCTCTACTTTCTGCAATCGCATTGACTACAATCATAGGCTGGTTTTATGAAGAATTCGGTGGGTGGGTCGCGATATACGTCACTGGTTCGGCGGTGCTCTCCCAATGGTTGACAGTCTTCGGTAAGAATCTCTGGTGGAGTCTATGGGCATTCTACCTGCCGATGATTGTGGTACTGTACTTCCTCAAACACCACAGAAAAACCTTGAACCGACAACACATCAGGTTCGGCATCCTGATCGCCATCGCGGTCTTCATCAAGTGCTTCATCAACGGCTTCGAGTATATCACCACCACGCTGGTCATGATGCTGGTGCCGTTCGTCTACTATGCCGTTCTCGACAAGTGGAACGGTCACCAATGCCTGAAATGGTCGCTTGTAGCCGGACTCGCTTCAGGTGTGGCAATTTTTTTCAGTCTCATCCTGTTATGTTTCCAGATCGGTGCTGCGAAGGACGGGTTCATGGACGGCGTTGCACATGTAATCTGGTCTTTCGGTAAACGCACTTACGGAGAAGCGGAAGATTTTCCACCGGTATATGCTGCCAGTCTGAACGCGGGTACGTTAAGCGTGGTCATTACCTATATGAACGGTGTTTTCTTTGACCTCAACAACTACCTATCTATCTCTAACAACTTCGTCTCTAACTTCCTACTGAAAATCCGTTATTACTATCTGATCGTTCTCTTCATAGCGATGTCCGCGCTGCTGTTTTGGCGTAGCAATAAAGTAATGCAAACAGAGCGACAACGACCCTTCATTGCCTTAATCTCGGCAACATGGTTCTCAATCTTAGCCCCCTTATCGTGGTTCGTCATCTTCAAGGCACACTCCTATATCCACACGCACATGAGTTTCCTTTTGTGGCAGATGCCGTTTATGCTCTTCGGCTTTGCCGTGTTCGGATCCGCCGTTATAACATGGAGCCAAAATAGAAGAAAAATTGAATCACAGCAAGGTTAGGTTCAACCTTACCTCAAAACCTTTATCTCGCCCCAGGCGATAGCAAGTTTCTTTAGAGGACTGACTGCAAGTCCTTCTGAATTGAAGTTCTGCTTAATTTCATCATCTGTCAGCGCACGATCATAGATACCCACCTCGTCTATTAGCCCTTCAAAATATCTTCGGGTGGCTTCGCCGATTCGGACAGATGCACCGATAAACAACGGAGATTCTGTGGTAATATCTGTGCCTTCAGACGCTCCTTCTTCAGCGTCTAACTTACCGTCAACATAGATGCGAGTCGCATCCGATCTGTCTGCCACAAAGAGGACATGATGCCATTTTCCATCGACCACTTCCTTGTCTGAATTAAAGACCACTTTCGGACCTGCCCCGGCTTCGTTCGCAATCGTCACATTCACTTGCGTCGTAATAATTTTCCAGAGGATCCTGGCGTTGTTACCACCATCTCCCTTGCTAACAATTGTAGACTGCGCGCCGTCCAATTCTGGTGGTTTCTCAACTTTGATCCATGCCATCATAGAAAAATCCGTGTCTTCACCAAAATCCAGACTCCCATTGGCCGGTGAGGAAACATTAACAGCATCAGGTTGACCGCCGAATTCAAACGCTTCGCCGATTTTGCCTTTGACCTGTTTAGGTGCGCCTACAATTGTTCCATCATTACCCCCGACAAGGTCCTTAACGATATTGCCTCGAACGTCTGCAGCATCAAAACTCCAGTAACTAACCAATCCGTCTTCAACAACTTGGCTCATAAGGGGATTCGCCTGCAAAACCAAGATCGCTAAAGTTAATATCAAACCGGTTTTCGCGTTCATTTGATTTCTCCTCTTTTATGTTGAGCAATGCTATGAAATCGTTTGACCGCATGAGCGGCGCAAATCCCTTCTTACAACAACCATCAATGACACGATTTCTCCAAATTATAACATACATAGAAAAAGATGTGCATCTTTTCGCTACCACATCCACACCAAAAAGATTGTAAAAAGGAAATAGTCGTGATAACATAATCCAAGTATTATAGTAGAGTTTGAAGGAATATTACACCTCGGGATAGTAACAACCCCACCTTTGCAGGCGGGGTTTGTAACCCCGCTCTTTGCGAGTGTATAGTTAATTTTCGGTTTTACTATAACCATAAACGGAACAAGCAAAACAGTAGCATGGAGATTACATGAACGTTAATCGATTGGATCGATGGATTGGCAGAAACCGATTGCATCCCGACGAAATAGACAGCAACCGCTTTCTAAAAGCCGCCAGTCTCTTCGCAGATACAGTTGTTCAATACGGGAGAGATAGATACAGTGGTAAAGATATGCCGCTTCTTGCCGATTGCCTTCATACCGACCCCTTGAAGGCACCCAGGTCTATGACATCCCACCGCACGGGTACCGAACCCAAACCAACGGTCTGGAGTTTCTTTCAAAACCAACAGAACCTGATGCGGTTGCTTGCCTCTGTAAGCCAATTCACCGGGGATGGCAAGTATGTCCATGCCGCTGGAGCCGCCGCCGAATACATGTTCAACCACTACTGGTATCCAGAAAGTGGCGTTCTACATTGGGGCGGACACGGCTATGTGGATTTGGTAACCGGTAATAGATACGGCATGAAAGGCGTTGTCCACGAAATAGAGGACGTATACCCCTACTGGGAATTGCTGAGAGCCGTGAACCCGGACCGTGGCGAGATGCTGATGAAGGGTATCTGGGAAGCGAATATCAAGGATTGGGATGCCTTACACTACAACCGACACGGTGATTTCAAAAAGCAGGTCGATCATGCCAATACCTGGAACAGACCTTGGAACGGATACAAACCACCCGACATCAGTGGCGATCTCTCGTTTATCAGTGTCGCACTGGATATGGCTTACGCCGCTTACAGCTTAGGCTACCAAAAGCAGGAGGAGGCACCGCGGATGTGGGCAGAACGCCTCTTAAATCTGATTATAAAACAGCGCGACCCAGAGACCTGTATCTGGCCCAATCTGATGCATCCGCAAAGTGGCAAACGCGGGTTGAACGTCTTCGGCAGAAAATATCCGCAGGCGACCGAACCGAGAGTCTATGTCGGCAACCAGTTGAACCACACCATTACCCAGATGATGGGGATGCTGACAATCGTAGAAAATGCCGAAAAGTACGGTCGCGTCGGCGAAATGGCGCATATCAAGGAAGCAGTTGAACAACACATCATCGGTTTCCTGAATGCCGCCTACGATCCGGAAAACAATACACTCAAAAGCATCATTATTGACGGGACAGATCTCACAGATTTTCGGATACAGGGACCTTTCAGAGATGCGAAGTTATACTTTGGCGCGAAAGAAGGCGGCGCATTCCTACCACAAAACATCACACCGCTCTTTACCTCCGTTTGTGCGCGTGGGTATCGGGTCTCTGGAGGCAGAACTGAGTTCAGGGACTACCTACGCACGATGTTCAAAGCCTTCGGCATCGGAGACATCGGTGCCGATAAAAACGCGCCACCGTCATTGAATTTTGAGACAACTGCCTTGGAACCCGCCTATATCTTTGCGCTTGTTGATCTGTACCGAGTAGAACCGAAGGCAGAATTTCTGGCGATGGCGGAGCGGATAGGCGACAACCTACTGCAAGGCAGACAACACCCCGATAGCGGTCTTTTCACGCTTGAGGATGACTTTATCCTCCACAGCAAGGTCATGGATAAACCTGCGTTACAAGAGGGACATGAAGGGAAAAGCGTGGCTGAACTCCTGCAGGACAGTCATAGAACGGCAAACCTCGATGCCATGGAGCCGCTGGCACTGCTCAGCATCTACGCCGCACAGACGGGACAGTACAACATCATGCCCGAATGGACAGCCGGTGGTCTCTACCTCAAAGTGAGCAGCGTCGGTCATATTGTTAGCAAAGAGATGCAGCTCTGGTTTGACAAGCCAGCACTCAATCAATTTTACAAGAACAGTAACATCAGCTGCACCTGGTCTATTGACGAAGGCTGAAATGGCAGTCGGTTCTTTGTGCTTTGGGTTTCTGCTACTTAACCTAAGTTGCCACTCTGTAGCATAATCCTTCTTGCTATCGGTGCAGCAGATCTTCAACTTTTTTAGACACATAGGGCACTAAAAAACTTGTAGGGCAAGCACCGTGCCTTAACCCTACAAGTTTTATCAAGCATTGCGTCCCGAACGGGATTTATTTTCACTGTGAATAATCGTTCCGTTTCGCTGGATCATCCGTGAAGTATTCGACGAACTCCCATTCGAAACCGTCCGCATCAATGAAATAGATGCGTTTTCGGTAGGGATGCGGTTCAACTTTAAAACCTTCCTTATATCCGGCAGCCAGCAAGCGTTCTCTGATACCTTCAGCATCATCAACAGCAAAACCGAGATGGTTTACAGACCGCCCCTTACGCTCACCCGTGAACGGATGCTTCCGGTCTGACAAGGCAATGTAAAATAGGTATCGCCATTAGAGCAGGTCGCGAGGGTATTGATACCTACGTCAATACCCATGGGTTGCTTATCACCGTCAAACAACGCAGGCTGGTGTGTATAGTTGCTACTCTCTAACCGTCGGACAGTGATAGAGGCATACCACTTATCGTTGTGCTTAGAGACCACAACTTTCGTGATTTCACCCGTCCAACGGAGTTCCTCTCGCATGCGTACCCAACCGATTTTCGGGAGGTTGACCCGCTTTTTATAGACTTCAACCGTTCCTTCGCCATTGTCCGCTTGGTAAGAGCATTTACCAGATCGTTTCTTGTAGACAGGGAATCGGTT
>ASZN01000097.1 GCA_000406005.1 Candidatus Poribacteria bacterium WGA-3G
GTAGAACCGACGTGGTTTTTGTCGGGTGTGCTTGGTTTTTGCACGAGACTACTGGATACGGCAACGGGGAATCGAACCCCGCAAAATGCCTACATTGGTTTCCGTTAAACATAGAAAAATCAATAAAAACACAGAAAAAGAACTGTTTAGGAACTACTCCTTAGTATTGATTGATTTTGTGCAAGCGGCGTGAAGATTTTTGAGACGCGCTTGCAAGTCCGCGCAAAACTACTTGATAGCAAAAATTTGGATGATTTGTAAAAAGTGGTTTTCTTCGCGAAAGACGGACTTGTGTAGATGTGTAGGTCCTTAACGAACCGTTGCTGAAGAATATAACAAAATTACAAATTTTTGTCAAGAAATAATAAGTTATCGGTTATTAGTTTTCAGTATTCAGTTAAGAGATGCTTTGATGAAGCACGTTCTGTTTCATGAAGGACTGTTAACAGACGACTGAGTGCTACTTTGTCTGAACTGTGATTGATGTGATTTTTTGATAAGAGCGGGTGGGTTTTTAGTTAACAGTGCTGATTGCTGATCGCCGATAGCCGATGGCTGATGGCTGACTGCTGTCCGCTATTTCGCTGCGAGGCTTGCCCAGTGCCATAGGAGGATCGTACTGTCCCAACTTCCACTGGCGAGGGTTCTACCGTCTGGTGAGAATTTCAGTGCCTTAATCCGCTCCGTGTGCGGTTTGATAGTAGATGTGAGGGCATAGGTATCCGTATCCCACATCTCTATGGTTCCGTCGCTGCATCCGATGAGCAGCATCGCACTATCTGGCGAGAACACTAAGGTGTTAATCCGCGTGCCGCGTCTCGCGAGCTCTGATAGCAAGCCGTGCGTTTCAGCGTCCCATAAAAGCACTTTACCGCGTCCGACACTCGCCAGCATTTTACCATCCGGCGAAAACGCCAACACTAACGTGTCCGCTTGTCCTAAGTCTTCTTGATCTATGAGGGTTGCGCGAAGCGTGCTAGTGCGAATGTCCCACAAGCGAAGGCTTCGGTGGCTCATGCTTGCGAGTGTGCTGCTGTCTGGCGAGAATGCTAACGCCTTAACGGCTATCTGATGTCCTTTGAGTGTTTTCTTACGATGCGCTGACACTGTGTCCCACACATAAATCGCGCCTGTCCTGTCTCCACTGGCGAGGAGGCCACTATCTGAGGAGAAAGTAATGGTTTCGACGAACCAAGTATGCCCTACAAGGGTCGCGCGTTGCGTGCCGGTTTGAAGGTCCCACAATGCGATGGTATTCGTATTATCCGTCACACCGGCGAGAGTCTTGCCATCGGGTGAAAATGTGGAAGCGTTGCTCACAGTCAAGTGTGGCAGCGTCATCGGTGCGAATTCTTTATTGCCGTCGATGTCCCAAGACCGGACGGTGTCGCCTTGCCTTAACGAACCGACACTCATAAGGGTTGTCCCGTCAGCAGAGAAACCTAATGTGCTTCCCCAATCCTCGTGTCCTTTGAGGGTAAAAGTAGAGAGATGGTCACCCGTCGTTGTATTCAGTATGTGAACCGCTCCCGTCTCGTTGGCACTTATGAAGATCGGTTTATCTTGCGAGAACGCCGAGGCAAACATATAGATTCGTCTCGGTCCTGCGTGTGTGTCTGTTGTGGAGAGAAGTCTACCGTCCGCGACGTTCCACAATTGAATCGTGTGAATCGTGCGGTGATCATTGAGACTTAGCAAAGTAGACCCATCGGGTGAAAATGCCAACTTATTATTCTGTGGTGCCGGATGCCGGACGATAGGGGGTCTCTGATTGGTATCTGCGAGTTCAGGTGGAACGCAGGTGCGGAGCTGCTCTCCTGTGGCTGGATTCCACAATCGAATCGTCCCATCTGTGTCTCTACTTGCGAGGATTTTTCCATCCGGTGAAAACGCCAGTGTCTCTCCGTTGAACGTTGACAGGTGTTCTCCTGTAGCGGTGTCCAATAAGCGAATGGATGGACCTTGGCGATCCGGTTCTTGCGATGTGTCGTTCGTGATCTCTGGTGATTGCGTTGCTGGATCCTCGCTTATAAGGGCAAATGTCTTTCCGTCGGGTGAAAAAACGAATGTCTGACCGGAGTGTGTTGATAACAGTTCCTCTGTGGCGATGTCCCACAATTTAATTGACGTGTCCCATGATGCACTGGCAAGGATTTTTCCATCGGTTGAAAACGCCAATGCGCCAATTGACTCCGTATGTCCTGTGAGTGTAGCGATTGGATTTCCGGTGTCAACATCCCAGACCTGAATTGTGTGCATCCCGCTGGCAATCATGGTACTGTCATGCGAGAATGCGATTGACCACGGTGAGATTCGTCTGTCCGAAAGCACTGCCAACTGTTGACCGGATTCGGTATCCCACAATCGGAGTGTTCTATCGTTCGCAGTACTGGCGAGCATTCGTCCGTCAGGCGAGAAGGCTATATTCCGAACCCCTGCTGTATGTCCGGTAAGCAGTGCGAGTTCGTCTCCAGTTGCCACGCTATACATCCAAATTCCGATGCTACTTGCTATTGCCAGCTCGTTGCCATCCGGTGAAAATCGGAGCCTATTAATGTCGCCTTTTCCGAGCCGTACTTTCGCCTCCTTTGGCAGTTTCCATTTTGTGTAATCTGCGATGGCTTCGTCTGCGTGTGCTTCTGCGACGCGTGCTGCGGTGTTATTGGATAACTGTTTAGATTTATTGCTTCTATCTGACGGGTTCGTACTTTGTATCTGCGTCCGTGTATCGGGTTTTGTGGTACGGTGTAGTACAAGGGATGTCTCAATGAGTTCAACTGTCATTTCCGATGCGGCATCAAGGCTATAGGGTTGCTGAAAACGGATTGCGTATTGCTGGTTTCCGATGCCGAGCATTAGCAACATCGCCACAACCGTGGAAGCGGCGGCTGCCCACGGTACAATCGGTTTAGTATTGGACGGTACAATCGGTTTTATACGCGAAATCTCGCGCATAGTGTTCGCTGTGAGATTTGGCGTGATTTGAAAATTCTCTAAGACCTCTCGAATCAGCGGTTCCTCTTTTTTCAGGTGTCGTCGCGCTCGGTAGAGACGGTTCTTAATCGTGCTGACCGATACACCTAAAAATTTGCTGATCTCCTCGTATGTCATTCCGCCGAGGTAATAGAGCGTGATGACCGTCCGGTCGCTCTCCTGCAGTTTCGCGAGTAACTGCTTGACGACTTCGCGATGGACTTCTGCTGCTGTCTGCTCGTTTTCGTCAACGACGTATTCGGAATACGTCGCTTTTTCTAACTCGGCATTGCTGGTGGTTTCCAAGGGTTGCGTCTGCAAACGTTTTTTACGGAGCCACGTTTTGCAGTGGTTCGTCGCTATCACGTAGAGCCAACCGGCAAAAGATTGTGGATCCTTTAGCGTCGCCAGTTTTTGGTATGCTTTTAGGAATGTATCTTGTGTGATATCCTCAGCGATGTGGAAATCTCCGATCTTTCGCCACACGAGTGCGTGAACCGGTTTTTGGTATTTTCGCATGAGTGTTGAGAACGCAGTATCATCGCCTGAAAGGACGCGCTGGATGAGTTCAGCATCACTATTTTTCATTGGACACCTCTGAAAACGGAGCGTTTATTAGGGCGCATTAATCCGCTTAAATATAATGACGCAATCAGCAGTGAAAAAGTCTCATAATTCTGAAAAGATAGGGGTGCGTTCATATAGTGTGAATTTGATAGCGAAAACCAAGTGGGTCTGTGTAAAGTTCTGAAAACCTGCTAACAGAGATTGGCAATAGTCCGCGAATAGCAGTTGTCTCTCTTCTGATGGGTTAATTTTTGTCATAATACAGAAAAGTATAACACACCTTTAAAAGATTGGATAGGTCCTAACCGTGATGTTTAAAAAATTTGACACCGATTCATCTGCGTGATATAATCAACTTGATAGCATCCAAAAATGTCAGTTAGAAGGGTGGAGGCTCTATGAAACCAGAAGATAAAGTTGTAGAAGAAGTTGTCGCATATTTTTCGGAACCGAAATTCTCGAAATTTTCTATCATCAAAGAATGTGAAATTCAGATGGGGACGGATAATCGTGCAGCTGATATTGTACTTCGTGAAGCAGACGGAAAGTTCGTTGTTATTGCAGAGTGTAAATCGCCGGGCGGGGCAAATTATGGGATACCTCAATTGAAAAGTTACCTTAGTGCAACCGATACACCGTTTGGTATATTTGCGCCACGAATTGAACGCGATTCGTGGGTTTTTTATGAGAATTTGCGTCACAATCGGTTTCAACAAATTGACCTTTCTGAGTTTGAGAAAGGTGTACTTCTTAAAGAGGAAGATGAAATGGCAGAGAACATCGTTCTTACGGGAACATCATCAAAAACTGAATATAGTAACGTCCCTATCGGGACATCTAACCCAGGTTGTATCATTATTTTGGTCGATCAATCTTTTTCTATGTCAGAATCTTTCGGTAATGATGGAAGCAAAGCAGAACGAGCAGCTCTTGCTGTCAATCGTGTTCTTGAGGAGCTCGTTTTGGCATGTCGAGAAGGGGAAGAGATAAGAGAAAGGTGTCATGTTACCGTCATTGGCTACGGTGTGAGCGTTAATAGTGTTATTGATGGCATGATTTCGGAACTTTTGTCAGCTATGGTTGAGGTAAAGAAAGTCAAAAAACTTACACCAGATGGGGCTGGTGGGTTAGTTGAATATGACGCTGAAGTACCGATTTGGTTGGAATCGAAAGCGAATGGTAGCACTCCAATGCATGAGGCCTTTCAACGCGCTGCTGACATTATTGAACGTTGGATACCTCATAGACCCGACAGTTTTCCGCCTATAGTTATCAACATTACCGATGGTGCTGCTACGCGTCCTGATTTAGCTGGGGATGCCGCGAGAAAGATAATGAATCTCCGTACCACAGATGGAGCTTCTCTGATTTTTAATCTTCATATCTCTAATAGTGGTAATACGATAACACCGTTGCCGCATAACACAGACCAGTTTTCAGACCAACCGTTGGCAGAATATCTCTTTGACATCTCTAGTGCCTTTCCACCGGAATTGTTCAAAGCAGCAGAAGAAGCAGGTTTTTCACTTGAACCTGGCGCGCGTTGTTTCGGGTATAACATGAATGAAGAATCAATGATTCGAATCCTACAATTTGGCAGTTTGGGTTTAACACAGGTACGGGCTTTACCCTTTCCTCAAGATTAATACTTTGTACGCTTTCAGATTACACTAAAGTTTGGACAATGTCTGTCCGTTCTGTATGGTTTTTTGCAGAGTGTTTTATTTTTTCGGAGTTTTGATTGGTAGCGAACTTCTTGAAAAAACATAAGTATGAGCGTGTTCTGTGTTTGTTAGGTTTCGCTATCGAAAAATAACACCGTTTATCGAACATTAACACAGGCTAACAGCCTATGCTACAGAAAAGTGTCCGGACTATAGTAAAATTAAGGCTGGATAGAACATTAAAGCAATGATAACTTTAAAAGTATCCTATTTCATTACGCATAAAAAGGCAGAAAATCTTGATAGTTGTCAGGATGCTGTCAAGGTAAATGAAAATATCGCCCGTTATGCTATTGCGGATGGTGCAACTCGCTCTTTTTTTCCAAAACAATGGGCGGAACTCCTCGTCAACCATTTTTGTGGGATGACCGATTTGATTTTAAGTCAAGAAAATTGGAAAGAATGGTTAGTCCCTATTCAAGAGGAATGGTACAAGTATGTTGAAGAGAGAGTTAAAAAGCGCAATCAGTTTTACCTCACAAACTCGCTTAATACCAGAGAACCTGCTGTTTCGACCTTCATTGGACTTGAAGTTGATAAAACTATATCGGAGTGGCAAGCGGTAATTATAGGTGATAGTTGTCTTTTTCATATAAGTGATTCTGGGCTTAAGAGTTATCTAATAGAAAAATTGGAAGATTTTACGATTCGCCCTGAGGCGTTCGCGAGTTTTCCTGAGAGACATCAAGGTGCTCCACAATTTATTAGAGGCGAGATACGATCAGGAGATATGTTTATCTTAGCGACTGATGCTTTGGCTAAGTGGATTCTGGAGCATGAGGAAGTTGCGAACTTGGATGGAGTTCTTAATCAATTTAGACAGATAGTGGACGGTGAATCGTTTAATCAATTCGTACATAAGGAACGGGATAATGAAGATATTCGCTTGGTTAATGACGATGTAACGTTAATGCTAATTTGGGTTGAAGAATGTGAATCTTTTGAGATTGAAGATGATGAACAGAAGAATTTCTCTGAAATACAAATATCAGAAAACGTTGAAACATGAGTTAACATCTTGGGAATCGTCTTTTGGATATTTTTATCGGAGGATTTGGTGTTTGGACTTTCGTTGGATTTATCCTTTTTTCCGAGATGTCATCCTTGTTTTTATGCGATAGAATTATCGAAGTAAAAGGAGTAGAGAATGAAGTGGCCGGGCCGAGTTGGGTATTACGCAGCAGTAGGTGGGTATCCTCATGTGAGTTTGCAAGATCCAGAGCTCAGAAATGGGAAACCTAAACGAGGCAAAGACGGTTTCTTGATAAGTTACACTGGAGGGTTTTCAATTGTCTTTCCAATTGATGTGATGTCTAAAACCTTTGCGTTGCGATGTTGGACGCAAGATGTTAGAAATGCAGAATCTCGGTATAAACAAATTGATGATCACCTGAAAAGCATCAGTCTGCGATATTTCGTTGATTTTAAGTATGTTCCGGACGGGATTTTGGTAGCTGGGACTGAGTACCCGATCACGCGAATGGAGTGGGTGGAAGGTTTATCACTTCGCGAGTTTATTGAACAAAATATACGGACCCCTCACATTTTTGAAGTTGTAGCAGATGAATTTCAGGAAATGGTTGCTGAACTTCATAAACATCAAATTGCACACGGTGATCTTCAAGATGGGAATATCCTGCTTACGAAAAATAACAATGCTGTCGAAATCAAATTGATAGATTATGATAGTTTGTTTGTTCCAAAGCTCCGGGGGCAGCCTGAACAAATTGTCGGACTGCCGGAATATCAACATCCTATCAGAATAACGGGTGGCGGACAGGCGAACGAAACGGTTGACTATTTCTCGGAATTGGTGATTTATCTTTCCTTTCTAAGTTTGGCAGAGAAACCTGAATTGTGGGATCGATTTAAGGATAAGACTGAAAAAGGGTTGCTATTTTCAAAAATGGATTTTGAAAATCCTGACCAATCAGACGTTTTCAAAGAGCTCGCAAACTTGTCCTTTGATGTTCAACAGTTGGCTGCTACTTTAAAGGATTTCTGTGCTAAAACTTCACTTGATGAATTAGAACCGTTAGAGGCAGTATTGCCAAATCCTCCTAAAACTATCTGGCAGAAGATTACGGATGTCTGGTATCCGCTTACCGAGGCATGGCAGCAGATTCCCGATGTCTGGCAGCAGATTCCCGATGTCTGGCAGCAGATTATTAGGGGAGTAAAAAATAATCAACATTTTATTACTGCTGGCACTTTAAGTTTAGCATTGATCATTTGTTTTGTTGCATTTCTAATACAAATAGATGCGAAAAATGCAGCTCTCTCACAAAGAACTGAGTTGACGAAAAGACTCATTGAAAAGGAAAGCGAAATCCATCAGCAGCAGTTAGAAAATCAAGGCTTGACTTCTTCTGTTCAGACTTTAAAAGGTACCAACCAAACTTTAGAAAATACCAACCAAAGGCTCAAACGTGATAATGGTGAGCTGCGAAATAAATTGGAAAACAGGATCCTTGTGACCAACACGGACTCCGAAAATGTGATAAATTTATGGAGGCAACTGAATGAACAGGAAGACGAGAATCAGAACTTGCAGAACCAGTTGACGAAAAAAGATGCTGAGATCCGGCAGCTGCGAAATGACAAAACGGTTGCACTAAGCGAGAAGCGAAAGTTACAGAGACGGTTAGTAGAAGATAAACAGGATACTGCAAATCAGGATGCTACTGTCCAGCAGGTACGAACCGAAAAGCTTGAGTTGCAAAATCAGAACCAAAACCTTATTCGTCAAAACCAAAGGCTACGGAATGAAAAAAAGGCATTACAAGACCAACTGAACGATGCTAAAACCGACGTTGCTCGTAAAGAATTAGACAATGGTCAACCTGTTGATATAGTACGCCCTGAACCGCCTAGGCACATTGATGTATACCGGGATAATGCCACTCTAGCGAGCGTTCGTAATAATGATGTTGGAATCACTGCCTTCATACTTAAGGATTATAATAGGGCAGTAACCTATTTTAAGCAAGCGGTGCAGGCTGATTTGAATCTTGCAATAACACATTACAACCTTGGGTGTGTTTATTTAGAAATAAGAGAGTACGGAAGAGCGATAAGTGCTTTTGGTAAAGCAGTAGCCATTAATCATGAATTTGAAGAAGCGTACTACAACTTAGGACTTGCGCATCTTGGCAAAGGTGCCCGTGAACAGGCGAAGAGTTCCGCCGAATTAGCTTTAAGGATTGACAAAAATTATCAGCGTGCCCAAAATCTTTTGGCTATTCTTGAGAAAGCACAAGAATAATTAAGGGAATGAGTCGTTTTGGGCTTAAGAAGTTTTTAAATTTGACTTTAAATTTCCGTATCATTTTCCATACTCTCCGTGAGAAACTTTACAAAGATGTCGGTTTCTCCAATACCTTTGCCAATTATCTAAATTTTAGTTGAACGAGGTCATAATGAATAAAGTGCATTGCGCCGAGAAGTCCAGCGATTTGAAAAATAACGGAATTAGTCGTTTTGGACTTGGAATTTTTCATTTTTTCAGATTTCACGGCTCATACTTTCGGTGAGAAACTTCGCGAAGATATTTTCATGGCGATAGTTGTATTTATAGCACGCTTCTGCGAGATACAGGGGCGTGTATGCTTTTGAATAGTGGTGATGAAATCCATACCACGCCCGTTTCACAAATGACCAAAAACCTTCCATTGTATTGGTATGTATCCCACCCGGAAACCCCCATTTCTGGCTCCGGTTCATCGTTTCGTGCTTCATCTGTTTCCCTATCTCATTGTATCCACGATATTGATCGGTATAGAGTTGAGCATCTTCGGTCTTGACGAACTTCTTGATAAACTCAGCGATTGTGGCACCCTTGACATTCTCAACAAGTTCTGCGACGACTTTTCCGCCTCTTGCGACCGCACCGAGCACAACATCTTTCGCTGGGTTTCCACGACCGCGTTTACGGGGTTCGCCAACCTCCTTATCGTAGTCTTTCTTGCGTTTACCACCGATATAGGTTTCGTCTGCCTCAACAATCCCCTGGAGTCAGACGTTATCCTTCCCCATTTCAGCACCAATAGCCATCATCATACGCCAGCATGTTTTCTGCTTGAGTCCGAGATCGCGTGCTAACTGGCAACTTGACGAACTTTTCTTCGCATTGGTTTCCATCAATGAGATAGCGAGAAACCACTTCTGAAGCGGTATTTCCGTCCCTTGAAAGATCGGGTTCTCCGTGTGTTACCTTGAAGGGTAGAGATCGGCAACTATGGCAATTCCAGCGTCCTATCCGTCCTGTATCCTGTTCATTGCGTCGTCTGACGTGTGTGGACCCACATTGTGGGCATTCTGGCGATCCTGGTTTCCACTTGAGACGCTCCAAATACGCAATACAATCCTCTTGCGTTGAGAACATCTCCATAACTTCTACGAGATTCATCAGAAAGACTCCTATTTTAAGAGTTGCTTTTTTCTGATGCATTCTGATACAATACTCAGATAAGCCTGAACCGTGAAAAGCAACCCGCTTTTTTGGGTTCAATAGGGGACTGACAATCCCCTATTTTCTTATCTATATCGTATCACATAAACCCTTTATTTACAAGGGTTCATCGCGGTTTCTAACAACTTTTTGCAAGTCCAAAACGACTAATCCCGAACATCTTTGCGAAGTTAATAGGCGGATGTTTCCGATAACTGTCAAGTTTTAAAATTTTCTCAAGTCCAAAACGACTAATTCCGTAACGATTTACTTGTAAGTTTTAGTTGGTTTATGATAAAATCAGATGTGCTAAAATGGAAAGTAGTTGAAAAAAGTCTGATTTCTTTACTTTTCTCGGAAAAAAATTGACCAAGATTACATCCGTGTATATATAGTAAAGTCAATAATTAAAGAGACATTTCAGTGATTGCGGAGACCACCCTATTCGTAGGGGCGAGGTTCCCTCGCCCGCTTTGGAGTGTTTCATTAATTCTGAAATCCACTATAATTTACAGGGCAAATGATAAGAGTTGAAGTAACTGAAAATTTACAGAGAGATTTGAGAATGGCGAACCGAGCTATCCACACCACGATGCCAATGATGCTGATACCAGATGGCCCTTCGAGTGTGTTCTGTCCGGTAGCGGTCACGCTGTGCCCATTGGTACTGCTTGTGTTCTCTATTTCTATTACCAAGTTTACCCCCCCCCCCCCCCCGCTTTACATAAATTAAGTATTTTAAGTATTTTACTTTACAAGGTCGTATCGGCAGCTTTAACGGCTGCACGATTTCCTTCGTGCCCGCACGCGCTTGGTCTTACACGAGACAAGCGTCGCGGGCTTTTATGGTTGCATCGCGGGCTGCCGCGACATGCGCGGTCTTTTTCGATGCAACTTTTAGGGTTTGACGATAATGCTGGAAAGCACTGTTCGCATGGGGGTCTCCTTTTATTTTTCTCATTATTTTTTATTAAGTAAATTGTTATAAGGTCTATTAGAAAGACAATCAACTGCAAGGGGGTTCTGCCCTCCAACCCAATATCGACCGACGGGTCTGCGAGAAAGTCAGATTATGACCGAGACAACGACCGACATCAAAGAGGGACACTACAGGCTTGGCGAAGCCTATCTTAACGATAAGCAATATACTGAAGCGATAACGCATTTTCAGATGGCACTGCGCCTTGATGCTGATTTCATCGATGCACACGTGGGGGTCTGCCGTGCCTATCTTGCGCAAAACGACACGGAGAACGCCGAAACTGCTGTTTTGACGGCTCGTCGGTTAGCACCGAACGCGACGGAGGTTGTTTCGCTATGTGATACCCTCAGAGATACGTACTATCAAAAAGGGATGACGGACTACAACGCGGAACGGTATCGTGAGGCTGTCGATTGCTTTGAAAAGGCGATTGCCTTGGATGCGACGTATCTCGCGGCCTATCATGCGCAGTCTCTCTCATACTTTGGACTCCACGATTTAGCCGAAGCGAAAAAGGCGGCGCAGTCGGCACTGCGCATTGACCCGACTTACGCCCCTGTGCTGTCATTCTTAAAAACCATAGACCCGAGTCAGCCGGACCTCGAACCCGCCAATACACTGCCGGAACCGTCGGATGAACCCGCCGCGACTGTGGCTTCGGTTGCCGTTGAAAATCCGTCTCAGGTGTCTCAGGAGGTAGACGCGGAGGTGTCCCTTGACAAAGCGTTGCAACGGGCATTGGTGTTTCTCAACAATCGGCAATATCTGCAAGCCGAAGCGGCGTTGAAAAAGATTATCGAGGCGAATCCGAATGACGTTGCGCCACATTACCATCTCGGACAAACGTACATGGAGATCGAGGCGTTTGCGGACGCGCAACGGGAAATAGACATCGCCTTACGGATGCGTCCGACCTACCGCCCTGCGCTTGAACTTCAAAACGCCATCACGCTGCTGAAAAAGCGATCGGAAAACCGAGCGCGCAACAAGAAACTCCGAAAGATACTCCTGCCTCTGGCAGTGCTGGTAATTGCGGGCGTTATTGCTTTCAGGTTCGGCGTTTTTAGCGGTTTTTTGCCCGAAAAGAGACCGCCGAAGGTGTCAATTGAAATAACTTTAGAGGACCCAAAGAACAATAACGGCTTCATTGATGCTGACGAAAATGTGCGGTTGAAGTTGATTCTTACAAACGCTGGTAGCACTGCGAAAAACCTCCGCCTCCGGCTGCTGCCGAAAACGATCGGTGGGCTGCGTTATGAGGTGCCCGATGCGACGTTTAGCGTCCGTAAAAATGGGTTTGAAACCCGTCGGATTCCGATCACTGCCGATAAACAGGTCCGCACGCGAACCGTCGATATAAAGGTTCAGGTCTTAGCGATCAACGAAATCTTGGCAACGCGCGATTTCCAACTCCAAATCAAAGGCCAATAAGGGGACTGCAATGAATAGACGTTTACTCAAGCGGGCTTTAGGTCAAAAATACGCAAGAAATGCGCTGCGCGTGTCTCTGATACTCCATATCATCTATCTGCTGGTGTTTTCGATCTTTTTCATCACATCTCACGACGATGCGTTTGAAGATGAGATACAGGTAGATCTTATTCGGGCGTTACCGCGGCAAGAGATCGCTAAGAAGAAAGTCGTCCCGAAAATCGAGGTAGAGCCGCCGAAACCCAAAGAAGAGACACCCATCGAAACGCAGCAGAGAAGGATGAAAAAAAAGCCCGTGAAGGTTATCAAGCCCCAACCTTCCGTAGAGCTCACGAAAATGGCAGCACCCCTACCTGCCTCAGCGGCGGTACACAGCGATCCGGTGAAGAAAATAGATGCGCCTGAACGCCTCACGGCTTTAGAGGCACCCGATGTCTCGACAGATGCGGCGTTGCCCCCTGTGCCGGAATCGGTCTTATCTCCGAGGGGTGCCGAGGCAGGCATGACGGCTGAAAAAAGTGCCACGCGCCGCAGTGATACCCAGGTCCGCACCCCCGGAAAACGCAAACGTCCCGGCATCGCCAAGGACACAACCGGCACGACAACAGCACCGAAAAACGCCATCGGAGAGGGCATCGGCAGTTCCGGCGAAGGGCATGACACCTTTCAAAGCGTCATCAAACAGCTCGCCGATGATATTATTGCCCGTTCCGGCGGGGGTCCGATTGATGTCGTCTTTATCGTGGATGCCTCTGGGTCTATGGGCGATAATATCAACGCCGTCGCAGAACATCTCGTCGATATGATTGATGCCTACAAAGCCTCGGAGATCGATTATCAACTCGGTCTCACCCACTTTTATATGGATGCAAACAACGAGAACCACATTGAGGTGCTGCAACTGACGCGGAGTTTATCCGACTACAAACGCCATCTCTATGCGATTATACCCACCGGTGATGAAAACGCATTGGACGCAATCGATGAAACGCTCCGCGATTTGCGGTTCCGCAGCAATACCACAAAACATTTGATTCTTGTCACGGATGAACCGTTCACGAGCTCACAAGGGCTGATGGTCGATCACGCCATCAACGCCTGTCGAAGTCAAGAAATCTTCGTCAATGTGCTCGGGATGAATATACGCGAACATCAAAGATTCGCAACAGAAACCGGCGGCACATGGCACGCCATTCCACAAGACCCGACACCTATAAACACACAACCGCAAAATCGAACGCAGACACCGCGGACGATCGGCGAAAGAATCCGGCGAGATGCGGCGAATCTACCCGTCGATATTGTCCTCTTTATTGATGGCTCTAAAAGTATGGCGGATGATATGACATATCTTAAAGACACCATTGATCTGTGGATCCGGGATTGGGATAACGCGCTGATCAACTATAGACTCGGAGCGGTTCGCTTTTATGCAAGTGGTAATATCAACAGGGTCAATGTGTTTCAGGCACCACAAACACAACAGCAGATACACGCCATCCTCGACCTACCGACTGCCGATGATGAGAACCTGCTTCACGCCATCGTTGAAGGGGCCAGACGCATCAAAATCCGAGACAATGCGAAAACCTATTTCATCGTGTTCACCGATGAACCCGGAAATCCGAAATCTCCTATCGCCGGCACCATCGCCTACTTGAATGATATCCCCGTTGTTGTCTGTGTCATCGGCACCTCCGACTCCTTCCAACAGCAGGTGGCGCAGCAGACCGGCGGGATTTGGGTTGCACTCCCGAATGGAAATAAAAGGCAACAACCGCATCATTGACTTAATGTTGATCCTTCCACCAAGGTCGAACTTCAACAACTCTTCAATGACTTACGGAAGGAATATCTTGACACCCGAGCTAAATCTGTTGATTGGTGGTTGGAGTTCATTGCTATAGTTCTTGCATTTTTTGCTGTTCTTATTGCGATTGCCGGTTATATTGGTTTTAGGGAGTTTAGGCGGCTTAGAGACAAGGCGGAAAGCAATACTAATGAAATAATGCTAATCGTTGGCAGGGCAAATAGTCCTGCCTTTACTTTTTTAACAAATAGACGGGTAACTTTTCATTTATAATACCATTTCTAAATGACGTTATCACATTATCGGTTTTCGTAAAATGTGTAACACTGCGCAACAAACTAAATGAAGATTAAATAAATATTTCGGTAATCATTAGGGATCGCGAGCACAGCTCGCTCCTACAGTAAGA
>ASZN01000098.1 GCA_000406005.1 Candidatus Poribacteria bacterium WGA-3G
GCCGGAAGAGATGCCATACGTCTTTCCTTAGGATAGAGGTAATATTATACCATTTCTGATTTTATTTCCCTCTTATGTAGCATAGACTGTTAGTCTGTGTTCCGGTATGCCACCGTATTTCATAACATGCGGTAATGCGACAACACTGTTTAGAAATGGTATTAGGAATATAATACCGAATTTTTAGGAAAAAGTCAATTTTTTTCGCTATGCTGTTCGGGACGATTTAGTATCTCGGTAGGGTTGGATCAATGTCGGATGCCCACTGGTCGATCCCGCCGATGAGGTTCTTTGCGTCCGTAAACCCGTTTTGTTGCAGATAGGCGACGGCATAGAGGCTACGTTGTCCATGATGGCAGTAAACAACAATTTCTTGGTCTGAAGGGAGACTGTCTATGTGATGCGGCAGCGTGTTGAGCGGTATTAACCGCGCACCGTCAAGATGCACGATGTCGTATTCGCTCTGCTCGCGGACATCTAACAACAGGACGGATGCGTCCGCTTCGAGTTTCTGTTTCAATTCTTGTGGCGAAATTTCGGGGAGTTCGGTTTGCATTATTTAGTCTCTTCCTCGGTTTGAATGGGTGGTAAAGGCGCGCATTCTGGACACGGACACGTCTCACGTAGCACTTCAAACGGGTAGATACCGGTGTTGTGTCCATCGTCCCAACTGAACTGGAGCGCGTAGCGACCGACTAATTGGACATCAAGCGGTTGAATATCGTCCGAGACTTCAATCAGCGTTACATCGCCGTCGCCTTGCGGTGCAAAGAGAGAGTGAACATCTCGCCCTTTATGCCGGACAATGGCACACTCGGCGCACGGACACATCTGCCGAAGATAGGTGTATGGATACCAACTGACATGTCCATCCTTCCACTCTACTTGAAAGGCGGTGTCATGTTTTTTCAGGAGTTTCGGAATTTTTTTTACCATAAAAAAAATTATAATATTTTCAAGAGAACGCCAATTCTCTCTAAAACTGCATCTCCACGTAGTGGGACGCTTGTTAATCCTACCATACTTCGTTGCCAACTGGAGGTCCAGCATCAATTTCATCACGAAGGTTATCTTCTGTAAGCGGTTACAAAGCACACTTATTGCATTGGAAATTGCCTGATGAACTTTTTAAAAGAGACCGAGTTCATCCTTTGCGTCGTCGCTCATCATTTCCATGCTCCAAGGCGGACTCCAGACGACATTGACGTTAACTTCGTCAATCCCGTCTATTTGCTGCGTGACTTGCTGTGTACCGTTGATAATCTGTCCACCAGCAGGACATCCCATGCTCGTCAAGGTCATCGTAATATCCACAGTTGCCTCATTGATGTCCACGCCGTAGATCAGTCCCATATCAACGATGTTAATTCCAATTTCCGGGTCAATAATTTGTTTAATAGTCTCTAATACAGTTTCTTCAGATACCATTAGGTTTCCCTCCTATATCGAATCAAATTAATCAGTCAACACTGACAAGGATGTCGTCATCTTCAATTTTGACAGCGTAACATTCAATGGCTTCAACAGCAGGCATACAGAGCGGTTTTCCGGTTTTGACACAAAAACGTGCACCGTGCCGTGGGCATTCTATCTCGTCGCCGTTAAGGAAACCTTCGGCTAAAGGACCGCCATCGTGTGTACAAACGTCCTCCATCGCATAGAACTTACCATCAATATTGAAGAGGAGTACTGGAACGAAGTCCACCTCGACCAAGTGTTTCGTGCCCGGTGGTACTTCACTTACTTTCGCAACTTTATAGAATTCTGGCATTACGCCTCCTTATTCATCTTCTTCACCGGGCCAGCAGTTGATGCCGTAGGCACCGGCTTTGAGGACCTTGAGTGCCAATAACGCACACTTGATGCGAACGGGTCCCAAAGGGATACCGATCATATCCAAAATGTCGTCTTTTGTGATCTGCTTGACTTCATCAAGGGGTTTGCCTTCAATCATTTCAGTCAACATAGAAGCAGCTGCTTGGCTGATGGTACAACCGTGTCCACTGAAACGGACCTCTTTGATCTTATCGTCCTCAATAAGCAGGTCCATGCGAATCTGATCTCCACAGAGCGGATTGTCTTCCTCGTGTGAAATATCAGGGTTCGGCAATGTCCCGTAGTTGCTCGGATTCTCGTAATGATCGAGCAGTTCTTCCTGATATATATTCATTATCTTCTCCGTATCATAAGTTTTTGTGCTCTGCAGAGCCCTTCATATAACCTATCTACATCTTCAACTGTGTTGTAAAGGTAAAAACTGGCACGTGCAGTGGCGATAACATCGAATCTTTTCATGAGCAGTTGTGCACAGTGATGTCCCGCACGGATAGCGACACCGTGCGTGTCGAGAATTCCCGCTACGTCGTGCGGGTGGATACCGTCGATATTAAAGGAGATGACCCCCGCTTTTTGATGCGGTGCGGACGGTCCGTAAATCGTAATGCCTTCGATCTCTTTTAAGCGATGATGTGCGTATTTTAAGAGTTCCTGTTCATGAACATGGAGTGCTGCTAAATTTGCTTGTGTGATATAGTCCGCGGCGTGCCCCAGTCCGATCGCTTCAGCGATACTTGGTGTCCCCGCCTCAAATTTCGCTGGCAGGTCCGCGTAAGTTGATACGTCTCGCTCGACAGCGCGAATCATTGAACCGCCACCGAGGAACGGCGGCATCTCCTCAAGCAGTTCCAATTGACCGTATAACACTCCGATACCGGTCGGTCCACACATCTTATGTCCTGAGAATGCGAGGAAATCGCAATCGAGTTGTTGAACATCGACGTGAAAATGTGGTACTGATTGCGCTGCATCGACAACGACTTTCGCGCCGACGGCGTGTGCAGCCTCAATGACAGACTGGATCGGATTGATGGTCCCGAGTACATTAGAAACGTGTCCCATGGCGACGAGTTTCGTTTTCTCTGTGAGAAGGTCGCGGAGTTGCGTGAAATCGAGGAGTCCTTCATCTGTGATCTCAAGGAATCGGAGTACTGCGCCTGTCCGCTGTGCGAGTAGCTGCCAAGGCACGAGATTGCTATGGTGTTCCATAACGGTCAGGACGATTTCATCACCCGCTCGAATATTCGCGGTTCCCCAGCTATGAGCGACGAGATTAATGGATTCCGTTGTGTTCCGCGTAAAGATGATTTGCCGTGTGCGCGGCGCGTTAATCAGTCGCGCCACCTTCTCGCGAGCGCGTTCATATTCCTCCGTCGCCTGTTCCGAGATCCGATAGATACCGCGATGGATATTCGAGCGATAGGTATCGTAATAGGCATCCATCGCCTCAACGACAGGACGCGGGGTCTGTGTTGATGCGGCGTTATCAAGGAAAGCCAACGGCGGTTCTGTCGCGAAGATCGGAAAATCCTTACGGATACGTTCCACATCAAGCGGACGAAATTCTGAGGTGTGCATGTTGCTTTAACCTATTTTATTCATTTTTTGAATCGCGGATTAAACCGCGTCCACAAAAGGCGTTCGCTCATGTAAAGACTATGTGCTAACGAAGATTTAAAACCCACGTGGTGACTGCTTTCGCAAAAATAATCGCACTTACTTTTCACATGAGCCAATCCACTATGTTGTAGCAGCGTTGATAAACGCTTTAAATAATTTCTCGGCATGTTCATGAAGCCCCAACTCCGGTCGGTTTTTATCTATCCACATCCGTTCTGGATGGGACTGTACACCTATAACAAACGGATTTGATTTTGAGGGATACTCCATCGCTTCAATAATTCCATCTTCGGATTGTGCTGTCACCACCAATCCTTTGCCAATTACTTTCACGGCTTGGTGATGGCTTGAATTCACCTCTGCGACACTTTCATCTATAATTTCGTTTAGCAAACTTCCTGTTTTGATCTTAATGTCATGCATCTCATCAACCCCGTTCGCTTTATGTTTTGGAAAGTCAGGAAATTGTAGAGGAAGGTGTTCTGGAATATGCTGATACAAGCTGCCGTCTATTGCAACATTCATGATCTGGATACCGCGACAAATACCAAAAACAGGCATATCCTTTTTCATTGCTTTCTTGAATAGTGACATTTCAAATTCATCTTTTGCTCTGTTAATATTTTCAGTTTTACAATGCTGCTCTTCACGGAAAATGTCTGGATCAATATCACCGCCGCCGGGGAGTAAAAGCCCGTCAATTTGATCAATATACCTGTTAACAGCCTGTTCACCACCTATTAATAATTTCTTAACCTGTCCACCATGTCTTTCAATTGCTTTTTTATAATTTTCAAATTTATATGCTTCGACGATTCCAATTTTAGGGGTCATATCTTATCCTCGGTCGTTCTGATAATTTAGGGTTTACGAATTTCCTCTTAAAGTCTCCGACAAGAGGGCTTTTAAATTTCGCGTAAGCCCTATTAGAGTTTTCCGTATTAGGTGTACCGTCTTTTCGGCATTCTATCGTGCAGCATATTCCTGAAGAATCTCAACGATCTTTGGGGCAATTTTTCGTAGTTTTTCTTCTAACACATTATCATCAATAGAAAGGAATATGCCTTTGTCAACATCCAACGGGAAAGCCTTATCCTGTTTTACACCGTTAAGAGCATAGCGAACACGCACAAACGGACTATATCTACGACCTTCCCGATAAGGTTCTTCCACACTTAAAAACTCAATAGCGTCAGTACTGGGGACACGCCCTTCCAAATCTATAGTCTTGAATGTAAGTTCAAGTTTATTGACATTATCAACTATATGGTCCATGGTTGTGTTGCTCGATATCGGCATAAGCCATCTTTAAGTGTATTCGCATCAGTAGTGGCGAGGCATGAACGCCTCGCCTACAACAAAGAGACAATTACCTACCCGGGAAACCGATACTGACAGCAGACGGTCCGTGGTCCTCGCACGCCTGATCCGTCGGTACGTCGGTCTCGGCATCGTTGGATTTGACGATCCCTTCCGAGACCAAATAGTGTTCGACTTCATCGCCGCTGACATCGGCAAGCATCACGTCGTCAATCTGGACGCACGGTTGGTACGGCTGCCGCGTCTTCTGAACCATTTCACGATAGTTATTTTCGTCGTTAATGATGTCCCTATCTTCATAATCCAAACCGTATTTAGCGAAGATCGCACGGACACCATTGCTCCATCCGCAGACGGGTTTCATGTAAGCGATAATTTTCGGTTGACTCATTATGAGTTGCTCCTTTTTTATGAGTTATCGGTTATCAGAGGAAATAGTTATGAGTTATGGGTTTTCAGTTATCAGTTAATTCCTTGTGGCAGTCCAGTTAACTGTCCTCTACAACAAACATCTTTAACCGACAACTGACGGCTGAAAACTGATAACCATTCCCGCTGAAAACTATTCAAGTTTACGTGTAATTGATGTACTTAACTCTTCTCGCACAGATTCTAACGGGACACGTTCTATGACGGGTTCAAAAAACCCTTCAACAATTAGTTTTTCCGCTTGTGTATAAGGCAGTCCGCGACTCATGAGATAAAAAACCTGATCGGCATCAATCTTTCCGGCAGTTGCGCCGTGCGTGCAACGCACCTCATGCGCCTGAATCTCCAATCCGGGCAAAGTATCTGCATGCGCACGTTCACTGAGCAGCAGATTGTCGTTCTTCTGATACGCATCGGTATGGTTCGCCGACGGATAGACATAGATGTTCCCACCCCACGCGGTCTGTGACCTATCTTTGAGGACAGTGCGATACATCAGATCGCTGGTGGTATGCGGTGAAATGTGTTCCTGCGCTGTGCTAATATCTAAATGTTGGCGTGCGTCAGTGAAAGCGAGTCCTAACATTTGTGCGTGGCTTCCGGCACCTTCCAAGATAGAAGCTTGGTTCATCTTGTTAAGTCGACCGCCGAATGCGGCACTGACCCAGCAGAGCTGCGCGTCTCTGGCGATCATTGCGCGGTGTGAAGCGAAATTCCAGACTGTCCGATTCCAGCGTTGTACCTGCACGTAGGTCACGTTTGCGTTCTGTCCTGCGAAGATTTCGACCGCGCCGTTATGTAAACCGCTCGCGTCCGATGTCGTAGAGGCGTTGTCCTCTAAGACCGCAACTTGACTGCCCTCTTCAGCGATGATAAGCGTATGCGACAAGTCCGCTTGATCGGCTTCCGACATTTTGATATAGACCCGTATCGGCACTTCAACACTTACGCCTTTCGGGACGTGCAGGAGGTAACCTCCCCGCCAGAATGCACCGTGAAGCGCGTCAAACTTATTATGTTGCGCTATATTTCCGCTCTTTAGTGCTGTCTCTAAGGTCACTGCCTTGCTCATGAAGTAGTCACGGAGCAGTTCGGGTTGTTCTTGGAGCGCGGTATGGAGATCCGCAAAGTAGACCCCTTTTTTCTTTAGTTCTTCACTGTTGGAGATGTGTTGGCGTTGTCCGTCAACCTGTACGAGTACACCGGATGCCTCTTCACCGTTGTCGTCTACATCTACGTCGGACGGTCCACCATTCGTTGGCAGAATCGGACGATACCTTTCGACATCAAGACTGCGGAGATAGCGTCGCGTACGTCGCCAATAGTCTTGGGTACGCATATCGACAGTGCGTCGCCAGACATCATCTTCGGTCGTATGTGGCATCGGTAAAGACTCGTAAAGTGCGTAAGCCTCTAATCGTTTCTCACGCATCCACTGTGGCTCAGTCGCTGCTATTTTTTGAAGAAATTCTTTTGAGAAATGCCCTTTTTGCAATTTTTTGATCCTTTATGAGTTATCAGTTATCAGTTGTCGGTCTTCAGTTAAGAGGTCTTAACAATTCACTGCCTCGTGGCGGTCCCAAAGTTCGGGCGGATTGTTACAAATCGTCTCTTAACCGACGACTGACGACTGACGACTAACGACTATTTTAACCGATTGAACCTTCCATCTGAAGTTGGATGAGACGGTTCATTTCCACAGCATATTCCATCGGCAGTTCTTTCACCAGAGGTTCGATAAATCCGTTTACAATCATCGTGGAGGCTTCTTCTTCGGAAAGCCCGCGGCTCATCAAGTAGAAGAGTTGTTCCTCCCCGATTTTGCTGACACGTGCCTCGTGTTCGATGTTCGTATCGTTCTCGCTAATCTCAATAACCGGATAGGTGTCGGAACGGGAGTCTTTATCAAGAATCAGTGCATCACAGACGACGTGCGATTTACAGCCTTTCGCGCCTTTAGCGACATCGACCCATCCGCGATAACTTGATCTGCCGCCATCTTTGCTGATGCTCTTAGAGGTTATCTGCGAAGTGGTGTTCGGTGCACAGTGATAGACTTTCGCCCCCGCGTCTTGGTGCTGTCCCTTGCTGGCGAATGCGATTGAGAGGATTTCACCGCGCGCGCCGGGTTCCATCATATAGACACTCGGATACTTCATCGTCAACTTACTACCGAGGTTGCCATCGACCCATTCCATCTGTGCATCTTCATAAGCGAATGCGCGTTTTGTAACGAGATTATAGACGTTCCCGGCCCAATTCTGGATCGTGGTATAACGTACCCGCGAGCCTTTCATGCAAACAATCTCAACAACCGCACTGTGCAAGGATTCACTGCTGAATGTCGGTGCTGTGCAGCCTTCGACGTAATGGACCTGCGAACCTTCGTCAGCGATGATGAGTGTGCGTTCAAACTGCCCCATGTTTTCACTGTTGATACGGAAATAGGCTTGGAGTGGGTACTCAACCTTTACACCCGGCGGCACATAAACGAAACTGCCACCGCTCCAGACAGCACTATTGAGTGCTGCGAACTGGTTATCCGCCGACGGGATAATCGTACCGAAGTATTTCTTGACGAGATCGGGGTACTCTTTGATGGCAGTATCGGTATCAAGGAAAACAACCCCGATTTTATCCAATTCTTCGACGATGTTATGGTAAACGACTTCGGAGTCGTATTGTGCGCCGACACCGGCGAGGAACTTCCGTTCGGCTTCAGGGATACCGAGCCGGTCAAAGGTCTTTTTGATGTCCTCTGGTACATCGTCCCAGCTCCGTTCACTCCGTTCGGAGGCTTTAACGTAGTAGTAGATGTCGTCGAAATCGAGTTGTGTTAGGTCACCACCCCATTTTGTCATCGGCTTCTGTCTAAAAATCTTGTAAGCCTCAAGCCGATACTGTCGCATCCAGTCGGGTTCGCCTTTGATGTCGCACATTTCGTTGATGACACTTTCGTCTAACCCTTTACGAGACTTGAATGTCGGTTTAATATCGTCATGGAACCCGTACTGATAGTCTTTACTAATGCCGAGCTCTTCCATGGTATTCCTTTCAGTATTTGCCATTTTATTCTTCCTCCTTGACACCGTGTTTTTCTCTAATCGGATCGTAGCCTTCTGCCTCTAATATCTCTGCGAGTTCCCATCCACCGGATTCAACGATTCTACCATCAAGTAGGATATGTATGAATTGTGGACGAATATATTCCAACAAGCGTGGATAGTGGGTGATAATCAGCACCCCCAAATCGGGGCCGATTAACTGACTAACACTTTCACCGACGATTCGGACGGCATCGATATCGAGTCCGGAATCGGTTTCATCAAGAATAGCGATTTTCGGTTCAAGCATTGCGAGTTGTAGGATTTCAGCGCGCTTCTTTTCACCGCCGGAGAACCCGTCGTTGAGGTATCGTCTCGCGAAGGAATCGTCAACGCCGAGCTGTTGCATTTTCTCCCGAAGTTCACGCCGGAATTCACGCATCGGAATAAGTTTATCACTCTCGGAACCGTTCGTCTCTTTTCCGCGAACTGCGCTGACAGCGAGCCGTAAGAAATTCGCCAAGCTGACACCTGGGATCGTCGTCGGATACTGGAAGGCGAGGAAAAGTCCGAGTTTCGCGCGTTCGTTGGGTTCCAATTCCATGACATCAACACCATCAAAAATCACTTCACCGGAGTCCACCTCGTAGAGTGGGTGCCCCATCAAACCGTTCGCGAGGGTGCTCTTACCAGACCCGTTTGGTCCCATAAGCGCGTGAATTTCGCCCTGTTGGACATTTAAATTTAATCCTTTGATAATGGGTTTTCCTTGCACACTGATGTGCAAGTCTTTAATTGTCAACTCGTTGCTCATTTTTTAACTTCGGACTCCTTATTTATGGTGAATTTAGAACATTTTTAGGACTTTGCTATTTGCGAATGCATTTATAGTACTTATCCACCGATTCTTGACATATTTCGTTCCGGTTTAACGAAATCTGCGGCATTAATTTTATGTCCCGCCTCTTTTTGCGCAACCGCATCGAGAATCAACGCTTCGATCGTTTCATCTGGCACGCCTTCACGTAGCGGTGTGAGTAGATCTGTCTCTGTTAATGAAAAAAGGCAGGTCCGAAACTTCCCATCGGCAGTCAGGCGGACGCGATTACAGTTTTCACAGAACGGATCACTCACAGACGGAATGATGCCGACCTCATTGCCGTTGTCTGAGAATCGATAACGTTTCGCAGTGTCACTCTTCGCTTCGCCGTTCAAGGTAATCGGTGTCAGTGGATAGAGCGCATCAATTTTTTCGATAATCTCTTTTCCCGGAATGTACATGTTGCGTCCCCAGACATCATCGGCATCCAGTGGCATAAATTCGATGAACCGGAGTTGATAGTTATTTTTGCGTGCGAAGGTCGCCAGATCCACGATTTCGTCATCCGTGAAACCGCGCATTGCGACAGCGTTGACTTTAATCGGATTAAAACCGCATGCCTGCGCGGTTTTCAAACCTTCAAGCACACGAGAGAGGACCTTCCGACGGGTCATCTGCTCGAACTTCTCTTCGTTAAGCGTATCCAAACTGACATTAATCCGGCGAAGTCCAGCATCGTAGAGTGCCTCCGCTTGCTTAACGAGACCGATGCCGTTGGTTGTCAAACTAATGTCTTTGAGCCCATCTAACTGCCTCAATTGCGCTATGAGAGTAGGGACACCCGGACGGACAAGCGGTTCGCCACCGGTAACGCGGACTTTATTAACACCCAACCCGACGAAAATACGCGCCAGATGCAGAATTTCGTCAAAAGTCATGAGCGCAGAATCTGGCATGAACGTCATGTCTTCCGGCATACAATAAATGCATCGAAAGTTACAGACATCCGTGACTGAAATCCTAAGATTCGTATGGATCCGCCCAAAGCGGTCGAGCATCTGTCGTTTCATTTTTATTTTTAGTAATAATTCAAATAGTCTCAAATTTATTAATAGTATATCATATTCTTGCTCTTTTTGCAAGTTTTTTTATAGTAAATGCTATAAAAAATATTTTGGGGAGATAGGCGGAATTTTAAACTCACGCTACACAAGACTTTTTGTTGACAGATTCGTAACTTTCTTGTATAATATGGTTATATTTTCCTAAACTGGAGGCAAAAATCGATGAATGAGAAAGTGTTTGAAGTCGGCGGCGTTGGACTTCACGTCGACAAACGCAGTTTCGGATCAGATGGCGGTCCCTCTGTACGGGTTTACGGTGAGGCGGACGGTAAAGATATTCAACTTCTCCGTTTCGACTGTTTCCGCAAGGACCCACACTATCACTATGATCCCTCCGGAAAGAACGATCAGCGGCATCTCGATAAAGCGAGTGTGCCGGATTCAATCGCATGGACGATTGAACAGTTAGGACAAAACCTCGTCGAGATGATCCAGACAGCAGGCTATGGCAGCGTCGCTGACACTGTTGATCAGGCAGCGGTCGCGCAAGTCCTGCCTGAAGTGGAATCCCTGATGCGAGGCGAAACTTAATTTTAATATATGTAGATGCGTTTTAGCACAAAAAGGAGAAATGAACGTGACGAAATCTATAACTTTTAGCGTGTTTTTGCTTACGCTGTTTGTAGGCTTGACCGCTTTTGCAGGAACCCCACTGGATTGGGGGAAATGGAAAGAAGGGGAACTTCTCCTCGAAAATCATAGTTTTGAAGAAGATTTGGAAGGTTGGGAATTAGAAGATGGTGCCTGCTGTGACCGTGGTGGTCTCTATACGATGGAGATTGACAAGAAGAACCCACAACACGGGAAACAGTCGCTCAAAATTGTCGGACATAAAGCAACAGGAACCGCATGGCATGCGAAGGTTAAGCAGCGTGATGTCTCTATGAAATCGGGCGAGACGTACACCGTGATTTTTTGGGCGCGCTCTGAAAAGCCGCGCGAGGTGACGCTGAGCGTCCAGATGCAACATGACCCTTGGACTTTCTACCAAGGCGGTGCTATCAATCTATTAGGACCTGAATGGATGGAGTATCATATTACCTTCAACTCAACTGCTGATGTTGAGAGAGATATGTGGGTAGGATTATCAATTGCACAATCCGATGAAGATTTCTGGATTGACAACTTCCGTTATTTTGAAGGCGAACCCGAAGATGATCTGAACCGTGAAACACCTTTCCCCGTTGACCCGAAAGAGAAACTGGCGACACAATGGGGTGAGATGAAGAGCGAACGGTTCTAATGCACTTGATTCGATCTGGTAAGGCGCGGTCCTTGACCGCGCTTTTTTTATTTCGACGATATTCTGTCGGTTTTTACAATCACTTTTCTAAATGTTAGTGATACCCGTCGTTGTCGTTCATGTTTTTGACCCTCCCATTCATCTGTTTTTCTTGCTGCTATCCCGTGCAACCACTCGTTTCTCGCTTCACTACTCAAAACCACAAGACTTCTCGGCTCAAGCCAGACCGGAACCTTTTTTGTTTTATCGGATTTATTTGTGAAGTTCATAATACAACCGGACCCCAAACTCAAAGAAACAATGGTATCCTTGAAACACGGTTCACAATCAATGTGGCTTGCGATGCCTTGTCCAGGCAGATACTCATTGATGATGACTTGATCTGCTACTTCTGGTGTATGTTCGTCTTGATGTAATTTCCGACTCAATCTTTTCAACCATTCCGGTAACTCGCCGAGATGCATATCCATATTTACCCTGCGCGCTTTGTAATCATACTTAAAACCGTAATGCTGCACACGCCGTTTTAGGTCAGTGAGCCACTCATGTTTGTCAATCTCAGTTAATAACCAATCATGTTGGTGTTCAGTAATATAGTCTTCTCGGTAGTCGAGCCCACCAATGGTCGCAATCGCTTCCTGATTTCTTGAAGATGATTCTTGTTCAGTAGATTGCTCTTGCGGTACTGTAGAGAAATCAAATTCCGGTTGTTGTTCCATGGATCAATTCTCCATTAAAAAATATAGGATAACTCTAATGGATCACCGAAATAGCCAGATGGCTCGTAAGAGAGTATATCAAAATATATATCAATCGGTAAACTTTTACGCCAGACCAACCGTCCATTTTGTAATCTGAACCAATCACAACTAAATTTCTCTTCATTCGGTTCGGTTATTTGGCCTCTAAACGTTGAAAGTTCTCCTTTGACAGTAAACCAGTTGCGATGTAAGTCTGGGGACTTGATGGGATTCTGATATACCATGCACATTTTATGCTGGCTATATTTTCCCACAATCTGAGTCAGACAGTTAGACAAGTCACCTATGTTTAATGTTTTGCTTGCAAGAAAATAACAGAAGTTAAATATGATTTGTGTTTGATCGTCGCCCGTTATACAACTATCTAAGTGCTCATGTAATCGGTTATAGTTAGACATGGACTGCCCTTTTATAAAGGTTTCTCTATCTCTATACGGTCCATGTCGATTGATTTCTCGAGCCTTATCCAGCATTGCTTTTGCACTATCGATTCCTAAATAAGTGATGTCGCGATTCCTCGCAAAAGCTGCCCAAAACGCGATACCTGAAGTCAACGGACCGCAACCAAAGTCGATGAACACAACTTTATCACTCACAGGTAGGGAGTGCTTCGTAAAAATATGATAAGAACTGAAAAGATGCATCGGCATATAATGCAGACAATAGATCAACACCTGGTCTTTTGGAGTAAGCCCTTTAAAATTTTCATCGAAATTAGTTCGCCCTTGTCCCAGAATTGTCTCTCTGTGGTAAGTAAAGTCTTTATTTCTAACGTGATTTTCCCACGCTTGCGTCCTTGGATGATTTTCAAAGGGTTGTACTACACTATTTGCAAACAAATTCAGTAGATCTTCACCGGGTTTATAGTAGTTATCATTGTAGCAGTGTATGTAGGACATGTTTTGTTCAACTCCAATTTACTTCAAATGGATGCATTAGCAGAGCCGGGCTGAGGAATTTCGTCCCCAAACTCTTTCGCGGTTTCTATCCAGCAGAAAACAGCGTCCTTTCCATTCTCTATCGTTTCTTCAATCATTTCCCCATCAGACATACACCCCGATAGGTCGTGGAATTCGATTAAATAGCCTCCCCCTTCTTCAGGAGGCAATATGCTCATAAGAAATGGATATTGTGGTAGAGAAGGAAATCTGGTCAAATAACTATCTTCTTCATTGAGTGGCAATATGCTCATAAGAAATGGATATTTCAGTTCATTCATGATTCATTTTCCTCAAGGCGATCAATAGCAAGAGTATAACAAAGAATGTCCAGTTTGTCAATTGTATTTAACAGCCAATCGTGTTGGTGCTCTGTAATATAGTCTGCTACATACTGGAGTCCGCGGATGCGTTCAATCGCGTCCTCATTTTTCGGCGTGGGTTCGGGTTGCGAAAATTGCTGATTTAATGTGGGAAATAGGGGGATTTGTTCCATTGTCAGTTTTACGCGTAGCAGAGTATCTCATAGTAGACGGTACTATTGTGGAGTAAGCCATTTATGAGTCTACAATAAGAGAAAGTTTCAACATTTGATTGGGTTACTTGACTTCTGAACACCGACAGGCGCGTTTTGAGTTTTTCCCACTTGCCATACAATTTCAAACGCCGGGCACCGGATAATGACCGATGATCAGGATTTTGGTATATTAAGCACACTTTATGCTGATTGTGTTCCTTCATAATTTGAATGAGTACATCAGATAAGTTATTAACGTCTAATGTCGGACTGGCGAAAAAATAGCAGAAATTAAATATAAGCTGTGTCCCATCACCGTTTTCAATGTATTTGCCCAATAATTTCGTCAAGCCATCGTAACTGTAGTCGTGAATTAACGCAAATTTATCAAAAAAAGGCTCTTTATACCTGTTGGGGCCATATTTGTTGATTGTCACTGCCTTATTCAGCATAGTGCGTGAACTATCAATGCCTAAATAAGTAATGTCGCTCTGCCCCGCAAACGCGCGAAAAGCAATCCCTGAAGTTAATGGACCACAACCGAAGTCAATGAAT
>ASZN01000099.1 GCA_000406005.1 Candidatus Poribacteria bacterium WGA-3G
CTCTGTTCTACAATGTAGAAGCGAAAAACGTAAGACAAGTCTTTAGATTTCCTTGCGGTTAAACAGCGTGGACTTGGGACTTCACGCGCTTTTCTCGAACCCGCTCTCCATTTTGCGGCGTACTTGAAGAAACACCCCAGCAAAAACCCCATAAGCGATCTGCTTCATTACGCGCTACGCCTTTTGTTAACATGAGTTTGATAAAAGTTTGATTATGTAGCGTCCACTGTTAATTTTGCGCTGTATAGCCCACAAACTAACAGTTTGTGCTACGATTCACGGACACCCTGTGATGCGGAAACAGAACCGGCAACACATCCGAAATGATTAATCAAACTGGCGTTTTGTTACGAAGCGGCGAGCCCTACAGGTCAGCGAACTCTTTCGGAATAAACCGCTGTTGATAGGCGTAATTTTCCTCTGGTGGTACCGTCGCCTCAGCCACAGGTAGGGTGACAAGTTCACCTTCTCGGATAGCTGCTTCAAATTCGGGGCGGAACTTTCGCATATAACTCACGGCGGGCCAGGAAACTGCGATACCAAAGACGCAAATTGTGTTCCATGTCATCGTATCCACATTTGCGATGTTGTTGGCGACGCTCTCCAGTAGATCGAGGTCTTCGTAGATTTCCTCAGTTTCGCCGGTATCGCCCCATCTGCCGCTCTCGGTGACACCGAATTTGGGTCGTGTGATAGTGTCTGGTCTGCCCTCTCCATCGGCAATGCGCTGAACAATATCGCGTACCCAGGGTGTACCCCAGCGACACGGCGTGCATTGTCCACACGATTCATGTGCGTAGAACTTCATGATATTGAGCAAGCAGTCAACGATATTCCGTGTTTCGTTCATGACGATGATACCGCCGGAACCGAGCATAGATTTCGCGAGTGTGAGAGAAGTAAAATCGAGTCGTGTATCCAACTCGTAGTGTGTCAAAATCGGAGCGGAACTCCCCCCGGGAATGACCGCTTTCACCTCTTCACCGCGGAGTCCGCCTGCGACCTCAATGAGTTCAGAACAGGTCAATCCGAGTTCAAGTTCATAAACGCCGGGTTCGTTGACATCGCCGCTGATGCAGTAGAGTTTCGTGCCTGTGTTCGGATCCGGTGTTGGCGGATCACTCCGCGTATCTGCATACGTCGGTCCCATTTTGGTGTACCATTCGACACCTTTGCCGACAATAAACGGTAGATTGCACAAAGTCTCCACATTCTGGACGACAGTCGGTTTACTAAAGACGCCTTCAACAGCAGGGAAGGGTGGTTTGTTGCGGGGTTGCCCGCGCTTGCCTTCAAGCGATTCAATGAGTCCAGTCTCTTCGCCACAGATATAGGCGCCGGCTCCGGGGTGTGTATAGATGTCAATATTAAGCCCAGTACCGCGGACATCTTTGCCGAGGTAGCCTTTCTCGTAAGCCTCCTTGATGGCGGCATCTAACATCTTTTTACCGAGCGTAAATTCACCACGGATATAGACGTAAGTCGTCTCAATGCCCATCGCATAGCAGCAGATTAGGATACCTTCAATCAATAGGTGTGGATTCTTCTCCAAGACGTAGCGGTTACTAAACGTTCCCGGCTCACTTTCGTCAGCGTTGCAACAGAGGTAGCACGGTTTTATATCTTTTGGCACGAAGCTCCATTTCAAGCCGGTAGAAAATCCGGCACCGCCTCTGCCTTTCAACCCGGAATCCATCACCATTTTAGCAATATCTTCTGGTTGATATTCCGCGATAGCCTTTTCGAAACCTTTGTAGCCGTCATATTGCCGAAAGACATCGAACGTGTTAATATCAGGCACATCCAGATGCTCGTAGAGAATCCGTTTTTCTTCAACCATACATACTCCTCTACAAATTATCTAATATTTCATCAACCTTTTCGGGTGTCAGATTCTTATAGAGATCGTCATTGATCATGATAACAGGCGCGACATCGCACGAGGCAAGGCATTCCACCTTCATGAGTGTGAATTTACCGTCAGCAGTTGTCCCTTTCGCGAGATTCGTTTCGGAAGCGATATCCGTGCCGAGTTTTGCTTTTAGATGCTCCAGTACCACTTTGCAATCTCTTAAGGCACAAGGTAGCGTATGGCATACCCGAATGACGTGCTCGCCTACGGGTTCTTCAAAGAACATCGGGTAGAATGTAACAACATCCTTGACCTTCATCACGGTGACTTCGAGTTGTTCCGCGACATACTTCATGACAGCGGGTGTGATGTAGCCTGCCTGCCGTTGTGCGATATGGAGCGTCGGCAGCATGGCTGCCTCCTTAATAGGATACCGCCCTATCAACTCGTCGAATTCACGTTGATTTTCTTCGTTAAACGCGAAAGGCGTTTCAATTTGAATGCGTTCATCTGACATATTTTTAATTTTCCTTGCGGTTAAAGAACGTGGTTTATGCTTTGACGCTTTTCGCTCAAGAGCTGAAGAAACACCCAAGCAAAAACCCCTCCACTTCGTTTCGGGCTTGCGATCTTAGGCTGAGAAGAGAGATGTTAGTGTTATCAAAAACCTTCCATTAGACTGCCGCTCCGAATGCCTCCTGTACTTTGGGAGGTAGTTCAACAAAAATGAAATAGGATTCTGGATATAAGTAGTCCTCCTGAGATTCATCAACAACCCGCAAATAACCTTCATGAGCCGCTGCTTCATCAGGCAGAATTTGATAGAATTTTCGCTTCTCTATGTCTTCACAACCGCTGTTTTCGATGCAAAGTGCAAATTGGGTTTCTAATAATTTCTTTTTCATAATTTTAGTCCAGAAATCGCTTGATTTTCATCTTCTTTCTACCAATTCCATGTGCTTCATACCAATGAAGCTCTGCTTTCCGAATATGACCGTTAGTCAAGCAAATATCGGCAACACCTTTAAGTTTCCGCCATCTTCCAGAACCGTATTGTTTACGAAGTCTCTGGATTTCACGGATTCGTCCGCCCACAGCAATCGTTTCAATATTTTCGATTGCGCCAATGATTTCAAAGTGCATCGGTTACAATACAGATAAATATCCTTCAATTGCTTCATAAATGTTTTCAAGCAATTCTTCAAAAGTGTCGCCTTGTGTGGCACAACCGGCGAGTGATGGCACTTCGGCCCAATATCCACCTTCTTCAGCTTTGTGAATAACAACTTTTAGTTTCATGGAATTTAAGCCCACTCCCTTCAAAAATCAATAGTTGCCGTGAAACTGAATACGGTTGCCTTCTGGGTCACGGATGTCGAAAATGGCACGTCCGTTTTCGTTCTCAAGTTTTCGCAATCGCTTCCCTTTCGATTTTATGTGCTGATGGATGGCACTCACACTTTCAACGTGAAAGACAAGTTTTTGTCTTCCTTCGTTGGGTTTGCTTGCGCTATGGAGGCACAACTTGCAAGCGCCGGTATTGAATCGGAAAAACCGATGTTCTGGGAACGGTTGATCCTCCTCCGGTACTAATCCGACAACATCCCTGTAAAATGCGATGACAGATTTCATGTCTTTGACAAAAAGCATAACGCTTCCGAGTTTCATTTTGTTCTCCTAAAATCGGCAAACTTGAAAAAACCTACCGGTCCAATTCGCCTGCGATGACGTTCAGACTTCCCAAGACAGCGACGGTATCGGAGACCATTCCACCCTCTAACATGTGTGGCAGCGCTTGGAAGTGAAAGAAGCTCGGTGGACGGATACGGATACGATAAGCGGTACCGGTGCCATCACTAACAATATAAAAGCCGAGTTCCCCGTTTGGTGATTCAGTTGCACAGTAGTGTTCACCTTTCGGCGGCTGCACGCCGTGTCCATCCATAACAACCTTAAAGTGATGGATTAAGCCCTCAATATGCCCGTAAGCATCGGACTTGTTCGGCATTGTAATCTTGTTATCTTCGACGTTGACGGGTCCGTCAGGCATGTTATCTAGTACTTGGGTAATGATACCACAACTCTGAATCATCTCTTCCATCCGAACGAGGTAACGGTCATAGGCATCGCCGTTAGTTCCAACGGGTACATCGAACGTTACTTCATCGTAACTGGAATAGGGTTCAGCCTTGCGTATGTCATGCGCTACGCCAGTGGCACGGAGGCAGGGCCCTGTAAGTCCGTAGTTAATAGCATCATCAGGAGAAATGGGACCGACATTTTTAGTGCGATCCATCCATATTCGATTTCGTGTGAGGAGTGTATGCGTCTCCTTGAGTGCTTTCGGGAAGTTGGTGACGAATTGTCGGACATCTTCTTCGCAACCGTCATAGAGGTCGCGGAAGACACCACCGACGCGTGTGTAGCTAGTCGTTAGCCGTGCGCCTGTCGTTTTTTCAAAGATACTATACAATTTCTCACGTTCTCGGAAGCTATAGAGGAATACCGAGAATGCGCCTAAGTCGAGTGCTGCTGTACCTAACCATAACAGATGATCGGCGACGCGTGAGAGTTCCGCCATTAAAAGACGGATGTATTGACACCGTTTCGGTACTTCAATATCGAGCAATTGTTCGACAGCAAGGACATACCCGAAATTGTTTGACAGTGGTGAGAGATAGTTCATCCGGTCTGTAACGACAATGTACTGGTTGTAATCCAAGTGTTCACCGAGTTTCTCGAACCCGGTATGCAGATAACCTGCGTGTGGTGTCGCTTTCAAAATGGATTCACCATCAAGTTCTAAGACGATGCGAAGTGTACCGTGTGTCGCCGGATGTTGGGGCCCGAAGTTGAGTACCATCTTCTCGCCTGTGGCGCGTTCCACCCCACCTTGCATATTATAACTCCTTTTTTGTAGTTATCGGTTTTCGGTTATCAGCGTACTGACAACTATTCTTCTGACAACTACTGTTCTGTCAACATTAAAATGAGAGGTAACCTGGTTCGTAGTCGTGCGATTTATCGCACGTCAAGAACGGGCAATGAATTGCCCTACTACGAACCATCCATCCGTTTAGATGTGACAGACAACTACTTTGTCTTACGCATTCTGTTTGTCGAAATTAAAGCTTTCGCGTTCACCGCGCCCGCGGAGCGGATAATCCTTTTGAAGCGGATGTCCCTCAAAATCGTCAGGCATCAGGATCCGACGGAGGTCAGGGTGTCCTTCAAAGTTGATACCGAACATGTCATAAGTTTCTCGTTCTAACCAGTTCGCGCCTTGCCACAATCCGGTAACAGAGGGGGTATTCAGGTCGTTTTCATGTACAGGAACTTTCACGCGAAGGCGGCACTGTCCCTGATAGGAATAGAGCTGATAGACGACCATGTACCTTGCGTAATCGAACTGCATCAATTCGGATTCCATCTGTGAGTTATCAACCGCTGTAATATCAACAAGAAAGGTATAAGCGAGTTCAGGATCTGTTTTTAGATATTCCAAAACTGCGTAAGCCTGTTCTTTACGTACAACGACGACGACGGTGCCGCGCATTTCGCCCTGTGATAGGAGTGCGTCGGCGTGATGTGCCTCTAATTTTTGGATGACAAGAGGTATCGGTTGTTCTTCAACTTCTTTCTCTTCGTTCATAGACTGCCTCTACTGTTCCTTTTTTCCTTTTTAAGTTTCAAGGAGATGTTCTACGCCTTTAGGCGAAGCACCGCTGGTGATTTTTTGCTGTACCTGTAGTACGGCATCAATGAGATCTTCGGGTCGCGGTGGACATCCGGGGATGTAGACATCAACGGGAATAAATTGATCAACGCCTTGTATGAGGGTATAGGTATCAAACACACCGCCACAGGAAGCGCATGCGCCCATCGAAATGACCCACTTCGGGTCTGGCATCTGGTCATAGATACGTTTCAGTACAGGCATCATTTTGATGGAAATTCTACCGGAAACGATAAGGAGATCGGATTGGCGCGGCGAAAAACGGATTGCCTCAGAACCGAACCGGGAAAGGTCAAACTTGGAAGCCAAGGTTGCCATCATTTCAATCGCGCAGCAGGCGGTACCGAATGGCATCGGCCAGAGTGAGTTCTTTCGGCCCCAGTTGACTACCCTATCAATGGTTGTCGTTATGATGTTTCCATCTGTTTGTTCTACACCTTGTGCGCTTTGGATATCAGTATTGGTTAATCCCATGTTAAGCCTCCTTTTTTCCAAGCATAGATATAGCCGAGAAGCAGAATGCCGATAAATACCAGCATTTCAACTAAAATAAATAGACCGCTTGTTTCAGAGAAGTCCTTGAAGACCACAGCCCAGGGATAGAGGAAAACCACCTCAATGTCAAAGATGATAAAGAGCATCGCAATGAGATCGAATCGGATGGTAAAACGTTGCCTTGCATCACCGACTGGGCGTACGCCGGATTCGTAAACGGAGAGTTTGACGCGATTGGGACGTTTGGGTCCAAGGATGTGGGTCAGGGCGAGGTTAGCGGCTGCGAAGAGCACCGCGAACCCTCCTAACAATAAGATCGGAAGATAATCTATTAACATTTTTTTTAATCTATTTTGTCCTCACACATTTTATGAAACAGGGGTAAATTGCGTTTTGGTGCGCAATTTAGCACTGTAGGTTTTGTCAAGGTGAAGGTTAACGCGAATTCAGAAACAGATTTTTCTTCAACATGCTTAATAGTTTCTCATATTTCAAAAACATTGTCAAGTTTTTTTGAAAAAAAAATATTGGATAGCATAAATTGAGAATGGAGGTTCCTTCATAAAACACCTTAAAGTTATGGTGATAGACGCGCCATCTTCCATGTACCATCGGGCTGTAGCGTATAACAGATTCGATCATGGAGGCGGCTCGGGCAGCCTTGCCAAAATTCCAATAGATTCGGGACGAGTCGGTAGCCGCCCCAATGCGGCGGACGCGGAATGTCGTCAGATGCATAGGTCTGTTTCGCTTGTTGAAAATTTTCGGTGAGATGCTCTCTCCCAGCAATCACCAGACTTTGGCGTTCTGTCCAGACGGCGAGTTGGCTCGCAATGGGACGGCTGGCGAAATATGCGTCTGATTCTTCGGCACTCATTTTTTCAACAGTGCCGGTACTCCTCACCTGTCGGTCGAGTTCGCGCCAATAGAAGACTAATGCAGCATGCGGATTCTCGGCGAGTTCTTGCCCTTTCTGACTCTCATAATCGGTATAGAAACAGAACCCTTTTTCGTCAAAGCCTCTCAGGACGACCATCCGAGCGGAAGGGACCCCCTCTTTCGTAGCGGTCGCGAATGTCATAGCGTCCGGTAAATCGAGTTTAGCATCAACAGCGTCCGCGAACCATTGCTCAAATTGCGTAAACGGATTGGGTGAAGCGTTCTCTTCAAGTAGGTGTCCGTTATGTGCGCTGTATTCTCTACGGAGTTTTTCGGTTTTCATTGGCATAAAAAGTTTTCTATCCCTTCCAGAAATTCGGTGAAAATAGAATAAGTACTGTGTAAAGTTCTAAGCGTCCGAGTAGCATACAGAAGGAGAGGACAAATTTTCCTGTGGTGTGAATATGTGCGTAGTTGTCGGTGGGTCCTACGCTGCCGAGACCGGGGCCGATGTTGCCCATCGTAGCGATTGTCGCGCCTGCGGCACTGACGAGGTCAAGTCCTAAGGTCGTCATGATGCAGGTTACGATGGCAAAGATTCCGATAAAAAAGAAGAAGAAACCGAGGATGTTTGTCATCACTTCACGTGGAACGACCTGATCATTAACACGAATAGGGAGTACGGCGTGCGGAAAGATAAGTCGCTTAATTTCAGCGCCGCTCTGTTTGATAAGGAGGAGGAACCGAACCTGCTTCATGCCGCCACCGGTAGACCCTGCACATCCGCCGTAGAACATAAGTGTGATTAAAATGAATTGTGAGAGTGCGGGCCACTGCTCGAAATCAGCGGTCCCGTACCCTGTGGTTGTGATGATAGACAGCACTTGAAAAGTTGCGTATCGTAGTGATGTCCACATTGAATCGTAAGGGATTTCCCCATTGACGTGAAATCTGATGGTATTCCACGAGATCAAGGTGATACTGACGGCGATAACAGTGCAATAGAATTTGAATTCTGTATCTTGAAAATAGGCTTTAACGTTGCCTCGGAGTGCGCGATAGTGGAGTGCGAAATTAGTGCCTGCGAGGAACATAAAGACGCAGATGACCATGTCAATGTAGACGCTGTCGTAATGCGCGATGCTTGCGTTTTTTGTTGAGAATCCGCCGGTTGCCATAGTGCCGAAGGTGTGGCAGAGTGCGTCAAAGAGCGGCATTTTTCCTACCATTAGGAGTATAACTTCGAGGATAGAGAGCAGGACATAAACGCCCCAGAGGAGTTTTGCGGTTTGTGCGATGCGTGGTGTGAGTCGATCGGTCTGCGGTCCGGGTGCTTCAGCTCGGAAGAGCTGCATACCACCGATACCGAGCATCGGAAGAATAGCGACAGCGAGGACGACGATTCCCATTCCTCCGAGCCAGTGTGTGAAGCTCCGCCAGAAGAGCATAGCGTGTGAAAGGTGTTCAATCTCTGTGAGTACCGTGGCACCGGTTGTTGAAAAACCTGCCATGGATTCAAAGTAAGAAAAAGAGAATGCTGTCCACGGTGAACGTCCATCAATGTGGAATATGCCCGCTAACTGATACGGAAGTGCGCCAAAGAGTGCGACTGTTACCCATGCCAAAGCGACGACGGCGAAGCCTTCACGGATACCGAGTTCCTCCTGTCGTTCTCGCAGACTCAAGCGGAGGGTTAAACCGGTAATCAGTGTTATTGCTGCGGAGATAATGAACGCCACTAAATCATTGGGTGCTTCTCCGATGTTTATCCGATAATAGATAGCTACACCCAACGGAAATAGCATTGTCCCGGCAAGACAGATCAGCAAATTACCGAGGGTATAAATGATTAGTTTAAGACTCATGTTTTATAGTTGTCAGTTGTCAGTTGTCAGTACGATTTTTTTCTACGAAAAAAATCTTTCAGTTATCAGAAAGAGACTTTGGGATTATCAAATATTTCTTAGTGGTCATCGGTTATCGGTTAAAGAGGCGTATGGTTTAATCAAATACCTCTTTAACTGACAACTGACAACTGACGACTGTTAACTGATCACCCTTTAGTTTCTCCGTTCTGCGAACAGGTCTTCGACAACTGGGATCGCTTCAGGCATACTAAAGACAATGACGCGATCGGCGGGTTGGATAACAGACTGTCCCGTGGGGATGATGAGTTTTTCACGCCGAAAGATCGCACAGATAAAGGCGTTTTCTGGGAATTTTGTTTTGAAGTGTGAGAGTTCTTTATGAACGATTTTTGCGTTGATGCCAGCGGCGATTTCAATAACTTCGGCATCTATGCCGTGGAGTGAAGCGACAGAAATTATGTTTCCGTGCCTGATAAGCCGGAGGATATTACTCACGACGGTGAGATGCCGACTGACGACTCCATCAAGCCGTGGGATGCGTGCTAACAAGGGGAGATAACTTGGCTGTTGGATGAGTGCGAGTGCCCGTTGTGCCCCTTGTTCTTTTGCTGTCATACATGCCATGATATCGTCTTCATCATCTCCGGTAACAGAAATGAATCCGTTTGCCTCCGTTATCCCTGCTTCTTCGAGGAGTCTGAATTTGAGATAATTGCCGTGTAAGACGGTTGTTCGTCTTAATCCGTGAGATGCGCGTTCAGCGTTGTTCTCGTCGGCTTCAATAAGCTTGACATTGGTATCCATTTCTTCAAGTGCGCGAGCGAGTTCAATACCGATAGGACTCGCGCCGAAGATGATGACACTATCAAGTTGTTCATTGAACCTGATGCCGCTAATCCGTAGTAATTGTTCAACGGCAATGGCGCTGCCGATAACAAAAACATCGTCGCCTTGTTGTAGAACATCGTTCCCTCTTGGGATAATAATATGTCTATCACCGTTACTGGCGGATTTTCCGTTTTTAGAGGGTCCACGTCGGCTAATCGCTGGGAAACGGGTATCGTTGAGTAGCCCGTTTGCGTCTAATTCGGAGAGCGATTTTCCGATTAGCGGGTTAGATTGCTTGACCCGAAAGGAGACGAGTTGTATCCTACCGTCCTCAAATTCGACGATCTCTCGGGCTTCAGGTACTTGTAAAAGCCTGACGAATTCCTGAACACAGAGCCGCTCTGGGTTAATCAGCAGGTCGATACCAAAGTCCTCGGCTGTCAAGCCGCTTTCTGTAGAGAAATAGTCAGGATTTGAGACACGCGCAATCTTCGTTTCAACGTTGTACTTATCAGCAATCTGGCAAGCGAGTATATTAATTTCATCGCTATTTGTGACGGCGATGAGGAGTCCGGCTTCTTCGATGCCAGCGGATTTGAGAAGTCGCGGCGATGCGCCTGATCCGCGTAAAGTCTGTAAATCCAATTGTTGACTTACACGATCACACGCGGCTTCGGATTCGTCTATAAGTACAACATCGTTATGTTCAACCGTGAGGAGTTTAGCGGTATGGAACCCGACTTCTCCTGCACCTATAATTATCGCTTTCATGTTTTTTAATAGTTGTCAGTTATCAGTTTTCAGTTTTATATTCATCAAGTGGAGGACAGGCACACATTAGGTTCCTGTCTCCATAGACTTCGTTGATACGTGCCACGGCGGGCCAAAATTTAGTATTACGTACCCACGGTTTCGGAAACGCTGCTTTTTCGCGCGAGTAGGGGTGACACCAATCAGACTGCGTAACCGTTTCCACCGTGTGGGGCGCGTTTTTCAGGACATTGTCTTCCTGATCAGCAGTGCCGACCTCAATCTCGGCGATCTCCTCACGAATTGAGATGAGGGCATCACAGAACCGATCTAATTCGGCTCTCGACTCGCTTTCTGTTGGTTCAATCATCATTGTGCCCGGTACTGGCCAAGAGACTGTCGGTGCGTGAAATCCGTAATCCATCAACCGTTTTGCGACATCTGTAACGTCTATGTCAGCACTCTTTTTGAAGGCACGCAAATCAATGATACATTCGTGGGCAACTAAACCTTGTTTGCCTGTATATAGTACAGGGTAGTGATGCGCGAGTTTTTTCGCAATATAGTTGGCGTTGAGGATCGCGGTTTCTGTTGCAGATGTGAGTCCGTCTGCTCCCATCATGGCGATATACGCCCAAGAGATCGGCAGAATTCCGGGACTTCCCCATGGTGCTGCGGATACGGCACCGATACCATCTTTACCACCGACGGGGACGACTGGATGTGTGGGTAAGAAGTCTGTGAGGTGTGCTTTGACACCAATCGGTCCCATCCCTGGTCCGCCGCCCCCGTGAGGGATACAGAATGTTTTATGAAGATTGAGGTGGCAAACGTCTGCGCCGATATCCGCTGGTTGCGCGATCCCGACGAGCGCGTTCAGGTTTGCACCGTCCATGTAGACCTGTCCGCCGGCTTGATGGACAATATCGCAAATTTCGCGAATTTTCTCTTCAAAAACACCGTGTGTTGATGGATATGTAATCATCGCGGCGGCAAGCGTATCGCGGTGTAGGTCTGCTTTGGTTCGGAGATCGTCAAGATCAATATTTCCGTCTGAATCGCAGGCGACAACGACGACCTTCATGCCTGCCATGACAGCACTTGCAGGATTTGTGCCGTGTGCGGAGGTTGGAATCAGACAAACATCGCGATGTAACTCGCCACGACTCTGATGGTATTTGCGAATGACTAACAACCCGGCGTATTCACCTTGTGAACCTGCGTTCGGCTGTAATGAGATGCCACTATAACCGGTTATCTCGGCTAACCATGTTTCCAATTGTGAAAATAGATGTCGGTAGCCTTCTGCTTGTTCTTGTGGAACAAAGGGGTGTAGTTCACCAAATTCACGCCACGTTACAGGTATCATCTCCGTTGTGGCGTTGAGTTTCATGGTACAGGAGCCGAGCGGTATCATCGCGTTCACAAGGGAGAGGTCTTTGGTTTGGAGCCTGTGGATATAGCGGAGCATCTCGGTTTCAGAGTGGTAACTATTAAAAACGGGATGCGTTAGATAGGGCGTTTCACGCTGGAGCTCTACAGGGATGAAAGAGGAAGGCTGGACAGGCGGAAGATTGGAAGTGTGCTTTGTGTTTTCCGCGCTATTTTCCGCGAAAATCCGCTGAATTTCTTCAACATCGTCTGATGTTACGGTTTCATCAAAAGAGATGCCGATGTGCGTTGCATCAATTGCTCGTAGGTTTATCTGTCTCGCGCGTGCGGAAGCGAGTAATTTTTCTGTCGTTTCCGCTGGGACGTTAACAGAGAGTGTATCAAAGCAGGGGAATTCTCCAGTGTCATATCCGAGTGCTTCAAGCCCGGTTCGTAGTGTGCAGGTGTGTGCGTGTACGCGCTCAGCGATTTGTTTGAGTCCGGTGGGTCCATGGTAGACTGCGTACATTCCAGCCATAACAGCGAGCAGTACTTGTGCTGTGCAGATATTACTTGTCGCCTTTTCGCGTCGTATATGCTGCTCTCGTGTCTGGAGTGCCAATCGGATGGCGGTTTCGCCGTTTACATCGTGGGAAACGCCAGCAATTCGTCCGGGGATATTCCGTTTAAGTTCTTCACGCGTTGAGAGGAATGCTGCATGGGGTCCGCCATATCCAAGCGGAACACCGAACCGTTGCGAGTTTCCGATGACAATATCCGCGCCAAATTCGCCAGGCGGTTTCAATAACATGAGTGATAGTAGGTCTGTAGCCGTGACGAACAGACCGCCAGCGGCATACACCTGTTCAGCGAATTGATGATAATCGTAGATCGTACCATCTGTCGCTGGGTATTGTACGATTGCACCTAAGATCGGTGTATCGAAATGCGTTTTCCTGTGGTCTCCGATGTGCAATTTAATGCCGAGGGGTTCGGCACGTGTTTGTAAAACAGCGATTGTTTGTGGATGGCATGTTTCTGAGACAAAAAAGTTGTACCACTCCTTCTGCGTTGATTTTCCTAAACACATTGTCATAGCTTCAGCGGCGGCCGTAGCCTCATCAAGAAGCGATGCGTTTGCAATGGGGAGTCCGGTTAAATCTATAACCATTGTTTGGAAGTTTAGTAAGGCTTCTAAGCGCCCTTGTGAAATTTCGGCTTGGTAGGGGGTGTATTGGGTATACCATCCTGGGTTTTCCAGAATGTTCCGTTGAATAACTGGCGGCACGAAGCAGTTAGCGTACCCCATTCCGATAAAAGAACGGAAAACCTGATTTTGGGAGGCGATATCTTTGAGGACAGCAAGCACTTCCGATTCCGACTTTGCAATATGGGCTTGCAAGCTGTGCCCTAAACCGCTCATATTTCCATTTAGATTGAAGGTTGACGATGCGCGAATATCGGCTGGTACAACGTCTTCGATGAAATGTTGCATTGAAGCATAACCGAGCGTTGTCAACATCCGTTGAATATCTTCAAAACGGGGCCCGATGTGCCGGTCTGCGAAGGTGGAAGTTTTGTTTTCTTTATCAAGCATGCTCCGCCTCAATGTGTGCTTGATAGCTATCGGCATCGAGAAGTGCGTCAAGTTCGCTTGGATCTGTTATCCGAATTTTAAGAAACCATCCTTCATCGTAAGGTGACTCGTTAACCTGTTCCGGTGCGTCAAGTAAAGATTCGTTGACCTCGATAACTTCACCGCTGACGGGGGCGTAAAGGTCGAACGCTGCTTTGACAGATTCTATCACACCGAATTCGGTTTTCTGTGTGAGTTCCGTGCCGATTTCCGGTAATTCAACATAGACGATGTCTTGGATTTCAGATTGGGCATAGTCGCTGATACCGATGGTGACGATATCGTCTTCTTGCTTTGCCCATTCATGGCTTTCCATGTATTTTAATTCTTGTAGAATCATTTCCTTTACTCTTTGTGTTAGTTTGTAATTTGACTTCTTGTTTGACTGTCGCCTCTCTCATATTGAGAACCTTTGGGCTTTACTCTATTTCTCTAAAATCCACATTAACATTGACCCACGAATTCCAGTTTTATAATACCATTTCTAAACGATGTTATCACATTATCGGTTTTCGTAAAATGTGTAACACTGCGCAACAAACTAACAGTTTGTTCTACGTAAAGAGAGATTTATTAACAGAAATGGTAT
>ASZN01000100.1 GCA_000406005.1 Candidatus Poribacteria bacterium WGA-3G
ACTTTTCGAGGCATGCGACAAAGTTTACTCGATAGTTTTAACACGATCTATCTGCTCAATCTACACGGAAGTAACAGAGTAACAGAAATTGTTCCTGAAGCAGAAAACGACGAAAATGTTTTCGACATTCTACAAGGGATTTCCATTTTGTTGTGCGTCAAAGAATCAGATAATTCAGCATCTGCACAAGTTTATTATGCAGATATGTGGGGATCCCGAGAGAAAAAATATAGTATGCTTTCGAGGACGGATGTCCAATCCACGGAATGGTGTGAACTACAACCGACATTGCCATACTACCTTTTGGTACCACAATCAACCGAGCTAAAAGCGGAATATGATAAGGGATGGGGCATTACCGACATCTTTCAAATAGACTCAGCTGGGATTGTCACAGGACGGGATAAATTCACGCTTCATTGGACAGTAGAAAAACTGTGTGAGACCGTAGCCGATTTCATTTCTCTTTCTGAAGCTGAAGCACGTGAGAAATACCAATTACCGAAAGATAGTCAAGATTGGAAAGTTCACCGCGCCCAAACTGATCTCCGTAATCATCCAGATGTTGATGAGCACATTGAATCTATTCATTACCGACCATTTGACACACGTTGGACATATTATACAGGTCAGTCGTCCGGGTTTCACGGACGTCCACGCCCTGAGATTATGCGGCACATGCGGAAGGAAAACCTTGCGCTTTGTGTTCATCGTGGTATCAAGAGTCCTATATGGCAACACGTTTTAGTGGCTAATCAAATTAGCGAAAAAAGTTATGTTTCAAATAGAGGTGAACCCACGGCACATGTATTTCCACTTTATCTGTATTCAGATCCAGAGGGATTAGAGATTTCAGCAGACCGTTCACTCAATTTCAAACCCGCTTTTCTCACCGCAATTTCAGAAGCGTTGGGACTTCCACAAACAGCACCGTTTAACCTACCCGAAGGCGTTTCACCAGAGGATATCCTCGCCTATATCTACGCAGTCCTCTACAGTCCAACCTATCGCGAACGCTATTACGAATTCCTGAAATACGATTTTCCGCGTATCCCGTTACCAGAGGATATTGACCAATTCCGTACACTTGCAACGTTAGGGCAGCGTTTGATTGACTCACATCTCTTGAAAGATGGATCGCGACGACAAGTCGCTCCTACAGGAAGACAGGTTCCGGCATTGCATCGGTTCGAGGGAGAAGGCAACGGCGTTATCGCAAAAATCCGATATGAGGACGGTAAAATCTGGATCAACCCCACGCAGCATTTCACGGATGTCCCGTCAGACGTATGGGAATACGAGATCGGCGCGTATCGGGTCTGCGAAAAGTGGCTAAGAGATCGGAAGGGAGAAGAATTGGGCCGTGCGGAGTTGCAGCAGTACCGTGCAATCCTCGTCGCCATAGCCGAAACACTCACAGTCATGGCGGAGATTGATTCGGTTTTGTGGTAGGTCATCAGCGGAATAGTTTTCAATTGTCAAGCGGCGTTTTCCCACGCGCATCTTTGAGATTGACATTGGTTTCTCAAGGAAACCAGTATTAATCCGAGCCGGAGGGGTCATCTAAAAGTGTTGAGCGATTAACTTTGAATTCAAAACCGTATTGTTGGACGGTTGATTTGACAGTGTCTGTAATCCAGTCGTCAACGTAAGGGGATGTGAGAACTTCACGTATCAACGTGTTAAGATCAACGTTGACATGCATCCCAGTTTTATATATATCGGGGAATTCTACATCCTCTAAGGAAGAGTCTGGACTAATCAAATTGCCGTGGTTATCAACATAGGTTATTAGAGAGAATGGATATTGTGGAATAATTGCCCGGAACTCTCGTTCGTATTCAAATGGTTTCCTCTTATGGAAATACCAAGTATATAACATGCTCATTTCGTTTAACTTTTGTGTGATTGGGTATTCATAGTGATTGATGTATTCAATTTTGCCGAGAAAGACATCATAATCATCTACTAAGCAGTTTTTAAAATCCCCGAAAGTTGTTTTGATAGCAATGCCGTTATTATGCATGTGATATTTTTCCCACATCGCCATTGATTCTTCTGTGGCGTGATGCCAACAACTACACAAAGTATATTTATGCCAATTTTCTTGGAATTTCTCTAAAGTAGTAATATCACCGATTGTGTGTTTATAGTGTTCCTTAACTGGTGGAGGGGTAAAACCTTCTAAAGGATCTTCAAACTTATCTGCTCGTGTAAAGTATAAACTTTTAGTGCTTAAAAGATTAACAAATTTCTCAAAACTCATATATTTCCATAAGAAGTCAGCATCATCTGGCAGCTCAATTCCAGTAAGTTTGCGGATCATAGTGGTTCCTTGATCAAATTAATTACGGATTATCGTTGCGTTTGATATAAAAGGACACGGAGAATCTTGAAGGCGTAGCGTCAAAATTTCCATCTTTCGGAAGATGTATTTTCCAATGCTTGTAGTCTGTTGAAGGTGGACTGAAGGTAGAAATTTCTGCGCCAAATCTCCGTTCTAACGCCGAGGCGAATATTTTGAATACCTCAATCTCTGTCTCGCCTTTTATGGGACCATCCGCAAGTTTCGATATTGTGTGTTTAATGCTTTCGTGGTCTTCCATATTAATATTAATCGGTGAAACCTTGATCTGTTCGATGGTATAAGTGTTTTCGTTAGTCACTCTATTAACCTCCGTTCTACAAAATATGGTAGATTTCAGAATTAATTATTTTCAAAATTCACCGTAATTCTGATTGAAAACTATGTAAAAGTATTACATAGTTTTGAGAGGATTGCAAGTAAAAATTAACATGTATGTGTCTTGCATCTACATGGTCGTGAGATGTCCACGCCACGTCACTGCTGCTTCAAACTCGCCCATGTCGTCGCCAACTTCCTTTTTGCGATGACGGCATGTTTATAGCAGCATCAGTAAAAAAAGGAATTAAGCCCTGTAAGAGCGGCATTTGTAGAAACGTTGATCCTAAAATGACATAGAATATCGTTTGAATCTCGGATTATCCCAAACAACATGGATTTTTGAAATGGGAGAAATCTGATCGTCGAACGCGCTCTAAAGCCAGCTTTCATCGCGTAGTACTTTCGGGTTCGTTGTGTTAGGAACAATCGGAACAGCATTGATGAGCCTTCTAGCCTCTCTCCACTCTTTACCATATTCCGCCAGAAATATTTGATAATCTACCTCGTTTTTCATGTTTTGGTGTCCTTGTCCGTCTTTTTCGGCGTGGCAACCTCTACATAAAGCCCGTAAATTATCTGGACTATTATTCTCTGGATCACGATCTATATGGTGAGCATGAAGATGATAATGATCATGGCTAAAATCAAGGTGACACTCCTCACACCTCCAACCAGACCTTTCACGGCATTGCTTTGAAAGAAATTTCCAATCCAATGGATACCTACTTCTTGGTAGTAAATTAGGTCCATCGGGTCCATCTATTGGAGGCGGCTCGTAACTGGGCTCAATAGCATCTAACCAATCCGCTAAAGGAAAATTATCTACGTCATAGACGTTGTACAGCCCCAGCTTCCCCAGGCAAAATTGACATATTTTGAGTTTTTGCTTAACTTCTTCGCCTCTTTTGGTTATAGTAAATTGTCCATCTCTTGGTCTCGCTGCTTTAAATTTACCAGGACCCCATTCTTGGCGTGTTTCACAATTTAGAATATGGTATTTACGGTCTACCTTCGGGATATAGAAAACTACTCTTTTTTTTCTATACTCAAGAAGTTGGACTGTGCTACCATCTAAAAGCTGCTCATCCACAGATTGAGCAAATTCTGGGAATATAGGGATACCTTCATCCTGCAGCTGGATATCAATTGTCGGTTCAGTATGTGCTCCCATTTTTTCACGCAGTGCTTCTAATTCTGGAAAATCTACGGGTATTTCTGGAAAATCCTTTGGTAAATTCAACCTATTTCTCCTGTTTTATATCATATACTTTAGTAAGTTCTTGAATCTTTTCAATAAGTTGTTTTGATTTCATAACAACTCGGAATTCAACTCGGCGAGATTCCTCTTGATTTTCCATTAGAAGGTCTATCGCTCTTTCCATAGTTACAATATTAGACTTGAACTCCGGAAATTCCTTGCTAAGATTGCTGACAATATCTTCTCGGCTGATCCTGTTATTCCTTGGCAAACTACGAATCCGTTGATATAGCTGACTAATTTGCTCTGATGGAATATATGTTTCCCTTTCTACAATACCGTAGTTATTGGTAGGACGCAAACCGACCATATTCAGATTTAAAATGAGTTGGCTGGAGGATAACCCATTGGCAGTCAAGTGTTTCCGCAACCATGCTCTATTCAGGACAACTTTGGAATGTGCTATTCTTAGAACATAGTCAAGAACATTTCTCGCTCGGTTCTGGGACAATTCCATATTCTTAATATAAGCCTCATTGCCCGTGATCTGATCAGACCATTCACTGGAGGTATGACCTTCAATGCGAATCTCCGCTATCTGATTTTTGTACTCAGGTCTGGCTAAGATCGCAATATAACGTGGGAAAAAATCACGCAAGATATCTTTGAAATCATTAGGAACGGTTGGTTCTTCTTGTTCAAATGGTTTCTTAAATCGGATGGACAGCGTTGCCATATCCAAATGACCTTTCCAATCTATCTGAAATTGTTGCTCTTTAACAGGAGATCCTTCAAATTCTGTTTTTAACTCTTTAGACAAGCTGGTTTGCAAATCTGTGTAATCACCAAGAGATTCCTTGATGTCATCTGTTGTTTTTTTAGCGTTCACCATGTAACTAATGGCGATAAAGAGAAATATCACCATCAACCCAGTCATCACATCAGAGATAGAAACCCAATGTTCCTCAGTCTCTTGCCTCTGAACATTAAGTAGTCTTTCGAGCATTTAATAAAATCCTTTTGTGACAATTATCAAGACCAAGCAATTGGTTCTCTGCGTGAATTAATAATCTACTCACTGTAATAAGATAGCGAAGAGACGTGTTAAAATGGAATATCACGTCCACGGTTGCCTTGGTTGTTGCTTGCTATGTTTACGAGTTTCTGAAGTTCCTCAGTAAGTGGAGTGTAGTCATCAACAAATTTATCGGAGAGTGCTGCAAGTTGTCCACCTAATCTCTGTAGAGAGTCTCTGTGTGCTGTTGCAAACGAGTTTAAGGCTTTCGTTAGTTCTGACTCAAGTGTATCTTCTAAGTTATTGAATCTTATCCCTAATTGTTCAGCAAGATCTAACAATTCACGTTTTTGTTGATTCATAGCAGTTTGAGACGTATTGACAGTTTCTGATACTTTTTGCATTATATCATCAACTCCCTGAGTAACTTGCTCTATAGTTGTTTGAAGATCGTTTGAATGAGTAGTCAAAGCATCACGTTGGTTCTCCATACTTCTATGTGAATCTGCAATCGTAATTTTAACAGTATCCGAAAAGTCTGTCGTAATCTGATCTAAGGTGCTTTTCAATTGTTGTGTGAGATCCTTGGTAAAACCTGTCATTAACTTAGCAATCTGGTTTCTGCTTTCCTCAAACACAGTATCAAGTTCGGATCCGATACTATTTATAGATTCCTGAAGTTGTTGATTAGCAGCCGCTGTGGCACTTTCAAGCTCGCTGAATCGTTGTGTTAATGCTTCCCGCTGTTGGTTCATGCTATCATGAGATTGTTCAATAGAGGTATTAACAGATTTTGAGAAATTCGTTGCCAATTGATCGATATTTTCAGTAGTACTTTTGACGGTTGTCTCCAAAAGTACAGATTGTTCCAACAACGCGTCACGTTGGGATTCTACGTTATCATGCGATTCTCTAATTGCTGTCTGAACGGCACTTGAGAAATCTGTGGTGAGTTTATCTAATCGACTTTCAATGAGCGGGAACGCTTCATGTGCTCTTTGGCGTAAGGAACTGAAAGCATCTAATTGATCGTTTAAGGTGTGAAGAATCGGATCCAACTTTTCAGTACAAGCGACAATGCTTTCACTCCGACCTGCGATTGTGTTTGAAGACTCAGCTATTAACACAACCGATTCTCTGGATTTTTCGATACTTTCAGCCGCAATCCGAAATTCATCAGCAAGTTCGTCCATCTGTTGACGATACTGTTCCTGCCATGCTACAGTTTTTTCAACAGCTTCGTTTAACTGTTTGAAATTTTCGCCAAATTGTTCACTAATTTTGGCGTTAAATTCTTCAATAACTGTTTTAAGGGCTTCAATTAATTCGTCGGTAGCAAGTTTCGCAACACTTTCAGCAACGTTTCTTGAAAATACCTGGAATTCATCTATCAGTAAATCATGCTTGGTGGAAAAGGTTATTGCTAAATTTTCTAATTGCGTCCTAAGAGCACTCTGACCATCGGTGAATGCAGCTTGCAGATTGGTTAACTTCTCGCGTGTTTGGTTACCCTCTTCCATTTGTAGATTGATGAGGTTGTCATGTTTTTCCGCGACAGTTTTGTTTAAGGAATCGTGCCTCTCTGAAACGGTAGTTGTTAATCCTTGTAGTTGTGCGACAGTTTCATTTTGTCCATCAGCAAGAGAGGTATGAATGCCAGTAAGACCTTCTTTAATACTACCTAACGCAGTCCGGGTTTCGCTCCCTTCTTTTTCAATAGTTGTATTCAACGTTACTAATTGTGCCAAAAGATTAACATCTCCGGATGTTTGAATATCTATTACTTTACTACTCATATCCGCTGTAGTCGGAAATAGGGTTATGAATTTCAGAATAAGTGCATATCCAATTCCAATGAGTGAAGTTAAAAAAGAAAGTTTGAGACCTTCTAATAAATGTGGGATACTTTCCTCAATATTCTGGATATCAAAAACCTGAAGACCTCTATAGATTCCAAGAAAAGTCCCGAAAACACCAATAACGGTAACTACTGTAGCTGCAGTGTTGGTACGCGTATAGCCATCTTTTTGCCACAATAAAATGCTGAACACCAATAAACCAACAACAATTTGGAAATATACGTATCGACGCGTAAATAATTCCAGAACTAAGAAGTTATTAACTATTAAAATTGAGACAATACTGATAAGCGACGAAACTATGAAAATAATTATTTTTTTCATGAAACCACCTTGTGAGTTTTAGACATCAACAATAACACGTAACAGGAAAAAGTCAACAAAATTCTCGGGTCTATGAGCGCATTATATCCAAAAATCCCCGATTACAAATACACAGCTATATCCTGAATCACGAACATACCGCCCTTACAGGGCTAAAGAGTCGAGACGCAACGCGGTTCTATAAACATACCGTCCCTACAGGACTGAAGACCTTCAAAATAAGAAAACTCTTCTAATCCGCAAATTCTGTGTCATCCATAATAATCCTCAATTCAGACGAAAACACCATAATCCTGTAAATCACTTGAATCACATAAATCACAGTTCGGATTGTAGGTTGGGTTGAGCGGCGAAAGTCAAAAACATACAATTTATGCAATGAATCTCTGCCTGCGATGCCGCATCCGAATAGATAAACATAGCAAAACCCAACAATCCAAACTAACCAGAGGATGCGTTGGGTTTTACTCCGTTTTTGATAATGTTAGGTTTTCGGTGAAGTTGAAAGTTATCTTCTATGCGGCGTTTTCAGTAATATTCCGTTCAACCCAACCTACGACTGTATCAAATCAATGGATTAAAATTCGCGACAATCCGCGATTCAGACATTTATGAACATACCATCTGTACCGGAACAAAGAACTGGACAATTTCCTTTGATTTAGACAGGGAATTATGGTAAAATATGGACAGATTTCCGATCTTTGACGCGAAGACGCTACAATACAAAACGATTTCCGTAGGTTGTCCAATAAGTTGGTTGGAGGAAGCACATGCCTAACCCAAAAGCGAAACCTTACCCGAAGGGCCTCAAAGCAGCGATGAACCAAAAATCAGAGATCCTCTCCAAAGCACAAGCATTGTGGGAAGTCGGCATGACAGAAACGGCACAACCGCTCTGGCTATCCGCTGCCAACTATGAGGAACATATCGCTCCGATGCTCGATGCCTTGGGACGCGAATTAGAAGGCGCGATACATCGTATCAGTGCAGCGTCATGTTATGAAAAGGCCGGGGATCCGAGTCGCGCCGTGAACCTGTATCGTGCAGCACTTTCGGGGCCATTGCGTGATGATACGCGGCAAGAGGTAGAGAACATGCTGCGTGCCTGTCTTATTGCATTGAATCGTAAGCCGGTGAAAAGCATTTTATAACTCTTAGGACTTACGCATGCTGCTCTTTTGTAGCATAGGCTGTTAGCCTGTGCCAAGAGAACATCCAGTTTTTTCGGGAATTCCGATCTAATAGAGCGTGCTACAATCAAAACTGCGTAAGTCCTAACTCTTCTAATCCGCGAAATCCGTGTTACCCGCGATTTGCGGCGTAATCCCCCAAATGCGACGTGCATTCACACAATAACGGGTCATTCAATTGTAGGTTTTTGGTGTGGTGTTTTTCACTAATGTTAGGTTTTCGGTAAAATTGAAAGTTATCTTCTATGCGGAATTTTCAGTAATACCCCGTTCAACCCAACCTACGGAGGCATTAAACCGATGGATTATTTCTATTCAATGATGCGATGTGCATCCGAAGGACGTTCTTGGATGACAGGAATGACATAACTCCGAACAGTTACATCGTCAATCGTCTCCGTCTCTACACGCGACGCTGGTTCTTGACGATGGTCAAATACGATATAGTATCCTTCCGTCGTGCCTTCCAATTTCAGGTATGCTGCTAACTGTTTCTTGCCCGCTTGGTAGCGACTATCACCTTCCCAAATCTTCGTTTCAACGATATATTTTTTCCGATTACGGTAAATAAGCAGATCCATCCGTCCGCGTCCTGTTTGGACTTCAAGATACATTACACCGCCAACAAGTTGGACAAACTGATCAAGATATGCCAACAGTAAATGCTGTCCAATAAACTCTTGCGGTGTATCTGGCACTTGCAAAACTCGGAACCCGGCGCGAGCAATGAAAGCCTGAAAGTTATTGAGTAGCGTCACCATGTCAATATCTCCATGGGATGTCAGATAATCCTGAAAGCCCGCAACATTGTCTGCAGGGAGATATTCATTCTCAAGCCCATTTACGAGCGGTTTAAATGCTTGTAGGATGCAGTAGTGATAGATCGGATTGAGGATCTCACACATACCGTCAGGACTTTCTTTAATGACCCCATACGTCGCAAGTTCATTCATGATTTCATTGCGCCACGTAAAGCGGACGCCAATGTCATAAGAAGCGATTTTCATCAGGAGTGTTTCAAACCGCCTATCTCTGCGGATATTAGTGAGCAGATGCGTAAGATTAACATTGTCCTCTTCAAGAAGCTGCGTGTGTGCCGTTGTAAAGTGCGCCATCGTAATCGGATCGGTTTTCGGGATGTCCATCGTTTCTGTGAGGATCTCGGCGAAGTGATTGACAAGCACAGGTTGCCCCGCAGTTTGCTTGTGAATAGATGCAATGACCTCTTCCTCAAAGGGCTGACCAACCTCTTCGGTATATTGTCCAAGCAGCTCATGCACCTGTTCAAAGGTGAAATTCGGCAAGTTGAACTCATCTTGGATGTTGAAAGGAGAGACAGAACGATCATAACTGAGTTGTGTAATACTCTTGACTCCGATAATACTCACGCTGTGAGGGCACCGATTCTCATCTGTGAGATAAATACGGCGGAGTGAATGCAGAAAACCTTTGAGTGCTTCGCGCGGAATAGCGTCAAACTCGTCAATGATGAGAACGACTCTATGGTCTGGTAGGAAACGATCGAAACGTGTAAAGAACCTTCGCATTGAAACGTGGTCGGTGAGCGTTGTGTTTTCTAAAAATTGGATGAGTGCTTTGGCGGGAGTTTCTTCTCGCTTCTGAAAAACGGTTTCTATTTCTTCACGGATATCTTCGTAAAGGTTACAGTAAAATTCGGCAGCGGTATAGTCTTCGTACTCCTCAAAATTCAATTGGATTGGGAAGTAGCCGGGCTCCTCGGTGGTAAGTGTGTCGAGTGCCAATCGAAAGAAGGTTGTCTTGCCCGTCTGTCGCGGTGCGAAGAGGACAATATAGCGTCCTTCTTTGACGCGTTTGATGAGTTCTGTTTTCTCCTCCGTGCGTGGGACGACATAGTGTCGGCTCGGATACACGCGGCCTTGTGTTCCAAAGGTTCTCACTTCTATACTCCTATTGCAGTTCGCATTTTAGGAGAATTGTATCATACTGCTATCTGAAAGTCAACGCTCGTGTAGATTTGTTGCATCAAACCGATGGATTATTTCTATTCAATGACGCGATGTGCGTCTGAAGGGCGTTCTTGAACCACAGGAATGACATAACTCCGAATTTTTACACCCGTTACGGTCTCTGTCTCCATGCGTCTATTCCGAGAAACAGGTGCCCTCCCCGATTCTGGCATCTCACGGTGATCGAAGACCACGTAATATCCCTCACTTGCGGTTTCTAATTTCATATACGCGGCGAGTTGTTTCTTACCTCCCTGATAGTGTCGATCACCTCCCCAAATCTTCGTTTCGACGATGTACTTACGACCCTTATGGAGGATAAGAAGGTCTATCCTACCACGTCCAGTTGGGACTTCCATGTACATCACCCCTGCTACACTCTCAACAAATTGATCCAGATAAGCAAAAAGCAGGTGCTGCCCGATGAATTCTTGAGGTGTATCGGGTACTTGGAGTATCTTGAACCCGGCACGAGCAACAAAATCACTGAAGTTATCAAGGAGCCGTTCCATCCGAATGTGTCCGGTAGGCGTGAGATATTCGGATTCTGACGCGCCTTCCGGAAAATAGTCGCGCTCCAATCCGTTGACTATCGGCTTGAACGCTTGGAGGATACGGTAGAGATAAATCGGATTGACGATCTCACACCTTCTGTCATCGCCTCTCTTGATAACGCCGTAGGTTACCAGTTCATCAATGATGTCATTGTCGGGATTAAATCGGACGCTGTTCTCATAAGAGACGATTTGCATCAGGACGGTTTCAAAATGGACGTTTCTACGGATATTGGATAGGAGGTGGTCGATGTTAGCGTTCCGTTCATCGAGGAGCCGTGTGTGCGCGGTTGCGAAGTGTACCATACCAACGGTTTCAGTCTTCGGGATGTCCAACTCCGTGGTGATGATCTGCGCGAACCGGTTGACGAGGAACGGTTGCCCCGCCGTCTGGCTATAGAGTGTGTTAACGACCTCCGGCGCGAAGGCTTGCCCGACCTCGTCTGTATACTGTCTGAGCAGGTCATGCACTTCTTCAGAGGTGAAGTTCGGCAAGTTCAATTCGTCTTGTATATTGAAAGGCGAGATTGACCTATCGTAGTTCAGCTGATGAATGCTCTTGACACCAATGATGCTGACACTGTGTGGACATTTCGCGGGAGTCGTCGTGAGATAAATGCGGCGGAGCGAATGCAAGAACCCTCTCAGAGCTTCTGACGGGATACCATCAAATTCGTCAATAATCAGGATAACCCGCTGCTCGCCAAATTCAGCGTTTAGCAAATTCCCGAACCGTCTAAAAAATCTCTGCATTGACAGGTGATCGGTTATCTCTGTATTTCGCAAAAATTGTGTGAGTGTCTCAGGCGGTGATTGTCCGCGCTGCTGGAAGGTATTCTCAATTTCCTCTAAAATATCCTCGTAGAGTCCGTTGTAAAAAACCGAGGCGGTGCAATCTTCATATACCTCGAAATTCAGTTGGATTGGAAAATCGTTTTTTTCTTCCCGGGAGAGGATGTCCAAGGCACGTTGAAAAAAGGTCGTCTTGCCTGTCTGGCGCGGTGCGAAGATGACAATATAGCGGCCTTCTTTGACGCGATGGATGAAATCCTTAATTTTCTCGGAACGGTTGACAATATAATTTCTATTTGGGTCTACAGGACCTTGCGTCCCAAAGGTTCTCACTTCTATACTCCTATTGCAGTTCGCATTTTAGGAGAATTGTATCATACTGCTATCTGAAAGTCAACGCTCGTGTAGATATCCAGCAGGACTGTTTAGTTTTCCTGTTTGGGAATTCATCGGAATCCCATAAATCACAGTTCAGCATCCAAAGGAAACAGCGGGCGGCGGATGTTGTGATATTCAAAATGCAACGGGTTCACCGCAGTCAACCCCGGTGTATCTACCTCAATAATCCGTCCTGCGATCGGTTCGTAGGCAGCACGGAAAGCGACTGCCGCTTTGACAACGATCATCCGCATCTCCGTCGGATTGATGCCGAGACTCAATAATTGATGGAGACTAAACGGTGTCTGCCGTCTACTCGTCAACACGACCAGAGAATCTCCTACAACAATGACAGCCGTCAGTCCCTGATTGTGGTGCCGTTGTCCGCCGTGTCGCGGCTCCGTCTCCTCATAGCGTCCGTCGTGGATGAGCCGGACTTTCCCTTGGATTGAAACAGGGGAACCGTGCAAATTATCCGCTTTCGCACCGACATCTAAGGCGACATCTGCTCCTATACCCGCTTGAACACAGGTTTGCACACCCTCCGGATCACAGAGGATAACAACAAATCCCGATGCTCCCTGTTGTTGGAACTCCGCTAACACGAAAGTGCTATCCCCCGGCGAACCGCCACCGATATTGTCACCCATCTCAACAAGGATAACCGGATGTTCGTCAGATGCAACGGCTTGTTCAACTGCCTGTGCCGCATCGGGTAGGTCAAGCGTCAGTTCTTCACGGACACGCCACAACATGTCGGACAACCGGTCGGCTTCCGTCTGTGCGAGTTTCGGATTGTCGTCAGTGGTCACAACGAAAGCGGGACCGGCTTCATAGACATCCGCATACGGATACCCCACTGCGACACTTGCCGCAAGGACATCAGTGCGCATTTCCAGCTGCTTCGCTGCCGTGAGGATAGGCGCCATCGGTGGCACACTGGTGTTGTGATAGAGGATGTTCAGGAGCATCGGCGGTTTCGCAAGTGCCTGCGCCGGCGTAACCTCGTCTCGCAGGATCCGCATCATCAGTTCCGCTGCCTGTAGCCCGCGTTGGCGTTGATCGATGTGCGGTGTGGTCTTATAAATCACAAGCGCAGTCGATTCAGCGACCATCTGTTCAGAGACATTGGCGTGCTGATCCAGCGTGACAACGATCGGAAGGTCGCGACCCAACGCCTCACGAAGTCGGTGTAAGATTTCACCATCGCCATCCGGGTAGCTTTCAGCGACCAGTGCACCGTGGAGCGCGAGCAAGAGTCCATCATATTTCGGTATAGACTTCAGATGCTGGATGAGCATATCGGTGAGACGGTCGAAAGCGTCATCTGTTACAGGACCTGCAGGGGTCGCGGATGCCATAAGCGTCGGATGAGCGGTATAGTCGTACTGTGTCGCACCCTGAATAAATCCTGCCATTTCGTGGTGCGTCTCCTCCCAAGCGTTAATCAGATACCTCGCAAAGGTTTGAGAGAACGCACCGTAGTCGGTACGGGTATCACTGAACGTATTGGACTCATGCATAATCCCACCAATAGCAATCGTAGTCATGGTTTTTCCTCGTGAAGGGTCTTCAGTACTCAGTTGTCAGAGAGAATAGTTGTCAGAGGGAATAGTTACCAGTCACCAGTACGCTGCGCTTTTAGTTACCAGTTAAAGAGGTTGCTTGTGGCAGTCGCAGGAAAGGTA
>ASZN01000101.1 GCA_000406005.1 Candidatus Poribacteria bacterium WGA-3G
CACAAACTTCCCAGTTTGTGCCACTAAAACGCTGTGTTTTCCGAAAATTCTCATCTAACAGAACGGGCTGCAGTCAAAATTGCGTAAGTCCTATTACATCGACTTCTGTTCTAAATTTCTGAAGACCTCGTCCAAGAAGATGCGGATCCCGCTATCATCATCTGCTTGGTACTGTGCGCGTTGGCGTTCGAGGGCTTGCACTGAAAGGGCGTCCCCGATCTTAGCGATCGCGTCAACAAGTGTAAGTTGAATCGCGGGTTCAGTGGTGTTCTCAAGTGCCTGAATTAGACGGTCGCGTGCTTTCGTACCGCCGATGCCACCGAGTGCGGAAGCGGCAATATCCTTCGTGCTGGTATCTCCGCTTTCAAAAGCGGCGATGAGTGCATCAACCGCGGGTTCACCAACCTGACTGAGTGTCAATCCTGCTTGGAAACGGATTCCGGGAATCTCTGCTGAATTATCGAGAACAGTGACAAGGGCATCGATCGCCGAAACCGGTTTAAGGATCCCGAGTATTGTGAGACATGCGCGCCGAATTTCCTGTTCCGGTTCCGCTGTAATTTGGATATATTCCTGTACGAGTTCTGCAAGCTGCCCTTCGTTAATTTTTTCGTAGAGTGCCTCAGACCTCTGCCTGAATTGTGTTCCGAAAGGTGCCTCAAGGGTTACCGTGTTCTCGGCTCGGTCTACGGTAAGGAGTTCCAAGATCGCAGCGGCTTCGAGTTGCTGTCGTTGAAAACTATCCGCTGGAAGTTGATTTACATTTGCAGCCTGAAATTGTTGGAAAAGGTCGTTTAGGACGCTTAATTCGACGAGACGTTGCAGACTGCTGATTGACGCTTTCCGGAGCGAGAGTTCTGTGCTATTCTCGAAGATATCGATCAACGGTTCAATCGCGCGGACATCTCCCAAATCGCCGAGTGCGCTTACAGCGGCAATTTTGACACCTATCAGTTCCGTCGTTCGGAAAGTAATCTGATGTTTGGAGAGTTCCGCGAGGGTCTTCTTATAATCATCAACACTATAGATTTTGCGTTCATCAACAATTTTCTCAACAATGTCGCCGACCTGAATATTAGAGTTCGCAGCAGGTGTACCCGGTATGACCTCTGTGACCCGCACGGTGCCGCTGCCTTCAACGCTGAATCCGACATTATCTCCTTGTCTACGGAGCGCGATTCGGAGCGGCGATTTGTCTTTCAGATAAAGCACTAAGTTATTATCTTCTTCCAAACCGTTTTTCATTGCGGTGTTAAAGTCGCCAGCAGTTTTGATAGGATATTCGGCGATAACATAAGAGATGAGTTCACCGCTTTCGAGCTGCGCCTTAGCCGCGGGCCCGTTCGGCGTGATCTCTCTAACAACGACACCACTCGTAGACCAACGGTTCATGAGGTCGCTGTCCAATTTCTGGACCCGCATTTGCATGCGCGCATCATAGTATTGATTGTCACAACCGATGGCGACAACAATCAATGCCAAAACGGGCAAAATAAGTGACATACATTGGCGTTTGTCGAACCTTTTTATTTTTTGAATCATACCGAGGTTCCTCTGGTTTAAATAGCCTTTAGGATTACTGATTGCGAGGTATTCCGAAAAGTATGCGTATAGCTCACAGCTCAATTAAGTGGAACGACGACATCTCTACTGCTCTGTTCTTGTAAAGCATCTAAGAGGGGTTCAACAACCTTTGCATCGCCGAGTACTGCCAATGTACGGATAGCGTCAACGCGGAGCGAGGACCCTTTATTTTCGACAATTTTGACTAATTCGGGTACGGCGTTGCCACCGATTTTCCCGAGCGCCGCTACAGCGAGTTGGCGGACTTCCGGTTCTTCTCGGTCGCGTTTGGACCTTGCAGCACCTGATTCGATGAGCGTTGCGAGTGCCGGAATCGCCGCTTCACTTCCGGCTTCACCGAGCGCTTTGACGGCATTCAATCGAGTTTCTGTCCGTTTATGCGCCAGAAGTTTCACCAAAATAGGTACAATTGTGTTCGGGGCGTCCTTACCGAGGTGTCCGAGCACCCAATGTGCATTGTGTCTATCTCGATTATCACTCGATTTAATCGCCTTTTGAAGTTGACTCAGAAGTTGTTTTCGGTCGCCTTGGTTATAGACCCGTTTAAGTGCATCAAGCGCTGCGTTCTGTATATCTAAGTCGTCATCGCGAAGCGTCTCAAAAACGAGCCTTTCGAGATACTTCCGTTCTTCTGCTTGATACGCGAGGAACATGTGTTTTCCGCGCTCGGTAACAGATGCCTCTTCCCAATCCGTCGTATTCGGTTCATAAAATTCCTGGGAGTTGTAAAGTCCAAGCAGATAATGTGCTTCAGCGTTATCGGTTTTCTGTTGAAGCGCGAGTTTAAATTCTCGAACGGCGCGTTCCTCTTTACGTCGTTTATCCGATTTGATCAATTCTTTGCCCTTAGCGAGATTTTCATTCTGTGTACCGCATCCAACCATAAAAAGGACAAGTGTAAGGGCAATCCAAATTTTTTTCATATTCTATTTCTCCTGCGCGATTTGCGCGATTCGCAATACGCCAGAAGCAGCGCAAATTTCGGGGTGTTCCGTGCTAATCCTCAAGAAGTGTCTGCTGTTCGCTGCCGGTCTCGACAGGCTGTTCTTCCTGCTTCTCCTCCTCTGCGTCGGTTTTTTCATCCGGTTCGGACGCAGCTTCAAGCGTTTTCTGGAGGACAACAAGAGGTTTCTCAGAGAACCCCCAATCCTTATATCTCTGTATGACGCTCTTTTCGGATGCGAGGAGCTCGATTTCGAGCGTTTCCGCGCCGTCTTCTGCCGCTGCAGTTTCGGCAGCTGCCATGAGGTGGTCAGCCACACCTAATTGACGGAAGGGACCCGACACAACAAGGTCCCCGACTGTTGAGACCCCTGGATCATTGGCATCTTTTTTCACGAAAATCTGTCCGATCGGATAGCCACTGACCTCTGCGACGAGTCGTTGCGTCTGGCTCCCTTTCGCCAAATCCGCTTTTAATTCATCAGCGATCTCTTTCGCGTCTCTCTCGGGAAAACAAAATTGATGTAAAGGGGATGCATCTTTCTGTGCAGCCGGGCGTACTTTAACGGCACCGGACAAGCTGAAATCTTGATTTGCCATTCGATTTTTCTCCTTTAGTTGTTCTCAGGATGTCGGTCCTTTTAAGAACCGAGTGCCAGTTTGCCTGCATATCCGGCATCAATATCTATGCAGTGCATCATTGTAATATATATCGTTTTGCATTACAAGCACTTTTTTGTTTTAAAGTGAATTTATGAAGCAGACGATGTCGTGTCCTCGACTTCGGCATCATTTGGATTCTGGTGAGATGTCGAATCTTGGATAGCGTCTCCGTTTTCCGCTGCGGTTTCGGCAAGGCTCTCCTGCCCGATTCGCAGCTGCCGTTCGGCATCAACAACGTCTCTGTTAATCTTTTCGACGCAGCGCTTGAGTTTATCAACAAGTGCTGTATGTCCAACCATCGCACGACAGATTTGACGAAGTTGATCAATGACGAGTCGGAAAGTTCGGACGAAGTCGCCAGCGTCTAAACGGGCATATTTCTCGAGCTGGTCAAATTCACAACCTCGGCTCCATGCCAGCATCGCCGTACAAAACCGGAGCTCCAACATAGGCGTAATTTCTGTCACCCGATGCTTAAGTTCTAAATTCTGGATGTCCGAAATTTCGGAGCTGACAGCGTAAAATATTTCCAATAAACGTTCGTCTTTCAGGCGTTTATAGTAGCCGTCTTTACGCGGTTCTGAAATGATCGCTACCATGAGACAGTTAATCTCATCTTCCGTCAGTTTTTCAAAGACCCCACTAAATAGGAGTTGGGTCAGTTGGATTTCATACCCATAGATATGCGATGCCGTCGTTCCCCGCGGTAGAATCGATTGCTCTGCAATATAACCTAATTCTTCAAGCACTCTGAGACGCGCCGCTATCTGCTCCTTTGGATCGTTCGCGATAACCGTAGTCCGTCTTTTGAGTTTCTGGATACGGGTTTCTGTTCCTTGAATCGCCTTGAATCTTGTAGAACATGTTTGAAAATGTTCACATCCATTACAGAGACTTTGTGTTTCAGTTGTTTTAACACGATTGATGTTTCGGTAGACTGTTTTTAATCTTTTCGCGCGTTCCTTTTTTCGCTTCTTACCCCGTGTTTCAGATAAAATTTGCCCTTTTTCTATATGCAGACGCTGGAGTTTTTTCTCGCGATTCCGCTTGTGGCGATAATGCTTCTGAATTTGATCGCTTCCATCAATGCCGTCATGGATGCATTCTGGTTTCGGAAGTGTCTGGAACGTCTCCGTTTTATTCTTAATCTCTTCGTTGAGCTCTGCCACGCGTACACGGTTTTGATGGTTGCTGAGACTCATCGTGTAGACATCGTAAATATCGTCGCCGTATTTGTCATAGAGGTTCAGGATACTCGAATAGGAGAGATTAAATTGACTCTCTATGGGTTCCACTTTGTCAGTCACGACAGATTTAATCTCGCGTTCATCAGCATACGCGGGTACAATCTGGGAGTAGACGTAACCGATAGTGTCAATTCCGCGTCTGCCAGCACGTCCTGCCATTTGGTGATATTCACGCGCTTTGAGATAGCGGAACCCGATACCGTCGTATTTTTCGAGGCTATCAAAAACAACGGTACAAGCAGGCATATTAATACCGACTGCAAAGGTCTCAGTCGTAAAAAGGAGTTGAATTAACCCAGAGGTGAACAGTCTCTCTACAACCTCTTTGAGTGTCGGTAACATACCGGCGTGATGGTAGGCGATCCCACGGCTGAGGAGTTTACGAAATTTCGCGATATTCTTTTCCTCAGCGATGTCAAATAGGACGCAGAGCTCATCAAACTGTTTCAAAATCTCTGCACTCTGCCTTTTCGTGAGCAATTGTACCTGTGCACCGAGCGCCAACGCCGAAGCGTTTCCCTCACACCCTTTTCGACTAAAACAGAAATATAAGCACGGGAGCTGTTTCTCACGTTGGAGATGTGGAATCAGTCTCGTCTCAACAAAATCGGACGGAAGTGCTTTCGCGGGTTTATTATTCGGTGGGTCATATTTTCCTTTACGGGCATCCTGTTGGGCCCTGTTCCGAAGTTGCCGAATATGTTTTACAGCACCAACACCGTAATCTTTAAAATAGAGGTGATGTTCTAACGGGACGGGGCGTTTGAGTTCTTCGACGACTTTAATCTCTATATCCCGGACGCTTTGCATCCAGTCGGCGAAGGGGTTGATGTTCGGAATCGTGGCACTCAAGCAGACGAATTTGATATGTTGCGGCGCGAAGATGAGGCTCTCTTCCCAGACTGTACCACGCTCAATATCGTTGATATAGTGGATTTCGTCGAAGATGACGTAAGAGACATCCTGAAGCCGTTCGATATCGTCAAAGATGGTATTCCGGAAAATTTCGGTCGTCATCAATAGAACTTGGGCATACGGGTTGAGTACAACATCGCCTGTGACAATACCGATTTTGTCGCCGTACTCGGTAAAAAAGTCCCGATATTTCTGATTACTAAGGGCTTTGATCGGCGCAGTATAGATAACACGGCGGTTTTCCTCAAGACACTTTTCGACAGCATATTCCGCAATAACCGTTTTACCCGCACCTGTCGGCGCGGTGACAATAACAGAGGTACCCTGGTTAATTGCCGCAATAGCTTCCTCCTGAAACCGATCTAATTGTAACCCTTTATATAGCATTCAGCCCCCTTTGTACTTTGGCACTTCTCAACGCAACGAGCAAGTATTTTGAAAATATGACGTTACAATTAATTTTAATAGATACGGTATATCTTTGTCAAGCGAAATTTTGCTGAGGATTCTACCCACAAGATTGTAATACGGTTGGTGGTGTGTTATACTAATATGTAAGTTCCACGCTATCTTTCGTTTAGAGGTCCTAAACACCTACCATGCACATTAAAGTATTCGATTACCCGTTAATCCATATCCGAACCGGTGCATTTACAATGGGGACGATCCCGACCGGCCTGCGGAAGACAGACCCAGAAGAACCACAACGCAGTGTGACACTTGATGCTTACGCCATCGGTGCGTACCAAGTCACGAATGCACAGTATACTCGGTTTCTGGAGGACACGGAGCATCCACCGCCACCCTTCTGGCGTGATGACCGTTTCAATGCCCCCGATTATCCAGTTGTCGGTGTGAGTTGGTACGATGCGACGAATTTCATGACGTGGCTCAACCGGATTGAGAACAGCGGCTCCGAAGAGATAGAATATCGTTTGCCGACGGAGGCGGAATGGGAGAAGGCGGCGCGCGGCACGGATGCTCGCGAGTATCCTTGGGGAAATATATGGGACGCGAGTCGTGCGAACACGTCGGAATCGAAAAACCGCCAATTGATGCCAGTGGGGAGTTATCCATCGGGTGTGAGTCCTTGCGGGTGCTATGATATGGCAGGTAACGCCTACGATTGGTGCAGCGATTGGTTCCATAGAGAAACATATAAACACTCACCTGCGGAGAACCCGTTGGGCGCAAGTGTAGGGCGGCGGCGGGTGATTCGTGGCGGTTCCTGGATCGCGCGCGGTGAGTTCGCTGGACGTTGCGCGAACCGCGCGGCTTATGAGCCGACCCAAAGGGTCCACAGCGTCGGTTTTCGGATTGCTAAAGATCTTTGAGGGTTTTCGTTTAAGTAATGATGTGATACTCACTTGTAATTAAGCACTTAGGCCAATCGTAGGGGTTGGGTAACCCAACCCCTACGCGTGTCTCAAAAATGATGAATATAGATAAAAAACCATTAGTTGAACACTACCAAGATTTTCGTGAGGCGTTGTTGGACTGGTTCGGACGTTACCAACGCGATCTACCGTGGCGGCAGATAGATGACCCCTATTGTATCTGGGTGTCTGAGGTGATGCTCCAGCAGACACAGGTCAAGAAGGTTGTGGATTACTATGAAAAATTCATTGATCGGTTTCCGAGTGTCACAGATTTGGCAGTTGCACCATTACAAGATGTGCTGAAGGTGTGGGAAGGATTGGGGTATTACGCGCGGGCGCGGAACCTCCACAAAGCCGCACAGATCATCGTGAACGAATTGGATGGAGAGATTCCAACCGACTACACGACCTTCCGGAAGTTGCCGGGGGTCGGCGATTACAGTGCAGCGGCGGTGCAGAGTATCGCTTTTAACGCCCCTTATGCTGCAGTCGATGGAAACATCAAGCGCGTCTTGGCACGCCTGTTCATGATGGAGGCACCGATTAACGACGCGAAGTCGGCGAAGTTGTTTCAACAGAAAGCGGACGCACTTCTGGAACCAAACGAACCCGGACTTTTCAATCAGGCAGTGATGGAATTAGGGGCAATAATCTGTCGTCCACAATCACCGGCGTGTCTCGTCTGTCCTGTGAACGCGTTTTGTGAGGCGTTCGACGCGACGCGTCAAGCCGAATTTCCGAAGCGACGTGAGACGAAGTCTACGCCAGAGCACCATCTCGCTGTCGGAGTCATCTATAACACGTCAGGCGAGGTGTTGCTAACGCAACGGCAGCTGGACGGCTTACTCGGTGGTCTCTGGGAGTTCCCAAATGGTCAGATAGCGGAAGGTGAAACGGCAGAAAATGCGTGTGTCCGTAATATCGCTGAGGTCGTCAATCTCAGTGTCACGAACCTACGGTATCTGACGCGCGTCCGACACGCTTACACACACTTCAAGATTGTTGTGGACGTGTTTCAATGTGATTATGCGTCTGGTGAGGTCGTGTTGAATGGACCGAAAGACACAAAATGGGTTACCGTTGCAGCACTACGGGATTATCCGCTCCCGCGTGCGACGCATAAGTTTTTAGATGAATTATAGTTATCAGTTATCAGTACGATTTTTCTGCGAAAAATCTTTCAGTATTCAGTCAAGAGACACTTTGTGGCAGTGACACGATTTGTTATGGTCGCAAGACATTAACTGACAACTGACAACTGACAACTGACAACTAATTTGACCCGAAGCGTGCTTCGTATTTTTCCCAGACCTCATCGGGGAGCGGAGTACTCGCAGCGCGGAGATTTGCCTCAAGCTGCTCGACGTTGAGACTCCCGATGTTGTTGCCTTGAATCCGTTCTTCTTTCAGACAGAACTGGAGTGCAAGTTGAAGCAAACTTATCTCTTCTTCAACGCACCATTCCCAAATTGGGTATGCTGCTGCAACATCACCTTCTTTTTTCCAGCGTCCACGTTCAATTTCCGCATCGATATCGACACCTGTGAGGATACCACGCAGGATTGACCAACCGTTCATCACACCGATGTCGGCTTCAGCAGCGGCGGGTAGAACCTCGTCAGCGGCGGTCTGGCGGATTAGGTTATAATCGTTGAAGCATAAAATGAGATCGACATCGCCGGTTGCCATCGCCTTGAGGTGAAAATCGTGCTGACGCATCCCGTAACCGAGGTGATTCACGAGTCCGCGGGCTTTGCACTGGAGCAACCCGTCAAGCGTACCACCCTTTTCGAGCGTCGGATCAATTTCACCCGGATCGTGGATGAGCATACCGTCAAAGTAGTCTACATTGAGGAGTTCGAGTTGGTCTTCAAGGTCAGCGATCGCGCGTTCGGCGGAATAGTCGGGTCTGCCTTGCCCGTAGAACCCCCATTTTTCTGCAGAATGGCAGCAGAGTCTGCCAGTGATGATGACATCCTCGCGCGGGATCTCCTTCATTGCCAATCCGAGTTTCCGCATCGAATCCCCGTAACAGCGGGCGCAATCGAAATGGTTCACACCGATAGATATCGAGTGTTTGATGAGTGCGATAGCGTCTTCATCGGAAACGAAGCCGAAGTTGTTTCCGAACCCCTGCGTGCCGAACGGAATGACAGGAATGCTCAATTCCGTTCTTCCTAAGCGTCGTCTCGGAATTGTCGGTAAGTCTTGATTGGTTTCCATAAAATTCCTCACTATTAGTCATCAGAAGAATAGTTATAAGTTGTTAGTTATAAGTTATAAGTCTGTTTTCTGATGCGGGGGCATCTCTTTGGAAACGTCGTTACCCAATGGAAGTCCCAACGGTTACCAAAAAATATTGAACAATCATAAACTTCTTAACTAAAAACTTATAACTTATAATTTATAACTTTAATGACTTTAATACTGATCCGAGCCTTCAAGTGGCAGCGGGACTGCCCAGGCGTTCCGATATCTAACGTCATTACCGTGGTCTTGCAAACGGAGGGGTCCCGGCTCGGCAGCTGCACCCACGCTCCCGCCGGTTGAACCAGCGAGCTGCGCGTTATTGATGATAACTAAGCCGTTCTGGATGACGGTTATACGCGGACCTTCAGTCATCTCGCCTGCATCGTTGAAACGTGGTGCGCGGAAGGTAATATCGTAAGACTGCCATTCGAGGGGTGGTTTACAAGCGTTGACAAGCGGTGCGAACTGGTTGTAGATTGCGCCACAATCGCCTTTTCCCGGGACATCGATACCGTAGGAGTCCAAGACCTGAACTTCGTATCGACCTTGAAGGAATACGCCGCTGTTGCCTTTTGCCTGTCCGGAGGCTTCAGGCATATCTGGGCATCTGAATTCGATATGCACGAAATGATCCGTGAAGGTTTCTTTGCTGATGATGTCGCCGGTGCGTGGAATAACGAGCATTGCGTCGCCTTCGACTTCCCAACCGGGTTCGCTGCCATCAAGGCTCGTCCAGTTGCTGAGGTCTGTGCCATCAAAAAGAACAACTGCGGATTCTGGTGGTGTTTGTGTCATGAGTTTTCCTTTCGCATGTTATGCGTTGAAAATAACGATTTTCTATTATTTTGGAAGAAAATCACTTTTTTGTCAAGAGATTATTGGTTGTCAAATTTCAGTGGTACCGACATCCGCTTTTTTGACTTTTTTTTTTTTATATGTTATTATTTTTCAATGGCAGACTAAATAGCTCTAAATCTTTTACACTTCTTACTGAAAAGGAGATATACCGATGGCGAGGCATGCAAAAGAGAATCATATCCCTTCTGCCCCTACAGACGCGTCGATATTTTACCCTGAAGAGGATGGTAAACCGATGGCAGCAAGTGACAAGCACAGAGAACGATTGATACGGACCTTGCACACTCTTGCGGCATATTTCAAAGAAAAAGATCCAGCAGCCTATGTTTCTGGAGATATACTGATGTATTATGTGGAGGGCAACCCTCGGCGGGTGGTTTCACCGGATGTGCTTGTCACCTTCGGAATCGGTCAGAAGCCCCGGCGGACGTATAAAGTCTGGGAGGCGGGGAAGGTGCCTGATTTCGTAATGGAGTTTTCAAGCAAAAGCACATATCGCAACGATTTAGCGGAGAAGCTGGAGCTTTACGCTGCGTTAGGAATACCGAACTATTTCCTATATGATGCAGATGGATTGTATTTACCGTCTCCGTTGATGGGTTTTAGGAGGGTTGATGGTCTCTACGTTCCGATTTCACCGGGTGTAGAGGGTCGTTTACACGCGCCTGCTTTAGGTTTGGATTTCCACGCGAGTGATACAGGTTTAAATATCTATGATCCTGTTACGGGTGAATGGCTTCGGACACCTGTGGAGGCAGCGTTAGCGCGCGCGGAAGAGGAAGGCATCGCACGACGGACAGAAACTGCGCGCGCGGAACGGGAAGCCATCGCACGACGGACAGAAACTGCGCGCGCGGAACGGGAAGCCATCGCACGACAGGCGGCAGAAGCGGAAGTCGTACGGCTCCAAGAGGAACTCGCACGCTTACAAACAAAAAAATAAAAGGAAATAGGTAGGCTTGTTGCCGAATACTATCATAACGTATGCAAGATCCCAATCTGTTATATATCCATTCCGATCAACACAATCCTTATGTGACCGGTTGTTACGGCGATCGGTTGGTACAGACACCTAACCTTGATAAACTTGCCGCCGAAGGCGTGGTGTTTGAGAATGTCTATTGCCCCTCACCCATCTGTGTGCCGTCCCGGATGTCAATGCTGAGCGGTCGCTATCCGTACGAGAACGCCGTGTGGACGAACAGCCATATCCTCGATTCTGGGATACCGACACTTGCGCACGCCATGGGTGCAGCGGGGTATCAACCGGTGCTTATCGGACGGATGCATGCACTCGGACCGGATCAGTTGCACGGGTATGCCGAACGCCTCGTCGGCGATCACGGACCGAACTATCACGGTGGAGGCGGTGTCGATCACGGCGAACTCTCTGGGACAGCGGGACCGGCGCGTGTGAGCCTCGAAAAATCGGGCGCGGGACAGAGCGCGTATCAAGTTCACGATGAAGATGTGACAACAGCGACCGTCGATTATCTCAACCGGCTCGGTGTTCAGAAACGGGCAGGACTTTTGGATACGCCGTTTTCTATCTCCGTCGGGTTCATGTTACCACACCAGCCTTTCGTCGCACGTCAGGAGGATTATCAACTGTATGACGGACAGATGACGATGCCGGAAAACCCTGAACCGTTTTCAGAGGCGTTGCATCCCCATTTCCAGTCGTGGCGTGAGAAGTGTGGTATTGTTGAAGTCTCCGACACTGAGATTCTCCGCGCACGCACGGCGTATTGGGCACTCGTCACACGGATGGATGTAATGATTGGGCAGATATTAACGGCACTCCGAGAGAACGGGTTAGACAAGAACACGCTCATCCTTTATAGTTCGGACCACGGCGAACAGGTCGGCGAACACGGACTCTGGTGGAAGCAGACCTTCTATGAGCATTCAGTGAAGGTACCAGCGATTATGTCGTGGCGCGGCACGTTACCGGAAGGCGTGCGGTGCGATCGCGTCGTCAGCGCGTTGGACCTGAATGCGACGATGCTCGATGCGATCGATGCCCCGGCACTGCCACATTCTCGTGGACGAAGCACGCTGCCCCTGCTCCGGGGTGAGGACGCAGCATGGGAGGACATCGCTTTCTCGGAGTATTGTACCGATGACGGTTGCTATCACCGGATGGTTCGCCATGGTGAGTGGAAATTGAACTACTATCACGGGCAGCCCCCGCAGCTTTTTAATTTGGCGGAAGACCCGAACGAATTGCACAACCGCGCAGCCGACACGGCATGCGGGGACATCTTGGCAGAATTGACAGAGAAGGTGTTAGACGGTTGGAACCCAGAACGGATCGCAGCACAGATGACAGCGAAGCGTGCGGATACACAACTCCTCGGTAGATGGGGACGGAATACACAACCCGCGGATCAGTACCGTTGGAACTTACTACCAGAAATGGATTATTTGGATTGAATTTTGATATAAGCTTTCACATAAGAGGAGAGAACAACATGGCGAACAGTCCAATACTCAAGGGTGAGCGTTTTAGTGAAGAAAAAACAAAGCAAATTGCCGATCAATTCTTCCGTGATGGGTTCGTCCATATTCCTGGGGTGTTAACAGATGCTGAGGTGAGCGCCCTACGAGATAAGTCGGACGCACTTTTCGCGGATCCGGAACTTATGGAGCAGACGAATCCAGACCTCGCAGATGTTAGATATATCCAGATGGGTGCGCACGCTGAATCGGGTGAGGCGCTGCCCTTCATTTTACGGAATACGATCGAACTGGATTCCATCTTCCGAGATATGCTCCTCCGTGAGCCGATTCTAAGTTTGGCGGAGGCGATTGTCGGTGAGAACTGCAAGTTCTGTGGTCAGAATGTGCTACGGAATCTACCGGGACTCTCGATCGATAGGTGGCATGTGGACGGTTCGGTGCATTTCCCCGTTACTGAGGAGATGCCACGCCACGATCCGCGACTGCGGATGCCTGTGATGTGGTTTACTGTCCAGATGGCATTGAACGATATTGGGACACTTGAGGAGGGCCCGACGCAGTATGTGCGCGGCAGCCACTACTCCGGCAGGCATCCGAACGATCAAGACAATCCTGAGTTTGAAGGCAACAAACCGGTCTCTATTTTCTGTAAGGCGGGGGACATTTATCTGCAGGATCCGCAGTGTTGGCACCGTGGCGCGCCAAACTTGTCTAACAAGACGCGTTATATTATACAATCGCAGTATGCGGCGTATTGGGCGTATTGGCGGTTTAGTTTGTGCAATGGTGTACCTGTGCCTGAAGAGGTTCTGCAAGATGCGGATGATCGGTTGATGAGCCTCTTAGGACGACCCCGTGTGAGTGACTTGAATTAGTCGCCTAAAACAAACTTCATACCGTTAGTACCGTAGGTTGGGTTGAACGGGACTGGAAAGGCAAATGTGTGGGTTCCAAGGACCATCAAATCCAATAGGTCATCAGATACATTCAAGAACGCAGTGAAACCCAACTTCAGACCGTTAGCAGCTGGGGCAGCACAAAAACGTTGGGTTTCACTCGGTTTCTGGTCAATGTGGCATATATGGAAAAATTCGATACTCCTCTTGCTTTTCAGGGTTTTGATGGCATCCGTTCAACCCAACCTACGGGACTTCTGTTCAACCTATCGTATGTAACTCCGTTGTAAACTTTTTTCTCAATTGACTGTTTAAGTTATCACATAAAGCGTTTTGAGATAATTATAGTAGATCCCGTAATTCAATACCTTTGCCAAATTATCCGGGTCTGATTTGATTTGAAGTGTAATGAATAGCCCCGATAGACGCGAGATGTTCAGCGATGTTGTCAATAACA
>ASZN01000102.1 GCA_000406005.1 Candidatus Poribacteria bacterium WGA-3G
AAATACTTTATGTTATAAATCTGAGAAATCTAATAATAACCCGCAGAAATTTTCGCAGCATTTCGCAGCATTTCGCTAGAAAGACGTCCAATCCAATAATTTCTTAAAATTGAATACCCCAGAACCCGTTCCGCGTTGGAGTGGATAATTAATCAATATTGTGTTAAAATAGATAAACGGAGCGAAAATAAAAAGATTGCATCCATCCTACTTAGCAAAGGAAGATAAATGAGACGTTTTGGAACCCAGGGACGTGTGTATCCTGACAAACATTATGTGGTCGCCCGCGCCGAGGAGATCGCCGATTTCATTGACCGTATCAAAGACGGGCGATATATTGTTTTGTTCGCGCCACGGCAGACCGGCAAGACAACCTTTTTTCGCTTGGCACTTGAGGCACTCGCTATTCAGGATTCAACCTATTTCCCGATTCAACTGAATTTTGAGGAGTATGAGGACTACGACCCTGCCAGTTTCTATGTCTCCCTTCGTAAGGAGATTTGCAAAGAGATCGAGAGGGTTTTTCAAAAGCGAGAAACGGATCCCTCTGATGAATTGGCGCGCTTCTTGGTGAACACGGAGATAACCGATCATGTTTCGATGAGAGAGTTTTTTGAAGAGTTTGCGAAGTATCTTTCTCAAGGCACACATTGGCAGCGGGTTGTCCTTACCATTGACGAGTTTGATGCTATCCCGCGTGCTGCTCTTAAGGGACTTTTGCGTTCACTGCGCTATATCTACCTTTCCGGCCAAATCCGGTGTCCACACAGCGTTGGTATCGTTGGTGTTAAAGGTATCGCGCAACTCAACTACGACCGGTCTATTTCCCCGTTCAATATCCAAGATGAATTCCATCTACCAAACTTCACGCTTGAACAGGTGCAAGAATTACTCGGACAATATACGGACGAAGTCGGGCAAGCCTTCGCACCAGCAGTTATTGCGTCTATTCATAAGCAAACAGCGGGACAGCCTGTACTCGTCAACCGATTTGCACAGATTCTCACCGAGGAGATGGACATCCCCAAAACCGCGACGATTACGATGGCGCACTGGACGACAGCACATGCGCAGCTTCTTGAGGAAAGTAATGTCAATATCACACATCTGGTTACCAATATCCGTAAAAACCCGCGTTTTGAAAGTATACTGATGCGCATCATGGCACGTGATGAAGGTGTCGTCTTCAATCTGGATGATGACATCATCAACGAACTCGCTACTTATGGGGTCATCAGAAAAGGTGCTGACGATATGTGTGATATCCTCAATCCGATTTATCTTTACCGTATTATGAGAGCGTTTAAGCCAACTGTAAATGGATTGGAGCAGGCGTATTTCCCTGAAGACACCGACGAGGAGGGGCGTGAATATCTCACACCTGCGGGCGGGATTGATATGGCATCTTTACTTGATAACTTCCGGGGTTTTATCGCGCGGGCGGGGTTCAGGATTCTGCAGGTTCCCGACACGCCGCAAGAGTCGGTAGGACGACACCTTCTGTTCGCTTATCTTGATGAGTTTGTCAGACGCGTCGGTGGGATGATGCACGTTGAAGTGCAAACCGGGCGCGGCAGAATGGACCTCCTTATCACCCACAATCAGCGAAAATATATCGTTGAGACCAAGATTTGGAGAGGCGAGAGCCGCTATCAGTCAGGCAAGAAGCAGCTTGCGGCGTATCTCAAGTTAGAAGGCGTGACGGATGGATACTACGTCGTGTTTGATCATCGGCAAGCCCCCGATCCTCGAGTAGAGACGGAGACACTGGACGGTGTAGCAATCCGGAGTTATGTTATCCCCGTGATACAGGAAGCCCCCTCAAACACGATAAACTGAAAAACATAAAACCTTCGCAATTTCTGATACAATTCTGCCTATGCCACGCAAGAACAAGATTCTCAACATCGGCGATACCGCACCGTTATTCACGCTCCCGTCGCATCAGCGGAAAAATGTCTCGCTTGAAGCGTACCGGGACACGCAACACGTCGTCCTTACCTTCTTCCGAGGCACCTGGTGACCGAACAGTCGCCGCCAGTTGTCGGCAGTACAGGAGAATATCGAGGCTTACGAAGCATATTCCGCCACACCACTCGCTATCGCCGGACAGTGGCCCCGTGAATTCCGAGGCTTTGTCAAAAAAAATGGGATCACATTCCCGTTACTGGTAGACAAAACGCGGGATGTCATCAAAAATTATGGTGTCTATCACTGGCTGAGTCTCGACGCTTACAACATCGCACGTCCGGCGACGTTTATCATAGATAAAACGGGGATCATCAGATATATGTACATCGGCTCACACCAATTCGATCTCGTCGAACAGTCAGAGATCCTCGAATCTTTGGAAGAAGTGGCAATCAGCCATCGGTTTCCGTCAGCCGTCAGCGATCAATAATTCCCCTGACTTAGCGGTTGCTCGGACAGCGGAATGTTGCAATTTGACATTCGCGCGTATTGGAGAACTGAATGCCCGAAAATAAATGATTTGATTTCTAACGCAAATATGATATACTATGTAGAAACAGACATCCGGTGTGAGTAACCTATCGCTATGGACAAAGCACATACAGCCTTTATGCAACGCGCCCTCGATTTAGCGAAACGAGCAAAAGGGCGTACCAGTCCCAATCCGCTCGTTGGGGCGGTTATTGTAAAAAACGGTAAGGTGATCGGTGAAGGTTATCACCAAAAGGCGGGAACCGCGCACGCTGAAGTCCACGCACTCAACGCCGCAGGCGAGAACGCCAGAGGCGCGACAATTTACGTAACGCTTGAACCGTGTTGCCACTGGGGACGCACACCGCCTTGCACAGAAGCACTCATTAACGCCGGTATCGCTGAAGTCTACATCGCAGAAGTCGATCCGAATCCGAAAGTCGCAGGCAAAGGCGTTCGTCAACTTGAGGAGGCAGGTCTCCATGTCCACGTAGGTTTATGTGCGCAGGAAGCCGCCGACTTAAACGAAATCTACAGGAAATACATCCAAACCGGCATGCCGTTTGTTATCCTCAAGACTGCCATGAGCCTCGATGGAAAGATAGCAACCGTTTCCGGTGAATCGCAGTGGATTACGTCCGAAGTATCACGCCAACACGGACATTGGATCCGGGATTTAGTGGATGCTGTCCTCGTAGGTAGGGGCACCCTTGAACGCGATAACCCTGCCCTGACGACACGACTTCGAGATAGACACGGACAAGACGCTATTCGGGTTGTACTCGATTCACGAGCGAGCACGCCTACGGACGCACGTATTTTCAACCCTGAAAGCGACGCAGGTGTCATCATCGCTGTAACATCCGATGCACCCGCCGGGAACGTCACGGCACTCGAAAAGGCGGGCGCAGAAGTCATAACCGTGACAGCAGTGGATGGAAACCGAGTCTGTTTTAAGCGTTTAATGGAAATATTGGGCAGCCGCGAGATAACAAGCGTACTCATAGAAGGCGGCGCGGAAATCAACGCATCCGCTATCACTGCCGGAGTCGTCGATAAGGTGATGTGCTTCATTGCACCGAAAATCATCGGGGGACAGAACGCCCCAGGACCCATCGGTGGCGAAGGGTTTCCCAATCTAAGCGAGGTGCCGCACTTGCAACGGGTACGTATCACACCGATGTCTGATGCCGATTTCCTCATTGAAGGGTATCTCTAACAACATGTTTACTGGAATCGTAGAAGCACTCGGCACTCTCAAAAATATACGGCATCTATCCGAAGGTGCCACCCTCGAAATTCAGGCGACTGATGTTCTCACCGACGCTGAAGTCGGGGACAGTATCGCCGTTGACGGTGCCTGCCTTACGATCCGGACGCTGACACCGGAGACCTTCTCCGCCGATATATCTGCTGAAACGTTGCGTCGCACGACATTAGGCGAACGCAAGGTCGCGGAACGGGTTAATCTCGAACGCTCACTCCGGTTAAGCGACAGATTAGGTGGACATCTCGTACTCGGACACGTAGACGAAGTCGCAACGATCGCTGGCTGGAAAGACGAAGGCGATGCCTCCTTGATGCAGGTCACGATGAGCAGCAATATCAGACGCTACATTGCGTACAAAGGTTCCATCACCGTTGACGGCATCAGCCTAACTGTATCAGGCGTACACGCGGACACTTTTGAAGTCGCCTTGATCCCGCACACAAAACAGGTCACAACTTTAGGAGCGAAACGGAGCGGTGCCAACGTCAATCTTGAAGTGGACATCGTTGCCCGTTATATTGAAACGCTTCTCAATAACAGGAACTCGGAGGAGAATTGGGCTGAACAACCCGCTTCCGAGACAATTAATCTCAATTTTTTAGCGAAACACGGTTATATTAGTTAACAGTTAACAGTTAACAGTCCTGAGTTAAGAGTCAACTTGTGGCAGTCCGGTTTACTGTATTCGCTACAGGAACCCTCTTTAACTGACGACTGATAACAGTCCTGAGTTAAGAGTCAACTTGTGGCAGTCCGGTTTGCTGTATTCGCTACAGGAACTTTCTTTAACTGACAACTGACAACTGACAACTGACAACTGACAACTGATAACTATTTAGCCGATAGCCATTATGTCAAACACATTTAATACCATTCCTGAAGCACTCACTGCCATCAAAAACGGGGAATTAATCATCGTTGTCGATGAACCCGACCGCGAGAACGAAGGCGATCTTATCATGGCGGCTGAAAAAGTAACCGCGGCAGCCATCAACTTCATGGCGATGCACGGCAGGGGGTTGATATGCCTACCCACCTGTTCAGAGCGTCTCGCCGAACTCGAACTCCAACCTATGGTCGCAGCTAACACGGCACAAATGCAGACTGCGTTCACCGTCACGATTGACGCAAAAGAGGTAACGACGGGTATCTCCGCGCAGGAGCGCGCGTACACAATCCAGAAATTTGTTGATGCCGGTGCCGTCCCCGGGGACTTCGTCCGCCCCGGACACATCTTCCCGTTAGATGCGAAACCGGGGGGCGTTCTCCGACGCGCCGGACATACCGAAGCCACAGTCGATCTGGCACGGATGGCGGGGTTATATCCGGCAGGTGTCCTCTGTGAGATACTCAACGACGACGGAAGCATGGCACGCGTCCCAGAACTCATGGAATTCGCCGCCAAGCACCAACTCAAAATTATCACCATCTCCGATCTCATCGCATACCGCCGTCAGACGGAGACCCTCATCCGGCGCGTCGCAACCGCCGATATACCGACTGAACACGGCGAATTCAAACTCTACGCCTACGAAAGCACAGACACGGACGGTGAGAACGTCGAAACAGATAAGACGCACATCGCACTCACAAAAGGCGATATTGCTGAAGCATCCCCAGTCTTAGTGCGTGTACATTCACAATGCTTGACAGGTGATGTCTTCGGTTCGCTGAGATGTGATTGTGGTGAGCAACTCGAAATCGCCTTGCAGACCATCGAGAAGGAAGGCAGAGGCGTACTCGTCTATATGCGACAGGAAGGCAGAGGGATGGGTCTTAAAGGGAAACTCCGCGCCTATCAAGTACAGGACAGCGACGGATTGGATACCGTTGAAGCGAACGAACATCTCGGATACCCCGCAGATTTACGCGATTACGGCATCGGCGCACAGATATTAGCCGATTTAGGGGTCCGAAAGATGCGGCTGATGACAAATAACCCCCAGAAGGTCAAAGGGTTAGACGGCTACGGTCTCGAAATCGTCGAGCGTGTACCGCTCCAAACCCAACCGAACCCGTTTAACCGCGCGTATTTAGAAACAAAACGTTCCAAACTCGGACACCTTCTCCTTGATGAGGAATAAAGAATGGAGAGTTAACAGTTAGTAGTTAACAGTTAACAGTTAAAAGAGGCCTTCGATTCCGCAAAATTTCTCTTTAACTAAAAACTGATAACTGATAACTGATAACTGATAAAAATGCCAAACGTCTATGAAGGACACCTTCTCGGTGAAGGTCTTACATTCGGTATTGTTGTGAGCCGGTTCAACAGTTTTGTGACCGAAAAACTCCTCGCCGGTGCATTAGATGCCCTAAAACGACACGGCGTTGACTTAGATCAAGTCGATGTCTTTTGGACACCCGGTGCCTTTGAGATTCCAGGGGTCGCCAAATGTCTCGCTGAAAGCGAAAAGTATGATGCCGTCCTCTGCCTCGGCGCGGTCATCCGGGGTGCGACACCACATTTTGATTACGTCGCCGCCGAAAGCGCGAAGGGAATCGCACATCTATCAGGCAGCACGGGGATTCCAGTCATCTACGGGGTCATCACTACAGATACGATAGAACAGGCGCTCGAACGCGCCGGTATCAAAGCAGGCAACAAAGGTTCCGAAGCCGCCATCGCCGGCATTGAGACAGTCAATCTCTACAAAACCATTGAAAAAGCCATCATATAAGAGGATTTCCACCCCGTTGCAGGGTTTTTGCTGGGGTGTTTCTTCAGGGTTTGTAACCTCGTCTGCAGTGCTTGTCAGTTATCAGTCGCTCGTGTAACTGACAACTGTTAACAGTTAACTATTAAGTACAAAAACAATGATAGCAATTATAGACTACGACGCAGGCAACCTCACAAGCGTTGCACGTGCCTTGACATACCTCGGCTGTCCGAACGAAATCACCTGCGACGCTGAAACGATCCTCGCAGCGGAACGCGTCATTTTTCCGGGTGTCGGTGCCGCAAAAGCCACGATGCAAACGCTACAGAAACGTGGACTCAGCCAGGTACTCACAGACTGCTACCGCTCAGGAAAACCGATGCTCGGTATCTGTATCGGTATCCAGATACTCTTTGAACACAGCGAAGAAGAGGATGCTGAATGCCTCGGACTCCTACCCGGACAGGTCAAAAAATATCCGGGGACAGATATAGAGACGCAAACTGAAATGTTAAAGGTCCCGCAAATCGGGTGGAATGAAGTCTATCAGACGCAATCGCACCCAATCTTTGCCGATGTCCCGAATCCAGCGCACTTCTATTTCGTCAATTCCTATTATCCGGTCCCAGAGACACCGGACATCGTGATCGGAAAAACGGCGTATGGACTCGAATTCTGCAGTGCCATTGCACACGATAACCTCATCGCAACACAGTTCCACCTCGAAAAAAGCGGACGCGTTGGACTAAAAATGCTCAACAATTTTTTGAATCTCTAACAGTATCCAGTTAACAGTACTCAGTTATCAGTTAATGACGGAATACAGTCTACACCAGAAAAACAGAGATATGATCGGTCTAAGGATTAATAACCGACAACGGATAACCAACCTTCTGCGTACTGACAACCGATAACTGAAAGGTTTTCGCAGAAAACCGTACTGACAACTCATAAATGCTAACATTTTTTTTGGTACTGCTTGTACTTCTTATTAATATTGGTGTCCATCTGTTCCAGATGCAGGCGTACTATCCGGCACTGAGCCACTGCTACTACGGGGTGATGATTCTTGCAGTTATTTATACGCGTCCGCGGGAACAAAACGTCCTGTTCGGGATCACAGCCGTAGCCAATTGGATTTATGTCGTCCACTATCCGACACGTGCAGCGAACATCATCATCGCACTGCTCTACCCGTTCCTTGTGTACGGGATTATCCGTATCATCCGGCAGTTCCAGGTCCAACGCCGCAGCGGTGCCGAAGAGATTGAGGAGATTAACACCGTCAACGCAAATTTAGAAAAACAGGTCCGAGACATCTCGACACTTTTTGAAGTCAGCCAAGCCGCGAACGCCAACCTCGAATTAAAAGGACTCTTTCAGCGCATCATAGAGATTCTCTCCGAAAGGCTCGGGATATACCGCGGTGCTTTACACCTCTACGAAAATGGCAAGGTTGTTACTTCGGTCGAAACCGTCTTAGGACTTACACCCGCCGAGATGAAGCGTGGCACAGATGATCAGATGGAAGACATCCAGAAAGAGGTACTCGCATCGGGAAAAGCGATCGGTGTCCCGCAGACCCGGCAACCGCGCGGCACTATTAAATTCTTTGAGCCGGAACGCGTGGAATCTAAAGATGTAATTGCCTTCTGGTGTATCCCGATCATTGTTGAAGAACACGTCATCGGAACGTTGGCAATTGACAAAGCATCAGACGAATTTTCTGCTGAGGACGACCGACGGCTTTTAACGATTATCGCTTCGACCATCGCGCAACGGGTCAAAATCCAGCAGACAATCGACGCACTTGTCGAATCAGAACGGATGGCGACCCTCGGACGGTTAGTCCGAACCATCGCACATGAAGTCCGGAACCCGTTGGGGAGTATCCGACTCGGTACACAACTCCTCCAATACAAAGAAACGGAAGTAGGGGTACAGGTCGATACCGATCCGAACAAAGTACAACTCTCGCAAAAAGAGATTCAAGAATACACCGCGATTATTATCAAAGAGGTGGACAGACTCAACCGATTTGTTGAACAGTTGCTCGCTTTCAGTAAGCCGGCAATGCAACTCGCAAAAGAGACCGACATAAACCGACTGCTCGATAGCAGCCTCGCGATCTGCCGTCCGGAATTGGAGCAATGCGCGATTACAGTCGCTACACAATACGACCCCAACTGTCCGCAAGTCAATATCAATGAAGATGGCATAACGCAAGTGCTCCTGAATCTGTTTTATAACGCCATTGAAGCGATGGACACAGATGGAACGTTGACAATCCAGACAAAATATGAGCCGGAAGCGAAAACCGTCCATGTCCGTGTTCAGGATGACGGCCCCGGTATCCCACTGGACGATATTCCGAAATTGTTTGATCCATTTTATACCACTAAACAGAAGGGAACAGGACTCGGACTTTATATTAGCCAGAAAATCGTTGCCGAACATGGCGGGAACATCAAAATTGACGCGAACGCCGAAGGCGGGACAACGTTTATCATGTTATTACCCGCGTATTAGTGCAGGCGGGGTTTGTAACCCCGTTGGTTGCTTACGCATTCCCTGCGTATTAGTGCAGGCGGGGTTTGTAACCCCGTTGGTTGCTTACGCGTTCCGACTGCAGGCACCGCTACCCAATAAGGGGTGGGGACCCCGGTTTGTATCCGCCGGTGCATAATACAATAGAGAGAAATCATAACGAACCGCGAGGGAAAAACAAAACCGTAGTCCCAAGCAACGCGCCGGGACGGCTCAACGGCGAGGCACGTGAAAGTATCAAACGACCTCACCGAACCGCAAGGAAAATTAAAAGAATGTCAAATCTTGTGCTTATTGCTGATGATGATGACAGTTTACGCCAAATTCTCGCCGCCACGCTCGAAAGGGCAGGCTACAAAACCGTTAAAACCAGAAACGGAACGGAAACCCTCGCGCGTGTTAAAACAGAAGATATTGATGTCATCCTCCTTGATATCTGGTTAGGCGATGTAAACGGACTCGAATTAATCGAAGACATCCAACAGCATAACAGTACCGCCTCAATTATTATCATCACGGCGCACGGCACGACCCAGACTGCCATCGATGCCGCAAAACGACGCGCCTACGGATACCTTACCAAACCGATTGACCAGAAGGAATTAATAAGCCTCGTATCGCGCGCAGCAGCAGCAGCAAGCCAGACGAAAAACCTCAAAACATCAGCATCACCGGAATTCGATAGACACGGAAAGATGGTAGGGCAGAGCGCAGTGATGCAAGAGGTATACCTCAAGATTGGGCGCGCTGCTGTCAGCGACGAAACCGTCCTCGTCTTAGGTGAAAGTGGGACAGGTAAAGAACTCGTCGCTGAACTGATTCATCAAAACAGTCGCCGCGCACAAAACCCGTTCGTCATCGTTGATTGCGGTGCCATGCCTTCAAGCCTCATTGAGAGCGCACTTTTCGGACACGTCAAAGGCGCGTATACCGACGCGCATAGCACCCGAAAAGGGAAATTTGAACAGGCGGATAGCGGCACAATCTTCCTCGACGAAATCGGTGAGCTACCCATTGAGGTACAAACAAAACTACTTCGTGTCCTACAAGAACGCGAAGTAGAGCCTATGGGCGGCACGGAGACACACGCTGTTGATGTCCGCATTATCGCTGCTACCAACCGGCGCCTCGAAACCGCCATCACGCAAAAAACGTTCAGAGAAGACCTCTATTACCGCTTGAACGTCATCCCGATTTCACTCCCACCGCTACGCGAGCGAAAAGAGGATATACCCGAACTCATAGACCTGTTTACACGGCAGTTCGTCGAAGAATACCAATTAACTGAAATCGGTATCTCAACAGAAGTCATCAAGCAGCTCACATCTTATGATTGGCCCGGCAATGTCCGAGAGCTAGAAAACGCCATCAAACGCGCCCTCGTCATGTGCTCAGGTCAGATGCTGTTACCTGAACACTTTGATACGATCTTTGAGAAAACGGCACCCATAAGCGAACCGGGGAACCTCGACGCGAAAATCCACGCGTTGCTCCAAGTACACGTTGAACAGTGTATGGAATCCGACGCACCACTCGGCGAACTCTATACCGAAATCCGAGAAACCTTCGAGAAACCGCTCTTTAAAATCGTGCTTGCGCACACCAACGGAAACCGGAGTAAAGCGGCAGAGATTCTCGGCATCAACCGGAACACGCTCCATACGAAGCTTGTTGAATATAAACTCGTTTCAAAATAATCAGAACGCACGTAAACAATAACACTAACGGAAAATAAACGAATGGATTTAGCAAAAATAATTGGCACCGTCGTCGCGACCCGAAAAGACCCGAGTCTGGAAGGCACGCGCCTCCTCATCGTCCAACCTTTAGACGAAAAACAGAACCCTATCTCTGAACCGATCGTCGCAGTCGATATGCTGCACGATGCAGGGGTCGGAGAAATCGTCTATATCGTCACCGGCGGGGATGCCGTAAGTGTTATCCCCGGAAAACGGATGCCCGTTGATGTCGCTATCGTTGGACTTGTCGATTCTCTCTCTTTGACCGATACACCGAACAGCTCAGCAGACACACCCCCTGAAACGGAGACGTAAAAATGTACATCGCTAAAGTCATCGGCAAAGTCGTTTCCGTGCTTAAACATCCGGCGTACGAAAACCGGACGCTGCTCCTCGTCCAACCGTTAAGCGTCAGATCCGAACTCGTTCGCACCCCTACAATCGCTGTCGATTATGTCGGGGCAGGCGAAGGGGACACAGTCATCGTCGGTGCCGGACCCGGTGTCGCACAAGAGGTCTTCGGTATCGAAGACGCTCCGATCCGCGAACTCGTCATGGGTATCGTAGACCGCGTCGATATGACCTTACAGGAGGAATAAACATGAGACGTATCGTTTTATCTATTTCTTGTCTTCTATTTGCGTGCTTACACCTCAATGCGTGTAACATCGCACAACTGCTATCCACGCAGTACAGTACCAACATAGCAAGTGCTACTTACGGCACCGAAGCGAACCATCCCGGTATGAACGACGGAAATCTTGAAACGCTCGCGACACTGCCAGCGGAAAATGATCGGAATTTTATCATCCGATTCGCCGAAGTACATCCCGTCCGGAAAATCGTTATCCACAACGGAAATCTCTTCCGATTCGAGATGGACTATCTCAACGAGGAGAGCGGTGAATGGGAGACTTTCGATACGGTCATCCAACGACGGAATGTCGGCGATGAAAGAGCGCAAGCAGAGTTCATCTTTGATCGGTTGAACTTCCGCACAAAGATGCTCCGTGTCGTCGTTACGCGAACCGTTGACGATGCAGTGGTGAACAAAATAATTGCAGAACCCGGAGACAAAGTCGTTAACCAGCGGACAACACTCGCGGGTCATTACTATCCACACTTCCGCGTCATCGAGCCCTCAGTGGCGCAAATCCGAGAAATTGAAGTCTATTACCTCGCTGAAAAGTAGATGGAATAGACGGACAGAAGAATAATTCCACTTCTGCAGGCGGGGTTTGATGAAGATTAACTTATTAATTCGGTAATATCAGAACGTGCGATGAATCGCACTACTACGAACCTGCCTGTTTGTAGTAGGGCAATTCATTGCCCGTCAATTACCTATTTATTTTTTTAAACTTCATTAACCCCGCTATTCCGTGCATTTTTCTAAATTAAAACGACCTGAGAATCAACAAACACTATGAAATTTTGATCGCTCTGCTTTAACAAATTCTGAACTTCGGAGTCAATCCTTTAATGCAAATACGTTCTGCAAAAATACACACCACCGCGTCGCTACGGCTTCCGATCTTATTTATAGTGCTTTTCTTCTGTCTGGAAACGGGGTCTGTGCCTGTTCTTAACTGGTGTTCCTTCCACGGAACAGCCATCGCGGCACCAATGCCGTCAGGAGACCGACGCGCCCGCGCTGCGACAAGAGAAAACACCGACATTCCAAGAGAGGCTGAATTGGTCAGCGTGACCGCACAAGGCGTAACACTACAACTGACGATCCCCGAATCCGATTTTCAGATAAGTAACAGTCCCACAGAGACCGACGCAAGAATTCCGGAAAGCCAGACGATCTCTTTCCCCGGATGCCGGTTCACAACGGAGCCGATGATGCCGCGGCTCCCGATCCAAACCGCACTCATTGCGGTTCCTGCCGATGTGCGTTTTCAACTTCGGGTTATCGAAAAGCGGTTCACGACGCATCCCGTAAAGAAGATTGACTTTACGTCAGTACCTCAAGGTAGGGCGTTGCCTGAAGTCAATCGCTTCTCTCCGGACAACCTCGCTGTGACTTTGAAAGCGGGGTGGATCCGAGAAAACCGTGTTCTCCCGGTTCAGTTCAATCCTGTCCAGTATAATCCTGTCCGTCGTGAAGTACGGCTCTATCATCAGATCGTGGTTGAGGTGCGTTTCGTCGGAACGGTTTCAGGGGGTGTGACGGCGGCACCGTCTGCAATCCCAAATGGCTTGCACGCTGAATCGGATGCTTATAATGCGATCTTTAACGACTTACTCATTAATCCGCAAAACGCTGATCAGTGGCGTTCACCGATCAGACGCGCCCCTTCAGCACCGAGTGCAGGGGTCGCCGCTCCACACTATAGAGTCAGTATCACCGAATCTGGAATGTACAGCATTACGGCATCAGAACTCGCTGCAGCGGGTGCCGATATTACGTCGATTATGCCACGCACACTGAAACTGACAAACAGGGGAAGACAGGTACCGATTTTTGTACGCGGTGAAGATGATGATAGATTTGACCTCACCGACGAGATCGTTTTCTACGCTGAACGCCGGCAGGGTGAAAATAGTTATATCGACCCTTTCAGCGATGAGAATATCTACTGGCTATCATGGAACGCGGGACCCGGAAGTCGTATGATCACAAAAACGGTCCTGCCAGATACAAGTCCTGTAGAGGAGCACAATTCTTTTTTAGCACGCGCCCATTCCGAGAAAGACCTCGATTTTAGGCGATTCCGGGACGTAAACCTCGAACAAAACCAGGAATATTCGGCGTTCAGCGCGGGGCTACAGACCCGTTTCTTCTCACTCACTGAACTGCCCCCGCTACCGGACGATAGCTGGTTCTGGTCACAACTGACAGCCCCGCAGTCAAAATCGTTTAGTTTTCATCTCGACGGACTCGCAGACACCGCCCGACTTGCAACCATGAGGGTCAGCCTCCACGGTAGATCTAACACAGCGCACGATTGCGATATA
>ASZN01000103.1 GCA_000406005.1 Candidatus Poribacteria bacterium WGA-3G
AATACCTTCACCAAAACAATTGACAACAAGTTAGCCGAAATCAGAACACGGAATTCGTCATCTGTCACAAAAACGGCAAAATTCAGCGCACGAACAACCACTGTCCTGATTAGATAACCGAGAAAAACTATGGAAACCGCAGATCTCAAACAACGCATCACACAAGGCGAAAATACCACGACCGAATTCAAAGAGAACTTTGATCAGGAAGTGATTGAAACCGCTGCTGCGTTTGCCAATACCGATGGCGGCATTATCCTTATTGGTGTATCTGATAACGGAGAAATTAGAGGAATTACCATCGGCAAAGAGACACTAAGAAACTGGTCGAACCGGATTGCCCAAGCAACCGAGCCGCGGGTGGTTATAGAAATTGAATCAGTTGCGGTAGAAGAAAAATCGGTGGTGTTGATACATATCACGGAATCCTCTATAAAACCTGTTTCTGTTAGGGGAAGATGCTATAAGCGGGTAGGCAATAGCAACCGCGTCATGTCACCACAAGAGATTGCCCAAATGCACCTCAATGCCACCGGACAAACTTGGGATCAACGCTTAGCAGCGAACGCCGGAAGTGATGATATAGACCCAAAAAAAGTGCAGTGGTACCTAACTCAGCGTGAAGAAGTCAGAAACGTTGCGAAACCGCAAGACATGGACGCGACAGAATTGTTGAGAAACATTAAAGGAGGTAACGGAGAAGGAACGCCAACCCATGCCGGTATTCTCTTCTTCGGTAATTACCCCCAAAGATTCTTCCAAAATGCGCAGCTCCGGGTTGTCAGATTTAAAGGAATATCGGTTACCCATCCTGTCATTAATCGACTGGATTGCTCTGGGACACTTTGGGAGATGGTCGATGCCGCCGAGGAATTCATCAGGCAAAATATTAGACTCCTCAGTTTTCGTACCTCAAAGAGTTTCCAACGAGACGATAAGTTTGAGTATCCGCTGAAGGCACTGCGAGAGGCGATTATCAACGCCTTAATTCACCGCAACTATCAAAAACACTCGGATGTCCGAGTCTTTATATTCGATACCCGCGTTGAAGTTATCAATCCCGGCACTTTTCCAGAAGGTGTCAGTCCAGACGCGCCGGTCCATGAACCGGTAAATCCCACTTTAAGCCAATTCATGTACGATATTGGCTTCATTGAACGTTACGGCTCTGGCATCAAGATGATGAAGAGACTCTCTAAGGAATGGGGAAACAAAGCACCGCGTTATGAGTTTCACCCGCTTGAAACCAAAATCATCTTTGATTCCCCGATCCAAGAGAACACTTTTATAGAGATTGATGATATTTCAGAACAATTGAATGAACGCCAAAGGAATGCCTTGTTTCACGTCCAAAAAAACGGGCAAATCACGAGGAAGGAATACGTCCAGATTAATCATGTCGCAAACACAACTGCCTATGAGGAACTTAGGGATATGGTGGATAAAAGTTTATTAGATGTGATAGGTAAGGGAAGAGGAACCAAGTACATACAAAAAGTGAACGATTAAGTGAACGATTAAGTGAACGATTAGGCAAGCGATTAACACAAGGAGTAACACCCACATGCCAAGGGGAAAAGGCGAAGGCATTACCAAAATAGCCGTGAAGGGTTTTAAGTCGATAGCGGAGGAGTGCACAATTGACATCCGTCCGTTGACGATTCTTGCCGGTGCGAACAGTTCCGGGAAATCCAGCATCATGCAACCACTCCTAATGCTAAAGCAGACGCTGGAGGCACCCTACGATCCGGGACCTCTGTTGATTGATGGTCCGAATGTGCAGTTTACTGAGGCGGAGCAATTTTTGTCCACATTACCGGAGAAAACAAAGACAGATTGCTTTCAAATTCGGATTGAAGCTCAAGGATTTCCGCTACTTGATTCAGCGACGACGGTTTTCAGGAAAGGGTCAAGTGGCATCGAAATTATCAAAATGATCACTGAAGTAAAATTGGATACTTCACTTCCGCCCAAAAGTTTAACCTTGTATCCTGAGATGCCATCTGAAGAAATCAGATCAATGGCAGATCAAAATTCCACATTTAAAGAAATGTTCAAAGATTTGGCTGTAGTGAAGCGTTCGGGATGCTTTCTGAGGCTTGAATCCGAAGACGGTTATACTTTCTTCAGACTAGCTGTTAATTTTGAATCCAGTATACTTGATACTATCTATCTCCCCGGCTTACGCGGTAATCCAAAACGCTTCTACAGACTAAGTAGCACTGGTCCCCAGTATCCCGGCACGTTTGAAAACTACGTTGCGAGTATCATTCACGAGTGGCAGGCAAAGAAAGATGAACGTCTGAAAACGATTGCTGATGCACTTTATACACTTGGTTTAACAGGACAAGTTGGCACGAAAAAAATCGGTGATATCGGCATTGAACTTCAAGTGAGTCGTTTCCTTAACGACCGCAAGCGTGAGACAGACCTGGTCAGCATTGCAGATGTAGGGTTTGGAGTATCCCAAGTTCTGCCTGCTATAGTAGCACTGATTGTTGCGCGCCCGTCACAACTGGTCTATCTCGAACAACCAGAGTTACATCTCCATCCTCGCGCGCAGGTTGCGTTAGCACAAGTATTAGCAGATGCAGCAAAACGCGGTGTACGTGTTGTTGCCGAGACGCACAGTTCACTGCTACTGTTGGGGATCCAAACGCTTGTTGCAGAAGGAGATCTCCCGCCGGAGTTAGTAAAACTCCACTGGTTTTCACGGAACAAAGATGGCGTAACTGAAGTTAACAGCGTGGACTTAGATGAAGCGGGGGCTTACGGTGATTGGCCCATGGATTTTGATGATGTAGACCTCAAAGCACAAAGTCGTTACATAAAAGCAGCGCAGTCGCGTTTCGTTGAAGGGACATAGTATGCGCTCAAAGGATTTAAAACGACTTGTTGTAAATGCCTCGGTTGCCCGCGCTGCTGGCGGTAAAGGCGCAACTGCATCCGTATCAATCAACTGCACCGAATTTCTTGAAATCTTTCGAGATGAATGCCCACATCACATTGTAATGACACCTGAATTATCTGAGGAGTGGGACGCACATCAATCGAATTTTGCAGCCAGATGGTTGAAATCAATGATTGCGACAAGGAGATTTCACTATATCGAACTTCCTGAAAATAGAGCGTTGTACGACCCAATTGAAGCGACAGCGGTGAAAGAAAAAGACATCAACGCGATGCTAAAGGATTTTCATCTCCTCCAAGCAGCATTGGAAACCGATCAAACTATCATTTCGCTTGATGAAACTATCCGAGGGCTTTTCAAACAAGCCTCTCAATAGGTTGGTGAAATTCGCGGTATCATCTGGGTCAATCCAGATAGGACAGCAGAAGAACAACCGATCGCTTGGCTCCAAAACGGCGCACCACCTGAAGAACATCGTAGGCTTTCTGCTTGATACGACAGCGGAATAAGTTATATCCTTGCACTAATCGCTGACTTTTGTTAAAATATTACAACTGACATCTGGTTGATTTACACAGTAAAGATAACCTTCAAACGCTATTAACGACGCCGTTAAATTCACCGTATAGGAAATCGAAGTGCCGCAGTCAATCCAACGCATCACACAAACAGACCCGAATTATCCGAAAAGTCTAAACGACTCCCTAAAAACAGAAGCACCAGAAACGATCTGGGCATGTGGAAATATCGACTTGTTACCGAGAATAGATACCGCTTTCAACGGAAACCTCTGGGCACTCTTCTGCTCCAAGAAATGTCCCGGCGAACTGATATTGAAGACGCACGACTTGGCGCAAACATTTAAGGAGAGAGGGATCCCAACGATCGGAGGCTATCACTCACCGATTGAAAAAGAATGTCTGCGCGTCTTACTGCGTGGCGTACAACCGATCCTCTTATGTCCGGCACGGAGCATCGAAAATATGCGGCTGAAATCGGCATGGAAAGATGCACTCGCTAAAGAACGGTTGTTAATTCTATCACCGTTTGAAAGTCGCTACAATCGACAGACCGCGGCGTTGGCGAATCGGCGCAACGGTTTCGTTGCAGCACTCGCGGACAAAATCTATATCGCGCACGCCGCTGAAGGTAGCAAGACCCTGAAATTCGCAAAGAAGATGATAGCCTGCGATAAACCCGTCTTTACCTTTGAGACACCAGCAAACGAAGCACTCTTTCAACTTGGGGCACAACGGATGGAACCGTCCGCATACCTCGAAAAAAAAGCAAATTCTACGACACCAATAGCACAATTCGGAGGAAAATAATGGCGAAAACCGTTTTTGTAGGAGAGCATGAACTGACCTTCCCCGGTCCACATCTCGGTGTGCTGCGGGACTGTAACGCTGTGCTCGGCTCACCAGAAGGCTTGCACGAACAGATTGCAGAGGACGGGTACTTACTCGTCCGCGGTTTAATTAACAAGGAAAAGATTATCGCAGCGCGGCGCGCCATTCTTGAATACGCCGAAGGGAACGGCAAAGACGAGGTATTCAAGGCTGACACCGACATCATGGAGGCAGTCGCAGGGAACGGAAGTCCCGGACGGACGATGGGAGCACCCGCTGTTACACACCATCCAGATGTCCAGTCCGTTTTAGAAGGCGATGAACTCTTTAAATTCTTCCGTAACTTCTTCGGCGGTGATACCCGAACGTTCGATTACAAGTGGCTCCGGTTCGTCCGTCCTGACGGTTGGTCGGGACCACATTTCGATTTCGTCTATATGGGGAGAGGCTCGAAGCAGTTGCACACCTGTTGGGTCCCGTTTGGCGATGTACCCGCAACGATGGGAACATTGACGGTCCTTGTCGGGTCGCACAACCTACCGAGTTTCGCACCGATTCGGGATACCTACGGCAGAACGGATGTCGATAAGGACGGCACGCCTGGACATTTCGGACGCGATCCGATGGAGATCAGCGATAAATATGGGGGTGAGTGGCAGACAGCCGATTTTGAGATGGGGGATGTCATCATCTTCACGATGCACACGATGCATACTTCCACCAAGAACCTTTCGGATCGGTGGCGCGTCAGTTGTGACATCCGTTTCCAACCGGCAGAGCATCCGATCGATGAGCGGTGGGTCGGCAAGAACCCGATTTCCCACACAGGCAGCCAGAAGATTTCATTTCAAGAAGCGAAAAAACAGTGGGGATTGGAATAATCCAAACACATAAACGGGATATGTATACTTTTTCGCAATTTTTATACATATTGGGATGTATATGTATAATTTGTATACATATCAATAGGCGGTTTCCGCTTCTCTCTGCGGTTTTGCCAGAAGTTTATTCCGATAATAATTCCATAAGGTCTATATTGATGTAGTAGTTCTCCCGTCCTATCTTCTCTTTTTCAAGCAAACCGAGTGCTGCGATATCGTTCAAGTACCTTGTAGCTGTAATCCGACTACATGCCAATTCTCGCTCAACAATACTGATTTTGCAGTAGGGCCACTTGAAAAGTAGATCGACAAACCCTTCACGTTCAACGGCTTTCGTTTTGCCTCGCGCTTTTATCATGACGTTATCAATAAGACGATTAATTGCCTCTATTTTGTCTGCGGTGTCTCGCGAGGTCTGTTCCACTGCTGCCAAGATGTAGAGAATCCACTGCTGCCAACTCCCGTTTTCTGTGACTTCACGAAGGTATTGATAATATTCATTCCGATTTTCGATAAAGAAACGGCTAAGATAAAGCATTGGTACATCAAGCAGCCCTTGATATACCAAATAGAGAATGTTGAGTATACGTCCTGTTCGACCATTGCCATCCATGAAAGGATGTATTGCCTCAAACTGGTAGTGCATTACAGCCATTTTGACGAGCGGTTGGAATTCATCAGTCTTATCATTAATAAATCGATCAAGGTTCGTTAACAACCTGATAAGATTTCCGTATCCTGTTGGAGGTCTGTAAATAAGCTGCTGTGTTGCTCGGTTTTCAATTACTACCGGACCACTACGCACTTGCATTTTTTCGTCAAGAATATGGGAGCAGATCTGTTCAAAGAGTTGTATGTTTAGCGTTGAACCTTCTCGAATGTGACGGATCCCTTCCCATAAAGCCTCTCGGTAGCGCAGGACTTCTTTAGTATTAGAATCAATTCGGTTCCCGTCAGATGTCATAGCTCGGTACAGTTCATCATTAGTTGTAACGATGTTTTCAATTTCCGAACTCCTACGTGCTTCCTGAAGCGGTAGCGTATTCACCAGAACTGTTTCGTTTGGTAGCATCTTAATCAAGGCATTTGCCTTAGAAAGTTCAGTCATTGCCGATATGCATGCCTTGAGGATGGCACGTGATTCAAGGTCTGTAGTGGGAGGAAGTTCAGGAAGATCGTTCCATGGAACATTCGGATTGAATTGAGGCATTGTTGTCACCAATTTTGAGAATCGAACATGTATACTTTTTGGCGATTTTTATACATATCGGTGCCGATATGTATAATTTGTATACATATCGATTGCTCATTAGCCGAACAACGCTCGCCGAATCTGACGGACTGCTTGACGGATTCGATCCTCGTTCTCCACAAGGGCGATACGTATATAACCCTCACCGATATGTCCAAACCCTGCACCCGGAGAGACGCAGACTTCCGCCTCATTCAAGAGTTTCATTGAGAAGTCGAGAGAGCTCAAGTGTCGCCACGCTTCCGGAATAGGTGCCCAAACGAACATAGAAGCCTGTGGTTTCGGGACTGTCCATCCGATCCGGTTTAACCCTTCCACAAGTACATCGCGTCGTTTCTGGTAGATCGCAGCGTTTTCCATCACCGTATCTGCTGGCGTACGGAGTGCCATAATAGCAGCAACCTGAATCGGTGCGAAAATCCCGTAATCGTAGTAGCCTTTAATCCGAGCGAGTGCCTCTATAATCTCACGGTTCCCAGCTGCGAACCCGCACCGCCAACCCGCCATGTTATAGGATTTCGACAGGGAAATAAATTCAATACCGATATCCTTCGCACCCTTCGCCTGCAGAAAACTCGGTGCTTTGTAGCCATCAAATACGATGTCCGCATAAGCCAAATCGTGAACGACAACGATCTCCTGTTGTTTCGCGAACGCAACAATCTCCTCAAAGAACCCAAGATCGACGACAGCACCCGTCGGGTTATGCGGGAAACTTAAGATTAACATCTTAGGTCTCGGCCAGATATCGCGTGTAATCTCAGTGAGTGAAGGGATGAAATCGTTCTCCTCTGTGAGTGGTATACTCACAACGCTACCACCCGCGAGCACGACGCTGTACGTATGAATCGGGAACGTCGGATTCGGCACCATCGCCAAGTCGCCTTCGTCAATCAAAGCCAAAGCGAGATGCCCGAGTCCCTCTTTCGTCCCGATAACAGCGATCGCCTCTTCGTTCGGATCAATGTCTACACCGAACCGGCGTTCATAATGCCAACTGACTTCCCTGCGCAGATTGTAAATGCCGCGTGAAGCGGAATAGCGGTGGTTCCGAAGCTCTTGCGCAGCCTCCGTCAATTTATCAATAATAGGCTGCGGGGTCGGTTGATTCGGGTTCCCCATCCCTAAGTCAATAATGTCTATCCCTTGTTGCCTGCGTTCGTGCGTTAACTGTTTGAGTTTACCGAACATATAAGGCGGAAGACGATTTAAGCGTTTTGAAAATATATTCATTTTTTTGAGGTCCTGATATTTTTTTAGAGCTGTATCAACAAATTTGTGTTCCTATCTATCGTGCTGCCAATATGCCCGTAACCGGTCACCCCAATTCGATATGACCCGTTTCGGATTTGGATGCACGATTTCCCGTCGATAAAGTTTTGCCTCTTGGACAAGCAGTTTATCTTGACACGTCTTGACAATTTCGTCATAAACTGGGTCTGATACTAAATTTTCCGTCTCTTTCGGATCATTTTGCCGATCGAATAGCTGCGCGCGTCCGAACTGTTCGGCATCCGGTCCCGGAGGTAAGAAATCCGCCGTTGTTTTCGGTTTGTACTCTGTAACGTATTTATACTGATCAGTCACAATCGCGCGGCCCCAATAATTGCTCTCTATGTAGGCAGAATCGCGCCACGGGACATCTCTGCCTTCTACCAGCGGACGCACACTCACGCCTTGTAACATTTCAGGTGCGTCAATACCGGCGTAATCACAGACAGTAGGGAATACATCTACACCAGAGATGAAATGCGTTTCGTCAAACCGATCTTTTCCTATAGGGATTCCGTCTCCTAAACACGCCACGATGAACGGCACCCGTACGCTCTCTTCATAAAGCGTGAACTTCTGGAACATCTGGTGGCTTCCGCACGCCTCACCGTGGTCAGCACTGAAGATGATGAGCGTCTTGTGGTGTTGAGATGTCTCACGTAGCAGTGCAAGGACTCGACCGATCTCAGCGTCAACTTTCTCAATGAACCTGTAATAGTTCCATATCAAGTAACGCCACTGCAGTTCATCCCAATGTCGTACGGCTTTAAGGATAGGTGCGTGAATCAGTGCGTCATCAACTCGCCGACAGACGCGGTGTAGCACCGTCTCCCGTTCATCGTAGTTAAAGTTTTCAGGGAGTGGCGGTAAATCGTCCGCTGAAACAATCCCTTGTTCCACCGGATTCGGAATCTGTTTCTCTTCATGGTTGTGCAAATATTCGCAGATATCATGCGGATCGACGTAGCCAATCTGAAGATAAAACGGTTCGTCGCCATCGTAGTTCGTCAAGAAATCTGCAACTGCGTGCGTGGTCGCAGAATCGTAATACGCGGCACCACCCGCACCGATATTGCGTCGTCCATAATAGAGTGTCTGAAAACTCTCACGAACATTTCTACCCGGAACATGCCACTTCCCACAATGGAAGGGTCTATAGCCACCGGCACTCAGCACCTGCCCAATATCCGGAATGTCTGGATGCAGATGTCCGCCATTGAAAGGGACACCTGTTTCAGAGGTATACAATCCTGTTGCCCAACTCGAACGAGCGGCGGCACACACCGGATCCGTACAGTATGATTGGCGAAAAGATGTTCCGTTCCTGTAAAGGGCATCAATGTTAGGCGTGTGAAGATGCGGGTTACCGTGTGCCGAGATCGCATCCCACGAATGCTGGTCGGTGTTGATAAAAACGATATTGGGGCTTTCGCTCATGTCCTACCCTCAATCTTCTCTCTCAGCACCAACGTCTCGAAAAACGTCGAAGCGATCGCGATGTTTCCATCGGTATCAAGCCACCAGTACGAAGGCAGAAGTCCTGCTCCGTAAACGTAATAACCCTCAAGTGGCATAGGTGTCTGTATCGATTCAAGGAAACCGATCTTACCTTTCGGTCTGAGCTGTTCTAGGTCTTCAAGCAGTGTGATGTCTAATCCGATGCCTGACGCTCGGATTGTCTGTGCGAGTGCTGGGATTATGTCAAAAAGTGCCCAATTGCACGTTAGTTTGGTCGATGCATCCACCGTGCCAGCAAGGATTTCAGCACCGTTGATGCGGAGTCGCACCTCCGAATTTTCAGCAAGATACCCCTCAGACGTTAATTCGGAATAGTTATCACTTCCACTATTACGTGCCTCAACACGCCAACTGTCTGTGAGGGAACGGTAATTGCCATCACGGCAGCAGAATTGCATCTGTAGGTGTTCGCCGCTTGTCGTATTTTCGTATTCGACGGTATAGTTCCACAGCCCGTCGTTTTTGCTGCGTTCAACGGTAACTTCCCCGATCCGTAGTTCTTTATGGGGACCTCCGCCCTTGTAACCGCGCCAATAGTTCGGAAAAATATTGTAGACGTGTTTAACAGTCTGGCCTAACTGCCTGTCGCGCGTGTTAGTGTCCGTGTAACAACTGCGGAGTGTTCCAATCAATTCCTGTGTAAATTGGGGGTTTTGCGCACCGTAATTGTAGTCAAACGACCAGTGATGCCTGTTATTAGCGTTCATGTGCGTACTCTGAGAATTTTACCGGATGCGGCGTTGTGTGCGTAGCGGGTGGTTTCAGGTAAGCGATAACCGCGACAACATGCCAACGTCCATATCCGTGCTGAATCCAGGGAGATTCGGTGTCCTATGGATACGTACACCACTCGGACGTTTGTACGCGTGCGGACCACAGCTCCGATCACCTCCGCTTTATCTCTAAGATGCGTATAAGCACCTTGTTCGGAGTCAGGTTCCGTATATCGTCCACAGAGCCGGGATTTTGCGCAACCGATTGTCGGTTTATCCAAGATCAACCCTAAGTGCGAGGCAAGCCCGAATCTTCTCGGGTGTGCGATCCCTTGTCCGTCTACGATTATCAGATCCGGTATCGTTTGTAACTCGTCAAACGCTGTCAGTAGCGGCGGGATCTCCCGAAAAGATAACAACCCCGGTATATAAGGAAAACGAACAGGGCTTGCTGTAACCACGCTATCTACCACCTGTAGTTCAGGGAAACTCAGGACAACCACAGATGCGATTGCAGTGTCCTTTTTCAACCCGATGTCTACGCCTGCAACGGTGTTGATTGTCCCAAACTGGTCTGTTGAAATCACCTGTGTGCACAGTCTGTTCTGGAGTTGCCTGGCTTCTTCAGGTGTAACATCCCACGAGTGGAGGGCGTGATATTCCATAGCTGCCGCTGTTCGTTTTCAATACAAACTCGTTTTGCCTTACAATGCTCTGTACTCCGAAACACGGTTACATTTCCCCGCCGGATGCTTCATAACATTATAACACAAAAATCTCTTAGTGTCAAGTCCTTTTCAGCATCGTCTATACGTAGGAACGCCTACTTCTCTGAGTTCGTTTCCTTAATATCGACAGCACCGATCTTCGTGATATGCTGGATGCCAGCGAAAAAAGCAGAAAGGACCAGGTAACCGCCACCAATACCAATGAGAGCACCTAAACTGCCGATAATTATTTCGACACCGTTAAACATTGTCCATTCTCCTTAACATTACATTTATTTATAATAGCCCTATATGAGCCGTTGGCATTATGAGGTTGATGCCCTCATAATGTCAGAATTAGTATTTTTTAAATACGAGACTATTTATTAATTCGTTTCAATTTATTGATTAATTTACCGATTAACAGCATATTTCACACAAACATTAAGCAAGAATAAGCAAGAATCGTGCCAACGCAGAAATGCTAAAAATAGATAGATAATGCGGAAAAGTGTGTGTGATTCAACACAATAGGGAAGGGATATTCGGGAAACTGTATCAAATTGGAAACACACTGACACAGTTCATTAGCGAAATATTCAAACCGTTCGAGAGGCCTTAGTCAAACATTTTAAGGAGACTCTGTGGCACGAGATGTTCAACGGTTTCGCCGCGTTCTAACAGGTCACGTACCGCTGTAGATGACATATACGCATAAACATCAGGCAAAAGGATACATGAAACATACGGAGCATAGCGGCAGATTTCCGGTTGTGCCATGAAGGTCTCCATCGTCTTAATATCAGCTTCGGCGCGGTTTGCGACAATAAAGCGTGCCGAGGCAAACAACGCCTGTAATTCGGCATGAAAATCTGTATAGTATTTTGCGTCAAAAATCCTGACGAGGGTGTCATACCCGACGATGAAGTTGAACGCTGTGTCCGGTGAGAACAGAGTCCTTAGTGCAGTAACCTTGTCAATATACCTACCGTGGCTTGATGCTCCGACTGAAATCCGTGGTCGGTTCTCGGCATATTTCTTAACTGTTAAGAGTCTTGCAGCAAGCGGTAAACCGAACACCGGTTTATCAACGTTCGCCTTCGCGAGCAGTAGGAGTAACTCATCTAACTGATATTTAGCAACCGTATCCGCTACCATTTTTATGTGTGCAAGGGTCAACGGATTGAAAGACCCTGAGAAGATGCCGAGTTTTTTAGTTTGTTGAAAGTTTCGGGGTGTCGCGCGGTGAACGAATTCTATCCTCGGCGGTGCGGATGGATCCAACTGCGCAAAGAGCGCAGTGTACCGTTCATAGTCGGGGTGTTCCTGGCATTTTTGTATCAACAGGTTCAATGAGGCATTTGTCATGATCGTTCACCCGTGTTAAAAGGTATGGGTGTAGGCAGGACTAATCCGTGTCGGCTTCCGCTTTCTTCGCCTCTTCCCAGATAGCGTCTAAACTTTCTAAATCTTGCGCTTCAAAATTCGTGCCGCGGCGTTCTAATTCCGCTTCCATCCATTTAAAACGCCACATAAACTTTCGGTTCGCGTGTCGCAATGTCTCTTCGGCTTGGATTTTCATAAAGCGGCACAGATTAACGATAGCAAACAGCAGATCCCCAAGTTCCATGGCAGTTGCTTCCGATTCACCAGCGTCGATACTCACCCTAACCTCTTCGAGTTCTTCTTCGACCTTGGCGACGACATCGGTGAGGTCATCCCAATCGAAACCGACACGCGCTGCCCGGTTCTGTATCTTCTGTGCGCGGAGCAGCATCGGGAGTGCGTTTGGAATTCCATCAAGTACCGACTTCCGGTCCTCGTAGCCAGATTCTGAACGTTTGATCGCTTCCCAATTCTTCACAACCTCATCCGAATTCTCAACATCGACATCACCAAAGACATGCGGATGGCGGCGTATGAGTTTCTCTGTTAACGTTTCAATTACACCGTAGACATCAAAATTTTTGTGTTCCGCTGCGATCTGTGCTTGAAGCATGATGTTCAGAAGAAGGTCACCGAGTTCCTCTTCTAACTTTTTCGGATCACCCGTATCAATCGCTTCAAGGGTCTCATAAGTCTCCTCAATGAGTGTAGATTTCAGCGTTTCATGTGTCTGCTCGCGATCCCATGGACATCCGTTTTCGCTCCGTAGGGTCGCTATAACATCAACCAATTCCTTAAACAGGTCTTTTGACATACAAATCTCCTCTATTTTTTACCGATTTTTTGCTTTAAATCTTTCACGTGTTTTTGAACGGCTGCGTAGCGTTCGGCTTCAGCGAAATAGGTGAGATAGAGCTCGTAGAGTTGTAGGGCGCGAGCATAATCTTTCTCTGCTTCTGCCGCGAGTGCGCGCGCCTCTAAGGCATCCGCCTTCGCATTCAGCAGTTCACTGAGCAGTTCCATAGCACGCACAGCAAAAACGCTATGGTTGTATGTATCCCGAAAAGCCGCTAACGTCTTCGTTAATTCAGCGTACGGTTTCTCATCAAACGCACCTTTGAGTTGTTCAAGTTCTGTTTCGGCTTTCGTAGCAAGACGCATCGCTGTTTTTTTTGCTGTACGGCACGACTCCGTGTCGGGTAAAATTTCCGAAATTTGGGCATAAAGTGTGAACGCTTCGCCGAGTTTGCCACGCTTTTCAGCGGTCTGTGCCTTTTCAAATCCAGACGCAACCTGTTTCATGGGTCCATAAGCGATAAGCCACTCCCGCATTTTGGTCTTCGTTGACCATTGTGGAGAAAGACTGTGTGTTTCATTCTCCCAACCCTCAAAAGTCACATCTGCTCCCCACTGCGTATAAAGTTGCGCTGCGCGTTTCGCTCGTGG
>ASZN01000104.1 GCA_000406005.1 Candidatus Poribacteria bacterium WGA-3G
GAATAGGAAACTGTTGGTCTCCTGTTCACTTTGAATCTTCTGTAGAATAGGAAACTGTTGGTCTCCTGTTCACTTTGAATCTTCTGTAGAATAGGCTGTTAGCCTGTTCACTTTATCGGGATTAGCCTGTTCTATAGTTGGCACGCCAGACGCGCCACAGATGGGAAGAACTTATGCACACGAAGCCCCGCCGCCGAATTTAGATTTAGACGAGTTCTACACGGAATAGAAAAAACGTAATAGTACGAATTAGTGAGGTCAATCAAATGACATTCTCGAAAAAAAGTTTTTTCATCATCGGTTGCGTCGGACTTCTTGTTCTTATTTATTTTTTCTTGAGAGGGACGACACCACAGGATATAGTGAAAGTCTATAAGCACACGCCCGTCTCGAAACGAGCTGAAGTCAAAGGGGTAACAGACGTATCATCTGACACTTCAACATCAGCAAAATCAGCAAAATATGTGCATCAGAAGTCTATTGGAGAGATGCAGCATCCACATTCACATCCTCACGAAGCACCAAGTGCGACATTTATTCTGTCTCTCAGAGAACGTGTTGATGAAAACAGTTCACAGACGATGCACCGTTTGCTGGCGTATGTAGAATCTGAAGATGGTCAGGCTTTTTTTGATAGTCTTCCACACCCAGACGAGATATTTGAAAAAATGAAAAGTTTTGGTGCCTTCAAAAATACGCCGGAGCGTCAAGCATACACAGACCGTCTCTATCGCCAACACTTCCCGACGGGGACAGTGGATGATTATGAGCCGTTCATACGAGAGCGCATCCGGGAAGTCGTTCTGGAGTATGAGCTCCATAAAGCTGAGAAACTACGGACATGGGAAAATATTGATGTGCTCGTCGCATTCAGCACAGAGGATAAGGTGCAAGCGTGGTTGGAAAAAAAGTTCGGTCCCGATCCGAGGCCGTTGCAAAAATGGGTTTTTTCGACGTTTGAAGACATCCGCCTCGCCGAGCAGGAAAAGTCTTTCGCATCCGAGAATCCCCATCTGCCCCAACTCAATAGTGATCTGCCAAGGCGTGAACCGCTAACACCGCAAACAGTGTTACCATCCGAAGATGAGCAAACACCACAGGAGAGTGGGAAGAATACAAAGATGCCTTTAGATGTTCAAGATGTGCCCAGAAATACACCTGATGCACTTCAGCAACTTCCTGAGACCTCAACCCTCATACCGACGACGACCACGCAAGCCGAACTTGAGAAACAATTTCAGACGCAGCTCCGTAAATCCTACACCCCGGATCGGATCAAACGCGCTATGACAACCCTGAACCGCTATGGTCCTGAAGAAGGTCTCCGTCGTCTGAAAGCATCAGATAAAGAAGTCGCCGAACACATAGAGAGAATGATTCGGCAAAATAAGGAGAACGACTAAGATGAATCCGATGTGCAGCGGACCACATCCCGCCAAGGTAACAACAGGCACGAAAACAACAATCCGATAACCTTGGACAAATCAACAAAAATTTCATAGTAACTCGTTTTAAATGCCAAAACCAAAAACGCCTGTAAATCCACACCACCACTAAGTTTGTAAGCAAAACGAATAGAACCTTAAAACCGTAATTTCATAGTTACGAAAAAATTGATACGGTTCACAACACCGTGAAAACCAATGCTACACCTTACTTCGTAGCGGTCCCCGAAACACGCCTTCGGATCCTTACTATGAAATTTCATAACTCTCATAGAAACGCAGACAACAATCGACAAAATATTTACACACCCCATAAAAAATTTGCGACTTGACACAATCCCCTTCTTGTGATAAAATAACAGTGCTAAGTCAGATACCAAAAAGAAGGACAGACTCATGAAACTATTACAAACATGCACATCTCTGTTGGTATTGTTGCTCCTCGTTTCACCGATATTCGCTGAGGAAGCGGCAGAAACCGAGACAACGCTTCCTATCAAAAAATATGCTGAATTCACACTGAGTGGCACCTACACCGATACCAAAGTCGTCAGCACCTTTGGCACCTCCTCAACAAAGACACTCCGAGGACTCTTTAAAAAATTAGACGCACTCAAGACGGACGATGATCTCGCCGGGGTTATCTTCAAAATAAATGGTGTCAGTTTAGGGTGGGCAACACTCCAAGAAATCCGAAACAAACTAAACGAATTCCGGGAAACAGAAAAAGAGACAATCGCTTATCTCGAAAGCGGCGGAAATGCCGAATATCTCCTCGCCGCTACGATGAATCACGTTGTCCTGATGCCTGCCGGTAGTCTCAATTTAACCGGCTTACGCGCCGAAGTCCTCTTCTACAAAGGGCTGCTCGGCAAATTGGACATTGAGGCAGACATGTTAGCAATGGGGAAATACAAATCCGGTGTTGAACCGTATCTACGGGACAGTATGTCGGATGCCTTTCGTGAGTCGATGACGGCTTTACTTGACGATCTGTACGCCCAACTACTAAACTATATCGCTGAGAGTCGAGACGGTATCTCCACAGAAGATGCAGCGGATTTAATCAATCGCGGCCCCTTCACAGCCGAAGAGGCAAAGCAGGAGAAATTGGTCGATGCCCTGCAATACTACGACGAATTCGTCGAAACACTAAAAGCAGCATCTGAGGACGAAGAGGTTCAGGTCGGCAAACCCGGATCTGAACGTGAACGAAAAGTACCCGATATGAACAGTTTCGCTGGTCTAATGCAGCTCCTCAGTATATTAAGTCCACCCCAACGTGCACAAGCTGCCGCAGAAAATCAGATCGCCCTGATCTATGCCAGTGGGGCCATTTTACCGGACATTGATTCCGTCTTCACGCCAATGTCGGTGGTTACACCGAAAGCACTAAAGAAAGCGTTTGAGAAGGCACGCACCGACGATTCCGTTCGCGCAGTCGTGTTCCGTATAGACAGCCCGGGCGGCTCCGCACTCGCTTCTGACTTAATATGGCGAGAGGTGATGCGCACACAACGCGAGAAACCGGTCGTTGTCTCTATGGGGAATGTCGCTGCGTCGGGCGGCTACTATATAGCCATGGCAGCAGGGACAATCATCGCACAACCCAGCACACTGACGGGTTCGATCGGTGTCTTCGGCGGTAAACTGAATCTCAAAGGACTCTATAACAAAGCCGGTCTGACAAAGGAGATTATCGCACACGGTCAGAACGCTACCCTCTACTCCGACTACGGCGGTTTTACGCCGACTGAACGTGAACGCGTCGAAAAGATGATGCGAACCATCTATGAAGATTTCGTCAACAAAGCCGCATCCGGCAGAAGCAAATCTTTTGACGACATTGACGAGATCGCACAAGGACGCGTCTGGACAGGCAGACAGGCGCAGGAACTCGGACTCGTTGATGAACTCGGCGGACTCGATGACGCACTCTCTATTGCCAAGAAACAGGCAGGTTTTACTGAAGACGACAAAGTTAACCTCATCGTGCTACCGAAGCAGCGACCCCTTTTTGAACAACTCATAGAACAGATGATTGAGGATACGGAAGGTTCAATCCGTACGGACTGGGTAACCCAATTTCCCCTACAATTGGCTTCCAGGCATCCGATGCTGTCTATGTTAGGAAAGCAGTCGCAACACCTCCTCGCTTGGCTAAGTCTATTCGGTTTTGAAGGTGGCACACAAGTTGTAACAATCTTACCTTATGATATTTCAATTCGGTGACTTTATGAACACCCATAACGATCTTCACATTGACATAACTAAAGAACAGATTGCTTTCTTTCAAGAGAACGGATACCTGAGCATCCCGCGCATCACAACCGATGAAGAGGTAGAATGGCTCAAAGGGATTTACGATGAACTCTTCACCGAACGGACAGGCGAAGTAGAGGGACGCTATTTCGATCTTGCCGGTCCACGTGCACATACCGGAAAGGAGACGTTGCCACAGGTATTGGGTCCAGAGGCGCAATTCCCTGAACTCCGTGAAACGGTCTATTTTCGGAACGCGCAACGGCTCGCAGCACAGTTGCTTGATGTAGAAGCCGAAAAGGTCGGCGGCGGCGGACACATGATCTTGAAACCCGCACACTACGGCAATGAAACACCCTGGCATCAAGACGAGGCGTACTGGAATCCCGAAATCCGTCCGCATAGCCTAAGTGTCTGGCTCCCGCTTGATAAGGCGACTATTGAAAGTGGGTGTCTCCAATTTATTCCGAAATCGAACAAAGGAGAGGTCCGTTGGCATCGGCATATCAACGACGATCCGCTTGTACACGGGTTAGTGACAGATGATGTTGACGTATCAGAAGCAGTCGCTTGCCCCATACCAGCTGGTGGTGCGACGTTCCATCACTGCCGGACGCTGCACTACTCTGCACCGAATAGCACGGCAGAAGTCCGTAGAGCCTATATTCTTGTCTTTAGCGGTCCTCCACAAAAATTGGATAAACCGGCACACCGTCCGTGGCAAAAGGAGGAGCAGGAAGCACTCGCAAAACTGAAATCGTTAGCCGCACTGAACCGCAAGGAAAAATAAGAATAACCTAAGTTGCTACTAACAAATTTTGGTGTTTTGTTTTTCAAGTCCTTTCTTCACCCCGTAGGGGTGCTATGTCTATAGAAGCAGCTTGAAACGAAGTGGAAAGCGGATCTACGGAAAGGAACATTAAACACTCAACCCACCTCAACGAACCGCAAGGAAAGTTTAAAAAACGAACCGCAAGGAAAGTTTAAAAAACGAACCGCAAGGAAAGTTTAAAAAACGAACCGCAAGGAAAGTTTAAAAAATGAAAATCGTTTGTACTGGTATCAGTTGTTCCGGACGCAAAGAGTTGATGGCAAACTTTAAAATACTCTGCATGAAAAAGAAGTTAAACATCGGCTTCTTCAACGTCGGAGATGTTATGCACCGCGCCGCCGCTGAATCACGTGTCCATTTCACAGAAAAGGTTCTCGACTCAGACCCAGCAGTCTTGTCCTTGGCGCGGCGTACCGCTTTCTATGAAATTGCCCGACGCGCAGAATCCTATGAGCATGTTATCGTCGGGTTACACGCCTGTTTCCGATGGCGTGGGAGTCTCGTCGAAGGGTTCTCCTTTAAAGATATTGAGATTCTCCTACCGGACCTCTTGATTAACGTCGTCGATAATATCACCGATATATCCGCACGGATGAAGGAAAGCGCGCAATGGTCAGGTATGGATAATGCAACGCTCAACGTCTGGTTAGACGAGGAAGAGTTCTTGACGAGACAAGTCGCACATTTCACAGAGAAACCGCACTATACCGTCGCACGGCAACACGATCTTGAGAACTTCTATGAACTCCTCTTTTCACCGAAGCCGAAATTTTACCTCAGTTATCCGATCACACTCTTAAGAGATACGCCGCAAGAAATTGACAAAATCCGAGAAATCGGCGAAAAACTGAGCCGTTCGTTCATCGTTTTTGACCCGCTCACGATTAAAGATATGGCACTCGTAACCGCTGGCGGAGATGGAAATGTACCCACAACGATGGGTGAGATGGACGACGGCGTGATTGAGCAAATCAAGACACGAACAATCTCAAGGGATTACCAGTTTGTCCATCAGAGCGATTTTGTCGTCGTCATCTATCCGACAGACAAATTATCTCCCGGTGTTCTCAGCGAGATGAACTACGCAACCCGTCATAACAAACCGGTGTATGCAGTTTATACCGGAACGCGGAGCATCTTCTTTGAGAACCTATGCGACCGGATTTTCGACTCCTACGAGGAACTGGTGGATTTTCTACAAGAAACCTACAAAACAGAGAAAAATTAATAAAAAATTAAAGGTTTTGTCCGATGATTTTAGCACATTACACGACTGACGAAGCTAATTACAATGAATGTCTGAAAAGGGGTACGATTGTTCCGACGAAAGAGTGGTATGGTAAAAAACTTTTTGCCGAGGATTTTTTGGCTGGCGATCACAAGTACGTCTTTTTGCTTGTCAATGAACGTTATGTCGCACTTGATGAAGAGGGTGAGGATAACAGTTTCGGCTTTATCTTAGATGCCGAATCGTTGGTCGAGAAAAACAGTGCCCTTGTCGGACCCGATCTGTTAAACGAATATCGAGTACTCCTCAACGAGTGTGCAACGCACACTGTTCTACACAGTTCCACATTAAAAAATGTTCAACTGCTCGTTCGAGGTATCCTCGCAGGTGATACCAACGAACCCGGGGTTACTGAGACGGTGCTGCTTTTCAGGGAGCGCGCAACCGAACTTCAAAACGAGCGTCGCTGCCGCGGAGAAGCCGCACTGAAACTTTTGAAAGAATCATCAGGGCCATTAGAATTGCTCGTGAACGTTGCTGCGCCATCAACCGATAATTGAAAGAAACGATTGACCTTTATGAAGATCGCCATCCTTTCACGGGGACCTCAAAACCACTCGACGCTTAGCCTCAGTGACGCTGCCCGCAATGCAGGACACACCGCAGTAATTTTAGACCCCTTCGGTTTCTACCTCCACGTCGGCGGTACCGGCAACCGCATCACATATCACGGGAAACCGGTAGCGGATATTGATGTCCTCTTGCCACGACTCAGCCGCACGACAGCGCAATACGGCGAAGAAGTGATAGCGCATTTTGAATGGATTCGGACACCTGTCGTCAATCGTTCAAAAGCGATTGCGACAGCACGACACAAATTCCGTTCCCTACGTATCCTGGCACAGCACGGCTTGCCTATCCCACCGAGTCTCACCGTCGGTTCCGCCGCGTTTTTAGAAAACGCCGTAGCCGAAATGGGAGATTATCCGTTTATTTTAAAACCGTTTTACGGCACACACGGCAGAGGTCTTATGTTGTTAGACACACCGACATCGCTCACTTCAGCCGTGGACGCATTATGTGATCTCCATCACGATTATGTGATTCAGTCTTTCATTAAGGAAGCGGGTGGTGTTGACATCCGTGTTCTCGTCGTCGGTGGTGAAGCGATTGCTGCGATGAAAAGGAGCGCGCCGCCTGGCGAATTCCGCGCAAATATTCACAAAGGCGCGTCAGGAGAAGCCGTCACGCTACCCGAAGAATATACACGTCTCGCTATAAAAGCGACGACCGCACTCGAATTAGAGATAGCAGGCGTTGATCTATTGGAAACAGACAAAGGTCCCATCGTCTTGGAAGTCAACCCGTCACCCGGATTTGAAGAACTACAATCGGTCACCGGCATAGACATCGCTGCTGCGATTATTGAATTTGCGACGAAATTCGCAGAAAGGAAATAGTTATAACTGTTATAGTAGATTTTGAAGATATATTTACACTTTAAACAGACAATATCTCCGTACTCCCGACTGCAGAGTTTTTGCTGGGGTGTTTCTTTAGGGTTTGTAACCCCGCCACTATGAAATTAATTACAGAATCTACTATAAGAAAACTCTCTTACTTATAACTTATAACTGTTAACTGTTAACCTATAACTATTGTAGCCTGAAACGGAGTGGAAGGCGGATCTACGGAGAGGCACTCTAAATGATCAACCCGCTTGACCGAACCGCAAGGAAATATAAAAATTTAAAAATATTGATGTTTAATCACGAATTCCCGCCGATCGGCGGTGGCGGCGGTTGGGTCAGCTACTTTTTAGGCAAACACTTCGCAGCAGCGGGACACGATGTGCATCTGATTACTTCTCAGTTCCGTGATTGTCCGAAGGATGAGGCGGTAGAAGGATTTCATGTCCATCGCGTGCCTGCACTTCGGAAAAGTCCTGATGTGTGTGCCGTACATGAAATGCTGACCTACGCCGTCAGTTCGAGTCTCTATGGGTTACAGTTTGCGAAAAAGTTTCAACCCGATATCGTCCAAGTCTTTTTTGGGATTCCTGCGGGAGGTGGCGCGTATCTGCTGCGGAAACTCCGAAAGGTACCATACATCGTATTTTTAGGCGGACGAGACGTGCCACGCCGCGACCCAGACCCATCCTACTACCGTTGGTTATACCTATTGTTGAAGCCAATAATTCGATCTATTTGGAGCGGTGCTTCAGGAGTTATCGCCTGCAGCGACGGTTTACGCCAGCTGGCGCAGGAAACCGATACGGATGTAAAGATAGATGTGATTCCTGACGGTTTAGACTTAGGACGATTTGAACCCGTCAAACGCAACACCTGTCCGGAAAAAGTCCGGATCCTTACGATTGGGAGGCTTATCCCGCGCAAAGGTTTCCAATTTCTCATCCGCGCCCTGCCTCAGATTATTAAAGAGGCGACACACAGCTTTGAAATTGAGATCGTCGGTGATGGACCCTATCAGACAGAACTCCTCAGATTAGCAGGAGACCTCGGCGTAGCCTCACACATCCACTTTTCGGGTTCGGTACCGTATGCCGAATTGCCAGAAAAATATCGCGATGCTGATCTGTTCATCTTACCCTCACTCGCGGAAGGGATGCCGCTCGTCGTTTTAGAAGCGATGGGGACAGGATTGCCGATTGTTGCCAGCCGCGTTCAAGGTATTGATGAACTGGTGGTAGAAAACGTTAACGGTGCGCTGTTTAATCCGGGAGATGTTGACGAACTCGCGCACTGCCTTGTTAAACTGATTGATGCCGGGGAACGTCGCATTGAAATGGGCAAGGCAAGCACTGAACGCGTCAAACCCTACGACTGGAAACGCATCGCCGATGCTTATTTAAACCTCTATAAAGAAGTTTCCAGTCGCCAGTAACCAGTCGCCAGTTAAAGAGGTTTCTTAACTGGTAACTGGTAAAAAAGGAGAAAAAATACATGCTCCCAACTAAGATTTTGGCTCTCGGTGCAGGCGGCTTACAGCGCGCCTTGACCCACGAATTTGTCCATATCCTCAACGAACGGAAACTCTACAACGGCGGTATCTTCGTCGGGCAGCCGCGCGGTGTTGAAAAAGCCGATGCATTCAACAAACAGAACGGGATATACCATGTTGTCACGTTTGACCTAAATGGTATTCACGACATTCAACAGGTTTCAAGTGTCGTCGGCGCGACAACGCTCGCAACAGAAGCCGGTCGTGAGAAATTTTATGCGCAAACCGAGAACCCCCTGGACCTTATCCTTATCGGCGTAACAGAAGCCGGGATCGCTAAAGGGGAACTGGCGATGGATGTGTTAGATGAAACCCTCTACCGCTACTTTTGCCACCACGGTGCAGACGCGACAATCTGCGTTGTCAATACCGATAACCTCCGAAATAACGGCGATGTAATCCGTGATATCCTCTGCAACGAGTATCCGAAACGGAGTCCTGATTACGCTACGTGGTTAAAAACAAACGTCGGTTTCCTTAACGAAATGGGCGACCGACTCGTGCCACAAGTCTACGCTGTACCTGACGAGGTTAAAGCAGCTGCACGCGCACAAATTGAGATGATAGACGAATTAATAACATACACAGAGGCAATGCCAGCAACACCGTTTATTCTCGAAGATTTAAATGGTATGTTACGCGTCCCGTTCGGTGAACTTCGGGACTACGGCGTTATTGTGAGTCAAGAAAGCATCGAACCGTATCACGATTGGAAACTCCTCTTGGTGAATTCCGTACATGTACCGGGGATTACGCATAAAGGAACGCTTTCTGGTATCGAATATGTCAACGAAGCAGCCTCACACCCAACATTCGCACCGCATCTGGAACGCCTGATGAACGGGTATGCGAAGATCGTGGAAGCGGATATCCCAATCCCCGGTAAAAGTGCGCAGGCATACACGCTGGAATTCGTTGACCGTATCCGCCGAGTCAAAGACGACAACGCCCGGATTAACATCATTGAAACCGTGAAACTCCGCGAACGCGCCGCCGATATCGTCCGGTCACCGAACTATGATGCTAGCACAGAACTCTTCAAATCCGATTTCGCCTATTCCTTCGCAACCGTACTCCGATTTCTAACGCCACACGCAATCTCATCTCTTGATGACTACAGAGGTATCACCGATACCGCTACTGAGTATGAAATCCGAGACCCTGACCGAACAATACAGGACGTCCTGAGAGGGGCTTATGGCGCGAGTCAAATAGCTGTCAAAGAACGGATTGAAGCAGTTTTCTCAAATGCAGCATTGTGGTCCCCTGCTGGTGCTACACCCTTGCGTGGCTTGCGCGAAAATCGAGATTTTACCGAGCGCGTCGTAGGCTATTATCATCGGTTGGTTAACGGGGAGACATGTCTTGCGGTTTTGGAGCGTATTAATGCAGAGTAGCCGTCAGCCATCAGCTGTCAGCCCTCAGAGGACTGGTTATCAGAGGGAATAGTTGTCAGTACGGGAACGAGTACATTCCCTTTCAGTTGCAGTTGTCAGTAGTCAGTACGCTGCGCTTTCGGTTATCAGTTAACAACTTGTGACTTGAATACTTGCTGCTACTTCCACAATATACCTCTTTAACTGAAAACTGAGTACTGTTAACTGATAACTATTAAAACTGATAACTATTAACCGAAAGATTTTTCGCAGAAAAAAATCGTACTGACGACTGATAACTGCTTGCTATAGGCTAATAACGCCTTTTTTCCGCTGAAGCACAGCATCGTAAAACCGCATCGTGCCAACGCAGTCTTGGATACTCGATACCGGTTCCCGATCCTCACGAATCGCGTTGGCAAACTCCGTGAGACTGATACCGTCGCCGGTCAGCTCGCCGTTACGTTCATCGGAGAAATTAGAGGTAAAGGTGTTCCCTGATTCAGTGAAGTGCTGAGCACCCCACAACCCGTCTAAAACGATGTATTCGTGTTGTCCAGTGATTTCGATGTAGTCATAGTTACGCCGCCACAACCGTTGACTCGTCAACTGTAGGCTGCCCACTGCACCGTTGGTGTATTCTACGCCAACGGCAAACGCACCTTGCCCATCGACCTCGTTGTGAAACACGCTGAGTTCTTTAACATCGGCACCGGCGATGTGCCTCGCCAAATCGAAATGGTGGATGGCGAAATCGAGTAAGTAACTTTTGACCGTCGGGTATTTTCCACTGCAGAACGAACAGAAGAGTTGGGTGAGTGTGCCGAACGATTCGGTCTGCATAATCGCTCTCGCTTGACGTACGCCTTGACTGAAACGCCGCTGAAAGTTCACCATAAGTGTCTTACCATGTTTCTCTGCGGTTTCTGCCAAAGTGATTGTCTCTTCAAGGGATGGTGCCGGCGGTTTCGGTGTGAATACATGATACCCCGCCGCGAGTGTTTCAAGCACAAGCGGCTGCCTCGGGTCAGGTCCCATGGAGATAATAACGGCTTCGAGGTCTTCTTTTTCAAACATTTCGTGCCGATCGGTATAATATCGACCTGTGCCGAATTTACCGGCAGCAGCCTTTGCACGGTCTTCGTCAGCATCACAAACGGCTTGCAATGCCACGGGGGCGAGGTGAAGTGCGGGATAAATAGTGTGCCGTGCGAAACCGCCGGCACCGAGAAATCCTATCCGAAGAGGTTCCATATCTGTTTCCTTTTTTGGCTTTCGGCGGCGATAACTATCAGTAACAGAGGTGTTTGGTTACGCTAAAACCTCTTTGCTGACAACCGACTGCTGACAGCCACAAAAAAATAAAAATTTATCTCCAATTTACCACAACCTCGGTGCAGTGTAAAGGAAATTTTTGTTACAGTTGAAATTTCAATTCAACCTAATTCCGAAAATTGTGTCAAAAGATAAAGTCCAGAATTTTGCACGATAGCGTATAGCCTGAAACGTTTTCTAATTATAAGTTTTCTCTCTGAGAAAAAGAAAAACTGTAGTCCAAAACGGAGTGGCGGACGGATTCAAGAGAAGCCCGTTGAGATGCCTAACCCCCTTGATTTAACCGCAAGGTAAATTTAAAAAACGGAAATTGAACTTATCAATCAGAACAACCTGACCGAACCGCAAGGTAAATTAAAAATCCAAAGGCGAAACTTCCGATTTGCGCTGCTCCAAGGCGCCTTTATGCGTATCAATCTCGCTTTTGCGGATTCAGCGACGGTGCTGCCTGCTTTTATCGACAAATTAAGCGGTTCCTCCCTTCTCGTAGGGCTAACCGGTTCAATGATGACGGCAGGTTGGATGTGGCCGCAACTGTTGATGTCCAACCTACTGGAACACCGACCACGTAAAATGCCGTTCTACGCACTCGGTATGAGTATTCGCGTGTTAGCGTGGCTCGCTATCTTTTTCTGCACCATCACAATCGGCGAGCGAAGTCCCATGCTCCTCGCTGGCTGTTTCCTCGGATTCTATTTCTTATCTTCCTCCGCAATGGGAGTTTCAACGCTCCCTTACATGGACATCGTCTCCAAGGCGATAGAACCGCAGCGACGCGCCCGTTTCTTCAGTCTGCGACAACTATACGGCGGCTTCTTTGCTATCTGGGTCGGATTCCTCGTGCGTGCCGTACTCGGAGACGCATCCGAATTTACCGGGATGCTCGGTGGGATCACACAAGCCTTCAAATCGTTCACCATGTACTTTATCGGCACCATCTGTAACGTCGAGACCGACCTCGGTTTTCCATACAACTACGCCTTTCTTTTTATCTGTTCCGTGACTGCAGCGTTCCTTTCATTCATCAGCTTTTTGGGGGTCCGTGAACCGATTCATCCTGTCCAACCGAATCGACAACCGATCTCCGAACATCTAAAGCAGGGACCGCACTTCCTTCGCACAGACCCAAATTATCGACGGTTCATCCTTTTCCGTGTTTTTGCACACTTCTCTGGAATGGCGACCCCGTTCTACATGCCCTACGCCCTAAACGAACTCGGATTTTCAGATGCAACGATCGGTTTCTTTATCATTAGTTCTGCGCTCAGCGGTGTCGTTTCAAATACGATGTGGGGATATGTCGGCGAAAAGTATGGCGTGCGATGGGTCCTGATTATCACGGCAGGTATGATGGGTATCCCGCCTATGCTCGCTTTTGCTTCAGGTATATTACCGATTTCATTACAGATGCCTGCATTTTTGACGATTTTCATCGTCGGTGGCATTTTGGGCAACGGTATGATGGTCGGCTTTATGGCATACATGTTGAATATCGCACCACCACGAAGCCGTCCGACTTACATCGGGTTTATGAATACGATACTCATGCCTGTGAGTTTCGCACCGGTGTTAGGTGGGCTCCTCGCCCCACGTATCGGGTATCGGTGGTTGTTCGCACTCTCAATCGGCTTATGCATCGTTGCCTTCCGTGTCGCAACAGGTCTCCAAGAAATTATGCATGATAATGAAGTAGAAACGGAAACCGATCCGCTGTAGCATAGACTGTTAGTCTGTGTCGCCCTTGTAGCATAGACTGTTAGTCTGTGTTGCCCTTGTAGCATAGGCTGTTAG
>ASZN01000105.1 GCA_000406005.1 Candidatus Poribacteria bacterium WGA-3G
GTAGCACAGACTAACAGTCTATGCTACGTAAGAGGCAACTAATAGCATCAGAACCGAGTGTTATGAAGAACACCGGAACACAGACTAACAGTCTATGCTACGTAAGAGGCAACTAATAGCATCAGAAATGGTATTAGAAAATGCCGAAACCTAAGACGAGTCGGATGGCACCTATGAGAATGGCTGCGGCACAAAGGAGACACCCCGCAATGGCGAGTTCTTTTTTTGATGATAAAACGATAACCAAGATGCTGAAAAGCAAGCCGAAGACTGCGAACGGAATGTTAAGGTAATTAAAGGAGCCGAAGCATGGAATGATGCCGACTGCCATGCCAATAACCGCTAATATTCCCCAAACTAAACTCAAGATTGATAGTAAACCCATGATTGTTCTCCAAACTATGACAATATATTATCGCTATGAAGCATTGTCCGTATATTTTTTACAAGACGCGCGTTTCGCTTTAAAGTGATTAGTGCGCAGAGTGTATTTAGCAGAAAAGTGAAGTAGATGTAGAGGCTGAGTGGATTCAAGCGATGTGCTTCGACAAAATCGCCGCGCGAGATAGCATAGAACGCGGTACTCATCCCACAAAAAGCGCACGGTTTGTGAAATTGGGATTGCCAATCGCATTCGGGGATAAATCCAGATAACTGGTGTTGTGGCACAATAAACGGGAGCAGAAGTATCATAAAAACACCTATGCTCAGGATGTACCACACAAACACGCCAGCTAACGTTAACTCGCTTCGCCTGCTTTGTAACACGTTACACCTCTTCCGGTTGATCTGTTTCTACCTTTCTTAGAATGATATTTCCACCGACAGAACGGAGTTTTAGCAGTGGACCGCCACCATTAATAGTCCCCTGCAACTGATCAGGTTTTACAGTACCCGATGCTTCTACGGTTACCGGAAATTCTGTTGTCACTGAACCGCCGAGGACTTTTGCTTCGACCGTTGCATCGATATCTGGAACGAGTGAGACATTAATACTACCACCAGTTGTCTCCAAATCCAGCAGTAAACTCTGATTTTCAGACACCTCTTGTAGGTGGCAACGGATAGAACCGCCAGCGTTTTTCGCAAGGACGGGCCCGTCGTTTTCTACCTCTATACTCCCACCAGCGTTTTTCAGGTCTGCCCCGCCTTTGCAGCCGCGTAGGATAATATTACCACCAGAGGTTCGTCCATTGACCGCACCTATGACCTGAACGACTTGGAGGTTCCCCGCTGATGTTTTGGTTTTGACATCGCCAGTACCGTCTGCGATCCCAATATTTCCAACAGTCGTTTGAAGTACTGCATCTCCATGAAACGCCTTGAGATCAATGTTCCCCAAAGATGTGCGCCCATCAACCCGTCCGGTAATATCTTGAAGACGAAGTCCGGCGCGGAATGTCTCTGCATTCACGTCGCCAGTAATATTCGCAACGGAAATGTCGGCACATGCGGTTTTCAAATCAAGATTGTATTGCCGTGGCACGAGGATATCAAACTGAACATCGAGATCGTTTTGCCGTTTCTGCCACCGTTTCGCGTCTCCTGTGAACTTCGCCTCAATTTTAACGTCGGATGCTTCGTGTGTTATCTGGACATCAAGATTCTTGAGGATTTCCGCTGCCCGCCGATTCGCTTTTATTTGTGCGGCGCGTTGAACGCGGACAGAGACAGTATCTTCCTCGGTGCTTTGGATGTCAATTGCCCCGCAGTCAGCATCAATCGTTAGTCTTCCATCTGCTGCGACGGGGAAAGTTTCGACGATGTCCTCTAACGTCGTCTCGGTTAAGAAATCTGGCACGGCTTTACGGATGAGGTCTCCGATCGGTTTATCCGTGAGTTCCTCGGTCAGGTTTTCCATGAACCGTTTTCCGAAAAAGGTGGAGAGCCATCCCTTGAAATCCGCCGTTGTATCCAATTCTTCGTTGAGATATGCGGCGAGTTGATGGCAGGCGATTGCGATTTGACTGAATGAGGCATCGGGCTTAAGTGCGTCAAAGAGTCCATCAGGCACAGCGTCAAGGCTATTCAATCTGGTCAGTACGTTATTGAATTGTGTGATGCATCGCGTTTCACCGCCAGTAAAGGTGTCCGTTAATGCTGCGTCCTCTGCAATTTTTGCGGTGTGCTCCAACATGTGGAACAGACCCTTGAGTTCGTGTTGTTGTTCCTGTCTGTGTTGTTCCATGGGTTTTCTCCTTAAAGATGGTTAGATATCCTCACCGAAGCCGCGTCTCTCTAAGATTGTTTTGAGTTGTTCCTTTGCTTTGCGGAGTCTCCATTTTACGGTTGTCAGTGGTAGGGATAGAAACTCAGCCATCCGTTTTTGTGGCATCTCTGCCCAGTAGTAGAGCTCGAGAACCACCTGATAGTCTGTTTGTAGGTCTTTGATGGCATCTCTAACCGATTGCTGTATCGATTCGGCCTCGACAACGTTAGCGGGGTCTTCCGCCGATGTATCTGATGCTCTGTTCAGATAGGGTTCCATATCCTCCTGCGGTTGATAACGCCCCATATTTCTGTAGTAGCGCAATGCGCGGTTCCGAGTGATAGAGTGCAGCCACGCGCCAAACCGATTCAGGTCTGAGAGTTGTGGTAGTGATTCAAACGCTCGTAAGAGTGCGTCTTGTACGACATCCTCTGCGTCGGTAGGATTTCGGACGATCTGTTGTGCGACCGTTAGCATGGCGCGTCGGTAGCGGTTCACTAACACATCAAACGCTTGCGTATTACCGGCGAGTGCTGCGACAACTAACTCGGCATCACCCGCTTCAATCAATTCTACAGAATGCATGACAATACTCCTTCTTCTGTTTTATTAGAGACATGTCAGCTAAAAAGGAGAGTAAGAAATATATTTTTTGGTAAAAATGAGCGAGTGGGAATAGGAAAAGAGACCGGATGTAACCTCACTAGCGAGAGCGAGCGTTTACGGGTGGCCTCTTTCTGGCGTTACGAGGTGGGTCTATAAAGCATCACGAGACAGCCCCCGAGTGCTGCGAGGAGGATACCTGCCACAAATTGCCATCGGACTGCGCCCCAACCGCCTGCGGGCGGATGTGATAGCGTCGCGACGACGGCGTTCACAATAGGCGCGCCTGCAAATACAATGGACATCACGACGGCGGGTCTCCCACCGGCACCGAAGGCGAGTAGCACACCGAAGGCACCGATCGCACCGACAAGTCCGGCGACAAACGACCAAGTGATACCGTTACCTGTAAATTGCCAGTTGGACCCATTAATGACGAGCATGAGCGCGGAGCCGATGACTGCTGCGAGAAGATAGGCGAGCCCGACAAAGAGGAACGCTTTGTAGCGTCCGTGTACAGGATCCGCCATAGCGACTTGCCCCTGATGTAGAAACACGCCGTATAGTCCCCACGATGACACGGTCATGATAACAAAAATTAGCCACGCTTTAGACATAATACATTCCTTTCCGATTTTTTCGGTACGCGTCGATGATGGACATTGACGGTTGAAACGTCAAGTATATTTTTCAAATACTTTCAAGAGTTGATCTGCGACGGCGGTATCGTTAAATTTCTGATGGGTATTAATTTTGCCGGTTTCTCCGAGGTGTTCGCGTTGCTCAGCATCGTTAAGGAGTTCCATGATACCCATCGCGAGCGCTTCAGGAGATTCAGGTTCTACGAGGAGGCCACCGCCCGTTGCGTCAATCATCTCTGGAAATGTGCCGTGATGCGGTTGGACGACCGGTACCCCATTGGCGAGCGATTCTATGATGGATAACCCTTTGGATTCACGGTAAACAGTGGGAACGGAGAAGACATGGAGTCGATTGAGAAAATCAATCTTTTGTGTCCGTGTTACTTCACCGTGATGTACAAAACTGTTTGATAAACCTGCGTCCTTGATTTGGTTGACGAGTTCCTCAAGATAGGGTTCATCTTTCTTACCGAGGTATCCTGCGACATGCAGTTGAACGTTATCGGCACCGAGTGCCTCTGCGACTATTAGGAAAGCGTCTACTAAGATATGGAGTCCCTTTTCGGGGCAGATACGTGCCAGATAACCGATGATGAAAGGTGGCGGTTCGGGTTTTTCGACGAGCATGCCGTGTCCATCCATATTGAGTCCGAGTGGCACGATGTCTATATTATCAACGGATACGCCGAGGTAGGTGTCTGCCATAAACCGTGCGTAGTAGCTGCAGGGCGCGACGAAACCGTCTGCTTCCGCTGCGCGTTTGCGCAGGAGGGTCATCGCCTCCGTTTTGTAGGGTTCAATAAGGTCTTGGAGAAAGATGTCTTCACCTTGAAGTGCGCAAACAACGGGTACATCTAATGCCTGCTTTATCTCGGTTGTGAATCCGACGAGCATGGAATTGGTGAGATAAACGATATCGGGTCTATTTTCTTCAGCGAGCCATTTGACTAATTTCGTTAGTTCCTTCTTTTGGTGTCCGTGTTCGGCTCGGAGCATAGAGACTGTGAGTTCTCCAAGGTCGCGTGCGTCGGTTGAGCCGCTGAAGCGTGCGAGTCCGTTTAAGAGGGCTCGGTTGTCAAATAATTTGTCGATCGCCCACGGTGTGTGCCTAAAGATGGAGAGTTTCTGTTGAAGATAGACGTTAATACCGCCGAAAAAGACGCGGTCCATACTGACATTTGCTTCATCAGTCCGGGTAGGGGTATAGGTAGGGATCAGTGTGACGTTATGCCCCTGTTTTTTCAAAATTGTGGCGACCATATTGTCATGGATACAGGTTCCGCAGTACATGCCGGCTGCGCCTGCGGTGATGTAAGCAACTTTCATATTTTTTGTTGTGGTGCGAAGTGGTGAGAAAATGCTTCTCCTCTATTTAGCGTGTCGTTGTAGCTGCGGGTTTATGAAATGAATTTGTGTAAAAAATCCTGAGATATAGTATACCAGATACTCGAAAAAAAGTCATAACTATTTTCGCACGATTGTCAAAGAAAATTTGCTTTTCGCCCGTAATTATGGTATTATTAACACTTAGGTTTAACTAATGAAACTATAGAAAAAGGAGAGGTTGAGATGTCACGTGTCTGTACTGTCTGTAATAAACGACCGATGGCGGGTCACCGGATTAGTAAATCGATTCAACATACCAAGCGGCGTTGGCTACCGAATCTTCAGCGGGTTCGGGTTCAAACGGAAGCAGGTCCGAAGCGGATCCGTGTCTGTACAAAATGTCTGCGTAGCGGCAAAGTCGAAAAAGTTATCTCCAAAATGCCGAGTCCGGTTGCGTAGCAAGCCACAACCCAAAGATCGTTCCCCACGATATCAGAGTGATAACGAGAGACCATGAAACACGCGTAGGGGTTGGGTACTCCAATCCCTATGATTGGTCTAAGTACGCGATTACAGGGTAGGGTCGTAGCATTACTTAAACGGAAACCGTCGATTGATTTTAGGAGATGCGGGTGACGCGTTGTACGCCTTTTAACTGCCGAATCCCTTGCATGACGCTATCGAGCTGCTCAGCACCTGTTACATCTATTGTTAGGTTGTCGGAAGCGGTTGCGTCGAGGTGGATAGGTGAGGGTTGGAAGGTTCCACAGCGGATATTTACCTTGTATTGTGCGATGGCAGTTGTGATTTCACCGAGCATTCCGGGACGATCACTGCATTCGACAAGGATTTTGACGGGGTAAACATCAGGCGGTTGGTCTCCGTTTACCGAGGCTGGTTTCTCAGTCCATTTGACGGCCAAGAGTCGTTCGGGTTCGTCGAGGATGCGGATACACCCGGACCTATGCACAGAGACCCCACGTCCGCGGGTGAGGTAACCGACGACCGGATCTCCGGGTATCGGGTTGCAACATTTCATAATCCGCATCATGCCTAAGTCGATATCGTTTTCGAGTTGGACGGCGGGGCCGGCTGATTTCCGTTTCGCGCCAACAGCCTCAGCAGGTTTGGTGTCAGGTTCGGGAACCTCGGGTTTCAAGAGGTTAACGACGTGTGTTGCCGATTCGTACCCGTTGCCGATACGGATGAAGAGTTCTTCAAGATTTTTGAGATTGAGTTGCTTGGCAATGTCAAGGAGTTTTGGAGAGTTGAGGCAATTCCGTGCGTTAAGGTAGGAGACCCGTAGTTCTGCTGCAATAAATTTCTTTCCTAATTCGAGAGCGTCTGCCCTATCCTTATCTCGGAACCAGTGCCTAATTTTATTTCGTGCTGCAGCGGTTTTCACATGTGATAGCCAACTCCGGCTCGGTTTTGCGTTCGGCTGTGTCCGAATATTGACTTGGTCACCGTTTTCCAGAACACGTCGGATGGGTGCGATGGAACCGTTTACCTCTGCGCCGACACATGTGTGTCCGATGTCGGTGTGGATTTTATAGGCGAAATCGATAACGGTCGCGCCTGCCGGTAGTGTGAAAAGGTCTCCCTTCGGCGAAAACACATACACCTCATCTTGGAAGAGTTCCAATTTCATCGATTCCACAAACTGATGTGGACTGTCCTGTGTCTCCTGAATATCTTCAAGAATCTGTTTATAATTTGCGAAGATTGAACGTCCCTGTGCACTTGTCGGTACGCCTTCCTTGTAGCTCCAATGTGCAGCGATCCCGTCCTCAGCGACCTTGTGCATCTGATAGGTACGGATCTGGACTTCAACTGTTTTACCTTCGTCAAGGATCGTTGTATGGAGCGATTGATACCCATTTTTCTTTGGATTTCCTATCCAATCTCGGAGTCGGTCGGGATGGTAGTTCCATCTTTGATGGAGGGCACCGAGGGCGATATAGCAATCCGCTTCCGTTTTGACGAGGATCCGTAGTCCGATAAGGTCTCGAATTTCGTTGAAGGGTGTCCCTTTCTGTTGCATTTTATGGTGGATGCTATAGATGTGTTTCGTCCGTCCATCGACATCGGCATAGATACCTCGTTTTTCGAGGACCTGACGAATCTGTTTCACCATTTTATCACAATAGGCTTCTCGCTCAGCGAGTTTCTGGTTCAGGAGTTCGGCAATCTTTCGGTATTCGCTCGGGTAGAGATGTTTGAATGCGAGATCCTCAAGTCGGCTCATGATACGCCAGATCCCCAAACGGTGTGCGATGGGCGCGTATATCTCCAGTGTCTCCTTTGCGATGCGTTGACACTTCTCGCTTGTTAGGAATGTGAGCGTCTCCATGTTGTGAAGCCGATCAGCGAGTTTGATGAGGATGACCCGCATATCTTCCGCTGTTGCTAAGAGGAGCTTCCGGTAGGTTTCCGCTTGCGTTTTCCGGTGCATACGGTCTTCAACTGTTATAACCGCTTTTGCAGCTGCGGAAGCGACATTCGGTCTATACTGTCCGATCTTCGTAACGCCTTCAACAAGATTCGCGATATTCGCGCCGAACCGTACTTGTAGTTCTTCGCGTGTGATCCCAGTATCTTCGAGGATGTCGTGCATGAGTCCGGCGCAGATCGTGTGCGTATCTAACCGGAGTTCGGCGAGTATTTCGGCGGTTTTGACGCAGTGCGAGAAATAGGGTTCACCGGACTTCCGCTTTTGGCCCGTATGCGCCTCTTGCGCGAAACGGTAACAGCGTTCGAGAAGCTCGATTTCCGCTTCAGGATTATATACTTGAATCTGACGGATCAGTGATTTGATACTCATGTTCTATGCGCTCCCACATAGATTCAATATTCTCTTTCAACTGAAACTCAACAAAAGAGGGATACGTCTGTTTAATCAAGTTGCCTCTTAAGTAAGTTGGCGAACGAGATAGATCACTTTTCTCAGCCGGACAGAGTTTTACAAGCCTGTGTCCCGGTTCTCCATACCGCTCAATAAACCCCAATTCTTCAAAGATCGTGAGTCCGGTTTCAACTGTTGAGGGTGCTCCGAGCGTGCCATTTAACATGGCGTTCTCAGCATATCCGTCCGCTCCGTTGGATTGGACGGCTTTACGTATGCCGCCGTACAATTTCTGTAACTCGGCTTTTTCGGGATACTTCTTAGTGACCCAGTTCTGTATTGCTGTGCCATCTGCATCGCCGTAAATGAGATGCAGAAAAGAGGTATCTTCTGTAGCGAATGCCGGTGCACACCGTTTGAAAAAGAGGTTCGGACTCGGTGTGAGATGACAAAAGACGATATGTTTCACGAAGGGTAACACGTGAGGATTCTCGATAACTGTACTTGAAGCGATCGTTCGGAGTTCACCACGCGCGAGTTGTTGTGCGAACTCGGTTTCTTCTGCTGTCGTTGTCGTCACGTCGTGCCGCACGATCCCCTCAATGCTTTCTGGTAGGAGCCTCGTGAGCAGGCTGTCCAGCATTTCGTCATCCTGTACATAAATTATACAAGATTCTTCACGCGCAAGCAAGTTTAAAAGATATTTTTTTTTCGTAGTGTTGCGTCTGTTAACAAGTCTTACGGCGGAATCATCCTCAAGTGTCGGAAAAACATCCCAGTTCACCTCTCTACGCTCGGAACGGATTTTCCAGTCATTAAGGATCAATTGTACAGATCGATTCCCTTGCCATTCGTTAATTTCCGGTGAAAAGGCAATATCAAGCAATAGATTAGGTCGATTGAAAGTGAAAAATTCATCGCCTGCCCTCCAAGCAATAGCACGTTTTCTTTCCACACCTTGTTTTATACTCATTGATAGATGTTGTTTTTCTTTTCCCATTAGATTAGGGGCACCGCTAATTTTGACGCGTCGCGTACAAAAACGAGGAGGGTTATTTTCTCGTCCAAAGGGTTCAAATTGCTCCAATTCTTCTAAAGTTTCTAACGTTAAAACAGAAAGATAAGTTTCAAAATCAAGTTCAAGTTTCGGTTGGAGTGCTTCCTCTGTCAAACGCTCGGAAGCGTATTTGTTAAAAGCCTTCTTGAATTCGGGAATGTTTTCGGTTTTCAGCGTTAATCCTGCCGCAGCGGCATGTCCACCATGTTTTAAGAGCAAATTTGTGCAATTGTTTAAACTGTCTGCAAGATTCATTCCTTCAATACAACGTCCAGATCCTGTAGCCTCTTGCCCTTCAACTGCAAGGACAAACACAGGTTTATGATGAATTTCAAGTAGACGAGATGCAACAATACCGACTACGCCTTTTGCCTTTTTGCCCCACTTGTCACTGTGAACAACAATGCTTTTTTGGGTAAGGTCTATTTCATTTTCAATAATATCTTGTGCGTGGTCTTGAATTTGTCTCTCCAATTCTTGCCGTTCACGATTTGCTTGGTCGAGTTCGGAAGCAATCCGAGTCGCTACATCATCATGTTCGGTAGTCAGCAGTTTAACCACCTTACGTGCTGTATCCATCCGTCCAGCGGCGTTGATACGGGGACCTAGCCCAAAAGATAGGGATTTGCCTACAAGTTTCTTTGTGGCATAGCCTGCTACATTACATAAAGCGCGGATACCGAGTCGTTTGCGTTTATACACACCAGAGTGTTTCTCTTTATTAACTTCATTAAGTTCATCTAAGCCAACACGGCTCAAAGCGCGATTCTCTCCAGTCAGTGGGACAAGGTCTACAACAGTCCCCAACACCACTAAATCCAGCAATGATCTTAAAAACTTCACATCATTGTATAATCCGTGGGCAAGTTTAAACGCTAAACCGACACCAGCTAGGTCAGGGTAAGGGTACTCATTCCCTTGAATCTTTGGCGAAATTAGGGAGTGCGCCGGTGGCTGATCTACCGGATTGGGTTGATGGTGATCGGTGATAATGACATCTATACCGAGTTGATTGGCTAACGCGACCTCCTTGACAGATGTGATACCACAATCTACAGTAATTAGCAACTTTGCTTTGTTTTTTTTGTGAATCTCTTCTACCGCACTTTTGGTCAGTCCGTAGCCTTCTCTAAAACGATTTGGGATATAATAGTCGGCAGGGGCATCCATTTCGCGGAATGTGTCAAACAATAGTGCAGTCGCAGTGGTACCATCGGTATCATAATCACCATAGATACAAATCTTCTCACCGCGTGAGATCGCCTTGCGTATTCGTTCTACGGCTTTCTCCATACCTGCTAATTTAAAAGGGTCATGAAACCCTTTAAGCTCCGCGAACTTTGGATAAAGGTAAGTTCTTGCATCTTCAGGATTTGTTATTTTACGGCTAACGAGCAGTTGTCCAACTAGCGGAGACACCCTTAACTCTGCTGCCAATTTTAGGCTTTTATCCAGATCTGGAGTTTTGAATTCCCATTTTTTGTGAGGACGTTGAGTCATAATGCACCACTTTCTCTTAAAATGCGGCATCTGCACTTAGCAATATAGCGTAGAAGTCACATTTTGCATTCACAATGTGAGTTGCGCCTAAATGTTTTGCTTATTTGACTATTTCAAAGTCAATAACTCTAACTTCATAACTGTTTGATAGCCGTTTAGTCCTTGGCCCGATAATACTATAGTCCTTCATATTTATACCCACACAATATGGAATATCAAAAATACTACGACGAACAATCATTTTGCTTTCTAACGCAGCTATCTGTCCCGCAAATTCCAATACATCTGAATCAATCTGGTTTCCGTCCATATCGTAAAATATGACGATACAAGAAACATTTTCTACAAGATTTCGGCCGGAATTTCGCAGAGAAAAGGTATAGGAAGCGGTTTCTGACCACGTTAGTTTGCCTCTTGAGGATAGATCACCCGAATTTTTTGAATCATCTGAGTGAAAAAATTTTGATTGATTTTTTTTGGATGCTCCTAATTCCTGCAAGGATTTTGTTCGTTGCACCTTGGCAAGTAGAAATTTGAGATAATTTATAGGAATGGCAAAGTTAAGATTTTGTCCATCGCGGATAGTCAAAACAGAAATACCAATGACTTCACCTTTTTTGTTTAATACCGGACCTCCACTACTTCCTTGAGAGATTGGAGCAGTCATCTGGAGTATTTTGTAGGCACCATCTCCCCGGATGCTACTGATAATTCCATCCGAGAACGTTCCTTCCAATCCTTTTGGGTTACCAGCTGCATAAACTGACTCACCAATCTCAATAGCGTCACTATTTCCAAGAGGAAGTGAAGGTATACCAAAAGCTGTAACCTGCAATATTACAAGGTCGCGATCTTCGTCAATAGCAGCTACTCCGTCAATGTTGTACTTTATATTTTGGCTAACTAATTTTGCATAACCCTTTAGAGCACCCCTGACGACATGAAGATTGGTGGCGATTTGCCCACTGCTTACGAAGAATCCACTACCCAATCCATGTGTCTCGCCGTTAGTATCCTTCATAACCAAGAGCACTGTGGAGCCTAAGGCTTTTTTGGCAACCTGTTGTGGAGTTTGAGGGGAACTATACACATCAGATTTGGCAACAATAGAATTATGTTCACTGACGGAGATCTTCGCGAGCCTTCTACCAGTGTAGGCTTCAGTATAGTCAGAATCTAGTTGTATCGCTTTATCAAAATCTGAAATTGCGTTTTCAGGTTCTTTAAGCGCAATATTCACAGTAGCGCGGTGACAATAGGCTTGGATATAATCAGGTTTTATGCGTATTGCGGCATTAAAGTCTATTATGGCAGCATCAAGTTGACCGAGTTTGACCTTTGCGAGTCCTCGGTTATTGTAGGTGAAGGCTTCATCAGATTTTAACTGTATTGCCACATCATAGTCCGCAATAGCTGAAGCATAATGACCTAATTCTGACTTTGCATAGCCTCGGTTGTTATAGGCAACAGCATCGTTAGGCTTTAGTTGTATTGTTTTATCAAAGTCTATTATGGCGGAAGCATACTGACCCAGTGCGGATTTCGCATAACCCCGTTTGTTGTAGACAACAGCAAAATCAGGTTTTATGCGTATTGCGTTATCAAAATCTGAAATTGCAGAAGCGTGCTCCCCCAGCATGGACTTCACAACCCCCCGATTGTGGTAAGCAGCGGCATAATCTGGATTTAATTGTATGGCTTTATTAAAGGCAACAACAGCCTCTTCATACTGGTGAGTGTTGACTTTCACCAGTCCGTGGTTAAAATAAACAGTTCCTTGAACTGCAGAATTCATCCCGCAATTTATACCACTAAACAGGAAAATTCCCAAAATCACGAAACTTAGCCATAATTTTTCACTGTATTTCACACTGCTTCCTTTCTATATCTCAGGACTTTAGTTCCGAATGAAACATCATAGGTCGGTCCCCTGTCTAACAACAGAACTCTGCACAAATTCGGGAAATATTTTAACACATTAGAAAAAAAGAAAAAGAAAAAATCATCTTTTCCACTACACGCGGAACGAGAGTATAAAATAGACTCACCCCGAAGCTGAAGTTGAATTTCAAAGTCATCAAAGTCAGACGGACGAGGAGACATTCATCTAGCGGAATGTATTGAGCAAGAGTGCCATCGCGGTGGTGCCATCAACATCATAATCGCCATAGATACAAATTTTCTCGCCGCGCGAAATCGCAGTGTGTATCCGCTCCACGGCTTTGTCCATATCGGCTAATGTGATACCACCCACTACCTAAAGGTAGGGGCTTCGGTTTCATAGCGACTGCGGTTTTCTCTGAGAGTCCACGGTCTTAGTGTCGCTCCACCAGCAGGCCATTATTCCGAATCAGATCGGTTTTATCGCGCATCAAAACGCGGGTACCCCAGCCTGCAAAATGTTTTTCGCAGCGTTGACGGGGTGTGTAAATATTTTGGCAGCGTTCCCTTATAGAGGCGGTTCACCCCGACAACCCTCGTCAATACACATAGCACTCCGCTGGAGTCCAGTTACGGACAATCTTGATTTCTATTCTCACTGCGAAGCAATATCACGCCTCTGGCGTGAAGAAGTCCTTATCTCTAAAGAGGTCTCTTTGCTCCAGCGGAGCAATATATCTATAGAAAAGATTCGCACCTGCTCTTGCACTCCAGCGGAGTGCTATGTCCGAAACATTAGAAAACCATGTAACGAATTTAGTGCCAAAAACTTTACACACCCCCTATGCAATGTAAACCGCTTTACTAACAGGACGATTTAGTTTTCGGTTTTTCTAAATTTTAGCCATCCCGGCCCGGTAGGTGCGGTTGATGAAGTTTAAGAAAAAACAACCGTCGCAGGCCCCAGGCCCGGTAGGTTCGGCAGGTAAACATAACTTCAGACGATTGACAAATATATATTATTAACGGCTGAGTGTTCGCCTGAAGGCTTCAAGGTTCTCAGATTCTG
>ASZN01000106.1 GCA_000406005.1 Candidatus Poribacteria bacterium WGA-3G
TATTGGTGGACGATGCTAAGTGAATTTGGTGAATCGGATAACCGTGGACGTTGCCAACTAATTCTGTTGGCAGTTCTAAGTTTTTGAGTCGTTCGGTGATTTCAGCGTAGTTGCGCAAATTCTGGAGCTCCTTAATGGGATTAATACCATTTCTAAACAGTGTTGTCGCATTACCGCATGTTATGAAATACGGTGGCATACCGGAACACAGACTAACAGTCTATGCTACATAAGAGGAAACCAATAAAATCAGATTACCGCATGTTATGAAATACGGTGGCATACCGGAACACAGACTAACAGTCTATGCTACATAAGAGGAAACCAATAAAATCAGAAATGGTATAACAAAGGATATAATTATAAGATACCTTAAAACGAAGTAACGTGCAATCGGTTTTTGAAAATTATTTTGTGTTTGACATTTGCTATCTTTTCTGATAGAATTCTGCTAAATATTTATCACGAGGGATATAAAAAAATGCCGACGGAAACAGAACTTTACGACGTTGCGCTCACCCGTTTTGCGGAAAACGACCTTGAGGCGGCTGTCGACGCTTTCAAAGAATTGATTGATACCTATCCAAAGTATATTGAAGGGTTCCTTGGGTTGGGACATGCTTATGAACGGTTGGGTCTCTACGATGAAGCGATTGAAGCGATTCAGCAGGCGATTGAGATTAATCCGAAGGATCCGCTTGCATATACGAGTCTATCTATCTGTTATCAGCGAAAAGGGATGATCCAAGAGGCAGAGGATGCGATGGCGAAGTCGCAGCAGCTGCAAATGGAAGCATCCGTTTCGTCTGTTTAATGTAGGAGTAGGCGAGGTTCCAAACCTCGCCTGCAAAGGGGTTGAAAGGGATTGACGAGGTTACAAATCTCGCCTGCAAAGGAATACTGGAGATTGGTGAGATACAACCTCGCCAGTGAAAGGATATAGGGGTTCTACAATGCCAAATACCACTTTACTTGATCCGACTTCTCAAGGTGATGTATCTGCGAAGTTTCTCGCGCCGCGACTTGACAGCCTTGATGGAAAAGTGATGGGTCTACTCAACATCACGAAGAATGGCAGCGATATTTTTTTGGATCGGATTGCTGAGTTAATGCAGGAACGGTTTGATCTTGCTGAAGTGATCCATGTCAAGAAACCGACATTTACGCGTCCGGCACCGACCGAATTGCTCGTTGAACTGGCGGAGCAGGCAGATTTCGTTATCGAAGGACTTGCGGACTGAGGGTCGTGTATATCGTGCAGTATGCACGATGGAAGTGCTTTAGAGGAACGTGGGGTGCCGAGTGTGGCGGTCTGTACGGAGGTTTTCTTCGCTGCAGGCAAGGTACAGGCGCGTGTATTAGGTCACAGTGATTTGGAGCCGCTGACTGTTGCGCATCCGATTCAGAGTTTGACACCGGATCAGATTCGTGAACGTGCGGAGGGTGCGGTTGAAGAAATCGTTGCGCGGTTGACGAAGAACGGTGAATAAGCCGTAAATTGTATTGTGAATGGCGAGGTAGAATTACCTCGCCATCTTTTTTTCGATTGATCTATCGGACGAAAATGAATTCCCGCGATGAGATGAGTGCCCACAGGAGGTCCTCGCTCCTCGCGCGACGTTTCGGACTTTCGGTGAGGTACGCTTTAGCGGTTTGAAGTTCCTCATCCGTCGGGAATCGACTCAACGTGGTGAGGTACAACTCGGTGATGAGTGCGCGATTGTTGAGTTTCGCTTTTATCGAACGGGTGAGTACACCGCTGGTGCTTCTTAGTTTTTGATGGACATCACGGGAGTTAATCATATAGAGTGCTTGTGTTAGCGTCGGTTCCAGTTTCGGGTCTAAATCGCCGAGGAACTCTCTGCCGGAACGTCCATAGAGTGCCAGGAAGCGGGAACTCACCGGCAACGGCAGTTCCACAGCACGCTTGCCAGATGGATAGCGCCCGTACTTTTCTGAGGTCCCCGTAACGTCATTTACGACATCCAACAGAATTTGTGCCATCATAGGACGCGGATAGAAACGTGAGAAGAACCGGTCATCCAGTTGGTTCGTCTCATTCGGTTCTGCGGAAAGTTGGTACGTCCGCGAATTGAGAATCAGTCTGATGATGTGTTTCGTATCAAATCCGCTTTGGACGAAGGCATCTGCCAACGCTTCGAGAAGTCCCTCAACACTCGGTGGCGTTGTGGCACGCATATCATCGACAGGATCGACGATCCCTCTACTGAAGTAGTGGCTCCAGATGCGGTTCACAGTTGCTTTCGCGAAGTAAGGGTTCGTCGAGGCGGTCATCCAATCTGCGAGTACCTGTAGGACATCACCCTGGTAATTCGCGGAGAGAGACTCGCCGCCAAGGAAAGTTGGTTGTGCGACTTCACCCCGGTTCCCTTCTACGGATTGATTTATAACGCGTCTGTTGGGACTATAGGAGATGACCTGTTCGTTGTAGATTTCACCACGTTGGATTCTGACCTTTCCGGTGAAGGCGGCAAAGTTCCAGTAGTCATCAGTTGTCCATTGGTCAAACGGATGCTTATGGCATCTGGCACAACTGAGTCGGATCCCCAAAAATACTTGTGCGGTTGTCTCTGCTCTACCTGCGGGTTGCCGTTCAATGCGGTAGTAGTTTGCGGGACCGTGCTGGAAGGTGCTGCCTCGCGCCATGATGATTTCTCGGACGAACGTGTCGTAAGGTCTGTTTTCTGTTACTGCATCATGGACCCACTCGTGGAAGAGCGTTGCCCCGCGTTGTCCGAATGCACCATTTCCTAAGGTCCGCGGATGGATACGCAACATATCGGCTAATTTCAAGGTGCGTAGGTTAACCCATTCTGGCGTATCAAGAAGCATATCGATGAGATGTGTACGTTTGTAAGGATCTGTATCTGTGAGGAACGCTTTCACCTCATCTGGTGTTGGGAGCCTCCCGACAGTATCGAGATAGACTCTACGCATAAAGGCATCATCGGTTGTCAACGCAGACGGACGGATATTCAGTTTTTCGAGTTTAGCGAGTACAAACGCATCAATGAAGTTATTGGGTCTGAATTTCTCGTTTTCTGCTACAGTGGCTGTTTCAGAATTTCGCGGTATCGTTACAAAGGTGGCATCGACGACCCCTAAGAAACGTGCAATAACTGCGGTGCCGCCCCATCGGACGCTTGTTACTTCGCCTGTTGGTGACACCTCGGCGACGGGTGCGTCTTTGGATTCATAGACGGCTTTTTCGGTTACATCTTCGACAGAACCGTCGGAAAAATGGGCGAGTACCTTTAGTTGTTCGGTTTGCCCGACATCGGCGAGGACAAAGGTGCTCGGTTCAACTTCGAGTTTCTGAAGTCTCGGTTCGTCGTCGGAAAAAGGCGCGCCTGCTTCGATCCATCGCAGAATTTTTAATGCGTTCTCTGAGTTTGGATCAAACCGTAAACCGCCTTCGTGGGGTACCTGTCCGGTCGGTTTGAGGAAGAAGAGGCTCTGATCAGGTTCGAGTAGGTTGATGCGCCTACCGCGGTTGTGGTGAACGATCGGTTCGTAGTCGGTTTCTGGGTTCAAGGTCAGTAGAGAGAGGTTTAACCCGCCTTGTCCACCGAATTTTCCGTGGCACATGCCGGCTGAGCAGCCCTGTTTGTCAAGGATGGGTGCGATGTCTTTCAGAAATTTGACTGGCGGCTGGGTTTCATCAATTTCAGCATTATTCGTCGCGGGTTGGACGCTATTCGTTGTGTCCGCTTGTGTCGCGACTGGCATCGCTAACAGTGAGAGCGAAAATAGCAGCAGAACAGCGAACGTGGCAGACTGAGCGGTTAGGTGCGCAGCGCAAAGGCGTTGCACTTTGGTTCTCAATAGGTGTCTCATGCGAATACCTCCGTAAAAACTTCGGTTACATGTTCTACAAACAGAAACTTAATACCTTCTTGAATGTCTTCGGGTACTTCGGTAAAATGTTTTTCGTTACCTTGTGGCAGAATAACTTTCTTAATGCCTGCCTGTTTCGCTGCGAGTATTTTTTCTTTCACACCACCGACAGGTAGAACTCTACCTCTGAGGGTAAGTTCACCCGTCATGGCGATATCGGGATTAATTGGGTGCCGCGTTGCAATAGAGGCGAGCGCGGTTGCAATGGTAATACCTGCTGAAGGCCCGTCCTTCGGGATTGCGCCTGCGGGTACATGTACATGGATATCGTTTTCCAAGACGCTCGGATCAAATTTGAGTGCCTCGGCTTGGGATTTGACGTAACTGAAAGCGGCTTGTACAGATTCCTGCATGACATCACCGATCTGGCCGGTGATACGGAGTTGGTTGTTGGTATTTGTCTTTTTGGTTGTAGCGACCTCAATAAAGAGGATTTCGCCACCCGCGGGTGTGACGGATAACCCCGTTGCGACCCCGATGTCGGCTTTACGTCCTGCGATTTCGGAATCAAATTTCTCGGGTCCCAAGTACTGTTGAATGTCCTTTGCTGTAATCGTTGTCGGTTCAGTGTTCCCTTCCGCGACCCGACGTGCCACTTTTCGGCAGAGGGTCCCGAGTTCTCGTTCCAAATTTCGGACCCCTGCCTCGCGGGTATACGCACTAATCACTTTGTCGATCGCTGCGTCTTTAATATGGATCAGTGCCTCTTCGAGTCCATTTGCGGCCAATTGGCGAGGAATTAGATACTGTTTAGCAATGATCTGTTTCTCGTTGGCGGCGTAACCGGGGAGTTCTATTGTCTCCATCCGGTCGCGTAACGGTGGTGGAATCGTGTGAAGTTGATTCGCTGTTGTGACGAACATCACTTTCGAGAGATCGAACGGTACATCGATGTAATTATCGGTAAAGGCGTGATTCTGTTCTGGGTCGAGAACTTCCAAGAGTGCGGAAGCCGGGTCACCTCGAAAATCGGACCCGAGTTTGTCAATTTCATCAAGCATAAAGACGGGGTTGTTTGATTCTGCTTGTCGTAATCCTTTGACGATCCGTCCGGGCATTGAACCGATGTAGGTGCGTCGGTGTCCTCGTATTTCGGCTTCGTCGTGCATACCACCGAGCGAGATGCGTACAAATTTCCTGTTCATTGATCGTGCTATGGATTTACCGAGTGAAGTTTTCCCGACCCCTGGGGGCCCGACGAAACAGAAGATCGGTCCCTTCATATCGGCTTTGAGGATACGGACAGCGAGATGCTCGAGGATGCGTTCTTTGATTTTTTCTAAATCGTAGTGATCGGTATCGAGTATCTCTTTTGCCTCGATAAGGTCTAACGAATCCTCGGTATTAACGGCCCAGGGGAGGTTCAGCAACCAGTCCAAGTAGTTCCGAGAGACGGCTGATTCAGGTGAGAACGACTGCATTTTGGAGAGCCGTTTGAGTTCTTTTTCAGCTGCCTGCTGCGCTTTCTCTGGCATTTCGGTATTGTGGAGTTGTTCCCGCATCTCATCAATTTCGAGTCCTAAATCGTCGGCTTCACCGAGTTCAGTTTGAATGGCTTTAAGTTGTTCTCGGAGATAATATTCGCGTTGTCCTTTGTTAATGACAGCCTGTGCATTATTTTGGATTTTGCTTTCTAATTCGTGTAGATCAAGTTCTTTCGCGAGGATAACAGCGAGGGTATTCAGGCGTTCTTGGATAGATACTGCTTCCAAGATCCGCTGCTTATCGTGTGGTTTCAAATCTAAGACAGCCGCGATGTAGTCTGCGAGACGTCCGGGTTCATCGATCATTGTCCGTGTTATACTTCCGTATTCTTCTTGGTAGCGTGAGGACATTTGAACGATCCGTTGGAACATTTCATCATTGCTGCGGACAAGTGCTTCGACCTCCAGATTCATCTCTGTGTTAGATGTTAGATTTTCATCGTCCCCGCCGACAACGTTGACGCGTGCCTTGATGAAAGGTTCGGTGTGCAAAATCTCCTCAATTTCCACGCGTTCGCGTCCGTGTGCGAGGAATAGGACATCTTCGTCATCGGTCTTGTATCGGAGGATATGTATCAAGCTCCCGATTGGACAGAGGTTGCTCTTTTTAATTTTTTTGATCTCTTTTTTCGACAGTTCTTTTTTCGGACGAAAGATGCAGAGGACCCTTTCACCGTCCATAGCGTGCTCGATAGCAGCGGTTGCCATTTTTCCAGAGAGTGCTACGTGATGTGGTGGGAACGGTGGCACTGGTGGCATGTAAGGAAAGACGACAAGATCGTCGAGCGGCAGAATAGGATATTCCTGCGTAGATGCCTCTTGATCATTCGTACTTCCTTCTTCTTCTTTTTCTTTTTCTTCGGTTTTCATATTTTTTCTCCTATTATATAGTTCTCGGCAGTCAGCGACGCGCAATTAGCAGTTATTAATTTTTTGTAGGCGTTTCGTAAATCCTTAGGACTTACGCACTTTTGACGATATGACGCTCCGTTAGCGAGTAAACTCTGAAGAGAGCGAGACGTTCTCAGGGCACAGGCTAACAGCCTATGCTACAAAAGAGCACGCTGCGTAAGTCCTAAATCCTGTTAGGGCCAGAATTGGTACAGTGTCGTATTCGCGAGAATGCTGCCGATACTCCATAAACTTCCGGTTATGTAGTCTCCGAGTGCGAGTCCGAGGAAAAACGGTACTGCACGTCTGTAGGCTTTAAGGCCGCCTTGATGTAGCACGAGTGCCTTGGCGACGTAAGCGACGAAAATACAGCTCCAGAGGTTAGACATACCCCAACTGTTTGCCATGGCATAACCGAGTGGGTGTAGTGGCCACCAGAGGAATCGTGTTCTCAAGAGTATTAATCCGAGTGAGAAACCTGCGCCGCCGCCCATAAATAGGAGGGCAGGGACGTCGGTTTCCTGCGGATAATTCAGCCAGTTTTCAAGTTGTCTATAAACACCTCTCCCGAACCCTAATGCCCAAGGTCCATAATACCCTGTCTCTGCACCGTGTCTGTAGTAGGAATCTAAAAGCAGCCAGAACACGACGACGGCACCGACGAATGTCGCTATGAGGATTGCAGCGGCGGTATGTTGTGGGTGTATCCGCCGCCGTTCCGAAATTTTCAATGCCTCCAGTTCTTGCGGCATCGGGTGTGCCCGATATGCTCGATTAAAGAACATGTACAACGAAAAGACCGCTTTTGTACTGGTTGTTAATCGTTGAGATCCGAACGCCGTCACGATTAATCCGTGTGGGTCAACTCTATGTAAATCGTGGACTAAGAACCCCAATTCGGCGCGTAGCCGTGCGACCATCGTCGCGAGGAGGAAGTAGAGTCCGAAAAAGATCGGAATCACCCAAAGCGACATACCCGCCTTATAGGAAAACACCGTCAAAAAGAGCATACCCGCCACAATACCGAGGCAAGCGATATGGTAAGGCATCGGTTCACGCTGCATATCTATACGAGACGTACCGCGGAATCCGTCCATAACACCGGCAAAAATCCGTTTGATATGTGATCTGCCGACCCAAGCTGCGGTGCCGAGTAGCACCATATATGCGCCGAAACTTTGTGCGTCGGCGTAAGGGTACCCCGGTAAATTCCGCACGCCGAGAATGCTACCTGCCATTAGTTCAAATTTGTACACCCAATAGAACACCCAACACGAAAAAAGCAGGTCTAACGGAATAAGGAAACTGATCCCAATTGCGAACGGATAAAACGAAAGTCGGACCCCGCCCATTGCATTCCAAGGACGACCGGTGAAATACTGATGGATGTTTTGCCGTTTGACAGGCAGATACGGGACTGCCGGATAAATCGAATTTAATAAGTTCAGTACACTAATGGCTGCAGCAATTGCGAACCCGAACCACATGAGTTTGTTTTTGAAAAAACTTGCATCCGTCTCCGTCATTGCGAGCGGTAGTTGGATAATCGGGTATGTCAACCGCTCGCGTTCCGTCCACTGGAGACGTAGAAGTGTGTTGATGCAGAGCATAACAAACATCAACACAAGGATGAAAACCGTCCACCATGCGGCGGGTCCTGCCCAAGCGGTAAGATGCTCCTTACGATAAAGGCTTGATTGTCCCTCATAATATCCGGACAGAACGTTAGTATCCTGAACGGTTAGCCATGTCGGGAGTTCTTTCCAAAACAGTTGTTGCCACTCGTTCTCAGATGTCGCGAACCGGAACGGATGTCCGAGTATAGTGACGAGGATCTCCATCATATCGTGCGAACAGAGCGAGGAGACGATGCACAACATGACGTAGATCGTGAGCAATTCCGCCGGTTTTAGTTGCAGTCTGGATGATAGTTTTCCTAATACTGCACTGAATACGATCAAGCAAAAGATGATGAAAATGACGTTAGACAGCGGATGAATTAGGGTCGGATGTGTATAACGGACGACCTCTAATTGGATGATCCAGAAAACGTTCAGAGGGATGAGAAGCATCGCTATGACCAATGCTTTAGGCGTTAGACCGGGTTCACCTCTGAATCCAGCGGATATCCTGTCTTTCGTATCGGTTTGCGGGCTGCCCGTAACCCCCTTGTGATCTGTCATATTTCAGCCTCTAATGGGGACGCTATCTATCGAATCCATCCGCGCTCGCCTTCTATATGCACCTCCGTTTTCAATTCTACACAACGTCGCTGATAGTCTTGCAAAGTCTCTATTGCTGCATCTCCAGTGAGAATACTCGGAAATTGATTTTCGATTTCAAGCGTTGCTGAGGTCTCCGTAGGTTTCCCCGTGCGGACCGGTGTCTTAGGCGGATCTGTCAAAATTGGAATTAACTCAATAGACTGCAGGACGCTATCTTTGAAAGTCGCCTTCGGGATAACTATATGTGCGTGCTGTTTATCATAAGCGTCATAGATGAAATCAGAGAGGCTGTAAACGATCGGTTTCGCTTTATATAACTCGGTACCGCCAAAGGTATGCATCTGCTGGCATAGGACCATATCTGCGCCAGCATCTATGAGTGCCTGTGCGAAGATGCGTTGCCTTCCGATTGCCGCATCCGTTGAAGGTCCTTGAATCCCCCAATGTAGCCAAACGATTACGAGTGCTGCTTCTGAGCGTGCCTTCTTAACGGCGTTTGTCATTTCGCTGTAGACAGCGTAAGCGATTGGGTCCTCCGTGTATCGCGCGAATTCATTTATTCGATAATATGCCAGCAACGCGACTTTCAGAGGATTCGCATCCCCGATACGGACCGGCACCCATGCGGGGCGTTTTGCTGTCTTGGTATTCATACCGGCACCGATCGGTTTAACGTCATACCACTCTAATTCGGTGATTGTATCTTCTAACGCTTCAAAACCGAAGTCCATGATATGCGGTGTCGCTACGGAGACGGCATCGAATCCAGCATTCGCTATTGCGCGTCCGAGTCCTGGTGCTGACCGGAAAGGGTTTTTGATCCCGTGTCTCGGTTCTCCTCTTTCGGAAATACTTGCGTTTAAAGAGGCAGTCGCGACATCGGCGGACTGGATTAGCTCGGTAGTTCCTGCGAAGAATACACCGGCACCGTTCTTTTCAATCAGCGGGGTCATACGGCTACTGACTGTAATATCACCGACAGCGAGAACTGAAATTTCACTGGCAGCGACGGGTTCAGAAACAGCGAGAGCTATAATCAATGCCCCCAAGAGCATTAGCGTCAACAGTTTGTTCATCAGAGCGAGCGTCGTGAATCTTCGGCTTTTGAGGTGTTTAGCTTTCATGATCTTCTGCGTCTGTGTCCAAATTTTCATCGAGTCCGAGGTTCGCGGTGAATTCGTCGAACAGTTTATCCTCTTTGAGTTTCATTCCGAGCGAGATGAGTGCTTCAGATAAGGTTAGCCGGTCAATTTTCGTAGATTCGAGTGTTTCGGTTTCGGAGGCTAAGTCTGTTCGTAGAGATTCCTGATTTCGGCGCGTCTGTTCTCGTAGGAGTTTTGTTTCGTTGCTGAGTCGGTCGATTTGCGCTTGGAATTCACGTGCGAACTCGTCTACGAGTGTTGATAATTTTTGGAGGTCAGCCTCGCTGCGTCCGGCGATCCCATCGAGTCGTTCATCTATCCGTGCATCAATGAGTGTCTCAATTTTGTCTGAGGTTAGCAGCAAATCTTCGTTTTCGAGGTGCCCTGAAAGTCTGCGGATCTCGGTTTTCACGTCCGCTATTTCTTCTGTGAAGCGTTGTTCTACGGCAGCGAGTTTATCATCGACCTGCTGACGCGTTTTTTCGACGGCTTGGCTGAGGGTTCGCAATCGTTTGTTGTAGTTCTGGATATATCTTCCAACGACACTGTCCCGGAGATACGCTTCCAGCTGCTGTGCTTTCCGTGCCTCAGCATCCGTTTCCGTATTGTCATCAATTTCGGGTTCTTGGACATCTATAGGTGTTTGCATATTCGTTGTTCCCTCGTCCTAAGTTGCCTCGGTTTGTTATGGCATCTTAGGGGTAATTATAGACGTTGTCAGACTGCGCTGGTGTATCGGCATCCGAGAGATCATCATTTAATGTGGCGGTAGCCTCTCGGTTTGCGTTGAATTCTCGTAAGATACAGTTGACGATTTCTGCGGTATATGCCTGAGCGTCAACACGTTGCTGATTTGCTTCCCATGCCATGCGTGCTGCGGCTTCGAAGTATTCTGCGTGTTTGTAAGCGTCAAGGATATCGCTGCCGCGTGAAAACGTTCCGTGTCCGACCCAATAGAGGATATGTCGTGCTGGCTGCTCACCATTTTTGTTACCGTTCTGAAAGAGGCGTAAACTCTCGTAAGAGAGTTCAGGGATTCCGGGTGCGCGTTCCTCAACGAACCCGATCCCGCCGGATGCGTCGTATATGATAGGTGTCTCCGGCTCATATCCTCTGAGAAAGTCGTAAAACTTATCGGGGGCACCGTGTTCCGTGCGAGAAATTAAGTTCAAAAACTTTGGTTGCAAGTGAACAAGCGTGTTAAATCCGTGTTCGGCTAACTGCTCAAAAATGAGGAGATAGTGGAACATTTCACTCGTCGGTGCTGGCGGTGCGATGCCGTTTCCCGCTTGCTTTAAAGTTGCTTGATCAGGTGTGCCGAAGCGCATCCGATAATGGACACCATCAGGTTCCACTTCGATAAGCGTTAGATTGAGTGCGGGATGTTCGATGCCGATCATGTCCAAACGCGACCCCGATTTTGTGAGCAGGACATGCTTACCTGCTAACCCTTTAACAACGATCTGGGGTGGCAGTTGATAGCTGGGTGAGGCTTCATAAGCGATGAGACACGCCTCGTCAACTGTTTCGGTGAGTACTGCCCCCATATTACCGGCGGTTGCCCACAGATAGTCGTGTGCGTGTGCGTGCGCGCCTACCCAACCCATCTGTCCGATCAGTGTTCCACACTCACTGTCTGGTGAAAGTGGACGTAAGTCGGGGTGGTACCCCCGTTCGCGCCAGCGTTGGTAGCGGTATGTCTGCGGTGGTGGTACTGTTAAGGCGTTTATGAGATACGGATTGGTCAGTGTTGCATCCACTCGCGATTCCTCTGTTTGATTAGGTTTACGGTTTAGTTTTTAGTGATAGTGTTTTCTTTCCTTTAACTATAACATGTCTAAGAAAAAATAGCAAATTTTATAGTAAAGTTTAGAATTAATTGGGCACTCTCAAACAGTCTGAATACCTATAACAGGCATTCAGACTGGCACAAACTGGAAGTTTGTGGTACGAATGTGTCTATTTATTTTTAGGATTCACTATAACTGCGGAAGGATGTGGTATTAACCGCCCCGTCTACTCAAGTCCGGTAGGTTCGGTTTTCCAACCGAACCATAAGCGTCAATTTATAGTAAAACCTACAATTAACGAGACATCTATAGAAGGCGGGGTTGCAAACCCCGTCTGCATTGGAGTCCGGTAGGTAAGGCGGGGTTGCAAACCCCGTCTGCATTGGAGTCCGGTAGGTTCGGTTTTGCGGTGTACGCACCCAAATGTGATCTGCATTCCAACCGAACCGGATCCTACGCGGAAACCTTGTCCGTTGTGCTGTATTAGCTGTTTTTGAGCTTTATGAGTGCGTTTTGATACTTTATGAGTGCGTTTTGATACTTGACGATTACATCGACTTTCTTGTCCTTGGGCATTTTCTCGTCCTCAAGGATTTCAGTAATAAGGCTTTCGATGCTCCGTTGTGTGAATCGGAGGCTCTCGTTAAGGAGGGTGTTTTGTCCGGTATAATTCATTCTGACTAACTGATGCGGTTCGAGTTGCAGGACTTCTGCGATCTGCGTGAGGTTCTTATCTTTTGGGAATTCGGCGTTCGCAAGCCATCGCATGACGGTTCGGTAGGAGACACCGACCTTTTCATGAAGTTGTTTAAGTGTGAGTTTGCATTCTTTTAGACGGACGCGAATGAGTTCGCTATCTAAGTAGTAACTATCAGGGTCAAAGGTAGTCGTTTTGCTTGGACTCTGTTTCGGGGTTGGGTTGGTGGGTTTGGTTTCCATGAGTTGCTCTATGAGTTCTTCGTCGCTGAGTTTCTCGGCGAAGTCTAATAATTGTCTTTCAATCTTTTTTGCATCCATGTTGAAAATTCTCCTGTTGCTGAAATATGTGACGTTGACTGTGACGTTTGTAACGTCACAGTGACGTGCAGAATCCAGATGGTGACTGGGAATGTGACGTAATTTCGGAAATTTTTATCGCTTTGGTTTTTCCCTGCTGTTTCGGTTTTTAGGGTGCTGTGCCGTATTTTGGGCGTTGCACTCTAAATCACGTGTTAGTTATACGACGCATTTTTTGGGTAATCAAATAGAAAATGCGTCAAAGTATTGCTTATGTGAGATATTTCCAAACTTATTTTTAGTATAGTATAAGTATACTATGTTTTCGTGCGGGTGTCAAGTTTTTTTAGTGTGTCAGTAGGATTGTTTAGAGCATTACCGATCTATTTTCTTGCTTGCAGGGAACCTGGTAGCAGATTGCATATTTGATTGCATTGGTGGATGGAAGTGTGCTAAATTTTAAAGAGATTCCGAGCGAAGCAGGGTTTTAGCGTATCAACAACTATCTTTGATGCCCTTATGATGCTAAAGTGCTTTGCCTGCATAGGACTTATGCATTTTTTTATTAGACGCTATACGTAATATGCGGGGTTGCAAACCCCGCCTGCATTTGGTTAGGGCATTACTACGTAATATGCGGGGTTGCAAACCCCGCCTGCATTTGGTTAGG
>ASZN01000107.1 GCA_000406005.1 Candidatus Poribacteria bacterium WGA-3G
TTATTAATTCGGTAATATCAGAACGTGCGATGAATCGCACTACTACGAACCCGCCCGTTTGTAGTAGGGCAATTCATTGCCCGTCAATTACCGAAATATTTTTTCAAACTTCATCAAACCCCGCCTGCATGCGGTATGCGTAAGTCCAAGGTTAGAGCGCGATTAGAAATCGGAATTATAGGAGACTTGATGAAAAACTTGAATCTGTTTTTCGTTCTAATAATTTTTGTTTTTTTGTTGTCGTTCTCAAACAGTTTTGCGCAAGAGTATACCCGATGGAATTTGCCACCGGGAGCCATCGCGCGTTTGGGGAAAGGGAGTATTAACATACCCCTCTTCGCGTAGATGATCCAGAACGCCAAAAATCAAACGTACGCCTGCGCGCTGACCTCCGAGGGTCGCTGTATGCCCAGCTGTTCGGATATCGCCTTCGGTTGCAAGAGGCATCCCGCTTCCGCATACGGGCCGTCTTTATTTTCATATAACACAAGCAGCACGGACGACTTGAGCATCTCTAACTCAACTTTCACAACAGGTTCACTTTTGCGGATGCGAGCCTTTTCGACAGGCATCGGTTCGACATGCACCCGCCCACACCCGACATAAAATAGCAACAAGACGATCCGGCTGAGAGGACACCAAAAGTGTTTCATTCCCGCACCTCCTTTGAGTCAACGTTTTTCTTCTACATTCTGGTGGATATGTCCTCGACACGCCGCCACCTATCGCCAGACCTTGCCTGCCAGGATCCCGTATCCTTATAGTAGAACCGGTAATTATTTGCACATGCGGGGAAACATAGGGGTGTTTTTGCTTGGGTGTTTCTTCAAGGTAACCCAACCCCTACGAACTACAATTGTAAACTTATTTTCGGAATTTACTATAAATACGGTTTACTCAAACACTTGAAGTTTCCCATTTTTGACGATCAATGTGACCGGATCATAGATGGCGTCCCCGTTTGCATCAAATGAAAACTTCCCTAAGAGGGTATCAAAATCTTTGATTTCAGCGAGGGCGGTTGCTATATCGGTCGGTTCTATGGATTCTGCGTCTAAAAGTGCCTTGGCAAAGATATGAACCGCAGCGTAAGACTGTGCCGCCCAGACGCTCGGTTCGTTTCCGTATTGCGCTGTATATTTCTCTACAAACGCTTGATTACCGGGGGTATCGGCTGTCGCGATCCAATCGGTAAAAGTTATAGAGCCTTCCGCGGCATCACCCGCTTTTTCGATTTCATCTATGGAGAGCACCAAAGTGATAAACGGCACATCCGCTGGAATATCAAGCGCACGGGCTTGCTTGAGAATCTCTATGATCTCTTTCTGTTGTGCAGAGACGAAAATGGCTTCTGGGGATGCGGCTTTTATCTTTGTCAGTTGTGCTGTAAAATCTGTATCACCTGTCATAAACGTTTCTCTGGTGAGTATATTGATACCGTTGTCAGTCAATGTTTTCTGAAAAACTGCATCGCTATCCCGCGAAAACGCGTCTACGCTGTCGGCTATCGTCGCTACGTTCTGGTAACCGAGTGATGCCTGCGTCTTTTTTACACCGCCGGGGATCAATGTTTCTGTCGTATTGCAGGCTCGGAAGAGAAAATCACCATCCGTTAACCCTGCTTTGATGACAACTGGACTCAAGGCGACAACACTATTTTCTTGAGCGATGGGAAAAACCTGTTCGGCAACCGATGATGTCCAGACACCAAGAATCGCGGGCACTTCGTCTTGATGTATGAGTTTATTGAAAGCCGTAATAGCACCCTCAACAGTGCTCATATCATCTTCAATAATGAACTTCAGCGTTGCGTCTCCGAGCAGGTCTGATGCGTTTATTTCTTCAAGTGCCATATTAAAGCCGTTTTCCATGACTAATGCACCGGGGCCGGCATCGCTGGGCCCTAAATAACCTGTCTGCGGTAAAACGACACCGATCGTGATTTCACCGCTGAGACCGATCATCGGTGGATCCATGGGCTTCAAAGCCTGCTGTGTCCTATCGCAGCTCACGAAACTCACAATGAAGACTGCGAGAAATATAAATGTTGCCACTTTCATAACTTTCATTTTTTTCTCCTTTATTAAATATGTGGGACATTTTATGTCCGTCCCACAAGACAGATTTCAAATAACCCTCATTGGGCTGGTAGCTATTTTTGTACACGCCCGCTACCAAGGCGAGTCCTAAAGAGAGGCGGGGTTTTGCGTCTCCCCGCAGGACGCGTCATCATTTTATTCGCTATTAGAAGTTTCGGGTTTGTCGGTGTTTCCTTTTTCAACGGCTTCTACTCCGTTGAGTGTGATTTGCCACCCACACGTCTCCACATGGAAAACGGTGCCATCTTCCCGCAGATCATCAAGAACGCCAAAAATCAAAGCGTTCGCCTGCGCAGAGACCTCCGATGGGCGCCGAATGCCGAGTTTTTTGCGGATCGCCGCGGGTCGCAAGAAACTTTCGGCATACGCGCCACCTATCTTTTCATATAACACCAACAGCTTCATCAACTGGATCGTCACCTCATTCTTTGATAGCTCTGAATAGTATCATCGGGGACACCTCTCGTACCATTTCCTGACTATTCAGTGTTGTATCTGTTATCGTTCCGCCAAAATCCGTGATAGCTAATGCGTAATTCTCGTATTCGGCAGAGTTGATTGCCAGTCCATCGTCTTTGATGATAATCGTGTTTTCCATCACACATTTTTTCATAGATCAAATCTCCTGTGAAAGCAGATAGAACTGTAGCGCGTTCTATCTGCTTTCTTATCAGTTGTGAAATCAATTATATGTCGGTGTTAAGTGCAACCTGCACCCTCTAACCGCCACGGCCGACTCGACGGTGCCACACACACAACGGTGGCAGCTCGCGAGGCAGGTATTTCTCATGCAAAAAAACTGCCTCACAAGGCTTAAAATACGACCACTGCGACGACACCGGCATGATCTGAGGGCCAGAGTCCCGATGCTAAGCGATCTGCGGGGGTATCTCCGAGGGTCTGTGTCATCAACACCGAAAGGTTGGTTTCGGCATTACAGACGAATATCAGATCAATGCGTTCTTGGTGTAAACTCTCGGCATTTCGGATGTTGCTCTCCTGACAACACGTCTTGCCGAGCGCGTCCGCCTGCCAGGTATCTACATATCCAGCATCTATCAGCAGTTGATACGCCTTGCCATCAGGGGCGGGCGTGTTGAAATCACCTAAGAGGATAATGGGTAAGGTTTCATCGCTAAGGCTGTCAATCAACTCGTGTGTTTGTGCGACCCGATCGCTCTCTGAGAACGCTTCTAAGTGTGTGTTCACAAAGCGGTAGGTAACACCTGCAACCGTCGCAGCCACCGAAGTATAACCCCGTGTGACTTCAAGTCCGAGATTCTCTATTTTCAGCGCACTGCTGAAGTTGGCATTCATCGGATCCGATGTTTGAACATCGCGCCGGGCGAGGATCACATCGTAATCGGTTAAGCGGACATCGACGATGCCAGCATCGGTGAACATCGGCATTTCGACATCAACGTTCTCAATCTCGGCAGCAATGCGGTAGTCTAAGCCTTCTGCTTTCAGTGCCTTGAGTAAGACGACACGGAAATCCATGACGACGGCTTCAGCCGGAACACTCCCACCCGCGATCCGATCGCCGGGTATCTGCTGACGGATCAGCGACATCTCCTGTAAGCCGATGAGATGCGGGCGATGCGTTTTGATAGACTTAGCAATCGCCGTCGCACGCCCCGGAAAATCCGATGCCATGAAGGTGTTGTAAACGTTTGCCACTTCTGTCGGCACTTGTAGCAGATTCTCTACAGACAGCACCGAGACGGTGCTACTCCCCATGTAAACGTTGTAGGTCATCAGCGTGAGCGGTTCAACCGCCGGACGCGCCATCTCAGGGGCGATCGGCATATCAATCCTTTCGCACCCCGAAAAACACAACACTACCGTGAATACCAGCATCACACAGATCAATTTCTTCATAAAACCTCCTCGTGGTATAGGCTTGACATCCGCGCCACCCCCAACTCCCGTAAGTGTGAATAGGCATAGGTTTCTCCAAAACATTCATAATTATTGTTTAACCGTTTCAGGTTCGTCAGGCTTGCCAGTGGCCATATATCTGAGATGTCGTTTTCCGCCCTGACTCGCGGTCTCACGCCGCTATATAAACGATTGAAGATTTTCATGACATCATGACAATAAGTCTCCTTTATTTGTAGGGCGAGGAAACCTCGCCCCTACGGTCTTATGATCCTATTTTGCGATCAAGAGTTTGCGTGTTGCGGTGAAATCGCCTGCGGTGAGTGTATAGAAATAGAGGCCGCTTGCGACGGGTTCGCCGTGTTGGTTTCTCCCATCCCAATAAGCTGCACGCGCACGGCTCTCGTAGATACCGGCGGCCTGATACCCTAACGTTAATTCTCGAACCGATACACCTCGGACATCGTAGATCGTCACTATCACTTCTGTGTCTTTCGAGAGGTGATAAGGTATCCACGTTTCGGGGTTGAACGGGTTCGGATAGTTCGGCAACAATGCCGTTGTGTCGGGGATTTCCCGCATCTCTGTGAGCCGGTGCAGCAGTTCTTTAAGCATCGGCACCCACTTTCCGAGACGGACATCGGCGTTTGCGAGGTGCTTGACATCCGCAAATGCAGCCGCAACGTTCTGATAGGCGACACCTGAGAATCCCGCCTGCTGAGATGTACTGAAATGTGCGGGTGCTTCGGCGATCCCTTCAATAACGTTTACCTGCTCTGCGACGGCTTCCAACACAACTGCCACATCATCTGCATTAAGCAGGCGACTGTTGCCGGCGGCATCAATACCTTCGGCAACTGCCGTCAAGTCCGCCAAGTCCACAACGCCATCCGCATTGACATCCGCAGCAAGAGAGACACCCACAGGCACCCGCGTCCCATAGAACAGGGCGACGATTGCCAAGTCTACAACGGTGATCTGCCCATCGCCATTGACATCCAAAGAGTCAGAGTCAGGTTCAGGGGGCAGCACCACACTCAAATCTGCATCAATGCCAACAAACATGTCCCAAGCTTCTAACCGTTCACTAACTTTCGCTAACAACAGATTCTCGCCTGTGGCGAGGTCAACTAAAAACGTATCTTGAAAATCAGACGAACCCCGGTTGATAGCATTGGTATGGACAACTTCCCCGTTGAGCCAGACCTTGATAGAGTCATCGCTCCCCACTTTCATAATTACGCCTGACTCAGCGGTAACGGCTTCAAGGGTAATCAGTGCATAAGCCGAATGGTCGTCCACATCACCTTGCGCAAAGCCGATACGATTGACGACATCATTGACGTTGCCAGACTCTGTATCATCCTCAGCCGCAGCAATCTCCGCGGGTGTCCACGCGTAATTCCCGACGCTGTCGCCGATGTTCGCGCCGTTTCTGGCGACATCCGCTTCCGTGACAGCACCACCGCTGGCAACGGACAGCGAATCAATATCTGTGGAGGCTGCACCCCCCTGACCCGGCTCGGTGGGAGCAATCATCCAGAGCCACGGTCCAGTAATTTTATCTATTGACGGAATATCCACATCCAGTCCCGGGTTCAGCGTAAGGAGCGTATAAAGCGGAGAGAGGTCTTCAATCGGATTTTCCGCCAACCGTAGCACCTCAAGATTTATCAGCCCGATAAGCGGCGATATATCCGTGATGGTGTTGTTCGGCAGATACAGCACTGTCAGATTTGCGAGACTTGATAGGGGTGATATATCTGAGATAGCGTTGTCCCAGAGATACAGCACTGTCAGATTTGCGAGACTTGATAGGGGTGATATATCTGAGATAGCGTTGCCCCCCAGATACAGCTCTGTCAGGTTCGTGAGGCTTGATAGCGGCGATATATCCGTGATGGTGTTGTTCTGCAGATTCAGATATGTTAGATTTGTGAGAACCGATAGTGGCGATATATCCGAGATGCTGTTGCCCGAGAGCCACAGCGAGGTCAGGTTTGTGAGGTTTGATAGGGGCGATATATCCGAGATAGTGTTGCCCCAGAGCCACAGCGAGGTCAGGTTTGTCAGGCGTGCCACTGGCGATATATCTGAGATGCTGTTGTCCGTGAGATACAGCAGTGTCAGATTTGTGAGGTTTGATAGGGGCGATATATCCGAGATAGTGTTCCTCCAAAGACCCAGATATGTCAGTTTTGTGAGGCTTGATAGTGCTGATATGTCCGAGATGCTGTTGTCCCAGAGACCCAAATATGTCAGGTTTATTGCGAACTCAATGCCGCGCAGGTCGGTAATCTCCGAGAAGGGTGCCTGAAGTTCAAGCAACGTTTCCATGTCCGCGCGGGTGATGGTGTCCCCCGGTGCCTTATTGAGTGCCTCAGCAATCGCGGCGTGGAGGTTCGCATCGGGGATGTCAACGACTTGTGCCGACACACCCCAGCCGAATAACAACGTAACAGCTAATACAGTAAAAATCGATTTCCTCATATTATGATATCCTTTGAGTGTGAGGGTTTAGAGTCTCCCCGCAGGACGCGTCATAATTTATTTGCGAATCAACATCTTGCGCGTGGCAGAAAAATCGCCTGCCGTGAGTGTATAGAAATACAAACCACTCGCCACAGGTTCACCGCTCTCGTTTCTGCCATCCCAATACGCCGCACGCGCACGGCTTTCATACATACCGGCTGCTTGATGTCCCAACGTCAACGTCCGCACCACACCGCCACGGACATCGTAGATCGTCAAGACCACTGCTGCATCGGTTGCCAAGTGATAGGGTATCCAGGTCTCAGGGTTGAACGGGTTCGGATAGTTGGGTAAGAGTGTCGTCGTCTCCGGTATCGCACGCATTTCCGCAAGCAGCTGCAGAAGCTCCTCAAGCACTGCCGGTATCCCTTTTCCGAGACGCGCATCGCTTGTCGCAAGGTGTCTTGCGTCCGCAAGTGCATCGGCAACGTTGCTATAGGCGATGTCATTGGCGCGGGTATCCCGAAGTATGCCGCCCCCCATTGGTGCCTCGGCAATCGCTTCAATGTCTGCTGCCTGCTCTATTGCTGTCAACAACGCCGCTTCCACCTCTTCGAGAGAAAGTCCATTGCTGCCGGCACCGGCAGCATCAATCCCTTGGGCGACAGCCGTAAGGTCCAAGATGTTAACAATCCCATCGGCGTTGACATCTGCAGGGAGGCTGATACCCACTGGCACCTGTGTCCCGTAGAATAGGGCGACCGCCACAAGATCCATGGCTGTCACCCGACCATCGCCATTGACATCCAAGGGGTCAGGTTCAGGAGCAGGTCCGGGGCCAGGACCACTGGGCTGTGAAATGCCGAGGGCGATACCTCCAAAGGGGTTAATTTCGGTGATGAGGTCTTCGACGTTAGAACCGTCCAAGTTCGCACGCTGAATTTTATCTGTGCTATAATCTGTCCAGTACATTTTTCCACCTTCAACATCCAAGGCGATACTGTATGGTGACCACAAGCCCTGGACGAGGTCTTCAAGATTAGAGCCATTAAGATTCGCACGCTGGATTTTACCGATGTTCATGTCTCCACCCCGGTTATCTCTGCCCTGATCTACCCAGTATATTTTCCCTGCTGCGACATCTAAGGCAATACCCATTGGAATATGCAGTCCGCTGACAAGATCTTCGACGTTAGAGCCATCAAGATTCGCACGCTGGATTAGGTCCTCGCCATAGTTTGTCCAGTATATTTTCCCTGCTGCGACATCCAAAGCAATACCATGTGGTGAATTCAGTCCATCGATGACGATATCTTCGACATTAGAACCATCAAGATTCGCACGCTGAATTCTACTGCGCCAAGTGTCTGTCCAGTACATTTTCTCGCCTGCTGTATCCAAGGCGATAGCCGTCGGCTCCGGTAACCCTGTGATGACATCCTCGACGTTAGAACCATCAAGATTCGCACGCTGAATTTTACTCATATTCAGGCCAAGCCACAAGGTCCAGTACATTTTTCCACCTTCAACATCCAGAGCAATGCCACTTAATCTACCCGCCCGTGCGTTTACAAGGAGTTGTCGGTTTGTTCCGTCATTGGCAGCCCTCTGGATACCCTGAGAAGATCTCCAGTATATCCAGAACGGTGGCGTATTTGAAACGGTCAGCGGAGCAGCCGCGGAGCAGTTATTGTAGGTTGCGTTTTCGTTCGGGGCGGGGTCAACGCATGCACCGTAGTAGTATGTGCCAGCGTAATCCGGGGCAGTCAACGTGATGCTTTTTTCTATTGTGCCACCCGGTGGGAGCGAACCCACAGTGGCTGTGCCCATAGGCGCATCATCTATGGAGATGGTGTTATCCGTAGAGTAGTAATACTGTAGCGTTGTGGGTGAAGAGGTAGTTCCCTGATTTCTGACAGTCACGGAGAGCGTAAAACTTTCACCAGGGCGCAAGAACTCGTTGTCAACCCGTGCGGATTCGACAACCAGGTCCGGCGCAGGACCCTGCGGTAAATACTGTTCGATTTCCGGGACAATCCACGACATCAAACTCCCGCCGTTGAAAATCGGGCCATCCCTGTTGCCCCAAGACGAATGATTGATGCCGATCACACCTGTTCCATCACGAAGGAAGACAGGCGCGCCGGAGGAGCCGCCCTGCGTGTCGGCGAGATACCCGAACAGGAACGGATATCTATCTGCTATCTCCTGGGGGACCTCCACGATTTGACTGTTTCGCCTTGAAATTTCCTTTGACCTGCCCTGTGAATGGTGAATAATTTTAACGCTCTGACCTGGTGTCACGGGTGTCGTGGCATCCAGTTCAAGCCAACCGTAGGTATTACCGATAGGCTTATCGAGTCTCAGGAGTGCATAGTCGAGCGGCGCGTCTGCACTGACAATCGCTGTCACACCCGCCGTGACACCGCCTCGCGTCGGATCGACATCCGGCTCCTGATAATAGTCCATGTAGATTGCCATGCGTTCAAGGGGATACGGTCGCCCGAAGTCGTCATGCGTACAGTGATGGTTTGTCATCAGTAGATCGGGACCGACAAGAAAACCGGTACAGATAAAACCGAATGGTGATCCGGGTTCGATTGCCGTAAAGAGGAGCGCGACTTTGCGTCCGAGTTGATAGTCTTGACTATTTGTCCGGAGGTCCCGCATTTTCTCAAAGTCAGCCGTGCCGAAGATAGCCTCGGGTGTACTTCTAATGATGTCCTCGGTCCCCTGTATATACTCGTTGCCCTCAGCGGTTGGGAACTCAAAGATGAGTTCTGGGACCTCTTCGGCGACCCCGGGTGTCAGACAAAAAGGGATCAAAAACGCCAGGATCCAGAGATAGATGATGCTTTTCTTTCCCATGAGAATACGTCTGATTGTTGGATTGCTTTTCATCGGTGAGGCCTCCTGTTTAAAATGCGTAGGTGAGATCGCTGGGCGGTGCATCTTTAAGCCGTAAAACGATCGTGCCTTCATCGGTCTGGTAGCCTTTCTGATAGGCTTCTTTGAGAGGCGTGAGGTCGAAGTGATAGTCCTCGGTGATCCACGCTTCACATGTATCCGAATTCGCATTATGGGCAAGCAACACGCGCAGTTGCACGGGGAATGATTCTAAGAACCTCGGCTCGGCAGCTAAGGTGAATGCGTGCGTTTCGCAGCCGCCGGTGTAAGATACATTGATGGTTAACGTATCTGCTTGTAGCGTCGCAGCGTTGATGACATACTCGTCAGTTCCCCACGCATCCGCTGTAAATCCGAAGACAACGGCACCCATTTCTATAGCCGCACCGTCTCTCTCTATGACTGACGTTTCCATACGGTTACATCCTATCGCGAAAAGGAGTGTGCAAATGGCGAGTGAAAAGATAAAAACATTTGTTGTAGACACGTTTGAGTTGTTCCTTTATTGATGTGGGACGAGGATACCTCGCCCCTACGGTTTTATGATCCTATTTTGCTATCAAGAGTTTGCGTGTTGCGGTGAATTCGCCTGCGGTGAGCGTGTAGAAATAGAGGCCGCTCGCGACAGGTTCACCTATTTGGTTTTTACCATCCCAATACGCTGCACGCCCGCGGCTCTCGTAAACACCCGCCGGTTGATGTCCCAACGCCAACGTCCGCACCACGCTGCCTCGGACATCGTAGATCGTCAGTATCACTTCTGTGTCTTTTGAGAGGTGATACGGTATCCACGTTTCAGGGTTGAACGGGTTCGGATAGTTCGCAAGCAGTGCTGTTGTGTCAGGGACTTCTCTCATTTCTGCGAGCCGGTGCAGGAGCTCTTTAAGCATCGGCATCCCGGCGTTCACTTCAACCGTTGAATAAACGCTTTCAGATCCTCAACCGTTCCCGGAAAACTCAGCATGCGCCTTTCGGGAACGTTCACACCACAGACGACTTGTATCGTTTCACCGTTTTTCAACGTGAGCATCGCAACATTGCCGACGCTGCGGACACACCGAATCTTCTTGATTTTTATGCGCTTGTTGCCGAGTCTAATTTTCACGGTGTTTCACCTCTTGATACGTCAGTGTCCACACTTCTGAGGCAACTCACGGGTTCGTTTTCAGGTTGCCGAAGGTCGTCAGGTGTTTCCCGTCTGCCGAGAGATACCCCTTGACCCGACGCGTCGCTAAGACCTGCTGCTGTCCGCTCTGTGAGATTTCTTGTATCTGATAATAGTAGACAGCATCGGTTTTCGGGGGTTTGTCAACGAAGGTATACGTCTGCCGTTCAGCAGTCGTGCCCGCCCCTTGAATTAACTTCGGATTCACCCGAATGAAGCCACCCGTGCGCGACCGACTCCGATAGAGATGGAACCCGGCACTCTCCAGCGATGACTCCGTCGTCCAAGAGACCACTATAGTGTCTGCGTTCCGAACGGCTTCAAAACGCGACAACGCCACCGGTAGGGGACCGCCCATGCGATACCCCGGATTCCCGACATCCCGCGCATCACCGTAATAGGTCATTATCGCAGGCGGGACATCTGCTGTAGAGACCCATGCCTCGCGCTCTGTGCCATCCAAGGGCATCCCTTTTTCATACAACCGGCGAAGAGAAGCACGCCCCCCTTCAGACGTTTCACCGCTCGGCACTGCCCACGCAGCGGTGTCTTCCGTGAACGGGTAGCCATCAAGGTTACCGACGGTATCGACGACGTTGCCCGTCGGATCCGCGAGTTGGAGCAGAAANCCGTCACGGCTGAGCAAGCGATGCGGTGCCTGTAAGGCTTCAAAAGCCTTCGGGTGCCGTTCGGGTAAGTTGTAGACCCGGTTCGCCGGGAAATGCCCCGAATGNCGTCCGCTTTCNGTGATGAGCAGCACCGTCTGGTTCGGNANNACATCTATCGCCNCAAGGTCAATCAGAATATGATGATGCCTGCCGGCTTCTTGCNTCTCAACGACGAGTTGCCAATCTTTGAGGTTCACCGAANTCNNNAAGGACGGGTTATAGAGTTCAATCCATTGCGGCAGNCGACGGCGACGTTTGGCTTCGGCAGTATACATAATCTCACTGATACTCAAGGCGACGCTTGGAGATGCGCCGGGGACGATCCCGTGCAGCACACCGGGGGTCGAAATATCNGTCGGGTGCCCGTAATANTGTGTCACGCCGATGGCGACATCCGTGGCGGGTTGCCATCCCGAAACCGCTGTGCCTTTCAACACATCGCCGTCTTGAAAACGGCGGAGCAGCGAGGCGCGGGGACCCCGCGGAGGCTCGCTTATCGGGAACGTCCATGTCGGCAGATCGTCCGTGCGGGGATCGCCATCAAGGTTNCCANNNGTGTCCACGACGCGCCCGGTGGGGTGTGTGAGTNTCANAAAGAACCCCTCTGTGCCGAGGANNGTGTTNCCGAGGCGGTGCGGGCGGTGGTTGAACGCATCGGGGTGCGCCTCAGAGAGATCATAAANCCGATCCGGCGGCAGCGCAACCGAGTGTCTAAGTCGCAGCGGAAACAAGTTTCTATCGAGCCCGGTTACCAAAAGCACCGTCTGCTTCGGCGGGATCCAGACGGACTTGAGTGTGAGGCTGGCGTGCCGATGGACGTCGCCCGTCCGCGTTTCGACAGTCAACTCCCACCCTTCCAAGTTCACGGGGGTCTCAGAGCGGTTATACACCTCTATCCATTGCGGGAGATCCCGATAGGGACCCTCAGTTTCAAACATCAGTTCGCTGACCCGGACTTCATCGGGTAAAGTGACGTTGAAAACCGCACCGGCACCATAACCGGGAGCACCGGGGGCGTTTTCGCCAACGGCGTGCCGGTCGAAGCCGAGCCCTGAACCCAACGGCACACGTTCCCACGCCGAGGCGAGGGTGCCGGGTTCGCGGACATCGCGGCGCTGCCACGTGCCTTCACTTGTCAACGGGGCAGCAGGTGCCGTCGGACGCGGCGTATCGGCGAGGGGCCAGACCTCTGTCCGATAGGCATGGGACCTTCGGAAGTAATTGCCGGCAACATCCTCAATCGCCAGTGGCGTGCCGTTCTGCTCACGCGCAGACCGTAAAATCAACAGATACGAGGTGCTCGGCAGTTTCAAGTCGGGCGCAACCATATACGGATGCAACGCACCCCGCTGCCGCCCACCTGTGGCGATATTCAAACCGCCCGCAAGATCCGTCTCCCTCGGATCGGTGTTGGTTATCAGCAGAACGCCACCCATCGGCAACGTGTAGTCCGGGAACGACACACTGTCAACATCTTGATTCGCTGTCTCACCCGTGGACGCAACGATACTGATTTCCCACTCCTTGAGTTGGACATCTATTCCACAGATATTCTTGAGTTCGACATAATCGCGGGTGTCGTCGCGGGCGTTGCGGATTTCGTTGAAAGCGAGACGATACGCCACCGGCTGAGATGGCGACGGGTCAAGCCGGTAGCCAGGCGTGCCGAGAGACACCGACACAT
>ASZN01000108.1 GCA_000406005.1 Candidatus Poribacteria bacterium WGA-3G
GGTTTGATGAAGTTTAAGAAAATAAATCGGTAATTGACGGGCAATGAATTGCCCTACTACAAACAGGCAGGCTCGTAGTAGTGCGATTCATCGCACGTTCCGACATTACCGAATTAATCAATTAATCTTCATTAACCCCGCCTCATCTAAACCCCTACAATTCCATTAACGCCTTAACCTCCGACGCAGCCAAAAACCGATACGCACCCTGCCGGAGACTCCCCAACCGCAAATTCCCGATCCGGGTCCGCTTCAATCGGATCACAGGATGCCCGACGGCTTTGAACATCAGGCGTACCTGCCGTTTCTTACCCTCATGAATCACCACTTCAAACTGCGTTGACGCTTCATCTCTGCTCGTTTTTAAACGTTTAACCTTCGCTGGTGCCGTTTTCCCACTCGGAATCCTGACACCTTGACGCAACTGTTGAATTGCGGTCCCGTTCGGTCCGCCCTTCACCCAGGCGAGATAGGTCTTCTCAATCTCATGGCTCGGATGTAGCAACCGATAGGCGAAATTCCCGTCGTTCGTGAAGAGGAGCAACCCCTCTGTCTCTAAATCCAAGCGTCCGACCGGATAAATGCTATCCGGAAGGTCTCCGACAAGATGCATAACAGTAGGACGCCCGCGTTCATCGCGACGGGTCGTCAAGTACCCCGCCGGTTTGTTCAGCATCAGATAGAGGTGCTCCATCAGCGGTTCGACCGGTTTCCCGTCAAAGGCAACGGTATCCGTTTCGACATCAATCGGATGCCCTGGCACGAAGATAGTTTCGCCGTTGACGGTACCCAACCCCGCACGGATACCTTTTTTTACCGCCCGACGAGAGGCGATACCTGAGGTGGCGATATATTTTTCCAGTCGCATCGTATCAATCACTCCACAATCTGCCATCCGTTCTCTTTCGCGATTTTCCATAATTTCCGGTCAGGGTTGACGGCAACCGGGTGTCCAAACAACGCCAATTTATGTGCGTCTGTGTGGTGGTTGCCATACGCATAAGAATGACGCAGGTCGAACCCGTGTTCCGCGGCGAGTTGTTCGGCAAGTTTCGCCTTGTTCTCGCCATAAGGATGTAGCCCAATCCGCTGTCCCGTGAACCGGCCCTCAACCGCTTCCAGCTCGTGTGCAACCATCAAATCCGTTTCAAAATACGCATGAAAAGGTTGAACCAGGAGCGACAACGAACCCGACATCAGGACAACCGTCCGACCTTCAGCGCGGTGCACGTGGATCAATTCGGAGATATGCGGCGCAATGCTTGGACGCAGGATGTCAACGAAACAACGGCGCGCAATCTCGTGAACCGGTTGCACCGCCAAGCCACGTAAGTAGACTTTGTTCGTTTTCGCCACTGACAGCGACTTAACTTTCAGAAAGTGGGCAGTCCATGCCAACAGGTTCGGTATCGGGATCTCACCCTGACTGAGTAGCGTTGACAGAAAAACCTGCTCTGAAGAAGCGCGGATAATCGTGCCATCTAAATCAAAGATGGCACACGTCTTATGTAGTGTCATATGACCTGCTGCCCCAGCGCACATCGGTACGCTTTCACAGCAGCTGCCATGCCGATGTAAAGCGCGTCTGCCATGAGGTGATGCCCGATAGAAACTTCGAGCAGGCCCGGTAACTTCTGCATCAACGGTAGGTTGTCGAGGTTCAGATCGTGTCCGGCATTAACACCAAGTCCTAACTCGACCGCCTTTGCAGATGCCGTCTCCAACAACCCGAATTCGCGTTGAATCTCCGCCGCCGTTGCTGCCATCGCGTAAGGCGCGGTATAGAGTTCGATCCTGTCCGCACCGATGTCAAGCGTTTCTGCTATCTGTTCCATATCCGTTCCACTGAACAGACTCACACGGATACCCGCATCCTTCAGGTCTCTAATGATCGGTTTCAGCAGATCGCCGTCTTTACGGATGTCCCAAACGGTATGGCTGGTGATTTCGCCAGCGACGACGGGAACAAGCGTACATTGCGTCGGTTTCGTACGTAGCACCCTATCAATAAGGTCGGGTCTCGGATCGCCTTCAATATTGTATTCGATTGTGGGTGTTTTTTGCGTATTGATTTCTTTTAACCGTTCGGCGATGTCTGTAACGTCTTTAGGTGTGATATGCCGTTCATCTTCACGCGGATGGACAGTGATACCTTGCGCACCCGCAGCGACACAGGTATCCACAGCGGTAAGCATATCCGGAACATCACCGCCCCGTGAATTTCGTAATGTTGCAATTTTATTTACGTTTACACTTAATGCTATCATTTTCCCTCCATCTGATGTCGTGTAAATGTCTTACGCTTTTTGGGCTACCATATTCGCAAGGATACCAAGAATTTTGTCGCACAGAGCGATCGGGTAGATCGTCAAATCAATGTTCAAGCACTTCGCCTCCAATTTGAGAAATAGCCAGTCCGTCCCTGAAGTGACGGTTCCGTAAATGTAGGCGACATTATTTTTTTTTTCTGCATTAAAGCGTTGGGCTGCAAGCATCTCAGCCACACATTGCCCGAGCCCGCTGATCAAGTCTTCTTTCTTTGCCTCAACGAGCATGATGACGGGTGCATCTAAAATAGTTTGTCCGGGCGACAGGCTGACCAAAAAATCGCATACACCTACCAGGCCATTTTCAGCATCAACATTGAAGTCGATCCCGGAAAAGAAACTGATGCGCTGCTTATAGTGCTCTCGAAGTTCAACCAGGATATTAGCGACAATGAGTTCAGAGCGCGCTTTCTCAGTCCCTATAGTGGTAGCTAAGGGCACCTTTTTTTCAATTCCGTGGTGAGATCCTCACTCGGAACCACCGCTTCTACTTCAGAAAAGAGGCCAATAGATTCAACCTTTTCCAATTGGAAAGTTGACAATACTGTTTCTAATGTAAAATTGCTATAAGCCACTTCTACTCTCCGTAACACTATTTTTAAGGGAAAATGCCCAGCTGTGTATAAGATTGTGCGATTCTATGGATCGCATTGATGAATGCCGCTGTTCGGCAATCCACGTCATCATTTTTACTTCTGTGCTGCATACGGGTCTCACGGAGTTCCTGATAGGCTCTTATCATTGTATCCTGAAGTCCAGAGTTTACCAAATCTTCCTCATCGGCACCGTGTATTAACTGCCGCTCGTCGTCCGAGAATTGATAGCCGGTCGCTCTTTCAACAGCGTGAAGCATGGCGTGCTGTGTGCTGTCTTCAAACCGTTTGCCGAGTCGTCCGAGTTGCACGTGTGAAAGATTCCGAAGCCACTCGAAATAGGAGACGGTGACACCACCGGCGTTAAGGTAGGTATCCGGGATAATCATAATCCCGCGTTCTCGGAAAATATCGTCGGCGGCTGGCGTGGTGGGGCCGTTCGCGGCTTCCGCGATAATAGCAGCTTGAATCCGAGGGGCGTTTTCCGCCGTGAGTTGGTTCTCAAGTGCCGCCGGGACCAGAATATCACAGGCTAATTCTAAGCCAGCGTTCGGCTTTTCAATAAGCTCAGCGTCAGGATACTCGCAGATGGATCCAGTTTCCGCACGATGCACGGCAACTTTCTCAACATCAAGTCCTTTCGGATTGTGGATTGCACCGTCTATTTCAATGATGCCAATAACGCGGGCATCTGCCTCGATTAAAAACTTCGCCGCGTGATACCCTACATTCCCAAACCCTTGCATAACCACGCTTTTTCCGTGGAGACCGGCTGTCAATCCAAGCGGCTTCATATCCTCTTCAATGCTGCATGCCTCTTCCAAACCGTAGGCGACACCACGTCCGGTAGCACCTCTCCGCCCGTGAATCCCGTACTGTTCGATCGGTTTGCCTGTAACACACGCAATGGCGTTAAGCTTATCGGGTGCCATTGTCGCATACGTATCGAAAATCCACGCCATCTCGGTTTCACCAGTCCCGAAATCCGGTGCTGGCACGTCTATCCCGGGTCCAATGTAATTTTTCTGGATCAATTCGTAGGTATAACGGCGGGTAATACGTTCCAATTCGCTTTCCGAGTACTCGCTCCTATCCAATTGGATACCGCCTTTCGCACCACCGAACGGGACATCGACGATCGCGCACTTGTACGTCATCAGTGCCGCGAGTGCCATGATTTCGTCCTCATCAACGAGCGTACTATAACGGATGCCACCCTTCGTCGGGAGTTTATGATGGCTATGCTCCGCACGCCAGCCGTGGAGCGTTGCAATAGTCCCGTCATCCCGCTTAAGCGGAAACGTGAAATGACAGGAACTATTACAGATCTTTATCTGCTCCAATAAGCCGCGCGGGTAGTCAGTGAATCGCGCAGCCCTGTCAAAATCCGTATTCACTTTCTCGAAAAATGAGGGTCTTTCTGACATAGTCCTTCTACCGTTGCCGGATGAATTTTTGCAGGCGTGCATCCGCTTGGACCTCGCCGACATATATATCACCGTGTGAATCTAACCATATCCCGTGTGGACATGCTAAGAACTCGCCCGGAACGGTGCTCCCACGTTCGCTACCCCATTGTGAAATAACCTCGCCGTCGAGCGTCATGATGCTAACTCGCTGTCCTAATTCGGCGATATAGACCAAATCATCGTCGTCGATATAGATCGTGTCCGGCTGCAACAGGTCACCCCACTCCTCAATATACTCGCCGTCGAGTGTGAAGAACTGGATACGGTTATTCTCTCGGTCGGCAACCATGAGCCTGTCGCGTGGATCGACCCTGACGCAGTGCGGTAGATCGAATTCACCGGGACCTGTACCGGGTTGTCCCCACGATTTGATCAGTTCACCATCGGGTGAGTATTTATGGACGCGAGCGTTCCCATATCCATCGCTGATATACATCTCGCCATCGGGACCGAGTGCGAAATCTGTCGGTAGGTTGAACGGTTCACCCTCCGCCCCAGCGACATCGGGGGTTCCGAGCGTCATCAACAGTTCACCATCTGTAGTGAACTTACGCACGACGTGCGTTTCGCGTTCCGTACAATAGATGTTATCATCGGCATCAATCAAAATACCGTGTGCATCCTTGAGGATGTCATCACCCCAAGAATCAATAAAGTTACCGTTTCGATCGAAGACGACCATCGGGTGTTCGCTTCGGCTATAGACGTAGACGCGATCCTGCGAGTCAACAGCGACAGCCGGAATCCAGCCGAATTCCCAACCTTCTGGAAGCGTCCACCAATTTTCTTCTACAGTATATTGATGTGTTCCTTGTCCAAATACCATAAGTTTTCTCCTTGCTCGAAAAAGAATTGGCATATATTCTAACAGGTTCATCACGATTTCTCAAGAAAAATTTGGGAATAGCCATCGGCGATTGCCTTGTAAGAGGCATGTTTATAGAATGCAGGTGGGGTTTTATGAAGTTTCAGAAATCTCTCCATTGCAGGCGGGGTTTGCAACCCCGCCTTTAGCTTCAATCAACCAGAATCTCATTAAAAAGCGAACGCGTCATCTCCGTCCATCTTCCATAATCCCGCGAAAATGCGTCAACAATAGATGTATCTTCGGTCGCCTCATATCCGAGCCGTCGCGCGAGCTGCGCCAATTCCGTTCGGTTTTTCGGAAGCGCGTTGAGTGCGCGATCGTGCACAATCCGCAACGCATTCTCAACGCGCCGAAGGTATAGATACGCCTCCGACAGTCCGTCACGCTGCACCGCAGTCAACACACCGATGTCCTGTAATTTCGCAATCGCGAGCGGTGTATTTTGGACACGGATAGACGGTGCTTCTCCACCATGTACGAGTTGAAGCGTCTGAACGGCGAATTCGATATCGACCAGTCCGCCGTACCCCGATTTGACATTCGCAGTCGGTGTCTGCGTTTTACTGCGTCCTCTGCGTCGCGTGGAAGTCCTGCGCGTCGCTTGCGCCTCCTTCCGTTTCCGTGTATGCACAATCTGTGCGATCTCCTCAGATGTGAGTGAACCGCCATAACAGAAGCCGTGCGCAATCTCCAAAAATCGGTGCCCAACACCTTCGATGTCGCCAGCGACAACACGCGCACGCGTTAACGCCTGACGTTCCCAGACTTCTCCGGTGTTCGCGTAATAGTTTTGGTATCCCGCCAACGACAGCGCGATTGCACCCCCTGTTCCGTACGGACGGAGCCGCAGATCCACTTCATAGATACCCATCCCCTGACTACCCGCAAGCCGGTTTACCAATTCCAATCCGACAGCCGCAAAGAACTCGACATTCGGCATACCTTCTGTCGTTTCGCCGTCTGCCGAATAGACATACATCACATCTAAATCGGAGCTGAAGTTCAGTTCACGTCCGCCGAACTTACCCATCGCAACGATAGCGAAGGTCGCCGGTGTACCGTCCGGGTTCAGAGGTGTGCCGTGTTCCTCGCGAAGTTCGGCTCCAATTTCGGAATAGATCGCTTGCAACACAGCCTCTGCCAGATCAGAGAGTTCTTCCGTCGTCGTCGGGAGCGTTGCATGCCCGAGGATATTCCGTAAGGCGATCCGCCAAATCTCGTCGTTCTTGTACCGCCGCAGCATCGGAAAGGTTCGCCCCGCCGGCGCCTCCGAAACAATTTGTAACGCCTCCGACTGTTTCTCAGCCAGCGTTTTAGAACGTTCTACCAACGTCGGCACCGTCAGTAAATCAAAGAGTTCCGGACTCGCGATGAGCATATCCGCAAGGTAGAGACTCGTACCGCAGACACGCGTGAGCACTTCAAGCGTTGACGGTTGATCGGCGAACATCGTGTAGTAGCTGCTCCGCGCCCCGACCTTATCCGTAAAGGCTGAGAGATAGCGGAGTGCCATATCCGGGTTCGGGGATTCACGTAAAACGTTTAAAAGCGTTGGGGCGAGTTTGAAGAAGGTACGTCTGACGCTCGGTGAGAATTGGATCCCTTCACCACCGTTCGCAAGCCGCCTGAGGAGACGCTGCGACTCCCGCACGTTTTCAAAACGGAACTCACTTAAAAACGTCTCTAACTGTTTCGAATCCTCTTCGGAAAGCAGAACGCTGATGTCGAGGCCGTCTTCGGATTCAATCGTCGTTGCGGTAATCTTCTGAAAAATAGCGCGCACGCGTTCGGTATGCCTACGGTAATCCTGCCGAAATGCGACCAACGCATCCGTCTCCGGTGTGTGCTGGTAGCCGACACGTCGCGCAAGCTCACGTTCTTCAGCCTCTCGCTCAGGTACCGAGTATCGCTGTTGATCCGCTTCAACTTGGATACCGTTCTCAACGGAGCGTAGGAACCGATAGGCAGTCGCGAGCGCGTCCGCATCTTCTGCGGTAAGCAGTTCGTTCTCCTTGAGTGCCGAGATCGCTTCGAGACTGTTATGTGAACACAGCGATTTCCGCTTGGCACCGTGAATCATCTGCAGACACTGAACCGTGAACTCAATATCACGGATGCCACCCGGACCGAGTTTGACATGTTTTTCGAGATTCGCACCTTCACCGACGAGCCGCTCCTCTATCCGCACTTTAGTGCGTCCGATGTCCGCCTTAATCTCGCCGAGCGTGACACCGTCGAGATAGCGTTGATACACAAAAGGTTGAATCATACGGATGAACTCGTCGCCAAACGCCATATCGCCAGCGACCGGACGCGCTTTGATTAACGCCTGACGTTCCCACAGGTCACCCCAACCTTCGTAGTAGCTTTCGTAACTCTCCATCGAACGGATAATCACACCCGCACTGCTTTCCGGACGCAGACGGATGTCAACCCGGAAGACGTAACCCTCTGGTGTAATCTCGCTCATCGCCTTGATGATGAATTCGCAGAATCGTGCGAAATATTCGCTATTCTCGGTGCCGGTATCCGTTTTCGCGTCGTCCGAGTACACGAAGATAAGGTCGATGTCCGAGCTAAAGTTGAGTTCATAGCCACCTAATTTCCCCATACCGATAATCGCGAACCGGCACGGCGCGGTGCCGTCTTCATTGAGCGGCGTTCCGTACTTCGGCTGCATAACCTGATCGCGTCCCATCTCGTAACAGTGTTGCAACGCTGCCTCTGCCAGATTACTCAACTCCCAAGTCGTCGTCTTGACATCTACCGCCTTAAGCAGATCGCACAGTCCGATACGGAGCGTCTCCCGCCGTTTATAGCGTCGAAGCACACGGAGCTTCTGATCCACCGAATCGAAATACGAAAGCGAGCGCGCAAGTTCTTCGTACATCATCTCGGAAGTCTTCACCGTCCCCATCACATTCGCATCAATGATATCATAGAAATATTCCGGGTTGCGGATGAGTGTTTCAGACAGGTACGTGGAGGCACCGAAACAGAAAATAACTGGATACGAAAGGAACGGAGCGTCTTGTAGGAGTCGGTAGAGCCATCGGCGATTGAACACGACTTCCGAAAATCGGGAAAAATGATTTAGGGCGGTTTCAGGGTTCGGTGAATTGAGAGCGGCTTCTAACACGGGGGTGACGATCTCTGAAAAGCGGGATTGGGTATCCGCATCGTCCGTAGCGAGTTCTTGTAGACTGCGCAATATAGCGTCATTATCCACGCCACCGGCACGCTCAGCAGCCTCAGACAATATCCTATGAATTTCCTCTTGCTGACGTTGTGGGAGCGGCAATGCTGTATAATCCATCAATTCTCCTCCAAAAGCAACGCTATATTTGATACTATTCTACCACATTTTTCACCGCCATTGCAAGCAGATTTTTCTACAAGGGCAGGACCAGGGGCATTCGCGAAACAGGTGGATGCCACGCTCGTTCCACAATACCCGAATCGCTTTATTTTTTCAAAGTAAATCTTGATTTCTGATAATTTGGATGGTATTAACGGATGCGATACCGTTCAACCGCATCCATATCAAGATTGATACCCAGTCCCGGTGCGTCTGTCAGGTTAATTGCGCCGTTAGACAAGTCCATACTACCGCCAGAGAGATCGTCGATACGGATGTGCGGGAGTTCGTCGATTGGCATCGTGCAGTTCGGTATTGTGCATGCTATATGCGCAGCGAAGGTCGAGGCGACGCATGAACCGAAAGCGAATATCTGCACCCAGATCGGTAGGTCGGCGGCTTCAGCGACAGCAGCACTCTTACGCAGTCCGGCGACGTTACCTGCTGTATTGATAGCATCCACAGCCTCTGCACGGATGTTCCTCAAAATCTCCTGCGGTCCACCGATATGCCGAGCCACTGGGACCTCCACCTTCTCCCGCATCTCACGATACCAAGACAAATCCTCAAATCGGATCGGGTCTTCATATACCTCAATGTTATACGGGAGCAGTTCCTCCGCGAGCCGAAGTCCCGTCTCTAAGTCTCCGAATTCTGTGTTCGGATCGACACGAATCTGGAAATCCGGCCCGCATGCGGCTTCCGTTAAGCGCGCCGTTTCGACGATAGTCGCCTTCCGTGCCTTGAGTTTATGCACCCGGAAACCGAGATTTGCAGCGCGTTCCGCTTCCGCCGCCGTCGCTTCCGGCGGCATCGGCGGCGACCAATAGGCGAGTTCAACGCGATCCCGATGTTTCTCACCGATGAGTTTATGAGCAGGCACACCCAACGCCTGTCCCGCCAAATCATAAAATGCCGACTGGAAGGTAAACGACTCCGACGAAAGATCGATATCCCAGAGGTTTTTGCCGACGTACCTTTCAGCGATCGCATCGGCTTGATCCGTGATATTACTATTCAGCGAATTGCTCTCACCCAACCCTGTCAGACCTTCATCGGTGTGTACCCAGACCAACGTCGTCGGATATTCCATGTCCCGATGTTCTCGTATCGCAGGAATAAAAGGGATGGAAACGGTGCGGTATTCAAAGCCTGTAATTTTCATGGTGTATCTCCTTGAAGTAGAATCAACGTCAGTTTACCGGTGTAACTTGCTTAGGAGAGATAATTTGCAAAATAGTAGCACATTCGCTAAAAAGGATAAAGAAAATTAGTAAAACCTACAATTAACGAGACATCTATAGAAGGCGGGGTTCCAAACCCTTAAGGAAACACCCCAGCAAAAACCCTGCATTGGAGGTCATTCCTGCCTACTGACAACTGAAAAGTTTTCGTAGAAAACCGTACGGATTGCTACCTAAAAAATCCTACTTGCTATTAACGTTGTCCTGTGCTAATATACCGTAAAAGTTTCAAAGGAGATACACAATTATGTTTAAACTCGGCGTTATCGGCGACGAAGTCTCACAGGACTTCGCCACCGTTGTCAATTTTGTAAAAGATTTCAACCTACACTCCATCGAAATTCGGTCTGTCTGGGATAAACTCCCCCATGAGCTGACCGACACCGACATCGACGAAATGAAACGTCTCCTCGATGGCACCGGCATCGAAATTATCGGCGTTGCGTCCCCATTTTTTAAATGCAATATGGACAACGCTGAAGAACGGAAAGAACACCTTGATATACTCAAAGGATGTATCCGTACAGCAAAGGCGTTTGACGTGAGCCTTATCCGTACCTTCGTCTTCTGGGATACCGGTGAGACCGAGGAACGTTGGGACGAAGTTATCGCTGCTTACGACGAACCGCGTCGGATTATAGACGGCGAAGGTATCGTCCTCGGCATGGAAAACGAATCCACAACCTCGCTCAGCACTGCCAAACTCACCGCGGAATTTATTGAACAGATCGATTCTCCGAACATCCGTGGTATCTGGGATCCTGCCAACGAAGCGCATGCAAAGGGCGGCGAAACGCCATACCCTGATGCCTACAATCGTATGAAACCGACGATGATCCACGCACATCTCAAGGACGCAGGTCCGAATCCCGATACCGGGGAGATGGAATCCGTCCCTGTTGGAGACGGTGTCATCGACTGGCAAGGGCAGCTCCAAGCCTTCATTGATGACGGCTATGAAGGGCATCTCTGCCTCGAAACACACTGGCGACCCACACTCAAAATTGACGATGCTATCCTCAACAGACCGGGTGGACAAGCCTTCTCCGAAGCCGGCGAAGAAGCCTCCCGTATCTGCGTCGAAAAATTAATGGCAATGATTGAGCACTTAAAGCAATAGTTTTGTCATCCGAAGACAGGACGATTTAGTTTTCGGTTTTTTCCTCCGATTTCGGACACCCCAGGCCCGGTAGGTTCGGTTTGCAACCGAACCGGATTTTACATAGAAACCTTGAAGACTTCAAAACCTCTTGAATCGCGTAGCGACGGAATGTCTATAGCACCGTGAAATAGTAATCTCACCTTGTTTAACCGCAAGGAAAATTTAAAAAATGAAAATCAAAGCAGTTCGCACATCTCTTTACGACATCCCGCCACAAGTCAAACGTGTCGATGCCATCCAAGCCTTTGTCTCTATGGAGTTCCCGTTCATTGAGATTGAAGATGAAGACGGCGTTGTTGGCACTGGGTTCTCTTATACCATCGGCAAAGGTGGCGAAGCGATCAAACAGATTATGGATGTCTACCTCACACCGATCCTCCTCGAAGAGGATGCCGCCAACATCGACCGCATCTGGAATCGGATGTGGATGGAGACGCACTGGGTCGGCAGAGGCGGTATCGTCGGTTTAGGTATCGCAGCGGTAGACATCGCGCTCTGGGACCTCATGGCAAAGCGTGCCGAATTGCCGCTTTACCAACTCCTCGGCGGCGCGAGACAGGAAGTGCCCGTTTACAACACAGACGGCGGTTGGCTCCATCTCTCCGAAGACGAACTCGTCAGGCAGTCCGTCGAATTTGTGGAACAAGGGTTCAAGGGCATCAAGATTAAAGTCGGGCGCGACAGCCTCCACGAAGACGTGGAACGGATCTTCGCCGTCAGGAAGGCGATCGGAAAAGAACCCTACCTCATGATTGATGCCAACATGAAGTGGAACGCACGAGAAGCCATTCAACTTGCATGTCGTGTCGAAGAAGCCGATCTCTTCTGGTTCGAGGAACCCATTGAGGCAGATGACGTGGATAGCCACGTCGATTTGCGAGAGAAAACCACAATTCCGATCGCTATCGGTGAAACGATTTACAATAAATACGTCTTTAAGGAGTACATCGCACAAGGCGCAGCGGACATCTTACAACCCGATGCCGTCCGTGTCGGCGGCATCTCCGAGTGGATGAAGGTTGCGCATACAGCAGAATGCTTCGGTCTTTCCGTATCGCCGCACTTCTTGATGGATTTACACGTGCATCTCTCCGCAGCGGTACCGCATTCGCTCTTTGTCGAATACATCCCGTCGTTTGATCCCGTGCTTGAAGATACCTTGACACTCAAAGACGGCCACTTCTCGCCACCCGAACGTCCCGGACACGGTATTCTGTTCGATAAAGAGAGACTCGCAGTGTATCAAATATCGTAGTCAGGACTTACGCAATTTTGACTGCAGCCCGTTCTGTTAGATGAGAATTTTCGGAAAACACAGCGTTCTGGTGACACAAACTGGATCAGTTACCAGTTGCCAGTTATCAGTTACCAGAAAAGAAAACCTCTTTTCACTGGATACTGGTGACTGGTTACTGTCAACTTCTATGAAGTTTGTGCTACAAAAGAGCGGCATGCGTAAGTCCTATTATTGTTAAACGGCACACGGCGTGTGCCTACTACTCTGAGGAAGAACCGTGAAACTTGAAAACCGTATCGCA
>ASZN01000109.1 GCA_000406005.1 Candidatus Poribacteria bacterium WGA-3G
ATCTATGGATAGGGATTTGAACGGCGCACGGGGGATATTCATTAAGACTGTCGCCCGTGCTTTGACGGTTCGTCCATACCTCGCGTAACCTTGAGGTATGCAAGCCGAGTCTCATTTCTGACGACGTATCAGACGACCCTGGTGGTATTCAGGCTTAGATACTGACGAGTATCGTAACAGGGGGTAGGATCCCTTTAAAAATCTATTCTTTTCAATGGAAAAATATAGAAAAGCATAGGTTTTTAAGAACAGATAAAGATGCAACCTACACTTTATGCAGGAACTATTGGACAAAGCGTCTGGCACAGTACTGACAACGGGGATACATGGCGCAGAGTCAGTAACGGACTCTTTCCTGAAGCCGACGTTCGCGCCATAGCCGTTAATCCGAGTGACGGAAATATTGTCTACGCGGGTACTGAGAACGGTGTTTTCCGAACAGACAACGCCGCTGAATCGTGGCACCGCCTTCCAAGTCCCATGGATGGACGAGAAGTATGGGCAATAGCAATTGATCCGAAGTCGCCGGATACGGTCTACACCGGTACGTGTCCGTCTGCACTTTTTAAGTCCACTGATGGCGGCGACAATTGGAAGCAACTTGATGCCGCTTTGGCAGAGGAATGCGAAGGCGTTCCTATTGTCCCGCGCGTCACGACTTTTGTGGTTGACCCAGAAGATTCACAAACCCTCTACGCAGGGATTGAGATTGACGGTATGCGTCTTAGCACCGATGGCGGCGAAACATGGACAGAGCGGAGTGAAGGGCTTAGCAGTTTGGACATTCACGGTCTCTGTGTCGTTCCCGGTTCCCCGAAAACCATCGTTGCAGCCACGAATAACGATGTCTGTATCACCATAGACATGGGGCAGCAGTGGACACCCTTGAACGTCAAAGCACATTATCCGTGGCCCTATTGTCGTGCGGCGTTTTTCCTTAACGGCGATACCGGTAGGGTGTTCATTGGGGCAGGAAACGGACCGCCAGGCGATCAAGGTGGTATCTTCTCAACAGGTGATGGCGGAAAAACATGGGACCGCTCTGATATTGGCAGAACCGCAAACAGCACCATCTGGACATTTGCTCACAATCCGAAGGTTAACGACCTGATAATCGCTTGTAGTGTGAGCGGGCAACTCTATCGAAGCACGGATGCAGGCAATTCATGGACGAAACTGACACACGAATTTGGAGAAGTCCGAGCATTGGCTGTTGCATAGATGTTGACTTATTTTTGCGGTTTGTGGTATGCTGTAGATAATTCGGCTTCCCAAATACGGTACGCAATGGTGAAATTCTCGGATTTCGCCGCTACTGAATGAAAATTTCTAAACCGCGTGTCGGAAGCTTAAGCCTGTTTTGTTTCAAGACGCACGATATTTGTTCCGTCATGAGTGACGGAAAGACTTTTTAGAGCATTTAGCGTAAAACTTGCGCAAATTTTCCGAAAGTAGGAAATTTGGTTTTCAAGCTACGTCCAAACTTATAGGAGGCACACTTCAGTGATACGTTTTTTTGCGATTCTTTTTATACCGCTCCTCTGTCTCACAATTGCCGGTTGTATCGGTGGAAGCGAAGTCAACATCACCACACCGCCAGAAATTGACAAAGCGAAGAGCGTTGTCGTTACCCCATTTTATACTGAGGCAAATGCAGCAGAAGAAGTAAGCAAATTAGGTACAAGAATCAGCGTTAACCTCGGAGAGCGTTTAAAACTTATATTAAAAGACGCTGAGTGGACTTACGATATTTCAAACAAGGTTAAACCTGTTGACGATAAACTCTCGGAACTCGGATTAACACTCGAGCAGATTTATCAGGATCCCGCTTTGGCGGCGAAACTCGGACAAGCACTTAAAGCCGACTTAGTAATCATCGGGATGGTTGAGAAACCGAGTCTAAAGCGGAATGATTACAATCAACATCTTATGAAGCAAGGCAGCCAAAGCGGAATTTCTGGGACATCCACCTATATCCTGACACGCCTTACCGCCCTCGGTCGTACCCGAGTCAAAGTTGTTGACGCAAGCTCCGGTGAACTCGTCTATAACAACCGAATACAGTCATACCTGAAATATTGGTATGCCTATCAGACCCAAATGAGCGAAATGCAAATTTATAAGACCGATGAAGAGAGATACGCCGATTTGGGGAAACATCTCCCACTTAGGATCGCCTATGTGCTCCACCCAACTGGATTAAAATTAGAAGAAGAACAGCAGATTCTACTTAAACCGGATATTGAGTTAAAGGGCACCGGCGGTATCGTCGAATTTAATTAGCACTCACAGGTGCGGCTCTAACTGAGCTGGCACATAGCAGTAAATAGGCGTGGTTACTAACCGCGCCTATTTTTATGATGCCCGTGAGAAATTCGAGAAGTACTTTCCGAGTTGATGCGTATATACTTTTCCGTACGCCAACAGATCGCGAGAAATATTGTAAAGTTCAGCAGGCGTAAGTTCTTGATACGGATTGATAATGCTTTCATAGTACTCTAAAGCCTTCGTGAAAAAATCGAGTGTCTCTTTATCAATAACACTGTTTTGATATAAGGTCAAAAAACTATGATGCTTTTGCTGATGCGGGGTCTGCCCCTTAAATTCTATGATAACATTATTAATGTCCACAGCACGCTGAATAATCATAAGAAAACAGCTTTTCACGTAAGAGTGCGTAATCCTGTCACCGTTGATGTATGCTTCCTGATTTTCGGGCAGCCCATTACGCAATTGATCGAAACATTCGTTCATAGATTCCAACTTCGCTTTCACAGGGTTGAATTTTCCGGATGCTGTCCTTTTTGAAGTCTTCTTACTTCTCTTTTCCATTCGGTACACCTCTCTTCGGTTAAGTTGCGTTTTTTACGGATTTTTATCTTTAGACGTTGTTAAGCCTAAAAAGTTGTAACCCACTTCTTTTTTTCTTTAAGGATTCACAAATGCTGAAAAAGATTTGGTTCTGTTCCTGATAGATGATTGTGAATCTGATAGAGACGATTTTTTTTGAAGAAACATGAGGTCTATTTACAACAAATGAGATGAACGCGTAAGTCCTAACAACCTTAAAAAATAAGAAGTGAGGAAAACCGGTGAGAGCGATCATTAGAATAGGTGATGGCGGACCGAGGGTGCTCCAGGTAAGTGAAGTCCCGGCTCCAATACCGACAGCGACACAACTTTTAGTGGATGTCCATGCCACGGCGTTAAATCGTGCCGACCTGATCCAACGGCGAGGCGGCTATCCACCGCCCGCGGGTGATTCCGAGATACTCGGTTTAGAAATCGCGGGGACTGTCGCAGCAGTCGGGAATGCTGTAAAAGGCATATCTGAAGGGGACCGCGTCTTTGGACTCGTCGGGGGCGGTGGTTACGCAGTACAAGCCGTCATCGACTACCGAATGGCGATGCCGATACCGGACAGCTGGAGTTTTGAAGAAGCCGCTGCGGTTCCCGAAGTATTCTTTACTGCCAATGAGAACATTTTTACGCTCGGAAAATTAGCAGCAGGTGAGACAATTCTAATCCACGCGGGCGGCAGCGGAGTCGGCACTGCCGGTACGCAAATCTCTCATCATGCCGGTGCTAACGTCTTCGTCACTGCTGGCACACCGGAAAAAATTTATAAATGCAAAACACTCGGCGCAATAGAAGGTATCAACTACAAAACAACCGACTTCGTCACTGAAATTGAGCATTTAACAGGTGGAGAAGGCGTTGATGTCGTCTTAGATTTTATCGGCGCGCCCTACCTTGAACGGAATCTTTCCATACTCAAAACAAAAGGTAGGCTATTACAAGTCGGATTGATCGGTGGCGTGACCGCAGAAATCGATCTCGGCACGCTGATGCGTAAGCGGCTTAAAATTATCGGTTCAGTCATGCGACCGCAATCTATCGACGAAAAAATCGCGATCACGCAACATTTTGTTGATCGGTGGTTGCCAGAATTAAAACGTGGCGTACTCAAACCTATTATTGATAGTGTTTTTCCGTTAGCAGAAGTGCGACAAGCACACATGTATATGGAAGCGAATCGCAACTTCGGTAAAATTATCCTGAAAATAGTATAGTTATCAGTTTTCAGTACGGTTTTCTGTGAAAACCTTCAGTTATCAGTTAAGAGACTGGAAGGAATGGATAGATGGAAGGATGGAAGGATGGGTGCCCAATCTTCCAATCTTCCAACCAAAGAAAAATGCAATTATTTTCAAAGCTGCAACGGCGGGTTAGTCTTGTCGTAGGTATTTCCGCACTCTTTCTTTTTATATCGGTTTTCGGCGCATCTGCCCGCGTCACGCAAGTTACATCAACCGACGGTATCACGGTTCAGTTTACATTGGCTGACCTCACTGTTTCTGAAGTTACCCGCGACAACGTCCGCTACCAGGAAGTGCGCTATGCGGATTCCCGTTTCACAAGTGAACCCGGCGACCCGAAGGTTCCGGTCACACGGCTTCTGCTCGGTATACCTGCCACGGCTGACATCGAAGGCATTGACGTTTCGGCTGCGCCTTATGAGACGCGCAACGGTGTCCGTTTGGTGCCTGTCCCGATTTATGATGTACATCGACTCGACTCACAACACGCGGCATCGCAGCACTGGGAAGAGAGTGGAAGTGCCTACCAATCAAATGGTGAAGATGCGTCGTATCCGGGGATGCCGCTCGCACGCGTCGTCCGCGAGGGGTATATTCGGAGTCAGCGCGTCATCGGCTTAGCACTCTATCCTGTGCAGTATTTCCCGAAAACTCGGCAGTTACGTCTATATTCACGTTTCACTGTGAACATCCGTTTTTCTTATCGTCATCAGTCATCGGTTAACAGTGGGAGTCATATAATAAGCAACCGACAGACACTCACGGTTTCCGAACCGGAGGTCTTTGAGCGGGCATTCTCTCGCCAACTCCTCAATGCTGAGCAAGCAGCTCATTTTCGGGCGGCCCGACCTCTCGTGCCAGCAGCACCGACGCTCTTTTCCAATGTAGGCAATACCACACGCTATAAACTGTTCGTTGAAGAAACCGGTGTCTATGCGATAACTGCAGCGGCACTCGCGCGCGACTGGGGAATAGAACTCATAGGTGCCAATCCTGCAAGGCTTCGGCTCACACACGCAAACAGAGACGTACCGATCTATGTCAGCGGTGCAGCGGACAGAAGATTTGACCCAGAGGACGCTATCTTTTTCTTAGGACATAAACCGAAAAATCCGTATAGCCGTTGGAACATCTATTGGCTTGCAGTTGACGATAGTCAACGTATTTTGGATCGCGTGCCACAGGTTACTGCCAGCCCGACGGATCCAACGGCAACACAAGTTCCAACTTTCCGATCTAAAGTCCATTTTGAAGAGGACTACCTGACAAATAACCTCGAATTTGCCTATACGGATGGCGATAAACATGACTGGTTTACCTCGTTCGACTTCTGGTACTGGGACGGCATCAAAAACGGTGGGGACGGTGCTGAAATGCGCCTTGAGTTTCCGCTTTATGATGTCGCAAAAAGTTTTGATCCGTCACATATCTCTGTTGATTTGCAAGGTGGCACACCGGTGGATCACGAAATTTTAGTTTCTATCAACGGTGTCCGAATTGATGTCGCCGAGTGGAACTCGCAAGATACGATTACTGTTGAGCGGACTTTGCGTACATGGGATACGTTTAAGAACAGAAGTGAAAACGGTGAACAGAATGTTTTATCTCTTGCCCGTGTAGATTATAATGTTGATGAGGACACGACTCGGTATCCATATCATGTCTATCTCAACCGTTTTTCTGTGGAGTATACCCGACTTTTCCGCGCCGTTGCCGACGAGCTGTGGTTCAGATCGCCTACCGAAGATAATACTTCACGCACACAGCCTCCCGGCGGACGTAAACTCCAATACAGAATTGAGGCGTTCCGGAACCCAGGTGTCCACATCTTTGAAACAGATGGCACATACCTGACGGCTCGGATGCAGGGTGTTACCGTAGAACCGGACCCCGCCCATCCGAATTTGTATAATGCACTATTCCAAGCACTTGATACCCGAAGTGCACAGTTTATTGCGGTTTCTGATACCGCATTAAGGCAACCACAGCGCGTCGAAGTTGTTGCGCCATCGGATTTGGCAACTGCAACGCACGGTGTCGATTATTTGGTTGTGACACATCCGAAATTCCTGTCTGCAGCGGAACGATTAGCAGCATGGCGCGCCACATCTGGTGGCGGCGGATACCGAACAAAGGTCGTCACAACTGACGATATTTATAACGCTTACGGTGATGGTGCCGTCAGCCCGAAAGCGATCAAAAGTTTTCTGACGCACGCCTATCAATCGTGGGCACCACCGGCACTGAGTTACGTTGTACTCCTCGGCGATGGCACCTTTGATTTTCGCGGTGTTAATACGGAAGTTCACGCTGAACCGCCTGAACTTGACGGTTATATCCCAACCCACTACATCCGAACCGATTCCTTCGGACGTACTGCCTCAGATCACTGGTACGCCACCGTCTCTGGACATGATGAATTCACAGATTTTTATATCGGTAGGTTGAGCGTCGAAACCGTGAGTGAAGCCGAGGCTGTTATCAGCAAAATCTTGGCTTATGAACAGGCACCACCAAACGACGACTGGCGGAGAAGGATCATCTCCGTTGCTGACGATGAAGTTAGCAATTCTGGAGATTTTATATTTAAGAAGAGCCTCGACGAGATCGCGAAGGACCATACCCGATTGGGGTACGAGACAGTCGAAATTTTCCTTGAGGATATTACGGATGAGGTCGAGGCGAAACCCGATGATTTTAGCGTCCATCCCCAACGCCTCGCGAAAGATATGATCATTGAAGCACTTGGAGAGGGCGCCGTACTCGCACAGTATGCCGGACATGGAGGCAGAACCGTCTGGGCACACGAAATCATCTTTGACAACCTAGCTGTTGATCAGGTCGCAGAGACGGATAGGATCCCTTTCATGTTGGTGCTGAGTTGTTACAACGGTTATTTTGATGAACCGGGGGAACCGAGCATGGCGGAGCAGCTGTTGCGTAAGGAGAGAGGCGGTATCATCGGTATGTTAAGTGCCACACGCCTCACTTACGCCAGCGGGAACGACGCACTCAACCGTATTATCTTTGATATGCTCTTTAAACGGAACGTCCGACAACTCGGACCTTTGAGCTTCGACTCAAAAACCGAACTTTTGATCACGGAAGGGACTGGACAAATTGATGTCATGTTAGAATACACGCTATTTGGGGATCCCGCTTTACAAATGGCTATCGCTAATGGCGAGATTCAGCCTGCTATTGAAACGAAGACAGTTGCCCCAGGGGATACACTCCAAATAGCGCCCGGACACATTCTCGATGCTGATTACGACGCATTAAGTCAGAAGAAACAATTTGTTAAAAATAACGATTTTGATGGAACGCTCACCGTTAAGGCTGTATTTCCCGGTAAGACAGCCGTTTCTCAAGGGATCGCCGGTCCAGTTGAGTACTATACCGGTGATGTTGTATTGACGAAGACACTTTCTGTTAACCGAGGCGCGTATCCGCCTGTAACTTTCACCGTTCCACAAAACATTGCCAGTGGTGATGCACACGTTGAATATTACGCACAGAGCAATACAACAGTCGCTGTCGGGGGCGATGGGTTTACCGTCAATGTCCCTAAAATTCTTGACATCCGTCCCGAATTGGTCGGTGATGACAAATTTCGTATCTCTGTTCAGGTCTCCGATGAAAGTGATGAATCGCTCTTGGTGGTTTTGGAATGGCGGAATTTAGCGACTCGCACCTGGGAAACTGTGCACCTCGTTCAAGGGAACGAGGACGAGTGGTGGACAACACCGGAACCGTTAGACGCACCTACAGACGGTTCCGCCGTCCGATACGATATTCAGGTCACAGACTCCGATGGCAATATCACGCTAAGCGATAGATTGCAATATTATCCTTATGTCTATCCGAACCTCTCTGTTGTACAGGTACAGAGGTCTGATATGATTCGTTACGGCTACAACACTGAGCGAAAGCAGTGGTTTCTGGAAACAGATGTTCAGGTAGAAGGCACTGATATAGAGACACCCGTCGAAATCAGTTTTTTTAATGGGAATCCGGATGTTGACGAGGACATGCTTGTTGATAGCAATGCTGTGCTTCTCGGCAGCGCACAGATACAACCCAGTGACTGGCTGCAACGCACGCCATTGGTGAATGTGGGAAAAGCATCTGATCGGAAACAGGTCTATGAACCTGATCCGTTGAACGTCTTACCGATTGCGACGGCAACTTTGAATCTAACGGACCCGTTGCGTCCGGGTATGCACGACATCTTTGTTTATATTGATGCAACAGAAACGGAATCGGAGCGTCCGGGTGAAGTCGTTGAGAATGACGAAGAAGATAATATCGCCTACCGGCGTATTTCTGTTGATATGGGTGCAATTGATGCTGCCGCTTCAGGTCAAATTATCAGTTTGGACGGAAATTGTGTCGTTACGGTGCCATCCGGTACGTTTCAGGATGTGGCAGTACTTGCAGTCCGTTCTTTAGATGCACCGCTGTTTGCTGCTATAGGATCGGAAAACGTAGGAGCGGTTTCTAACCGCGATTCATTACCGATTACCGTAAACACAATTGCAGGAGTTGACAAGAACGGGCAGCCCAAGCGCGCACCCCTCCCTGGTGTTTCCACTTATGGATACGAATTGGCTATCAGCCGTCAGCAAAGAAGTCTCCAGTCTCCAGTTTCCAGTTTCCAGCAAGAAACCGCTTTAACTGGCAACTGGCTACCCGTCACTGGTAACTTGATATCCATTGATTTGGATTTCGATTATGGGACCCTTAGAACGCAGCTTGCCGAAGAGGTATTGGGAAGTTCGGAGGAGATAGCGGGTGGCTTAGAGGTCACAGACACACTTGACGCAGCAGTTGCCGCGCGGGCACGTGAGATGGGGGTCTACATGTTTAATTCAACACTCGGATATTGGACCCGACTCCCTTCTCAACATCTAACCGATGCTGCAGGAACATCAAGGCGACGTATACATATAACAAATATAAATGCGAAGAATGTCGGCGGTGGGCGGCTCCGAGATGTCCGCATTCAACCTGAAGGCGCAGTCGTCGGAAAATACGTTCTTTTTTTTACTGGACCGCGCACATACCGTGTCTTACACGCACCTTTTGTAGACGGTGTAGACAATCCAGAAAATCTTGGTGAATTAGAAATGATTTCGCCAGTAGAGCAACTTGCAGGTTTCAGTATAGACTATCCGAACTGGACGCACGGGTTCGCCCTTAATATGGAACAAGATTTTGAACAGCCATTCGTATTTGGCGATGTCTGGACATTTAACGTAACTGCAATCAGCCAAACACTGGAAGGTGGAGCGAACGTTGAAGGTCCGTTACAACAAGAATTACGCTGGTCCCCTGCCGGTTTCAGAGATACCAATCGCGGTACTGGCACTATCAGCTATATTGAACTGGCACCGAACACGGAGATGCCTGAAGATCAATGGATTGTCTTTTTCCTTTCAGACACCGAATTTCAGATTGAAGGTGAGAGAACAGGGGTCTTACGTTCCGCATCTGATGGTACACCGCTCCGTGGGACAGTCGGCCAACCGTTCTTCTATGAACCCTACGGGTTACGTCTCCAACTAACACAAGGTGAAAATCCGTTTACGCCAGGAGATAGATTCCGCTTTGAAACCCGACCTGTTGGGACTATTCGCGCGACCACCGATAGACTCGGACCCATCACGCTCCTTTACAGCGACGACACCGTGCCACCAGATATACAGCTCACTATCGGTAAACAGCAGCATTTTGTTCCGGGTGATGCAACAGATCCCGAACCACTGATCGGTGCAACATTAACCGATCCGAGTGGACTCGATTATCTTACCCGACCCTTGTTGTTAGAACTTGGAAGGGTGTCTGGTGAATATGAACCTATTCTGCCAGAAGCGTATCAACTGACGCACCACCCCGGCTCGAATCAACTCGTTTTGACGTACCCGTCGCCAGAGCTTGAGCCGCGTGAGTACGAACTTCGGTTAACAGCAAGCGATGTACACGGGAACACCGACACAAAACGCATTACATTCCAGGTTCACGACAACTTGCAGCTGCTCTCATTTCTGAACTATCCGAATCCGTTCCCCCGTAAAACCACACTCACCTGTGAATTAACAGCACCGGCGGATTCACTCGTCGTAAAAATTTATACCTTAAGCGGACGAATGATTCGGGAACTCTCTATACCAGCAACTCCCGGGTTCTTGATGGTAGAGTGGGATGGCAGAGATGCGGATGGTGTTGAAGTGTCAAACGGCGTTTACTACGCTAAACTCCAGATTAAACGTGAAGGTGAAAAAGATATTACCGAGATACTCAAAATGATGAAGTTGCGGTAGAAGAAGTTACCAGTTACCAGTTAAGAAAAGACGTTTTTGGTTAACCGTCCGCCTCTTTAACTGGCCACTGGTTACTGGTTACCTCTTCTGAGATTTTTGGTTAACCGTCCGCCTCTTTAACTGGCCACTGGTTACTGGCCACTGGTTACTGACTCCTATGAAAAAAAGTTTCATATACGCTATTGTTCCAATAATTACGCTATGGGCTACGCTTCAATCTGTGGATGCAAAATACACGGCGGACTTCCTGACGCTTGGTGTCGGGGCGCGCGCACTCGCTATGGGGGGCGCAGGGACTGCCTTGAGTGACAACGCTTACGCGGCTTACTGGAATCCTGCGGGGTTGGGGCAGCTCACCCGATATGAGGTCAGTTTCATGCATTCCACACTCAACGGACAGGATGCTTACGATTTTGTGAGCTACATCCATCCCCTGAAGGATCGTGGCGCGATCGGTGTCAGTTGGCTGCGTGTCGGTGTTAACGATATTCCGATCACCAGCCTGCCGGTCGTGAGTCGTCCCGTTGGACCGACGAACCGTCCACAAGTGATAGGGACTTTCAACAATACAGACAACGCTTTCCTTCTCTCGTCCGGTTGGACAATCCCTTCCTTCAACGCTGTCGATTTTCATCTCGGTGGTACACTTAAACTTCTCTATATGAGCAGCTATCGAACCACAAACGCCATCGGCGGTGGTGCTGACATCGGTTTTGTTGCAACGACATCTGCCGAGAAACCACATCAACTAACGCTCGGATTGCAAGCGAGCGACGCTTTTCGGACAAAAATTTATTGGAACACGCCTCCGCCATCGGCAGACCTGGCATCACATACTGAGACGATATCGCCGAATCTGAAAATCGGCATCGCGACGACGCATGCACTCCCCATTTTCCAGAGCACACTCATCTTAGCGTTGGATACCTATATCAAGAACGGCGTTGAATTGCACGGCGGTGCTGAGTGGACGCTCTTCGATCTGCTTTCGCTGCGTATCGGCTTTGATGAACGCAAAGGTATTGAAAGGGTTCGGCGTTTAACGGCAGGTGTCGGATTGAACCTTAGATTCCTTACGGGTGCCGGAGCCGGGTTAGACTACGCGTTTGCGAACCACCCTGCATTGGGCGGCAGCCACCGTATGTCTCTTAGAATTAGATTTTAAATGGTTTTGATCAACAACTCGCGTCTTAGCAAAAGTCCCTGTAGACGAAGCGTTTCTTACGTAGCATAGCCTGTTAGGCTGTGTGCGTTTTAGACTGGACTCGTTATGGCGCAAGCTAACAGCATACGCTACAAAAAAGCGTTTCTTACGTAGCATAGCCTG
>ASZN01000110.1 GCA_000406005.1 Candidatus Poribacteria bacterium WGA-3G
CACATCAATGACTATCAAAGCATCACCGAGGCGAGAGATCGCATCGGACATTTTATCGAACAGGTGTATCATCAGAAACGCCCACATTCGGCGTTAGGATATTTGACACCTATCGAATTTCAAAGACAAAACTTGTCTTAACTTTGCGAAATTGTGGCCTAAATAAGCGTATGCACTTCAGGTTCTGGTCGCTATTGAAACGCGCATGGTACGGACAACACCACCACTATTCTACTGGGTATACACCGCTGTATGTGGCGGAACGGTGTTATGCCTATAACAATCGACACCGGGAAACCATCTTCTGGAAGTTTATCAAGGAGAGTGTGGAAGTGTAAAGAGGTTATCCTTTCAGTTCTATGGACAGGTGTACCGCTTTGCGTTACTCATCTCAGCCAGCTGAGCGGCAATATGAGATCGCATCTCCTTTGCTTCTCTATCTGATTCAGATGTTACCTTTGGAAAAGGACCCAACGCCGCATGCCACATCGGGCTGTTGTCTACTATAATAGACAAGCCTACATCATATACCTTATAGGCATCAAAGTCTGCACGCCCTACCAATGTAGGTTTTATATGCTGATTCCCTAACTCCCATATATCGCTTTCAATCAAACTTTCAGTCAAATACACTGATATATCGGTTTCACCCCTTTTCGGATAAAAAGCCCTAGGTTTTACACGACCATTGGCAAAAAATTTACTATCCTCATTAATAAATCGAGTGAACCTTCCAGTCGGTTTTTTTGAATTCATGTAACTCTCTTATTCTGTAATATCTGACAATATTTCAATTAATTTAGGAAACACTGAATTACCGCGTATTTTACAAACACTTCTCACATAATTGTCTTGTTCCAAATACGCGTTATATATCGCATAATCATCCCCATATAAGAGTATCGTAGAGGTTCCACCCGTTTTTAGCAACCAACTCAGGTTGATACTGCCATCTTCATTCCAGTCAACTTCTGGACTGGAAACATCAGCCTTGAAAATTTCTTGCATAACAATAGCAGAATCATCATAAGTTTCATCTTTTATTTTCTCAATATCACTGTCTAACAAACAGGCTTGTTCTGCTTCACGTTTAACTCGATCTAAAATATCCTCGTAGATGGACTGAAATTCAATAAAATTCTGTTTGCGCTTACTCTCTGTTGTCACTGATAAAGGCAATGCAGGAAGGTGTTGATCAGAAACATCCGTAACGTCTCTAAATAGACCTTCAGCATTCAAATTAGAGTCCAAATCAAAACTTTCCTCAACGCGACTTTTATTACGCGTAGCAATAAGATCCATGAAGGCAAGTTCGGATTGTGGACGAAAAGTATCCTTTCTGTCATTCACAAATTCCGAAAATTTAGACTTTTCAACTGGTGTATCACTCAACTCTGATCTATCAGTTGACTTCGGCCATGGCTTCTCTAAGGTAGTCGGTAATACTGGAGTGTAATACATTCCAGGCGGTTTGTTTAAGTTCATCAAATTTCGTAAGGATGACATTTATATCTCCTATATCTTGTTCATACAAACACCCAATACTCACACTATATAATTCTCTATTATTCGTTTCTATTGGAAAAAAATCATAATTTGCAATTATCTCTACTCCATTATAAGTGAATCGCGAAACTTTACTTAAGGCGTAGAGATTTTCACTAAATGGGGTCGATACCTCTGGGAAAATATATGTGGGTACACACAAATTCAAATCTATGTCCAAATTACGCAAAAATGAGACATCTATGGAATACTGATGCCTTAGATTCACTCCCTTGAAGTAGGCAGGTGAATACAGATCGATAAACGTATTCATCATGTATTCTATACGTGTTCTAATATTTTCATAATGTATAGATGTCCCATTATATATCAAAGCCAACAAACCTTTTTGAAAACCGATTCTATAATCATGGTCCTTTGAAAAAAATTCAAATATTCTATTGCCAGTATCTTCTAGCATATCTACTTGGAACTCCGGATACCCTTCCTGTCTAACACGTTCTTGAAAAGGAACCGGTGGCTCATGTTGTATTCTTAAAATATCAGGAAGTGTAACACTAAAACCCAAGCCAGATTGAATACTGTTTTTATACTGAGTTATTTCAAACTCTGCAATCTCCATGTTTAGGTATCTCCAATCTATAGAATTTCGCACATTGTAAAGTGTGTGTCCGATTTTCATAAGTCTACCACATTTTCAAGTTTGTTTTCAAGCCTATTTTCAAGTTTTTTGGGCGTTTTATGCGGTTTTTTTGAGTTTTTTCTTCACATTTGCGTTCATTTCAAGGATGAGGGTTCACTTTAAGGGTGAGGGGGAAACTCCTCACTTTTTGTTTATGCTTGATATACTTTTTATTCCGCTCGGGGTTCTTTTCGCTTTCGGGGTACTCCTGCTCTTTAGGGCTCAGATTGAAAAGATTTTGAAGGATTTTGGTGGGGATGGTAAGGCTTAAAACAGGGGACGGGAAATCACGTTAAAACTGATATTACCTATCCCAAAACGACTGAGTGCGATTTTTTTTACCATTGGTGCATCATCACTCGCTCAGCAAGTGCCTCCCTATACGGACGCTAAATTTTGCGTGAATTCCCACGATGCATATTTGATTAGGACTTACGCAATTTTGACTGCAGCCCGTTCTGTTAGATGAGAATTTTCGGAAAACACAGCGTTCTGGTGACACAAACTATGAAGTTTGTGCTACAAAAGAGCAGCATGCGTAAGTCCTATATGCTATAAATTATAAAGATAGGTTACTTTAACCACAACAACCCGGTTTTCTAATCGTAACTCACGATTCAAACCTGTTCCAACAGGCGCATCCGCCCAAGTCTCGTTATAAGCAACAAAAAGATGACTCTTTGGACTATATTCCCATCCGAATAGGAGACTTAGCAGATAATTCTCATGAACTTCGGCTGATAACAGACGTTCCCTCCCCGCTTGTGCGAACAGACGCAGAAACGATTCGCGCGTGAATAAATAGGTCGCACGCAACGAGCCGACGAAAAACCTGCCATCAATAGCACCTTCTAAATCAAGACTCTGCGCGTAACTACTATCTAATTCTATGGAGAAATTGCTCTGTGGACGTAGCGTAGATTCAAGCGTGAGACTTCGCTGTTTTCCGGACTGTTGTCGTCCGAAGTTAAAATAGTCCGAGAAGTCCATCTCGATACCGATAGCGATCGGATACGCAGAGTTAGTATCAATAGAGAACCCGTATCCATCTACCGTGAATACTTCTGTCAATTCTACCTCTCGGCTACGATAATAGTATGCCGTGACATCGTCTAAAAGGATCTCTCTAAAGTCCATCCCGACGTTAGCACTAACACTCCATCGGAAAAGATCCTCATCGAATTCAGGTGATAAGGAGCGTTCAGGATTGCGTTCTCTCCATTCGGTAAAGTATTCCGGCGTGTAAAGACTTTGCGAGAGACGGGTGCTGATACCAGAAAAAAACTGGCGATTGCCCCACTGCGGTGAATAAGAGGTGCGCATATAGACGCGCTGCCAACCGCGGTTGCGTTCTTTCCGTAAAAACCCCGTCTGGTTAATCTCAAAGTGCGGCGCGACCCGTTCAAATCCGATACTGCTACTCCAGAGATAGTTCCGCTGCGCGAAATCGACAGTATACGCGAAGTTATCTTTATCCTCTCCGGGGTGAAAGCTACCGGCATACTGACCCGTCAAATGATACGTTTTGCCGAGCGCAAGATTCATATCAATGCCGCCGACTCTACTATGCGTCCAATTATCGCCATCGGGTCGCTCTTTATTTACAAGCAGAATCCCGACGTTAGAGCGTTTGAGGATGTCACGTTTGATGCGGATGGCAGAAAACCACGCCTTCTCCTTTGTAGCATAACCTGTTAGGTTGTGCCCCTCCGAGGCATCCTCAGAAAAACCGAATGCACCCGTTTGGTTTCCTAAAGCACCGATGGAATAGTTGCCTACTTTCCCCGTGAGTTTACCACCCCAAAGGATACTCCCGCGACTCCCAATACGGCGACTGAACATCAGGTTGTATGGCGTTTCAAAGAAACTGTTCCCCTCAACAAAAAACGGACGTTTTTCTGGAAACCGCGTCGGAAACCGCGTCAAATTAATCTCCAACTGATCCGCTTCAACCTGCGCAAAATCGGGGTTGACAGTGACGTTCGCCTTCAACGCACTTGTCGGACTGTATTGGACATCCAAGCCTGTGCCGAGTTGACGCGCGAGGTCCGTGTCAGCAGCATCGGCACCACCACCTAAAACATAAGGTGAAATCTCAAAATTTTTCCCCGTCTCAATACCTTGAATCCCCACAATATGCCCTAAATCCGACATTCGTGTAACGACACCCGCCTGTGTTAGTTGTTTCCAGACCGTGACCTCGCTTTTTCGACGGTTTGAACGTTCGACATCAAACCCCCAGGTCTGTGTCGGTTTATCGGTAAATCTGAAGTTAGAAAACGGGATCTTGAACTCAGCACTCCAGCCTAAGTCATCTATACTGCTTTCAACCCACCAGATGCCTTTCCAGTTCGAGTCGCGCTGTGTATCTTCATATCGGTAATTGTCACTCTGAACACCGCCAGGGGTTGTCGCAAATTTATACCCAGTGCGATGATCGTGATGTGGGTCGATGAAGAAAGAGATAACATCTGAGGCATAGACATCGCCGCGCCGCGTCATCCGATTCACAATTTTATCGGGTTCGGCATCATAACATCGGAAGGCGACGTAGAGATTATACGCATCGTAAGCGATACGGAACTCGGTATCATCGGTCGCAAGTGTCCCGCGCGCAGGCTCAAGTTGGACAAAGCCGCTTTGGGGTTCCGCCTGCTGCCATACAGCATCGTCCAGCACACCGTCAATCTCTGGTGGTTCGCCTTCAATTCGGTAAGCCTCAATGACGTGCTCGCCTATCCCTTCCGGGTGCGCAAGGAGAAGGATAGGATATGAAATGAATAGCAGTAGAATAAATACAAATCTCAGCATATATATAATTATAAGGAAAATGCGTCCTCTTGTCAAATCTTGCCATCTTCGTTGTTACGGTTCGCTATCTTGTTTTTCGGATCCTAAAACAGTGATGCTTGTCAAAAATTTGTTACTTTTCCTTGAAAAAATCGTTAAATTTCCTTAAAATTCTTTAACGACATTAGGTTACAGAGACGGCTTCACCTTTTTTCACTGAAATTTCCGTTAGCACACGCAGTGCAACTTCAACAGGAAAGGATAGAAGACAATGGTTGAACTTACAGAGAAAGACATCGAATTTTTCAAGACTGAAGGATACTTGGTGAAACGGAACGTCCTGAATCCAGACTTAATGGATCGGGCACGCACAAGACTCTGGGACGGCGCGCCCGAAGGACGCAAACGTAATGACCCTGAGACTTGGGTAGGCCCCTTCACCCCTGAAGAGGAAAAGGTTGACAAAAACAATAATCGGCGCGGCTTCCGCTGGAATTTCCGGGAACCCGGCGGCGAAGATTGGATGGTTCAACTCCTCGCCACCGATCCGAACGTCTGGGGGATGGCGGAGCAGCTGTTAGGCGAAGGGAATCTGGTACGACCGGAACGTGTACGCGGCATCTATTGCACACTACCCTACGGCGATGTCCCGAAAAAGTCAATAGGATGCCATGTGGACGCGCATCCGTTCCATCTCGGTGCAGTCGGATATATTGACGACGTACCCCCGGAAGGCGGCGGATTTACGGTCTGGCCAGGGAGCCATCAGGTCTTCTATTACGATTACTATTCGCAATACAAAAACGAACCGACACCACAATATGATGTCGATCGCGAGCGCATCAGCAGAGGTCCAGGCGTTGAATGCTACGGTAATGCGGGGGATATCGTCTTCTGGCATCATCGTATCGGGCATGCCGCTGGACATAACCACTCGCGGCAGATCCGACAGGCGGTGCTATACGATTTCCGAAAAACTGAGCTGGAACGGACACAGGAAGAACCGCCAAATGATGATATGTGGCGAGATTGGCCCGGCATCAAGGCCTTGGAAACCAAGTAACCATCTATTTCATCCAATAGGCGCGGTTAAAAACCGCGCCTACTACGTTAGCGTAAACCCAATTCCTTCAACCTCCCTGCCATCATGTCGTAAGCAATCTGTGCCTTCGCCATCCGCATGTGCGGAAACGTCTCTACCGAGATATATTTATCATACCCCACTTTCCCTAAACTCGCCGCAAACGTCCGAAAATCCAATTCATCGCCATCCTCACCCGGAATCAGAAACGTACTATACGGATACATGCCTGTTACACCTTTAACGTGGCAATGTGCAGTCAGCGGTCCCAGTCTTTCGGTAACCTCAGCAATATCCTCACCGAGATGATAGAAATTAGTGATGTCGTTGAGCGACTTCAGTGCGTCAGACCCGACGTGTTCAATCAGAAGCGTAACTTTTGCAGACGCATCAATCGTCGTTGCCTCATGATTGTGGATATTCATCGTTACTCCGAGTTCTTCGGCACGGCGACAGATCGGTTTCAGTACATCCACGAGGAGCCGCCATGCGAACGCGTCGCCTTTATCGCCACCATAGCCGGTGAGAAAATTGACACCGCCTGCTCCAAGCGCGACTGCTACATCTTGAAGAAGCGCGTAGTGGTCAACTGCTCTTTGTTGGTCCTCCATCGCCAGTTGGTATAGACCGCCTCCAGTAAACGGATTAATAACAGAGACCTTTAATCCGTTGTCAGATACCATCGTTTTGACATCTTCAAGCAAACCGTCTGTGACTTCACCGGACGGGATATGCGCCTCTGGGCCGCACATCATCTCAATCGCATCGTAGCCGGTGTCGGCGAGAATCGTGATAACTTCTTGTAGCGGAAGGTCTTTCATCCCGCCAGCATGATAAGAGATACCAATCACTATTTTAGCTCCTTTCAACCTTCGCTTTTCAATTGCCAATTTTACCTATTTGTTCTCCCAGTTATGTCCCATAGGTGTACAGTTCCGTCGCCGTGTGCACTACCGAGTGTAATACTATCAGGTGCAAACTGCAACGCCCTGACCCCCGACATACCGACATCAATCATAGAGAGTAGGCGACGATTTTCTACATCCCAAACGAAAATCTTTTTTTTTCTATTCCACCACACACCATCATATCCTACACTGGCAAGCGTTTTCCTATCTGGTGAAAAGGTTAACAACTTGATGCGTCCACCGGGTTGATTGAATGTGTGAAGTAGGTGTCCAGTGTCGGCATCCCATAATCCGATTTCTGCACCGGCAACATCGTATAACTGCTGTTCCATGTTCCGACTACCGGTTGCGAAAATCGTGCCATCCAATGAAAATGCCAAAGCGTTGAATTGATAGGTCCTACACATCACATTGTACACAAGTAGGGATCCGCTCAGTCGCTCATGGTAACCGGTGTCACTATCGTATATGTCTATGAAGCCTTGCTGACTGGTGATGAGGAGTTGGGTACCGTCCGATGAGAATTCTAACGTGGTGATCGGCAGTGTATCCACGGGAAAGGTCAAGCGCGTCGCACCGCTTCTGGTATCCCGAAGCCGGATTGTATGAGAGACTAAAGTCTGAAGCCCATTATCCTCTAACGGCACGAGAGGGTCCAACAGTATCACAGGACGCAAACCATCTCGTCTGCTCTCCGTACTCACACTTGCCAATGTTTTTCCGTCCGGTGAAAACGAGAGCGCATGGACCCAACCTCCGCCATCTTTAAGAGTATCTATTGGGTTACCGGTTCTTACGTCCCACAAATGAATCGCTCGATAGCCACCCGCAGCGAGTGTTAGACCGTCCGGTGAAAACGCAATCGCATCAATAGCATCCTGATGTTTCGAAGCAGAATCAGTTCTGAAAGCGGCGAGGTGTGTATACGATTGCGCACGTTCCATCGGCAAATAAGGTGCATCCTCTAACAGTATAGATACGGCTTTCTCTGAGATGAAAAGTAGAAGCACATCTAACGTCGCGCAGCTTAATACGATAAACACGACGAGCCACTTCTTTCTTTTTAATCGCTGTCCGGGCATCCTACCATCCGGACACCATCTGGTATGTTCGCGCAATCGTCGCCTCGTTTTCATTGTTCCCGCTCCCGAACGCTATAAACTCATCGGTCCCGTATTAGAAGCGAGCCACCATATGTTATACATATTAGTTTGGTATCATCTTCCGAAAACACCAATTCTTGGGCAGCGCCTTCCGGTATCGGAAATGACGATATTAGGGCATCTGTACCGACATCCCATACTTGAATGTGTCGATCTCTGCCACCACTGACAAGCAATTCACCATCACCAGAAAATGTCAAGGCACTGACCGAATCGGTATGTCCTCTGAAGAGCGAAATCAGATGCTCATCGTCTGTATCCCACAATCGAACGAGTGTATCCGAACCACCACTTGCCAGCGACTTCCCTTGTGGCGAAAATGCCAGTGCCAAAACAAGTCCATCATGTCCTGAGAATGTTGACAGGAGCCGCCCGGTTTCAACTTCCCAGAACCGAATTTTACCATCACCGCTGCCACTCGCAAGCGTTGCACCATCCGGTGAAAACGCTAAACTCCGAATGCGTCCGGGAGCCTCAGCGGGAGTCGCAAGCAACCGCTCCGTCCGCGGGTCCCACCCTGGCAGTGGCACACCGTCCGGTGATGAAGCCGCTAACGCCTGCACCAGATTGGAATTTCCAGCGAGCGTCAGCACTTCACGCGCCGTCTCAGTATCCCACAATCGGAGTGTGTTATCTTCACTTCCACTCGCAAGAAGCGAGTTATCTGGTGCAAACGCCAATGCACGCACCCGTTCCGTATAGCCTGAAAGCATAGCAAATTGTGAACCGCTGGCGGTATCATATATCCAGATACGTCCATCGCCACCTGCAGCGATGCGTGTGCCATCTGGCGAGAACGCGATGTCTGTCACCTGCTTTTTTTCTAACCGCGTTTTAAGTCCGGGTGGCAACTCAGATTCGATGTAATTCTGAAACAAGTCTGTTTTTTTCATAATGTTTTTTCTGCTTAATACACATTAGACAGACGCCGTCCAATCCAGAACAACCCCTGTATATACATTCGGTTCATTCAAGAGACCGTCGTAAGCCTGTTTAATGTGTTCGGGTTTGAGGCGATGCGAGATTAACGGTTCGACGTGTAGCTGCCCGCGCGCCATCCAGTCAAAAATAGTCTGTTGTTTACTCCATTGAGACGTTCGGTTGCCGATATCTGGATACATCGGAACGCACCACTCTAATGCGCCGCGGATCGTAATCCAGCGTAGATGCGTATCCGATAGCAGTTCAGTCAAATCTCCAAGTACCGAGACGCGCGGCGACCCAAGAATGATGATCTGCCCATGGTTAGCGGTAGCACGGAGTGCTTGCATAACGACACCACTATGTCCCACCGCATCGACAGTAATATTTGCGAGTTCACCGCCCGTAATTTCCTGTATCTGTGCTTGTGCCGCATCAGCGTCTCCACCGACGGTGGCTTCAATCCCGCACCGCTGCGCCAGTTTACGCCGCGCTGCTACCGGATCAACGCCGATGACGCGGCAGCCGTGAATCTGAAACATCTGTGATGCGAGGTTCCCGACGAGCCCCAATCCGAAAACGACGGTCCAGGGGTTCGTCCCGATTTCTCCGACAACGATCGCTGTCATCGCGACCCCTGCCATCCGTGATGCTGCGACAACTGCCGGATCTACTGCTTCTCTGACAGGTGCGACAAGCCGATCTTGTGAATAGCGAACCGTTGAAGCGTGTCGTCCATAAGTAAAAACCCGGTCACCGACAGCGGCGCGGGTAACATTTGAACCGATCTCGCGTACGATTCCGACATTCGCATAGCCAGAACGCCAAGGATAGGCGCACCACGAACCCTCTTGAAAAACTTTCGGTTCTCTGCCGGTATAGTTCGCGAGTTCTGTTCCACTACTAATAAAAGTATATTCTGTGTCTATCAATAACTCATTGGCACCAAGCACCGGCGTGTCTATTTCATTTGTCTGTAATTCGACTTCGTTCTGACCGGTTACAACGACCTCTCTTATTTTCATAATGCGTCTTTTTCTCCTAATTTAAGTTCCGCTTTAAGTTCCGCTTGTTTGATCTTATAAATAAGTGCTCGCATACGTCTGTATCTCACGAGTCCAACGAAAAAGGTAGCGATACCGAGTAAAATAAAGATGATGCCGATTATCTCAACAACATGCGAACTAAAGATAGCGACCTGCGTGCTAAAGATGTCTTTGAAGTGGACAAAGGATAAACCCGCGACAAATAGTGTTAACGCCGTACGAATATACGCCAGAAAAGTCCGCTCGTTCGCAAGGATAGTCCGGTCTGCAGCGAGGTGATCCCGTAAAATGAGTCGGTTTTCTAAACCCTTATAAGGGGTCGGTTCGTCTGGCATTCGTTCCTTACCTTTTTATTTAAAAGAGATTGAAAATAATAACCCCCGCCATCCATCCATAGAAGGTTCGCATGCGCCGTAATCGTTTTGCAATACGCCGGTATTCTACCGTGTAGCGCGCAGGGTTTTGAAAATAGCGTTCTCGTCGTTCCGGCATAGACAGGTCAATTGTTGGGGTTAAGACGCTCAGGACAACGGCACTTATACCAAATAAAATAATGTTGAGTACAGGCGGGATGCTGAGCATCACACCCAGCAGCGTCCATCGCCACTTTGAGACGCTTCGCGACGCGTCCGATCTTGCAGCGTGGATCAGCGATACAGAAGGCGTTTTTAATTTAGCACCCATGCCTGATGCCGGTGTGGTTGACAGAATCCGCCTCGCGCCGTGCCTTCGCATTATCAAACGCTTCCTTCACACAGGATACACTAACTTTCGTAACGCAGGTTTTTACCGTTGTCGGGACCGCCTTGATTCCAAACCCAAACATCGCGAAAATACGCCTGTTTTTCTGGAGGCAGTCCTTCAATAATGTGCTTCGGCACGGAAGGCCTATGGAATTGACATCCGACGAAATTGTAACAATTGAAGACAGCGATCCGAGGACGCTCTGGATTCGTCCACTCGACTCCCGAATGACAGAGGTTTTCCGTGAAGATAACCACGGAACCCGGCGGACAACTATATGTTTCAAAGAGCGGCGAATCTGTTTGGCGGTGCGCGTCAGGAATGCGGAAATTCGCTTTATGGCTCCCCGGCAAAAACAGTGTCCCACCTTCACCCGCTTTGACTTCGTTGAGTTCAAAAACGACGCGCGTCAGTGCCGAGTATATCTTATCCCCATGACACTGATAACTGAAGTTCGGGTTCACGTTCCGCACACCACCGTGGGGCGGCGGCCCACCGTCGCCCGCTCGACGATAGGTGAACCAACTCGACTCCATCCGAATTTCTCCGAGAATCTCGCGAAGAATATCAAGCACAACAGGATGATCAATTAAAAAT
>ASZN01000111.1 GCA_000406005.1 Candidatus Poribacteria bacterium WGA-3G
AGCACAGCTCGCTCCTACCAAGAGAAAATATCGCGAGCACAGCTCGCTCCTACCAAGAGAAAATATCGCGAGCACAGCTCGCTCCTACCAAGAGATGGCGATGTGCTGCAATAGCCACGCGATATTCTATTCGTGTCTGAGTGCGTCGATCGGATGAAGTTTTGCGGCTTTCCACGCCGGGTACGCGCCAAAAAAGATGCCTACCAATGCGCTGACAACAAAGGAGATTATGCCATACATCGGCGAGACGAGGGTTCGCCACTCCCAGAGCGATGTGACCAGATCCGCGCCGCCGATGCCGACACCGATACCAATGACACCACCGACGAGGGCAAGGCTCGTGGATTCAACGAGGAACTGTGCGAGGATATCGGAGCGTTGTGCGCCAACGGCTTTGCGTAGCCCAATCTCTTTCGTCCGCTCCGTCACAGAGACAAGCATAATGTTCATAATACCGATACCACCGACAACTAACGAGACGACAGCAATTCCTAAGATTAGGTTGGTAAAGGTTTGGTTTGACTCTTCGAGTGTTTCCATGAATTCGGCTTGGTTTCGGATGTGAAAATCGGGTTCTTTATTTGCGGCGATTTTATGTTGTTTTCGGAGCAGTGCGGTTACTTCGGTTTCTGCTGCCTCAAGGAGTTTTCCGTCATTCGCCTGTATACTGATACTTGAGAGATAGTCGGATCCGAAAACGCGTTTCATCGCGGTTGAGTAGGGAATGAAAACCTGGTCGTCAGGGTTACGCCATCCGCTCGCGCCTTTTTCTTTCATAACACCGACGACATGGAAACCGACGTTCTTAATTTTGACCGTTTGACCGACCGGTTCAATATTTACAAAGAGGTTGTCAACAACCGTTTTACCGAGAACACAGACACGTTCACGGTATCGGATCTCGCTTTCTGTGAAGAACCGTCCTTTTTCGATGGTAAAGTTTGCTGTGACGAGGTATGCTGGAGAAGTGCCAACGATGGTTGTGTTCGTGTTCTTATTGAGGAACTTCACCTGTGCCCGGCTGCTTACCTCAGGGGTGACATAACCGAAAGTCTGCCCGCGTTCTTGCAATGCTTCCATATCTTCGACAGTGAGGGTTCTCCGGGCATCCGCAGAGCCGCGTCCGCGAAACATACTCTGTCCGGGTCGGACAGCGAGAATGTTTGCCCCCAATGTCTGAATCCGTTCGGTGACATCGGCTTTCGCGCCTTCACCAATTGAAGTGGTGGTTATAATTGCGCCGACACCGATAATTACACCTAACATTGTCAACAGAGAACGGAGTTTATTTGCCAATAAGGCACTTAGTGCGTTTGCGAAACTTTCAAGAATCCCCATAGCATCTCTCCTATATTATTTTGCGTTTAGCGTGTTTATCGTCCTCGACCGCCGCCGGTCATCCGTCGCATTGTGGAAGCGGGATTTTGCATCATGCGTCTTCGCCAATCTTCACCACCACCGCCGGGCTGAAAGCCTCCGAGTGCGACGCTATCGCCTTCGGTGAGTCCGGAGATGATCTCAATTTTGTCAAAACTGCTGACACCTGTTACAACAGGCTGTGGTCGTCCGGGTTGACCGTCTGCGCTGATGATTCTGACCATTTTCCTGCCGCGCATGTCAAGTACGGCTTCGGTCGGCAAGGTGAGGATGCCTATTTTGTTGACGGCTGAAATTTGGACGCTGGCGTTCATACCGGGTTTGAGGAAGGGCATCTTTGTATCTTGGGTTTCTTCGGGTTGTGCTTGGGTCTGCGGTTCTTCTACGGGTGTTTCCTCAAAGAAGCCGCCGAAGAGTCCGCCCCAATCATCCTCATCAGTTTCCGCTTTCGCTTCGGCTACGTCAGGATCTTCTTGTTGCTGTTCGGGTTGTTGTACCGGGGGTTCTTGGGGTGTAGGTCTTGACGGTATGCCATCAGCGTCACCACCTTCTGCTTGGCGTTGTTGCCGCCTTGCGCGGAGACGTTCACGTTCTTCGTCCGACATATTTGCGAAATCTGGTCGGCCTTCACCACCTTGCCAATTACCGCCACCGCGCCGACCTTCTGCGCCTTGCATCATTCGCTGACCCGTTCCAGTAGCTGCCACATTTTGCAACTCGGAAGTCACCTCAAAAGTTGTCACATTCTGAATAACTTGCCCTTGTGGCGCGATCTTCAAGACTGCGCCCTGAAATGGCATATCGGGGTACGCTTCAACGGTAATCGTTACCGGTTGTCCGATTTGTACCTTGCCGATGTCAGTTTCATCGACCTCAGTCACGACGTATACGGTATCAAGGTCTGCCATGGTAACGATTGTCTGTCCTTCAGTTGATGCGAGTGAGGAGAGACGCGAAGTGATCAATTGTCCTTCTTCAACCTTTTTCTCAAGAATTGTTCCAGAGATAGGTGCTTTGATAACTGTGTCGTCGTACTCAATTTGACGCAGTTCGAGCTGCGTTTCATTGCGTTTGACTGCCAACTGTGCGGTTTCGATGTCGCGTTCTTTTCGGGTAATTTGTTTGCGGTTGGCTTGTGCGAGTTTCAAGGATTCTTCCGCCTGAACGATCCGCTGCTGCTGAAGTTCAATATCCATGTCTCGCGCGGCTTCACCTTCGACGCGTTCTTTAGCGAGTGCGAGGTTGAATTCTGCCTTCTTGATATCTGCTTTTCCCAACTCGAGTTCGGCTTCAGTCGCGGGTTGCTCTACGAGTTTCACGTTTCCTTCAGAGGAGCGATGCCGCGCCTGCGCCGATTTAAGTTGTGCCTGTGAAGACTCTAATGCGGCTTGCGAGATGAGTTCTTTCTCATAAAGCGTTTTATTGCGTTCATGCTCTGCGGTTACCAGGTCCAAGTTTGCTTCATCTTGTTCCAATGTGGCTTGTGCACGCTGTTTATTTTCGTCCCTGACTTCATCGGAGGTGAGTAGTTTATACCTAATTTTAGCGATGTTGAGGCTGTTTTCGGCATCCATGACACCGCGTTGGTTGGCTATTTTCTCAAGGCGGATATCTTCCTTGAGCTGAATGAGCCGTTGCTGTGCCTCAGCGAGAGATTCCTGTGCCTGCCGGATCTGAATGTCGGACTGTTCTTGCTGGAGTTGGATATCGATTTCCGCCTGTTGCAAACGTGCTTTAGCAGATTGTAGGTCGGCTTGTGCCTGTTCCAAACTGATCTGGACGTAGGTTGTTTCAACGACAGCGATGATATCGTCTTTTTGGACGTAATCACCTGCGTCAACTCTGAGTTCCAGAATCTTTCCACTTGCTTTGGAACTTACTTCGACAATATTCAACGGTTTGATTGTGCCAGTGGCATCAATCGTCACAGCGATATCGCCGCGTTCAACCATCGCGGTTTTTATGTTTTGTGCCTCGCTGCTGCCTGCGTCATCTTTGGTTGCAAATACGATGCGTCCGACGACGACAGCGACAGCGACAACGAGTACGGCTGCTACAGCAATTGTAATAACTTTCCATCTTCCCATCACCTAATCTTCGGGCAGGAAGCCCAAACTTTTAAGTTTGGGAGGAATGCCCGCCTCCTTTTTTTTTGACAACATAATTCAAATTGATCCAAAATGTCTGCGATTCTACTTCTTATTTAGTCAAATCTGAAAGAGAAAAGTTCGTACTTTTGTTTTTACAGGCGTGGCATATCGACGGCACTATCGCGTCGTTCGTGCATGTTCTTTTCCATTGCTTCGGGATAGCGGTCTGGTAGATGAGAGACATCGTTGAGTTTTTGGAGTGCTTCACCCTGAAGTCGCCAGCCCGCTGCGCCGAGATTATCGCGGAGATGTCCTACATGCCTTGCGCCGACAATGACCGATGTCATCGCCCGTTGCTCAAGCACCCATCGGAGTGCGACTTGTGCCGGACTCTGTTCGAGCTCTTCAGACACATCAAAGAGGGTTTGTAGGGTCTCATCGGCGTTGTCGGCGAAATAGCGTTGCGGGTATGCCCAACCTTCCTCTGAGCGAGTGCCGCCGTGTGTGCGTTCACCGGGATTGTATTTACCGGAGAGGAATCCACCGGCTAACGGACTCCAGACGACGATTCCGAGTCCTTTGTGTTCACAGAGCGGAACGATTTCTTGCTCTATATCACGGACAACGAGGCTATATTGCGGTTGATAGCAGGCAAACTCTGTCCAACGGTTGACAGTGCTCATCCATAACGCCTCGGATAACCGCCATGCCTGGTAGTTGCTGCATGCGGTGTATCGGACTTTTCCCTGCTGGACGAGATCGTCGAGTGCACGAAGCATCTCCTCTAACGGCGTTTGCGTATCGACGTGGTGAATATAGTAGATGTCCACAGAGTCCATCTGGAGGCGTTTGAGGCTGTCGTCGATCGCCTGCATAATATGGAGGCGCGACATTCCTGAGTCGTTGGGCCCCGGGCCCATCGGATTAAAAAACTTGGTTGCGACAACGGCATCGCGCCGTCTGCCCTTGAGTGCTTTACCGAGGAGGATTTCCGATTCACCGTCCGCATAGGAGTTGGCAGTATCAAAAAAATTGACTCCTGCATCAGAAGCGAGATGCACCATTCGGTTTGCCTCTGCTTCGTCGGCACCGTGTCCAAAGGTCATTGTGCCTAAACAGATTTCTGATACCTTAAGACCGCTTTTTCCCAATCGTCTATATTCCACGCTTTCTCCTCCATTTATAGGCTACATACCACCGCTCAATGGCACTGCTTTATTGGCGACCTCTAAAATACTATCCAGTACATCAACGACTTCAGGGTCAATTTGGTCTGCTGGCAAATATCGGACTAAAGTATGATAATTCGTTTTTCTCATAAGATTGGTCATTTCCAATTTTTCAAAGAAAACTTCAAAAAGTCCGTCCAGAAAATCGTCAGTTACTTTGATATCTGGCGACCAAGGCGATTCCTGACGAAGTGTTGCTCGGGCTTTTTCGATCTCCACAATGGTTTCTTCCATTATAGACACACAACGTTCAGAAAACAGTGAACCGTCAGCAGGTCCCAATGCTTCATCCCGTGCCCACTCAATTAGGGGCTGTTTGCTAAATACAATATAATTCTCAATCTCGCGTCGTTGCCATGCATAGGTTCTTAATCCAGGGACTCTCTGAAGTTGTCCAGCGATTCGGTCAAGGAGACAGAATCCTACCAAATCCGGTTTTGCCTCGCGTAAAGCATAAAAATGCTTATGGGCTTTTCCTTGTCGGTTACTGATATCATAGGTATAAGGGGCTCTTAATATTTCTTGGGCGGGATGCCTAAGTTTTTCCGAAAATGCTTGCAAGATTGAAAGATCCGTAGAACCCTCAAGATAAAGCACCCACCCCGTTTGCTGCGCCTGATAATAATGTTCAAAATCAAAATCACTAAGCGATTTAAGCAATTGACTACCCCGGTCATTAATACGATGCGGTGTACCCAGAAAGGCAATAACAACATCATCACGCTTCACTGCATTCTTAAGAATTACTTCAGAATGGCTGGCAGCAACAATTTGACTGCCATGTTCCGTTGCTAAGTCTGTAAGGACCTGATAAATCTGGCGTTGCCGAAGGATTTCAAGATGGGCATCCGGTTCGTCAAGCAGCAGGACAGAACCCGGATGTGCCGTAACATAGGTGAGTAACAGGAGCGTTTGCTGTAAACCTCGTCCCGATGAAGAAAGGTCTAAGGATTCATTAGATGCTTCCCGATAACTCATTGCAATCTCTCCACGCCCTGGAACGTATTCTGGTCTATTAAGTCGCACACCGAACAAAGTATCAATTTTATGGCAAAGCCTTTCCCACGTTTTGGCATCCTGTGAAATTTGATAACAGAGATTACGTAAGACTTCCGCTGTCCGTCCTTCCCCGATCCGGACATTGATTGCTCCATCATCAAGCCGTGTTTCATTGGCCGCGAGCCCGGACATCGGTGGGAGGAAAGCAACAGAGAGATTTGCTGCCGCCTCTGGCACAAGCATTCGCTCGGACACTTTGCCATCGACCTCTGAAGTCCTGAGCGGACGGCAGTAAAAGGACTCCGGATTGGCATAATCGAATTCAAAACCACACTTCCACTCCTTGCCAGCAGTAACACCCTCCACAGTAATATCTATACGGACGTTTTGGGTTCGCTGTTTACCATTAACTACTTCTGCATCACGGACTCGTTGATTTCGCCAAAGCAATCGTGCCCACGGTACTGGAATGGAGATGAGGTCGAGGCGATTAATAGCAACACCTGAACGCTTTTCACGGTTTGTTCTACCTTTACGGTTTTCGTTCCACCGTTTGAGTCCTATCTCCCACAAAGCGAGTGCCTGTAACGCGGTTGTCTTGCCTGAATTATTTGGACCGATGAAGACGACAGGATTCCCCAATTCAATCTCAACTTCGCCAAAGTTTTTGAAATTACGACAGATTAGTTTGGTTAACATCTTTCCCCCGAAGAGGCATCAAACAGGCACCGTATCACCTTCTGAACGGAGTCCTGCTTCATAGACCTTCATGACTTCAAGTGCGAACTCCAGTGATCCTTGTTCGGCAGGTTTGCCTTCCAGGATGCAGTCGCAAAAGTAGCGCATCTCTTGGTAGAAGCCTTGGATGAAAAGTCCTTTGTTTTCGAGTGTGCCGAGACTGTATTGCGGTTCCCAGACGATAGCACCGCTCTCGAAACCTTCAGGAACGAAACTCGTGCTTCCGTGATAATCGAACTGTGTCCCGCGTTGCAGTAGCACCTGTGTGCCGTTTCTAATTTCGGCATGGCATCCGTCCCCGAAGAATTGATAAAGTTCAGAAGGTTGCCCGTGCCTTGCGCCATCAGCGAGATGGAAGTTTCCGAGTGCGCCGCTTTCGTATTCCAAGATACACGCGCCCCCGCCGCGTTGTCCTCGACGAACGGTTACAGCAGAAACCTTCCCACCGACTGCAACCAGCAAGGACAGTGGATGAACGCCGTTTTGGAGCCAGTTGGTATGCTCTTTTTCACGGAGGATACGTTTTCCGTCGCTCGGAATCGTCATCGGGTAGACCCCTAAGATTGTTCGTAAGGGACCATAATCGTCGGTTGCGAAGATTTCGATAATCTTTTGCGTCGCGGGCATGAACGCCTTTTTGAATCCGACGACAACGACGCGATCCTTCCGGTGGCGGATCATCTCCCGGACCTCGTCAGCAAACATACCGGGCGGCTTTTCTAACCAGACATGTACGCCAGCGTCGAGTGCCTCGCACGTCAGTTCGGGATGAAGACGCGGCGGCGCGCAGAGAAAGATGGCATCGAGTTCTTCGTTCCGAAACATGTCTGCCATACTCGGATAGCACGCTTTGGTGCCGTACTGCTCAGCGGTGATACGCGCACGCGTGATATCAATATCGCAGAGTGCCTTCAATCGAATGGGGAGGAATGTTAGGGTCGGTAAGATGTTGCGATAGCCGTGTGAACCGACACCGACGACAGCGACATCTAACCGTTCCTCAAATTCCCTTTGATAACTCATGTTTTTAATTTACCTTGCGGTTCGGTCAGGTGAACTGGGGGTTTGATGTTCCCTTCCGTAGACCGTTTTCCACTTCGTTCCAAGCTACGTCCTTGGGGCTATTTTTGTCCGATGCGGTTCAGGCAGAGGAATTAGGGAAGCACTGCATCAAAATAGGCATCCATATCCTTTTTCATTTTTTGCAATTCCGTTTGGTCGGTGTACATCATGTGTCCAGCCTTATAGTAAGCCATCGTGATGTTATCCTGTAAGGATGGATCGAGTCCGAGGTGTGTGAAGGTATATTCCGATGCCAAAAACGGTGTCGCCAAGTCGTAATAGCCGTTCGCAACGAACACTTTCAATGCGGGATTGACAGTCATCGCCTTGCGAAGTGTATCGGCGACGTTGACGTATTGGTTCTGGTGACCGCTGTAGTCCCACGGATGTACCCGTCTGCTCAGGATTTCATAGGGTAGGTCCGACGCGAATTCGAGTTCGCCGCGGACGTAGTTGTTGAGGTTCGCTGTATACGCGCCTTGCGTGACTGCGCCGCTCGGATCGTATTCGTAATTTTCGCCTACCGAGTCGCGGTCAATCCCTTTGTATCGGCTATCAAACCGGCCGACCGTCCGTGCCTCATCGCGGAGTAGTTCCTTACAAAACCGAGCGATGTTAATCCGCAGGTCGGTCCGCTCGATATATTCGGGTGTTAGTCCGGTATAACTTGCGAGTTTTTTCACGATGTCGGCACGTTCTGTAGGAGAAATAGCGTTCCCTTTCATGAGTGCGACTGTGTAATCGCCTGTGGCAAACGCTCTGACCTCGTTCATGAAAGGCTCAAACTCGGTATCGATTTCACCCAACCTTTTATGGTAAAATGCAGTCGCTGCGTAAGTCGGCAGGAAAAGGATATAGGGCAGATCGTTTCCGGGTGCGAATCGTATTGTCTGGAAGTTTAGGACGACCGAAACGAGCATGATACCGTTGAGGTATGCGCCGTGGCGTTCTTGAAGGTAACCGGCGAGTCCACCGGCGCGGGTTGTTCCGTAACTTTCGCCGATGATGAATTTGGGGGATCCCCAGCGTTGATAGCGTCCGAGATAGAGGAGGATAAAATCGCCGACCGATTCAATATCTTTTTTGAACCCGTGGAACTGCTTCGCTTCTTCCCCAGGGACTGCTCTACTGAAGCCTGTGCTAACCGGATCGATGAAAACGAGGTCGGTTTTGTCCAAAATAGAGCATTCGTTATTGGTCAGTTGATATGGCGGATGTGGCAATTCTCCGTCTTCGTCGGGTTTGACGCGTCTCGGTCCGAGAACACCGAGATGTAACCAGACCGATGAAGAACCGGGACCGCCGTTGAACGAGAAGGTTATCGGACGCGTAGCGGGGTCTTCTACATCATCGCGTGTGTAGGCGATAAAGAAGACAGCGGCTTTCGGTTTTTCGCCTTCTTTATTGACCTCTTCTTTGAGGATCAGTGTTCCGGTTGTTGCGGTATAGCGGATCTCTTCGCCATTAATAGTCACACTGTGGTGTGTAACGGAGAGTTTATCCTCGGGTTCATCGGCATTTTTCTCTTCGTCTTCGGTTTCTTCAGACGTATTTTTTTCTTCTTCGCTCATGTTGAATTCTCCTTCTTTACTTTTTTGATTGGCAAGACTTAGATATATCGTCTTATGAAACGCATTATAGCATATTTTGCAGAAACGGGTGTGACAATTCTTTGTTGATTTTGAGTTGCTTAACGGCTATAGCTGTGGTATACTTTGGCAAAAGAAATCACGCTGAACAAAGGAGCTATCAAAATGGCTGATCAAGATTTTCGGGAAAGGGTTCTTGAAGCCTTGTCACGGCTCGAGTCACAAGCGAGAGAAAACAATGCCCGTTTGGAAAAACGGCTTGATTCTCTGGACACGCGTGTAGGGACTCTGGAACGCGATGTGGGATGGATAAAGGGAAAATTGGAAGGTAAGCAAGAAGGCAGCAGTAAAGTGTTACTGTCCTGACTGTATGTCCTGCCGTTGGAGCCGCAATTATAGCTCTTATTGCCTTGTTTAACTAAATATCCGCCTTTGAATCTACTCCCAAAATCTGCTATCATATCCCTATGCCGCAACTCAATCTTAAACCCAGCCACAAAGCAGTCCGAGACTATTATGCCACGCTGCGTCAATATGACAGACACAACGCCACACACGAAGGCGCGGTCAGTTCGCCTTTTGAAACGCTGCTCACCGTCTGTGCAAAACAGGTCGATGCTACCCTTATTCCACAATTCGCTATGCGGGCACCATCAGGTAGCCGTATCGTTCTTGATGGTGTGATATTCGACGAATATGGACTCCCCTTCGCATATTGGGAAGCGAAGGATATGGACGATAATCTGACCAGAGCTGTGCAGGAGAAACGAGAGGCAGGCTATCCACTCGACAACACGCTCTTCCAAAACCCACAACACGGCATTCTCTATCAGAACGGAGAACAGGTTTTTGATGTAGACATCACCGATCCAACGCGCTTGATTGCGGTACTCCAATACTTCTTTGCCGCGCCACCCGCTGCACTCGCGAACTGGCACGCCGCTGTCGCCGAATTCAAAGAGAAGTTCCCTGCACTCGGCAGAAAAGCTCCAGCAGAGATAATTTGGTATACTCGTTTGATCTTGCATTGCTCCAAGAACGGGTGCAAACATTTATTGAAATATACAACACCGCAGTTGACCGAAAGCAGAGGCACGACCCGAAAACGCCAATTGAAAACTTCATTGATACGACTGACCCGCGTATCAAATGGAGTCATCGGGTTAAGCAATCACTGGGAAAACTGGAGTTAAGCACATACCAAGATACCCACTTTCGCACGGCGTTGTACCGTCCGTTCTGTCAACAATATCTCTACTTCGATCACTTCTGGAATGAAAGACGTTATCAACAACACCGAATTTTTCCTACACCAGAGAACGAATCGGAAAATCGGGTAATAATCGTCAGCGATCACGGCTTCCGATCAGGTTTCAATACACTGATGACGAATCTGATTTCCGATCTTCACACACTTGCATCAAGCGACAGTTTTCAATGTTTTCCTTTCTACACCTACGATGAAGATGGCACAAACCGCCAAGAGAACATCACCGATTGGGCACTGACAGAATTCCGAAACCACTACAATGATGATACTATCTCTAAGTGGGATATTTTCCACTACACTTATGGGCTTTTGCACCATCCCGATTATCGCGAAAAGTATCAAGCGAACCTCAAGCGCGATTTGCCGCATATCCCGTTTGCGGAAGACTTCTGGGGCTTTGTCAACGCAGGCAAGGCATTAGCAAACCTCCACGTTAACTATGAATCCGTTCCGAAGTACGAAAGGCTGCAGCTTGTGGAGACACCGAATACACAGCGAATAGATTGGCAGGTGGAAAAGATGCGGTTCTCGAAAGATAAGACGCAGATTTATTATAATGACTACTTTACGTTGGCGGGCATTCCGACGGAGGCGTTTGCATATCAATTAGGCACGCGTTCTGCGTTGGAGTGGGTGATAGATCAGTATCGTGTGAAGGTAGACAAGCGGAGCGGGATTGTGAACGACCCGAATCGTGCGGATCAGCCGCAGTATATTGTGGATTTGATTGGACGCGTCATCGCTGTCAGCCTCCAGACGGTCGAGATTGTTAAAGACCTGCCATCCTTGTAGGTTTTCCGAACCTTAACCGCGGTGCGGTTTCCTAACCGCACGATATGTGTCAATTTAGCGATTTTTCACATAGATATAAACATTCTGAAGAAACACCCAAGCAAAAACCCCCTACGGGGCTTAGGTTTTTTTGCCATACGCTGCTATAGACATGCCGTCGCTACGCGACTGAAGAGGTTTCTGAAGTCTTCAAGGTTTCTATGTAAAATCCGGTTCGGTTGATGAAGATTAATTTATTAATTCGGTAATGTCGGAACGTGCGATGAATCGCACTACTAC
>ASZN01000112.1 GCA_000406005.1 Candidatus Poribacteria bacterium WGA-3G
AGCGGTGACAACATCGGTCGGCTTCATGAACTCTGCGAATTGGCAGACAGCGAATTCTTTGTGTCGATTTGCGAGTCTGAATTTGAGGTCTTTTCGTTTTAGCATAACCGTCTCCAAATATTGTAAATAGGACTTACGCAATTTTGACTGCAGCCCGTTCTGTTAGATGAGAATTTTCGGAAAACACAGCGTTTTAGTGGCACAAACTGGGAAGTTTGTGCTACAAAAGAGCAGCATGCGTAAGTCTTGTGTAATTAATCGGAAAAACTCGCGCAACGGATTCTGGACTGTTGATGAAAATCGGACTCGTTTCAGACTTGCACACAGATGTTACGCTGTCGAATAAAGCACTCGTTCCACATCTTGTTGAGACGGTGAAAGCGGCAGAACTTGACGTTTTTGTACTTGCTGGCGATCTCGCACGACATCTCGTACAACTTTCTGAAACGCTCAACGCCTTTCATCTCGCTGATTTAGCCTGTGAAAAATTATTCGTCCCAGGCAACCACGACATCTGGGCAACTGAAACAACCGATGTCACAAGCGAACAGAAGTGTGAAATCATCTCAAAACTCTGTCATGAATGCGGATTTTACCCGCTGATGGATGAACCGTTCCTCAAGGAACGGATCGGTTTCTGTGGGACTATTGGTTGGTACGATTATAGTTTCGCACCGGATGGCTACGATTTCTCGGATACCCAATATGCCGAAAAGACGTTGATGGGAGCCGTCTGGAACGATAAACGGTACGCCAAATGGTCGGATACCGATTCTGCTATGGCTCGACGTTTTGAGGCGGACCTGAAGACACAAATCGCCACCGTCCGAAACGATGTGTCCCGTATTATTGTCGTTACGCACCATGTTCCGTTCCGGGAGTGTATCCGGTACCGTGGTGAATTGCCGTGGGATTTCTTTCGGGCATTTATGGGAAGTACACGTCTCGGTGAATGCTGTTTAGAGGAACCGCTCGTTACACACGTTCTCTTCGGACATACGCACCGAGCAGTTGATATGCAAATTGACAACATCCGCGCGATCTGTGCACCTGTCGGCTACCTACGTGAGGCACCGAAAAACGGGTTGCAGATTTATGCAAAACAGTGTTTAGCCTGTTTTGAAATCCTTTGATGGATAAAGGAAATGATTATGGAGATAACTTTAACCAATAGTAACGATGCTGGTGCCCTCGAATTTCCGTGGGGCGCGATTAAATGGCTCTGCAATGATCAGATTGACCCGGATGCCGAGATGACTTTCGGGGTCGTCTATATTAACGCTGGCGAAGGCAATCCGACGCACTACCATCCGAACTGTGAGGAACTCATCTATGTCCTCTCCGGTGAGTGCGACCACAAACTCGGTGATGAAGTCATCCCACTGAAACCGGGAATGATGCTGCGTATTCCACGGAACGTCAAACATAACGCCGTCAACACCGGTTGGCAACCCGTAACGATGATTATCTGTTATTCAGATGCCGATCGACAAACTGTCTTTGAAGAGTAAAGGAATACTGTATAAATGTCCGAAGAATCCCGCTGCAGCGTCAAAATCTGTGGCATTACCTCTCATCATGACGCGCAACTTGCAGCTGACGCAGGTGCAGACTACATCGGCGTATTAGTTGATGTAGTTGTGTCCGAACGGACACGCACTGCTACCGAAGCCTCCGACATTGCAAAGTCAAGTCCAATTCCTCCAGTCATTCTACTCTACAACCGAACAACATCCGATATCCAAGAGATCGTATCACAGGTTCAACCGTATGCAGTGCAGCTCCTCGGTCAGGAACCGCCGCAACAGGTTGAAGCACTTAAACGCACCGTAGCGTGTCAACTCTGGAAGTCGGTTTATCTACCGGCAGGTAGACCGGAGAATGTCGATAAGTCTGCTGTCCGAGCAGAGATGAAAGCCTATCGAGATGCCGGTGCAGATTTCTTGCTGTTCGATAGTGTCGATATGAGCCTTGAGAAGCCGAGATACGGCGGCACAGGTAAAACCTGCGACTGGAATATCGCCGCTGAACTCATCGCGGAAAGTCCGCTACCCGTATTCTTTGCCGGTGGTATCCGTCCAGCGAACGTCAAAGCCGCGATTGAGACAATCCGTCCACACGGTATTGACCTCTGCTCCGGTGTAGAAGCCTCTAAAGGTGTCAAAGACCCAGAAAGATTGGTCCAACTGATGGAACAGGTCGGGCAAGCCGGTTAATCATTTCTATCTATAAAACATAAAGGAGATTTATTTTTCATGAATACTTATCCCTTTTTTAAACAAATAGCTGTTGTCTTTCTTGTCTGTGTGATGTCTATTGGAGGTTTCTCTATCGTCTATGCTGATAGCCATGAGATGGAAGGTGAAGCAGCGGAAGAAATGCCGATGGAAGAAAAACCACAGATTACAGGATGGTTTCAGATTGATGTCGATAGCCTCGGCACCTATTTTTTAGTGGGTGCGAGTCATCCGCTCAGTGGCGGTATTTCATTTGATTCTAATATTTATGTTAATGGTCATTTGGGCGAGTTTGATATGGGTGTTACATTCCCAGTTGTCGCGAATGACAGCATGGCACTGCTGCTAACACCGATGCTCGGCGTTGGGTTCAATTATACCAGTCCAGACGGACCCTATGCCTTATACCCGCAAATCTTTGCTATCCTACCGGCTGGTAAAATCTTCGGTTTCCATTGGACAATCAGTACAATTTCTTCCATATTTGATGACGAAAGTATTAATGAACTCTACAACCGGACTTACATTACTTATGCCATTAACGACATTGTCGCTATCGGTCCGCAGTTTGAATCTGTCCTCGGTCTCGGCGAGAAGGGTGCGCTATGGGCTTTAAATTTCGGTGGACGTTTGAACATCGGTTATGGTGAGAACAACACGCTCGGTTTATATGTCGGGTATGAGACCAAGAAAGATGATGATCAAACCGGACTTACCGGTAGAATGAATTTCACGCGTAGATGGTAGGTGATTGAAACGAGGTTTATACCGGCGCAACCTGAACGACAGTAAAGTTTATCCCTGAATTATCCGTAAGGCGAGGTTTTCTGACCTCGCCTTATTTTTATTTAACAGAAGAAAATTATTGGCTTGGGTAGATTGGAGGCTTGCCGAATGGACATTTAGTTTTCGTGATTTCCTTGATTTTCGGAGGGAGTCGCCGGGTAGAATCGGAATCGGACATCCTTCTACAGTTGTAAATCATTGCCTGACAAAATATTTTTTTCATCTGATGTAACGTTTTAAGAAAAAAATGTGTCTTTAATATTATGGTAGAATGTGTCTCTGTAGTACTATGATAAAATGTGTCTTTAATATTATGATAACATAATTGTGTGGACTGTATTGCATTGCACAAAATCCGAGGCTTCAGTGCTTCATTAGATGTTTCAGTGGATGTTAATGCAGCTGAATCTGTTCACAGGGCTATTTAGTTCTCGGTTTTTTCGTCCAATTTTGGAACCCCAGGACCGGTAGGTGCGGTTTGATGAAGTTTAAGAATTTAATTCGGTAATACAGCAACCTCTTACTGTAGGAGCGAGCTGTGCTCGCGATCCCTAATGATTACCGAAATATTTATTTAATCTTCATCAACCGCACTGGACTTGAAAGGAAATATCCAAAAATTTAGAAAATCCGATAATTTCTCTAAAACTAAATGACCCTGATCTGTTCATGAGGAGGAAACGCCATGAAGAGAGAAGACGATGTTCAATTGATTCATGCCGTTTTATCAGGCGACGACTCAGCATTCAACACTTTAGTTGAAAAATACCAAAAAAGTGTTCACGCCCTCGCGTGGCGGAAAATCGGCGATTTCCACCACGCAGAAGAAATTACACAAGATACCTTCCTCCGCGCATATCAAAAACTTTCAACGTTGAGAGATCCGAGCCAGTTTCTTAGGTGGTTGTATGTCATTGCGAATCGGCTTTGTCTGAATTGGCTGCGCAAAGAAAAAAAACATAAGAAGCAATTGCAATCATTGGAGGACACACCTATGGCAGAAGTGGCGAAATCTACTTATGCGGGTTACGTATCGGAACAGCGAGAAACAGAAGCAACTGAACAGCGTTTGGAGATCGTCGAAAAACTTTTGGAAAAATTGCCGGAGGGTGAGCGTACAGTGATGGTGCTTTATTATCTCGGCGAAATGACAACGACGGAGATTGGCAAATTCTTGGGGGTGTCGGTAGAGGTAATAAGGACTCGACTCCATCGCGCCCGGAAACGGTTACAAGAAGAAGAGGAACTCTTGGTCCAAGAAGTTCTGGGTGGCGTGCAGATATCATCAAGTATAAAGCAGAACATCATGCGAGAAGTTGTTGACATGAACCCGACACCTGCTCCGAAAATGAAACCGTTTTTGCCGCGGGTGGCTATTGGAACTGCTTTGGTTGTAGCGACCCTATTGATTCTCAGTGTCAGCAACCAACACTTTATGTTCTTTGGGCGCAATGATGAAGACACAAAAAATAAAAAGGATTTCACTGCTGATTTTACCATAACACTCGGAACCCATACGAGTGGTGCGGATCTTTTACAGACACTGATCGAAAAGAAATGCATGGTCAGTCTATGGTCCATTGAAGCCCTTGGAAATCCCGATTTTCCGGTGGTGGCAGAGGAGATAACGGTTGATATCGTTGTTGTCTCTATGCTGGAGATGGGGTTTGCTGAGGGTGAGCTTGCCACCCTTGATACCATTTATAATCGTGCAAAACAGTTAGGACTGGAAATTTGTCCAGTTGAGACTGCCGCGCAGCTGCGTCTGCAATTCCTCGACCAGCAACTCTGGGCAACCGGAGGGAGGTTGGGGAAGTTTTTCGTCGCGAGTGAACCGTTTGTTCTGACACCTGATGGCTTCCCTAAGATTTTCAGTGTCGTGCGGGGTGATAGATTCGTGCCCCCCGAAATCGGTATCGGTCTATGGCTGATTGCAAATGGTACCGTTAATGCCGAGGATGCGGAACACCCTGACAGACTGTTTAATCCATTAGATGAGGATCGTGACCACGGAGGTCGTTTTGCTTTCGTCATCCCCAAATAAATAGGACACTGCTCTTATATCTAATAACACCTTAACTCTCTTGATAATATTGGGAAGAAATTGATCTCAATGTGTATGAGGAGATAACTCAGGCCAGAGCACGCGTCGGGCATTTTATCACACAGATGTATAATCAGAAACGCCCTCATTCGACGTTAGGAAACTATCTGACACCTATTGAATTTGAACAACAAAACTTGTCTTAACTTTACGGAATTTCGGACCTAATTAGCGTTGGCACTTCAACAGACTTGACAGAAAAGTGCTATTTGGTGTGAGTAGAAGTCAGTTATCAAAATTGGAGGTTCTTCGTATTATGAAATTTAACACAGATTGGTTTTTAATCCTAATAACAAGCATACTAATTGGCATGTGCTATGGACAAGTGGACGCAGTGCCACTTGACGACCATGGCGACACGTATAAAGAGGCGACAGAACTGTTTTTCGACATTCCACAGCCGGGACAGATAGACACCGCTGAGGACATAGATTACTTCCGTTTAGAAATTCCGGATCCGGGTGAGTTGACGGTCTATACAACCGGTATCCTTGATACCATCGGGAGCATGGAAGACGACGCTGGCGTATTTGCTGAAGGGGATCAAGAGGGAGAGGGCAATAATTTTAGCATCGTCTACAACGCGAAACCTGAGACGTATTACATCAGTGTTCGTGGACACCAGAATGCGACCGGAAACTATACCCTTCACGCAAGTTTCGTCCCGAGTGGGGAAACGGACCTTGATGTGGAAACGGACCTTGATGTGGAAACGGACCTTGATGTGGAAACCATCCCTGTCTCACCTCAAACGACGGATGACCATGGCGACCTGTGGAAAGTGGCGACGGATCTTTTTTTCGACATTCCCCAGCCGGGGCAGATAGACTCTGCCGAGGACATAGATTACTTCCGCCTGGAAATCCCTGAGCCGGGTGAGTTGACGGTCTATACAACCGGTATCCTTGATACCATCGGGAGCATAGAAGACGACACCGGTGTCGCATTTATGGAGGGGGATCAGGAGGGAGAAGGCGATAATTTCAGGATCGTTTGCGCCGCGAAACCGGAGACGTATTACATCCGTGTTCGTGGGTACGAGAATGCGACCGGAGACTATACCCTTCACGCAAGTTTCGTCCCTGGCGCGGAGCCGCCCCCTGTCCAGCCGCAAGACATAGTAGCCGACCCAGAGAACCATACGCGTGCTACGGCGACATCTATCCCTTTAGGGAGTTCCCGGGACGGAGCTATATCCCCCGCAGGCGACGTAGATTACTGGCGCGTGCAAGTCCCTCACACCACGTATTTACACATCACTACACTAAGGGCCACGGATACCGTCGGTCGTCTTGAAGACAGTGCTGGCAGGACGTTGGCTACTGATGATGATAGCGGAGTATTCTCTAATTTCAGAATTTCCCACCGAGTGACTGCGGGAACCTATTATATCCGCGTCACTGGCTACTCTGCTAGGACGACAGGAAGTTATCGTCTTCAAGTGGTTGATGATTCAGTTGGCAACACGCGTGCGACGGCGACATCTCTCTCTCTAAACAGTTCACTGCTTGCAACACTAAACTATTCTGGTAGCACAACTATTGGTGGTAATACCGAGATTCTCTACGATATAGATTACTTCCGCGTGCAAGTCACTGCTTTTGGGCAGTTAACCCTCTATACAACGGGGAGTACGGATACCGTCGGTCGCCTGGAAAATAGTGCTGGTTCCACTTTAGCAACGAATGATGATAGCGGAACGGGCACGAATTTCAGAATCGTCCGCGACGTGACGCCGGGCACCTATTACATCCGTGTCACGGGTGCCTATAATCCAAGTACAGGATTCTATAGGGTAGGACACTATACCATCCGCGCGGACTTTACGAGCACCACGCCGCCTACTACTGATGATCATGGCAACACGCGTGCTACGGCGACACCTCTCCCTCTAAACAGTCCGCTGCCAGGACGTATATCCCCCGCCGGTGATATAGATTACTTCCGCGTGCAAGTCACTGTTTCTGGGCCGTTAACGGTTGAGACAACCGGGAGTGCTGATACCGTAGGTCGCCTGGAAAGCAGTAGCGGCAGGACGTTGGCAACTAATGATGATGGCGGAGTAAGCAGGAATTTCAGAATCGTTCGCGACGTGACTGCGGGAACCTATTACATCCGCGTCACCGGCTACGAAAGTAAGACAGGAAGTTATACCCTTCAGGCGAATATGACTGCCGATGATCATGGCAACACGCGTGCTACGGCGACAGATCTCCCCTTAGACAGTCTACTGACGGGACGTATAGAACCCACCGGCGATATAGATTACTTCCGCCTGGAAGCCACTTCCGCTGAGGAGTTAACCGTCGAGACAACTGGGGATACAGACACCTACGGTTACCTAGAAGACAGTTCCGGCACCGTTTTGGCAAGCGATGATGATGACGGAGTGAGCTTGAATTTCAGAATCCGCCACACCGTGACACCCGGCACCTATTACGTCCGCGTCAGGGGCTACGAGAGAAGGACAGGAATTTATACCCTTCAGGCGGGTATGGGCTCGACAAATGTAGATGTCAACGGTGATGGTGTCGTGAATATAGGAGACTTGATTGTCGCTGTGACTCACTACGGCGCGCGTAATGCAACTTTTGAGCAAGGAGATGTTAACGGAGACAATGTTGTGGATCGCGCAGACTTCTTAGCGATCTTAGATGTGCTGGATGGTGGGGGCGCGACGGCTCCCAGCATATACCAAATAGAGCAGAGGCTCCCTGTCGAAAGCCTCCGGCGATGGATCGACCAAGCCAAGCAACTTAACAACACAGACGTGAACTTTCAAAAGGGTATTGCTGTCCTTGAACAACTCCTCGCAAGGTTGATAGAGGAGAAAACAATTCCAACAGCAACCGCCGTGCTGCCCAACTATCCAAATCCGTTTAATCCGGAGACCTGGATACCGTATCAATTGGCGAAGCCTGCGGATGTGACGGTGACGATCTACGACATCAATGGGCACGTTGTGCGGCACTTGGAGGTCGGGCATCAGCGTGCGGGTCTGTACCACAGTCGGAGTCGTGCAGCACATTGGGATGGTAGGAACGCCCAAGGTGAATCTGTGGCGAGCGGAGTCTATTTCTATACATTGACAGCCGGCGACTTCACCGCTACCCGAAAACTGTTAATAGCGAAGTAGTAATGAGTCGTCAGCAGTTAGTTAACCTCTTATGGTTGCCGCTTTATTTGTGAGGAGCGCAATCGGAGACCGATGTTGTCATGTTGAAAAGACGGATGCTTGTTGCGTCAGTGATAAAGGAACTCAAGACTCAGACGCAACTTCAACACACACGACATAGGAGTTTCATCAACTTCCAAGTGAATATAGTGTCTGCGTTGATTACTTATATTCACTTAATATATATAAAGGAGAAATTTTTGATGAATATCAAGTTTATGTTATTGGATAACAGTCTTCGCAAGTGGATTTCAAAAGGAGGACTTATTAGAAAGTTCAATATTTTGTCCTTTGTATTGTTTCTTGGTTTTGTCTTTTGTCTCACGAATGGCTTCGCCTTTGGTGATGGAGAGATTAAGGTCGTAGATGATGGAGTCGCTATCCCTGAAGGCGGTTTTGAGTTCCGAAGGGTACCGAATTTCATATTCGGCGACCGTGACCTTAAGCCGAAAATGAGAGACCACGCCAAAAATAGTCAGGACTACATTCTTGGCCGTAAAGTCGCGTTTCTCTTGATACCGGATGGAATCGGTGGAACCTGGATATGTACTGGTTTCCTTGTAGGGCCCGATCTGCTCATGACAAACCACCACTGTATCCACGACGATCAGACCGGTCGCCAGTATCCGATTGGGGATATTGAGGTTTATATGCACTATTATCAGGAACCGAGGGATGATCAGACAAGAGGTGGTATCACGGCAGGCGTGTCGGCAGTTTTACGGGCGGATAAACCTAAGGACTACGCCCTCCTACGGCTCGATGCCCCCATCGGCAATACCTACGGCTGGTTAGAACTGGATGCTACGACAACCACTGATACAAGTATGAGTGTGAAAATCATTCATCATCCCGTCGGCAGGTCAAAGGAGATTTCAAGGCAAAACAGTCAAATCGAGGATCTTTTGCCGGGACATCCTCCGTACGATCTAGCTTATTACGCAGACACGGAGCCTGGTAGCTCCGGTGCCCCTGTGTTTCTTCGCAACGAAACAGGTGTCATAGCAATAAATAAGGCTGGCGTGTGTGATGGTGACACCAATGGAAATGGTCGTTGCGATCCTAATGATGCGGGACTTTATAACATAGGGACTTTGATGTCGTCCATTGTCCGGGGAATCCAACAGTGGTTACCGAGCGGGACCGCTTCTGATTTGGCTGTTCGAAATCTTCAAGTTACAGGGGGCGACTTAGACCCTGGTGAAAATTTTACGCTGTCTGTCACCGTTCAAAACTTTGGCACAGCAGTATTTCCAGGGACAACGCTCCGATTTTATCTTGCAACCGACGAGACCATCACAGACGTGAGTGAAGTCGGAACAGACACGGTCGGAAGCCTTGGTCTCCCTACAAGTGGATGGAGTACATCCGATCACAGCATCACGCTTTCCGCGCCGACTGCTCCTGGTACCTACTACTATTATGCAGGTGCAGATAAAGCCAACAATGAGTTCAAAACCTACAATAACTATTCCGTGGAGGTCAGTGTCACTGTTTTACCAGCCGGAACCGGATCTGACCACTTAGATGTCAATGGCGATGGACAGATAAACGTTTTAGACCTCGTGCTGGTTGCTGTCTATTATGGGACGCGTAGGGCTGGGCTGTATGCGGATGTCAATGCGGATGAGGTCGTTAATGTTGAAGACTTTGTGTTGGTCGCTGCGGGTGTTGATGCGGCGGCAGATGCCTTGCCTCAGCAAACAATGGAAGCGGTGTTGTTGGCAGCGGCAGAACAGGCAGTGGAGATTGAGGCTGTCGCTGTAGGACCGGGGCAGTTCAGCACGCCTCAGCACGTCCCGATACCCGATACGACAGCACCACCCAATTTGATGGATGTCAATAGAGATGGACGGGTGAACGTCTTGGATCTCGTGCTTGTCGCTGTCTATTATGGAACGCGTAGGGATGGGTTGTTTGCGGATGTCAATGCTGATGGGGTGGTCAATGTTGAAGACTTTGTGTTGGTCGCTGCGGGTGTTGATGCGGCGGCAGATGCCTTGCCTCAACAAACAGTGGAAGCGGTGTTGTTGGCAGCGGCAGAACAGGCAGCGGAGATTGAGGCTGTCGCTGGGGGACCGATGGGGTTCAGCACGCCTCAGCACGTCTTGATACCCGATACGACAACGTTACTGCCGAACTATCCAAATCCCTTCAATCCTGAAACATGGATCCCGTACCAACTTGCAGAAGACAGCAACGTTACCGTGCAGGTCTACGATGCAAAAGGTGCGTTAGTTAGAACATTACCACTCGGGCATCAGCGTGCGGGTCTGTACTACAGTCGGAGTCGTGCGGCGTATTGGGATGGCAGGAACGCACAGGGTGAACCTGTCGCAAGCGGGGTCTATTTCTACACGCTGTCTGCTGGTGATTTCACAGCAACTCGGAAGATGTTGATCCGGAAATAGTATCAAATGACCTTATGATAGCTGGAAGGCTGATGTTTGTTGGCTTTCCAGCGAGCGTTTCCGAGTAGGTTGAGTTGCGTTCGCTGGCATCTTCTTTGAAAATGATGTGCTTAGCAGAACACCCAAGGAAATAAACCCTACTGGACTAAAGAGGATTGTGAAGTCCTCAAGGTTTTCGCGTAGAACCCGGTCGGGGCGAAGCATCAACGACACGGAAAAAAGTCTCCGATGTTTCAGAAACTCCGAGAAGAAGAAGTCTATCAAATAGAGTGCAGACACAAACGCTTCCCGGACCCCTTGAATGTCGTCTGTTTGCTAAAAACCGACACAAAGACAGAAGAGAAATCACATGTTTTGTTATTCAGTTCTGAT
>ASZN01000113.1 GCA_000406005.1 Candidatus Poribacteria bacterium WGA-3G
TATTTACGGAGCCACAGGCTAACAGCCTATGCTACGAGTTAAACATATTTACGGATTCTACTATAAAATCCGCGATAATCCGCGTCATCCGCGATAATCCGCGTCATCCGCGATAATCCGTGATTCAAACAGTGCCACATCCCTAAGTTGTGGAGCGTGCGCAAACTGAAAGTTTACGCTACAACCACTAATCACAAAAATCCCATAAATCACAGTTCAGACCTTATACTCCTTCATCACTTCATCGCCATAGTGGTTGATGACCTTCACCGCGATTTTACCAGTCTCAGGCTTGGGAAAGGGTAGACTTTCTATCCGATAGAGTGCCTCCCACGCCTCCTCGTCAATCTCCGAATTCAGTGCGCGCTGCAGCTGCTTATACGGTTCATCTGCACCCGTGAAATAGGCGTGTCGGACAAAAAACGCCTCTCCGTTATAGGCGGTGTCAATGAACCAGCAGGCGATGTCTTCCGGGGTTTCGGAGTGGGTTAACCCCTGCTTGGGATCGTATACATCTACACCCAAAAGTTTTACAGCGTGCGTCCCATCTTGATGATCTATAATCTCAACATCCGGTTCACCGAACACCATGCTTTTGTGTACGAAGGTTTTCAATAATCGCTTGCGGTTGGATGTGTTCTTGCGTGTAGATAGGGACGGCTGGCACTTCAAGATCGCTGTCGTTTTGTTGATCTTTGCCTTTCCAAACGAGTTGTGGGTCAAGTGCTACGTCGCGCGGGTAGCGGGTCGGTGCGTTTTCCTCATCTTCGGCGAATCCGCTTAATTCTTGGGTTGGGTTGTTAGGAAGTTTGTCTGGATGCTCGTAATGATTTATCGGTTTTTTCGGCATAGAATCTCCTTTGCTATTGAATTTCGGTGTATTACCTGCGTCCTTTCAAGCGTTCAAGTTCCGCTTGGAGTCGCGTGACTTCTGCTTCAGCCTTCTGTCGGGCTGCCGCTTCTTGTTCTGCACGCTCTTCAGCGTGTTCTGCGCGTTCTGCCTCTTGTTCTGCACGGGTTTGCAGCCACCGTTCTGATCGCGGATCGTAAAGCGCGAGGCCATCTTCCATTAAATGGAAATTCAAAGCCAATATCTCCGAACGGATCCCGCCGTCAACGTCTGCAGCAATCTCAACATACGTACCCTCAACGAGCCGAAACCCTAACAACGGCGAGGGGAGATACCTTCTATCCGGATCGTAGAGAAAATACTCTGGAATCTTCATACGCGCATAGTGTGCCATCTTTTCATCTAAATCGTTCCGATAGGTCCTGTTGCTGGAAAACTCCATGACGAAATCCGGTGGTTTTCCTTCTTCCCATACTTTATAGGTGCGGCGGAACTTCTGTCCGATCCCGAAACAGACAAGAATATCGGGAGAGATAGCGGTTCGTGTGGGGCCCTTTATGTCATACATCATAATATTTCCAGAGATATAGACCCCCGGGTCCCGCGAAAAATAGGTTTCGAGCATATCCTGCACACGCTTTATCCAGTAAAGGTGGAGATCCGTATCAGCCATGGGTTTACCATCCGATTCAGGGTAGAGGTCTGTCGTTTCTGTTGGTGCATAAGGAAGGGGACGCACGTTTGTCGGAGTTTCCATCGGTGTTCTCCTTTGCAATTTCTGAGCATAAGTGGACAAATATTCAGTGAATAAAGCGCACACCGCTGCCGGCGAAGCCTGTAACCTCACCGTCGAAATGTCCAACGGATTATGGATTTTACACTATTATACAATGTGTGCTAAAAGAGTGCAAGAGAAAGGAGGCGATTTTCATTTGCTTGCAAACAGAAAATAAGATACACTATTTTTATATCTCACCTTGATATACCAATCACACAGATCACGGTCTAAAAGGAGATACACATTGGAAAAAATACGCGAACTGATTACGCTCTTAGAATCCGGCATTGAAGACTATGACACACAAATGAAAGTCCTACAGTCAGAACGTCTGAAATATATTCGGCTCTCTATAACCGACGGGTTCGGCACAGAGGAAGGCGACTCTAAGGAGTCATGGCTACTTCACCTCAAGCAACTCGAAGATTCACTCGCACTTAGACGGCGGACCCTACGACAGGCAGTTGTGGATACCGCAGAAGATTTTCAGAAAGAGGAAAATGCATGATGTTGAGATTCGCGCCTCCAATTATAAAGAAATGTTTGAAGTGTTCACTGCTATTGGTGTGGTGCTTTGCTGTATCGTCGGGATGGACGCAAGGGACAGACAATACCGGAATTATTGAAACGGCAATCCGGCACCAGAATTTAGGGTTGGCATACCTTGAGGAGTCGCAGCCCTCCAAGGCTGTTGAGACGTTTACGGCACTTGTTGAACTGCTCCCAGACGAAGCGATCGGTTATGGGAACCTCGCCGTCGCACACCTCCGTCTACAACAGGCAGATGCTGCCGAGGAATCGGTAAAGCGCGGCATCGCTGTCGCACCGATGGACAGCCAATTACATTTCATTTTATCCGAGGTCTATCAACTGCAAGGAAAGAGTGATTTAGCCGTGGAAGCAATGAAGGAAGCCGTCCGCTTAGCACCCGATGAATTGGAGTTTCGCTATAAACTGGTGCGCCACTATATCGGTCAACGAAACGACCCAGAAGCGCAGCAGGAGGCTGTCCGGCATCTTCAGGAACTCCATGCCCGATCACCGGTGAATATCGTTGTACTGATGAAATTGACACTCGGCTTGTTAGCGCAAGAACAATATGAAGCCGCTGCAAATCTCTGTCAGGACCTAATGCTCCTTTTAGGCGATACGGATGCAGAAAAACTCGCATACCTCACGCAAGGGATAGACGCTATAGAGCAGAGAGATTTAAAGCTTGCTGTCCGAAATGTCCGAATTTTTGAGAACTTGCACCGAGCGAGTCCACGCTATCAGCAAGGCATCGGTGAATTGGTAACCGACATCCTTGGGCATCCGATAGAGACATTCAGTCCAGGGTTTCGCGCGCGAATCACTGCTAAAGAGAGCCCACCGATTGAGGTGGAATTTGTGGACGTTACCGAACAACTCGGACTTGTCCATGTAGGGAGTCCAGCAACCGATACTATGGAAGTTTCACTCATTGACTATGATGGCGATGGAAACCTTGACGTGTATATAACGCCAACGGGTGTGCTCTATGCGAATAGTGGAGGGCAGCCTGCATCCATGCAACGGTTTGAAGTCGTAGAAGAGCTGACTGTTCCACACATTGTAGCTTTTGCGGATCTGAATAAAGATGGGACACAAAATTTTTTACTGCAAACCCTTGACGGAATAACTGATTTTCATGCATCTGGGGGAGATTGGGCACTATCTTCCATCGTTCAATATGAACAAGCAGCAACAGAGTTTGGTATACTCCATCCGGTTGATTTTGACCACGATGGCGATTTGGATATCTTTACAACCGGTGCCACGGTGTACCGAAATAACTATGATGAGACCTTCACCGATGTCACAGAACAGACCTTTGTAAATGACGCATCCGCGCAACAACCTGCGCCCACCGAAGCATTCTCCGCTGATTTTGATGACGATGGCGATATAGATATTTTTACCATACACCGCGAGACCGGATGCACGCTTTACGATAACCTCCGCCAAGGGAAGCTCCGCACGGTTTCCGACGAAACAGGTATTCCACAGGATGTCCATTATACCGCAGCCGCTATCGGTGATTATGATAACGACGGAGATATGGATATTTTCTTGGCGACAGCAGATCGGATCTATCTCTACCTCAATAGAGGCGATGGGAGTTTTGTAGAGGATCAACGCTTAGAGGCGGATGTACGGGATCTGTCCCCGTCACTGTTGAAAAATATAGACTACGATAACGACGGCTTTGTTGATCTCTGGGTGAGTGGTGAAGATGGGATGTTCCTGTTCCGTAATGATGGTACGGGGCAGTTTATGGAACCTTATCCGCTCATAGAAGCCGTTACACCAACAGAAGGAGCGATCCTCCACAACGCAATCGCTGGAGCCGTGGGAGACTACGACAATGATGGCGATCTCGACCTCTTTTTTATTAATACTAAAGGAGAAATTCGGGCATTACAGAACAACGGAGGGAATCAAAATAATTGGATACAGGTGCGGTTGGAAGGTATTACTACCGGCAATAATAAGGTGAATAGAGACGGTATCGGCTCGAAATTGGAGGTGAAAGTCGGTGATCTCTATCAACTGCAGTATGTGTCCGAACAGGTCTCCCATTTCGGGTTAGGGGCGTTTGACATGGCGGACATTGTCCGTGTCGTCTGGACGAACGGCGTGCCGCAGAACGTTATCGAACCACAGGCGAAACAACGAATTTTGGAGAAACAGATACTCAAAGGTTCCTGTCCGTTCCTATACGTCTACGACGGTGAGAAATACGAATTCGTCACTGATCTGCTCTGGCGCGCGCCTTTGGGACTTGTCACTTCAATGGGATTCGTTGCACCTGATGAGACACGCGACTTCGTGAAAATTTCGGGGACACAGATACAACCGAAAGATGGAATGTATTCCATTCAGATTACGGAAGAGTTATGGGAAACCGCCTATTTTGACGAAGTGAAACTCATCGCCGTAGACCACCCAGCAGGCACCGACATCTTCGTAAATGAGCAGTATGTTCCGCCCCCGTTTGCCGAATTTGAGGTTTACGGTGTTCAAGAAAAACTGCAACCCAAATCTGCGACCGATCACAGGGGTAAAGATGTATCCGATGCCTTAAAAACGTTTGATTACCGCTACGCCGTTGAACACGCACCTGGTCCCTACCAAGGTGTCGTTGAACCGCACGCCATAGTTCTCGATCTCGGTGATATACCGAACAATACACCTGTGACGCTGTTTCTCACTGGATGGATATTCCCGACAGATACGAGTATCAACGTCGCGCTATTCCAAAACCCCGAAATTAGTCCGCGTTTCCCGTCGGTCGCTGTCAAGGATACAACCGGAGAATGGAAAACTGTGATTGATATGATTGGACTGCCAGCCGGGAAAAACAAGACGATTACCGTTGATCTAACAGGCAAATTCCTATCGGATGACCGGCATGTTCGGATTGAGACCGATATGCAGATTTACTGGGATGCGATGCTTTTCACTGTCGGCACCCAAGACGTACCGATAGAGATGACGACGTTGAATCCCGATAGCGCGGATCTGCACTACCGAGGTTTCTCCGAGATGTATCGTCCGAATGCACACGCACCGCACCTATTTGATTACGAAAAAGTAACAACGGATGCCCAGTGGCGCGACCTCGCGGGGTATTACACCCGTTACGGTGATGTCAACGCCTTGCTACAGGAGGTTGACGATATGTACGTTATCCTGAACGCTGGCGACGAAATCACAGTAGAATTCGATGCTTCACGCCTGCCTGCACTAAAATCCGGGTGGGTCCGCGATTTTATTCTCTATAGTGACGGGTGGGACAAAGATGGCGATATCAATACGCTCACATCACAGACGGTTGAACCGCTGCCGTTTCACGGGATGTCTGCCTATCCGTATCCTGATACAGAGCGTTATCCAGATGACGCAGCACATCGCCGGTATCGGCTTGAATACAACACAAGGCGCGTGGAACACCGTTTGCCACCGTTGCGTGGTAATACCATTTCTAAATAATGTTGTCGCATTACCGCATGTTATGAAATACGGTGGCATACCGGAACACAGACTAACAGTCTATGCTACATAAGAGGCAAATAAAATCAGAAATGGTATAATACAATAAAGTAGCGTGCTTGTGAGGTTTTTATGACGCAGGCACGGTTTCATCTTTGATTCGGCGTAACGGGATATACAGACAGAGCGTCGCGATGACCAAGATACCTGCCAGAACGATGTACGGATATGCATCTTTGGCATAGAGCCAACCACCGAGTAGGGGCCCCAAGATCCGTCCTAAACTTAAAAATGCGTCCATAATACCGATAGCGGCCCCTTGACCGATCTGCGTCTGCTTGGAAATCCACGATGTGTTCGTTGGACGGATCAACTGATTACCGATACCAGTAATGGTGAGATATAAGGTAAGCGTTGCAAAGGAGTCAGCTGTGAGCAATAGTGCCATGCCGAGCGCGTTGAGCAGCATCCCTATGAGAACAATGCGTCGTTCCCCAAATTTATTGATTAATGTGCCAAGTATCCCACCCTGCAGTGGTACGACAATCGCGCCCATAACCATAAACATCCATCCCATCTCTCGCTCTCCATAGTCCCACCCTTTCTCAATGAACAGTGGGAAGGTCATCTCCAAACCTGAGAAGCTGAAGGTAGAGAAAAATGCGACAAGAAAGAGTGGCGTAAGCGGTGATTTCAAGGTCGTTTGACGAAAGATTTCACGCGGAGAGACCCATTGGTGCCGGTCTTCGGGTGCCTCGCTTGTGAGACCTTTCTGGAGTGACTCTGGCAATAAAATAAGCGCGAAGAGGCAGGTAAGTAGCGACAGCCCCCCGGCGACAAAGAACGGCATATTGTGGCTACCCATAATCCCACCGATCGCAGGTCCGAGGATGAAACCGAGTCCCATCGCTGCGCCCATTAATCCCATACCTCTGCCGCGTTCCTCTGCTGTCGTGATGTCCGCGACATAAGCCATGACACTCGGTAGGACTGCAGCGGAGGCGATACCGGCGGCACTGCGTGCGGTAAAAAGCCACAAGTAATCTTTGGCAAGTCCAAAACCGATTAAGGCGGCAGCGTTACCGAGTAATCCGAGCAGAATTGCCGGTTTCCTGCCGTGTTTGTCTGATAACCTACCCCAGATCGGTGCAAACAGCAGTTGCATCCCGGAATAGATAGACATCAATATAGCGATTTCAGTGGTGGTTGCCCCAATATCTTTGGCGTAATAGGCGAGGTTCGGAATGATGATGCCAAACCCAAGCATCACGAAAAATAGGGTTAAAAACAGCAGGAGAAGTTTTGATTTTTCCATCTAAAATACACGCGGGAATCCGCGATGATGCGTCACACCTCTTCCGCTCCCAGTGGATTGTCCGTTATTGGTGAGACCAGGAGCGATACTATGAATATAATACCGATTATTATAACAGATTTTAGGGAAGTGTAGCAACCAAAAACGCGGGACCCTTCAGTTGTTGGCAGTCAGCCTTGCGTAAATATTGCTTCGCCAAGAAAGACGCGCATAGCAAAATTAATTATGGAAATTTTCGTAGATTTTTGGTATTATAAGAACAGTTTCATAGTTCTTAATTTATTCTTAATTGAAATTATAGTAAAGTCAATAATTAAAGAGACATTTCAGTGATTACGGAGACCACCCCTCGTAGGGGCGAGGTTCCCTCGTCCGCTGTGCAGTGTTTCATTAATTCTGAAATCCACTATAAACATTGGAGGAAAGATGTCAACCGGATTTGTGCATCTACACAATCACAGCGAATACAGCATGCTCGACGGCGCGTGCCGTATTCAAGATATGGTCGATTGGGCTGTTGAGAACAGTGTGCCTGCTGTCGCGCTCACCGACCACGGCAATATGTTCGGGGCATGGGAACTCTACGATAAAGCGAAAAAGGCAGGTGTCAACCCTATTGTCGGTTGTGAAGTGTATGTCGCACCCGGCGACCGGAAAAAACGCGGCAAGGAGCAGGGGGGGCCCTATCACCTGACACTGCTCGCAGAGGACGCAACCGGTTACCAGAATCTCCTTAAACTGGTGTCACTCGGATATACGGAGGGTTTCTATAGTAAACCGCGCATCGACATGGAAATCCTACGCGAACACCATCACGGAATCATCGCACTCACGGGATGTATCCAAGGACAGGTGCCGCAACTCCTCTGCTCAAGTAAACGAGATGAAGGTGTCCAAAACTTCAAAACGCTCATGGAGATTATGGGGGAACGGAACCTCTATGTTGAAGTCCAGAACCATTATATCGACAAGGAACTTCAGGCGTATCCGATAATGGCAGAACTGGCGAAAGAGTTCAACCTCCCGATTGTCGGTACCAACGACTGCCACTACCTCCGAAAATCTGACCACGGCATGCACGATGTCCTGCTGTGTATCCAAACTAAGAAAACCGTTAACGATCAACAGCGGCTGCGGTTTGACAACCACTTCTACTTTAAAAGCGTGGACGAAATGCGTGAAGTCCTGAAGGATTTTCCACCCGAAGCCATTCGTAACACACTTGAGATAGCGAATCGGTGTAACCTTGAACTCGATTACGGCGAGAGCCTGATGCCGAAATATGAGGTCCCTGAGGGATACACAAACGACAGTTATCTCAAGGCGTTGTGCTACGAAGGCTTGCGCGAAAAGTATGGCGATCTGTCCGATGAAATCCAGAAACGTCTCGACTACGAACTCGATATTATCAGCGAAACCGGCTATTCCGGTTACTTTCTCATTGTGTGGGATTACGTTAAATATGCACTCAAACAGGGGTACCCACTCTCCGCCCGTGGTTCCGCTGCGAGTAGTCTCGTGCTTTACGCCCTTGATGTGATTACCTTCAATCCGATGGATTACGACTGCCTCTTTGAACGCTTTCTGAACCTTGAACGTATTAGTCCGCCTGATATTGATATAGATTTCGCTGACCGTGCCCGTGAACATGTTACCGAGTATCTCGTAAAAAAATACGGTGAAGATTCTGTCGGCAAAGTCGCCACTTTTGCTACACTCGGTGCCAGAGCCGCTATTACAGATGTCGGACGCGCCCTTGAGAAACCGATCGAAGATGTGAAAAAATTGACACAGTTGATTCCGACGAAACCCGGAATCACAATTGACGATGTGTTGGAACAGATCCCCGAATTTCAGGCACTCGCCGAGCGCCCCGAAAATCGGGAGTTGATGGATCTCAGCAAAGCCGTGGAAGGTACGAAACGGCACGTCTCGTGTCACGCATCTGCCATTGTTGTGTCAAATGGGCCCCTGACCGATTATGTCCCACTCTTCAAAGATAAACATGACCAGGTTGCGACGCAGTTTGAAGGTAAAATCGTTGAGGATGTCGGTATCGTTAAATTTGATTCCCTCGGTGTTCGGAGCTTGACAGAAATTTATGACTGTCTTCAGACCATCAAAGAAATTAAGGGGAAGGAGATCAAGTTAGAAGATATTCCGTTTGATGACGAACAGACTTATGCATTGCTGAGTAAAGGGTTGATTGCTGGCTTGTTCCAACTCGAAACTTCGCCGGGTATGTATCGGGTCGTTACACAGATGAAACCGGATACCTTTGAGGAGTTTTCCACAATACCGGCACTCTATCGCCCCGGGCCACTTGAAAGCGGTACGATGCAAGAATTCATTGATCGGAAAAATAAGTTGAAACCGGTGAAGTATATCCACCCGTCACTTGAGGACGCGCTCAAAAACACCTACGGTGTCTGTGTTTATCAAGAACAGGTGATGCAGATCGCGCGGGATATGGCAGGTTTTACACTTGGTGAAGCCGATATTCTCCGCTCCGCTATGGGAAAGAAGAACCCCGAATTGCTTAAAGCACAACGTGATAAATTCATTGAGGGAGCCGTGAAAAAAGGCATCGCTAAACAGGAAGCAGAGGACGTGTTTACGCAGTTGGAGCCTTTTGCAGGTTACGCGTTCAACAAGTCACACACCGTTGCCTATTCTATGTTGGCCTATCGTATGGCGTATCTGAAAACGCATTATCCGCACGAATTTATGGCGGCAATGATGACCGGGGAAGCAGGCTATTCAGAGAAAATTACGCGCTACCGATCCGAATGTAAAAAACTTGCTGACTTTCTGAATGTAGAAATTAACCTTTTACCCCCAGATGTCAACAGCAGTCAGAGAGAATTCACAGTCGATGATAATAATATCTGCTTCGGACTGGTTGCCGTAAAAGGTGTCGGCGACGGCGTAATAGATGCAATCACTGAAGCACGCGAGCAAGGCGGTTCGTTCACATCTTTACAAGATTTCTGTGAACGTGTAGACACCAAGCAGGTTAATAAGCGCGCTATTGAGAGCCTAATTATGAGCGGGGCCTTCGATGCCCTTGAGGGACACCGCGCGCAGCATCTCCAGAGTTTAGACAATGTTATGAAAGTCGCACAAAACGCGCAGGCAGATCGAGACCGGGGGCAGATGAGTCTTTTCGGTGATGTCGAAGAAGCACCGGCAATGACAATAACGCTCCCTGATGTACCGGAACCCGACCCGTTAGAACGGCTTATGCAGGAAAAAGAGCAACTCGGCTTCTATGTTTCTGGACACCCACTTGAAGAATACAACGACATCATCGAAAACTACACCACCGCAAGTACCCAAACCTTGGCAGCACATCGTATTGATTCCGAGGTTTTCGTGGCAGGTATGATCACAGAAGTCAAGAATATTACCACGAAAAAAGGGGATGCTATGGCAGTCATTGCGTTCGAGGATCTGGAAGGCACAGTAGAGATCGTCGTTTTCCCTGACGCATACAAAAAATCGTGTGAACTCGTTGAGGGTAAGGCTGTTTGGATTCGTGGGAAAGTTAATATCAAACAGAACAGCAGAAGTCGGAAATCTGACGACGAGCCTCAGCAAGAGGAACGCCAAATCCAAGCGGAACAGATCGTAGATATCGCGACTGTTAGCAAGGATCAGACGACTTCCCTTGAAGTGATAATCCCAGAATCCGATCTTGAGAACACCGAAAAATTAGAGGCACTCCAGAAGATAGCGCGAGCGAACAATGGTGAACTGGACCTGATTTTACGTCTCACGAGCCCTCGTTACGGTGAGGTTATCGCGAAATGTGCTCAGAAATATAGTGTCGCACACGAACCAGCGGTTATTGAACAAGTCGAGAAATTGTTTGGTGAAAATTCTGTCAAACCGAGCAACCGCACCATACGCTCGAATAACAGAAACGCCTCACAGATAAGTTTTGTATAGAATTCGGCAGATACGCTTCGTCCACGCATTCGCTATATTATACCAACTTGGCCCCCGGACCCGGTAGGTTCGGTTTCCTAACCGAACCGGATTCTATCCAGGTCTGGTAGGTTCGGTTTCTAACCGAACCGGATTCTATCC
>ASZN01000114.1 GCA_000406005.1 Candidatus Poribacteria bacterium WGA-3G
TATTCCCTCTGACAACTGGTAACTGGTAACTGGTAACTGGTAACTGGTAACTGGTAACTGGTAACTGGTAACTGGTAACTGGTAACTGGTAACTGACAACTATCAAAGAGGTGAACGTATGCGTATCGGACGGGCAATATGTGTATTGATACTGGTTCTTACGGTAGGCGGCGTTGGGTTTGCGGAAAACGGTGCCGGTCAGCTGGTCTTTGCTATTCGTGAGCCGCTCCTGAACGAAGACGGTTTCCGAATTACGACCCGGACGCTGGAGCGCGGACGAGATACGACCAGTTGGTGGGAATTCTATCAGTTTAACATCTGTACAATGAATCCAGATGGCACAGATTTCCAGCGACTCACCGATGATGCTGTCTCTCGCAATCCGCGATGGTCACCCGATAGGGAATGGATCGCCTACATCTCTGGCGTGGAGCGCTCGAAATCGCTCTATGTGATGCGAGCTGATGGGTCAAAAAAGAGACAGGTCATCAAGAGAGAATATGGCATTCACGATTTCTGGTGGTCGCCGTCAAGTCAAGCGGTTCTGGTTGTCGTCGAACTTGACCGTTCAAAAGACCCGTTGGAAAATTGGGAAGTAACGGTTGACGGAAAAATAAAGCGGTGGCGGACGGAGCGGTGGGCAAAGGGATGGCTACATTGGGACGCTAAAGGCGAAAAGGTTAAGGAACCGAATAGAAGGATACTCGAAGTGTTGCCGAACGGCATACAATGGCCCGAATGGTCGCCAGACCGTAAATGGATCGCGTTTAAAACGGAAAGACTCCTCGCGATTGCAGAACCGGATGTCGTCAGCATGGGGCGGACGTGGTTCCTGCAACTCGACGAACCGCCGTGTGGAAATATCGAAGAATGGTCGCCAAACGGCAAACAGGTACTGTTTTATACGTCAGGCGAGATCTGCGTTGCCACTATAGAGGACGGACGGTTTCAGAACTATCTGAACCTGAGTCTTTATCCCGGACGCGACGCAACATGGAGCCCGGACGGGAGTCAGGTTGCATTTATCGGTAAAGATTCGGATGGACGGCGTACCAGTGAAATCTTCATCTTAGATGTTGAAACCGGCAAAATGCAGCAGATGACCTCAACGACGCACGACTATTTTGATCTGCATTGGCGATAAAGGGGAGCAGTCGGGAATAGTTTTCAGTTATCGATCATCAGTTGTCAGTTTTGGGTTTCGGATTGCTGAAAATTTTCCTTTAACGGCGAGAAAATTCAAGTGGCGAAGGTAAGAAAAAGGGTAGCGTTTAATCAGAACCTACTTTAACTTTGACCAATAACTCGTCTACAGATACCTCTGCTAAGGCGCGAGTTGTTGGTCAAAACTGAAAACTGAAAACTGAAAACTATTTTATGACAAACTCCACACTTAATAACAATACAGAAAATGTTGACGGAAGTGTTTCGATTATACCGTTAGGCGGCTTAGGTGAATTTGGGCTGAACATGATGGTGTACGAAACCGAAGACGACCTTATCGTCATCGATACCGGTTTCATGTTGCCCGGATCAGACATGCCCGGTGTCGATCTGATATTCCCGGATATCCACTATCTCGTTGAACGTCAAGAAAAGTTTCGCGGTATCCTTCTCACACACGGTCACGAGGATCATATCGGTGCCTTAGCTTATGTCCTACGTCAGTTGGATGTACCGGTCTACGGCACGCAACTCACACTCGCCATCGCAAGTGGCAGGTTACGTGAGTACGGTGTGCTCGGTAAGGCACAACTCAACACGATTTCGCCCGGTGATACGGTCGAGTTGGGAGATTTCACTGCTGAATTCATCCATGTCGCACATAGTATTCCGGATAGTGTCGCGATTGCGCTACGGACACCGATCGGTGTTATCGTCCATACGGGTGACTTTAAGTTCGATATGACCCCGGTTGACGGTAAGTTGACCGATATTCAGAGGCTTGCGCGCTTAGGGGCGGAAGGTGTGCTGATGCTCATCTCCGACAGCACAAACGCTGAACGTCGCGGACAGATACCTTCGGAACGGAGTATCTATAGCACGATAGACAGTATTTTCCAGAATACCGAGCAGACGTTATTTCTCTGTACTTTCTCCTCAAGTCTACACCGTATCCAGCAATTCATTGATCTGGCAAATAAACATCGGCGACTCATTGCTGTCACCGGACGATCGCTCATTAACAATGTGCGTACGGCTACCGAGCTCGGTTACCTTGAGGTGAACCCGGACTATCTCATTGATGCGCGTGATGCGTCTATGTTTAGTCCGCACGAGGTCATGATTTTAAGCACAGGCAGTCAAGGCGAGCAGCGCTCTGCTTTAACGTTGATGGCACTCGACAATCACCCGTTCCTAAACGTGGAACCGGGAGACACTGTTGTCATCTCTGCTCGGATTATTCCGGGTAACGAAAAGGCTATCGGGCATGTGGTGAACCATCTGCTGAAACGCGGTGCGAAGATATACCATGAACGCAACGCCGATGTTCACGTTTCAGGGCACGGTGCGAGTGAAGATCTCAAGTTGATGATCAACCTGTTGCGCCCGAAGTTTTTCACGCCGATGCACGGTGAATATCAAAACCTTGTGCGGCACGCTGAACTCGCTGAATCGGTCGGTATCCCAAGAGAAAACATCAACGTCGCTGAAGATGGCGAACTTATTTATCTGACTGCTGATTCATGTGAAGTGCTCGGCCGTGAGGGGCGTTCTGGACGCGTGTTTGTTGATGGGAAACCGGAAATCGGGCTTGACGATATCGTTCTACGCGACCGTATCCAACTTTCGGAGGACGGCATCGTCGTTCCGATTATCGTCCTACACAGCGACACAGGCGATGACAAACAGCCAGCGGGCGATGACGTTTCTACAATAGGACTGAACACCGGAGAGATAGAGATTATCTCGCGTGGGTTCGTGTATATGGACGAATCGGAGGCACTCATAGAAAAAGCGAAAGAGATTACTCGGAGCGTCATCGCGAACCTCAGCGACGAACAGAAACACGAAACCGAGACCGTCCAAGACGAAGTCCGAGGTGCGCTCCGCCGGTTTTTCTCGAAACAGATGCAACGCACGCCACTCATTTTCCCCGTCGTTATGCGGGTTTGATAGTTATTGGTTATCGGTTGTCAGTTTGCCTCGCAGTGAGAGTTAAAGAGCACTCTGATTTAACAGTCCTCTTAACTGATAACCGAAGACTGAAGACTGATAACTCTAAAAAGAAAGGGACATATCGAATGAAATCATTTATGTTAATCGTGGCAATTGCCATCTTGATAATAGGCGTTTCCGCCTGTGAGCGGATATCCGAAATTGTCCAACCGACTACGCAGCAGGTAGAAGATAAAAGTGGTGAGATTACCATCGGTGTCGTTTTACCCTTGACAGGGCACTTGGCATCGGCAGGTGAACTGATGAAACAAGGTTTGGACCTAGCACGCAACGAAATTAACGCCGCAGAACCGAGCAATACCCAATTCAAGTTTATTATTGAAGACGACACCAGCACGCCAGCGGGTGCGGTCACTGCTTTCAATAAACTGATTCACGAAGACGGCGTGTCTGTTATTCTCGGGCCCGCGTCGTCAAGTGCGACCGAAGCGGCTTTTCCGATTGCTGATGAAAATGGGATTGTCGCAATTAGCCCGACAGCCGGGAAACGTGGACTTGGCGCGATCAGTGACTTTGTCTTCCGTATCCCGCTCGCGACAGACATTGTGGTTGCTAAAGGCATCCCGGTAACGCACGCGAAACTCGGCTATCAACGCGTGGCTACGATGTATGACGAAACCGATGGCTTCTCCACAGATCGAGACAAGGCATTGCAGGAAGCATTTACTGCAAACGGCATTGAGGTACTCGCCACTGAAATCTTCCAGAGCGGCGATACCGATTTCTCGGCGCAATTAACCCGAATACAGGCGTTGAACCCGGATGCGATCTTTGTTTCGGCGTTACCGCCCGAAAAACCGTTGATACTGGTTCAAGCAGCCGAACTCGGCATATCCGTTCCGTTTATTGTGAGTTCATTGACCAATGTTGAGGTGGCCGCCGCAGGTGCCGCCGCTGAAGGCGCAATCACCTTTATCGATTGGCGCCCGACAGACGACACCCCCGGAAATCAAGCCTTCGTTAAGAACTATAGTGCGACTTACGGGATGGAGCCAAACGCCTTTGCTGCAGCGTCGTATACCACTGTCCATATTTTAGCAGCAGCAATTCAGAACGCGCCATCCACCGATTCAGTCTCGATTCGAGATGCGCTATCGAATATTATGGACCTTGACACAATATTGGGTCAGTTCTCCTTTAATGCCGACGGAGACGCTGTTTATGCGCCGGGGGTACTGGTCGTCAAAGAGGGTACATTGCAGCCTTTTGAGTAACCTTTTCAGATACACTTTTTTTATCGTATACAATTCCAAATATGGTATAATTAAGTTGTCCAGTTTTGGGTGGCACTGCGAAGCATACCGATAAGGCATGTCTGCCGCCCTCCCACCTTTGTTTGGGGGATAAATCAAACTGGCACTGGAACACACCATGAAAACGATATTCGTCTTCTTGATGCTCTTTTCTCTGATCGCGCTGCCAGCACTTTGTCAAACCCCAGAGCGTACTGTAGAAACTGAAATCGCAGTCATTAAGACCGAAATCACGAATTTAAAAGAACATGTCAATAAGGGCTTTAACGATATTGAAAAGAAATTTGATGCTATTCAAAAGAATTTTCAGCAGAATTTTGATATTATTCAAAAGAATTTTCAGCAGAATTTTGATGCTATTCAAAAGAATTTTGACCGACAGAATAACATCATTATTGCCTGCATTGGTATCCCTTTGGCGATTCTCGCGATCGGTGCGACTGTATGGGGTCTCTTGGCAAACAGGCGCAGCAGAAAGGACGAGACCCTCGAAAAACAGATTGAAGTGCTTAAAGAGGAAATCGAAATACTTAAACAACAACGGATTGTAAACTCCTAACACCCTATACTGGCGAATTCCTACTGACAACTGAAGGTTGTATAGCAACCCATCCTGACTATTTACAACTATTTACAACTATGAAAAAAAAGACAATGTACGAAAAGATATGGGAGGCGCATCTGGTGCGCGCTTCCGCTGATGAGGTGCCTATCCTTTATATTGACACGCATCTCGTCCACGAAGTCACATCCCCACAAGCGTTTGAGGGATTGCGACTCAATAACCGGAAGGTACGCCGTCCGAATCTGACGTTCGCGACGATGGATCACAACGTTCCGACGACAGACAGATCGCTACCCATCACCGACCTGATTGCAGCGAAACAGATGGAGACGTTGGCGGAAAACTGTGCTGAGTTTGACATTCCGCTTTATGACATCGACAGTCCTGATCAAGGCATCGTACACGTCATAGGACCGGAACTCGGTATCACGCAGCCCGGTATGACCATCGTCTGCGGTGATAGCCATACCTCAACGCACGGTGCCCTCGGTGCGCTCGCCTTCGGTATCGGTACGAGTGAGATTGAGCACGTCCTCGCGACGCAGTGCCTCTTGCAACAGAAATCGGAAACTTTTGAGATTCGGATTGATGGCACACTTCCGTATGGCGTAACCGCGAAAGACATTATCCTCGCTATCATCGGGCATATCGGTATCGACGGCGGCAACGGTGCTGTGGTCGAGTATACCGGTTCTGCGATCCGCGCCCTGAGCATTGAGGAACGGATGACGGTTTGTAATATGTCGATTGAGGCAGGCGCACGCGCAGGTATGATCGCACCCGACGATACGACATACAAATACATCGCTGGCAAACGTTTTGCGCCGAAAGACGAAGATTTTGATGCAGCAGTGGAACGCTGGAAACAACTCCCAACCGACGATGGTGCAACCTACGACCGAACACTCATACTCGACGCGGCAGATATTGCGCCGCAGGTGACATGGGGTACAAATCCGGGTATGGTAACCGACGTGACGGGACGTGTTCCAGACCCAGCAGACATGGAGACAACCGACGACAAACGTGCTGCCGAACACGCCTTGGCATATATGGACCTCCAACCCGGGACCCCGATAACAGACATTCCGGTAGATAGAGTCTTCATCGGTAGCTGCACGAACTCGCGTATCAGCGATCTACGCGCTGCGGCTGAAGTCGCAAAAGGCAGGAAGGTCGCAGCGAATGTGAGCGCGATGGTTGTTCCCGGTTCGCAGGCGGTCAAACGTCAAGCGGAGGCGGAAGGACTTGACGCGGTATTCCGTGAAGCCGGCTTTGAGTGGCGTGAAGCGGGTTGCAGCATGTGTCTCGGTATGAATCCTGACACCCTGAGTCCGGGTCAACGCTGCGCCAGCACATCGAACCGAAATTTTGAAGGCAGACAGGGCAAAGGCGGACGCACGCATCTCGTGAGCCCACAGATGGCGGCTGCGACTGCGGTAACGGGTCGTTTTGTTGATATCCGGAAGTTTCAGTAGGAAGATTGGAAGATTGGAAGATTGGAAGATTGGAAGGTGGATCTTTTTCTTTCAACCCCAATATAAGAAGGAAACAAAAAATATGGAAGCATTTAAAGAACACGTTGGATTTGTCGTTCCACTCGACCGGATTAATGTTGATACCGACCAGATTATCCCGAAACAGTTTCTGAAACGGATTGAACGCACAGGTTTCGGTGATTTTCTTTTTAACGACTGGCGTTACCTCGAAAACGGTGATCCGAACCCAGAATTTGTGCTGAACGATCCGCGTTACGCGAACGCGAGTATCCTCATTGCTGGTGCGAATTTCGGTTGTGGCAGTTCGCGTGAACACGCACCGTGGGCACTCCAACAGTACGGCTTCAAAGCGATCCTCGCGCCTTCGTTTGCGGACATCTTCCGTAACAATTGCTATAAGAACGGCATCCTGCCGATAGCACTGCCTGCGGATGTCATCGCCTCACTGAGCCAAGAGGCACACGACACCGAGGGATACCAATTGATGGTAGACTTGGAGGCACAATCGGTGATTTGTCCGGATGGCACGGCTCACACTTTTGAGATCGGAGATTTTGAGAAACACTGTCTGCTGAACGGACTCGATGAAATCGGCTGGACTTTGCAGTATGAGGCGGATATTGCTGCTTATGAAAACCGAGGATAGGAGGAATGAATTATGGCGCAGTTTTTTTCTGAAGCAAGCCGGACTTTCAGCGAATACTTACTTTTACCTAACTTAACGACGAAGGATTGTATCCCTGAAAACGTTATCCTGAGAACCCCGCTCGTGAAGTTCAAAGTCGGGCACCAACTGCCTTCTCTGGAAGTGAATATCCCGTTTGCTTCAGCCATCATGCAAGCCGTTTCGGACCACAATTTGGCAATCGCACTCGCCAGACAAGGCGGGATCTCCTTTATCTATGGCTCCCAAAGTATTGAAGAACAGGCAGCAATGGTCCGGACAGTAAAAAACCACAAAGCCGGTTTCGTCGTCAGCGATTCAAATGTGAAGTGTGACAATACAATAGCAGATGTCGTGAAACTCACCGAAGAGACCGGACACTCAACGATTGCTGTCACTGAGGACGGTTCCCCATCAGGCGAACTGTTCGGATTGATAACGGATAAAGATTATAGATTGAGTCGCGTCGATTTAAACGCTGAAGTCAGCGAATTTATGACACCGTTTCCCGAACTGATTGTCGGTCAAAAGGGAATTACGATTGAAGCTGCCAACGACCTCATCTGGAAACACAAGATCAATTGTCTGCCGATTGTTGATGAAAACCGTAAACTGGTACATCTGGTGTTCAGGAAAGATTACGATGACCACAAGAAAAATCCGCTTGAATCCGTAGATTCGCAGAAAAGGCTTATCGTGGGTGCCGGAATAAATACAAGAGACTATAAAGAGAGAGTACCGGCACTCGTGGCAGCGGGTGCGGATATTATTTGCGTCGATTCTTCGGAAGGGTATACAGAATGGCAATCAGACACCATCCAATTTATTAAAGATAAATACGGTGATGCTGTGAAAGTGGGTGGCGGGAATGTCGTTCACGGCGATGCGTTTATGTATTTGGTGGAAGCCGGTGCCGATTTCATAAAAGTCGGTATCGGTGGCGGTGCGATTTGTATCACAAGGGAACAGAAAGGCATCGGTTGCGGGCAAGCGACTGCCGTCATTGAAGTCGCCCGGCAAAGGGATCAGTATTTGCAGGAGACCGGTGTTTACGTGCCGATTTGCTCAGATGGTGGTATCTTCCAAGATTATCATATCGGTTTGGCACTTGCCATGGGTGCCGATTTCGTGATGATGGGCAGATATTTCGCAAGGTTTGATGAAAGTCCAAGTAAGCTGAGAAAACTGGGTATGAATACGGTGAAAGAGTATTGGGGAGAAGGCACGAAGCGCGCCGCTAATTGGCAACGCTACCATGAGGGCGGCGGTCCAGAATTACTGTTCGAGGAGGGTGCTGATGCTTATGTGCCTTATGCTGGAAAAATGAACGATAATTTGAAAACGACGCTCGCAAAAATCCGATCACTTCTATGTAATTGTGGGGCGATATCGTTACCGGAATTTCGCCAAAAAGCGAGATTCGTGTTGGTCTCTTCAGCAAGTATCCGCGAAGGTGGTGTCCACGATATTATTCCAAGAACCACACAGGACGGGTAAAATGCAACCTTTCAACTTCAGGAATAGTCGTCAATACAAGAACGCAGGCTAACAGCCTACGGTACATGGATGACTCACATCTGACAACCGTACGAATTGGTACCCGTCCTGCTTGAGTGCGGTGATGATTCGGTCCGTGGAAACGGAAACCGATTCAGGAATAGTCGTCAATACAAGAACGCAGGCTAACAGCCTACGGTACATCGATGACTCACNTCTGACAGCCCTACGAATCGGTACCCGTCCTGCTTGAGTGCGGTGATGATTCGGTCCGTGGAAACGGAAACCGATTCAGGAATAGTCGTCAATACAAGAACGCAGGCTAACAGCCTACGGTACATCGATGACTCACATCTGACAACCGTACGAATCGGTACCCGTCCTGCTTGAGTGCGGTGATGATTCGGTCTGTTGCTTCGATTGTCCCTGATCGGTTCGCCTTTCTATTTTCCGCTTTTCCGTCGTGTAGGACGATGATTGATCCCGGCTTTATTTTTTTCAAGACCGTTTTGGTGATTTTGTCGGGGTTCTGTGTCGTCCAATCCCAACTCCATACATCGCAACTGATGTGCGTCCGATCCAGTTTTGCGAGTACATAAGCGACGGGTAAGAACCGTGTTAGCATCGGTGCTCGAAATACTATCTCCTCAACAATCCCGTGTTGCCGAATTAAGTCATCCGTGCGTTCAATTTGGCGTTGGACGTAGAACGGCGGCAGGAAACCGAGTACCGGATGGCTATAGGTGTGATTGCCGATCTGGTGCCCTTCAGCGATAACCCGATCCACCGTTTCGGGATGCTTCGCAATCCGATTTCCGATCATGAAGAATGTGGCTTTGACGTTGTGTTTGGCGAGGACATCAAGTAAACGTTCAGTATAAGGTGGATTTGGTCCGTCGTCGTAGGTGAGTGCGACGATCCGTTGATCTGTGTTCAAGCGAACGATATTTTTGCCGAAAGGCGGTCGAAAGAATAGCCAAAGAAGGCCCGACGTTACGAATCCTATTACAAGGGGAATCACTGATTGCCTCCTGTTACCCTACGAGACCGATTTTTCTTAACCTTAACAACAAGTTTTCGCCAATTCCAATAACAGTTAGAGGCATAGCATCAAATTCATTGCTGGTGTTCGCTAATCTTACGTACCTCTGGGAGATTCCACCAAGGCACGGACGGATATTCGTGGTGTTCCCAGTGGTAGCCAAAGTGGTAACAGGTGATAAACGACCAGAACGTTGAATACGCGTTGCTCTGGGCGCAGTGCGGGTTGCCGTATCCACCCTCTGGCGTGCGATTTTGTTGGTTTCATAAGTTTTTCAAGACCACGAGTCCGAAATAGATGAGTTGTGCGAAATAGGCGTGAACCGCAATTTTAGGCAACACTCGGCGAAAGAGTCCAGTTTGTAAACCGAATAGCCGAGGACGGATGTCATCATCAGTCCGAATCAATTCGTGATGTGCGCTGATAGCGTCCGCGCCACATAGCACATAATCGGCATCAATTGTCTCTCCGTTGACCTGTACGCCGTTGACCCGTTGACCCACGCGACAGACACGTTCAACTTTGGCAGATGTCTGAATCTGAACGCCTCGCTCGCGTGCGACGCTTTCCAGCGCATCGACTAAGCGGTATATGCCGCCTTTGATGTAAAACCCACCCAATCCGTACTCGACATACGGGATAATGTTAAGGGTAGCGGGTGCCTGAAACGGATCGGAACCGTTGTAGGTAGCGTATCGGTCAAAAAGTTGGACGAGGCGCGGGTCCGAGAAAAAACGGGATACACGCTCGTGAACCGTCCGAAACGGATCGATTTGATGGAGCCTGAACAGCGTCCGAAAATGCCGGGGTCGCATGAGTTTCCTGAACTCATGGATCGGAACGACTTCATTGACTTTGCCGCCGATTTTCGGGTTCTTCTCAAACAGTTGGACCGAGAATCCGAGTTGTGCGAGCCGGATGGCACTGCTTAGTGCGCCGAGTCCACCGCCGATAACTGCTACACGTCTATTTTTCATCATGAATAGCCTTTATACTATATTCTAGTAGTCTGTCAACATTGAAATGAAGGTAAACCCGGTTCGTAGTAGTGCGATTCATCGCACGTCGGAACGGGCAATGAATTGCCCTACTACGAACCACCCATCACTTTAGATGTGACAGACTA
>ASZN01000115.1 GCA_000406005.1 Candidatus Poribacteria bacterium WGA-3G
TATTTGCCTCTTATGTAGCATAGACTGTTAGTCTGTGTTCCGGTATGCCACCGTATTTCATAACATGCGGTAATGCGACAACACTGTTTAGAAATGGTCTAAGACAATTTCGATTTTAATTCGGCGAGATCCTTGTCAAGCGACGCTTCCTCAGCATAACTTGCGAATTCACGTTTTAAGTTCGCATCTTGGTACGTCACATCTACTTCAGCAGCTGCTTTCGCCAAAGTCGCAGCTTCGGTTGCCTCCTGTTCCATCTTTGTGAGTGTCTCAAACGTGTTGCTGTCCTGAATTTCTTTCAGCATCTCTCGGAGATGCGTTTCAGCATCAACGTTTCTGTGTTTCGCGACCACGGCTGCCTTTTTCCCCTGTGCCTCCATCATCTGCTGTTGGAGATGATCGAGGAGGTCGCTAAGGGATCGGACAATCTGTTTCTGTTCTTCCCACTGTGTTTTATATTCGTCTGCCAATCGTTGATATTCGTTCCGTTTTTCCAAATCTTCGCGTGCCAAGTCCTCACGTCCTGCTTTTAGCGCGATAACGGCGCGCTCTTCCGAGCGTTCCGCTTCCGCAACAGCCCCTTCATAAGCGTCCTGAAATTGTTTCTCAACGCCAATAGAGGCATCAACCTTCTGGCGCGCTTCCGAAAGCCGATTTGTCATCTCAGTGATAGCATTCTCTAAAACCGTCTCGGGGTCTTCGGTTTCGGCTTCAGTCTGTTCCGGTTCCGGTTCAAATTCCACAACAACCGTCTCTGCGAACTTATCTCCGAGGCGTTGCTGTTTTTTACCAAGGAACCAAAGTAAGTCAAACGGTTGAAGGATACCGGCGAAACGACGAAGAAAAGCATCTTTAAAAGTACACGGTTTGCCATCTTTCAAACGGAGTACTTGTAGTGACAACAACTTTTTTCCTATGCCTTGTCCCTTTCTGAAGCCATCCATAAAAAACAGACCAAATATCCACAAAACTGCACTGAACAGAGCAAAAAAGGCACTGATCCCAATCCCAGTTACCCAGAAACGTTCATTGAAAAACAGTACGGATACGAACGCGAGAAAAAATCCTAAAACTGATTGCACGGCACCTAAGATGGCGATGTCTATAAAGAGGGCATATAACCGTGTCAGTCGGGATGCTAATTTAAATTTTTTTCCTGCAACTTCGATAAACTTCATCTTTGAATCCTAAAATCTTTTGTGTTTGTCCGGTGTCCACCGGATGAATTTTTGCTGCTATAATTTCGCTTTCAATTCAGTGAGGTCTTGGTCAAGTGATGCTTCTTCGGCATAACCCGAAAATTCACGCGCCAGTGCCGTATTTTGATATGCGACATCGGCTTCAGCTGCCGCCTTTGCCAAAGTGGCTGCCTCCGTCGCTTTTTTCTCCATATTCGCAAGTGTCTCAAACGCTTGGTTGTTTTGTATCTCTTTCAGCGTCTCACGGAGATGTACTTCGGCATCGATATTTCTGTGTTGTGCGACGACAGTCGCCTTTTTCCCTTCCGCTTCCATAGTTTTCTGCTGGAGATGCTCAAGGAGGTCGCTAAGGGCTTGGACAACCTGTTCCTGTTCTTCCCCTTGCTTTTTGTACTGGGCTGCCAATCGCTGATATTCGTTACGTTTTCCGAGGTCCTCCCTTGCCAAATCCTCGCGTCCTGCCTTGAGGTTAATAATAGCACGCTCTTGCCATCTTTCCGCTTGTGCGACGGCACCTTCATAAGCATTCTGAAACAGTTTTTCGACCCCGATAGCGGCATCAACTTTCTGACGTGCATCTGAAAGCCGGTTTGTCATCTCAACGATAGCATTCTCTAAAATTTTCTCAGGATCCTCGGTTTCGGTTTCCAACACTTCTGGCACCGGGTCGAGCTTTACCACAACCGTCTCTGCTAACTTATCTCCCATCCGCTGCTTTTTTTCTCCGAGTGTCCAGAAAAAATCCAATGGTTGAAAGATGCCTGCAAGTCGGCGAACAAAAGAATCTTTAAAGGAGCAGGGTTTACCATTTTTCAATCGAAGCACTTGTAGCGATAGCAGCTTTTTGCCGGGTCCCTGTCCATCGCCGAAGCCATCTATGAAAAACAGAAGGGCTGCCCCTATCGCTGTAGCACCCCATAGTAGCGTGTCTAAACCATAGTTCAGCCACGGTCCGAAAAGAGCAATTATAGACATTTGCACGAGAGGGAACTTATCTTCATCTATTTTAGTTTTGGGACCCAGTGTCCACAGCAATACACTGAGCAATCCGATCCGAATAAGACTGGGCCCAATACCGGAACCCATTGCATCGAACAGAAAAACCAAAATAGATAGCACACCTGCTACGAGCATGCCATCTATGAAAAACGCGGATAACCGCGCAAATCGGGATGCTAATTTAAATTTTTTCCCTGCCACCTCAATAAACTTCATCCTGAAAAACCTCCGTTATATGTACCTATATATTTAGAGTCAGCAAGGCGAAAAAGGATAGCAAAATAGTGTTCAGCGGAAGGTGCGAAGCACAACGACCTCGCACCATGATATTGTGTTCGCTACAGTGTTGGCACTGTCACCGCGACTTCGCGTCCACCAGCATTCGAGGAATCGATAACGCCTTGAATGATAACGTTCGTAAGCATAACGCCATACGGATCAATCGGTGCGGGTTTACCCTCACGAACAGCGTCAATAAACGCCGAATCTTCCTCGTGGAAAACGCTTACCGATTCAAACTTGGTGAACTCTTGGTCAAAAATCTCACCGTCTTTATCGCCGTAAACGCGTACACCGTCTTGCGGTCCGCGGACTTCACCGATACCGAGACGCAGCCCCGCTTTTTTGCCGAGGAAAATCGTTCCACCGAGCGAATCCATGTTCATGCACCAGCACGTTTTGAATACCATGCGTGCACCGTTCTCGAAGACCACCCAGCCGACACCGAAATCTTCGACTTCGGTCTCTTTAAGCGCGGGGTTCCATGTATTGTGCAGACTCAGATAGTTGGAAGTGATACCGGAGACCGCAACGGGTTTCGGGTGTCCCATCAAATATAAAGCAGTGTCGAGGGCGTAAACGCCGATGTCTGCAGATGCACCTAAACCTGCAGTCGCTTTTCGGATAAAGCTGCCACCCGGATTTCCGCGCCGCCGGTCCGCAACGGTCTCGACGTAATAGATATCGCCGAGCGTGCCAGCGTCTACAATCTCTTTTGCCTTAATAACCTCTGGTGAATACCGGAGTTTTAAACCGACCATCAGAATTTTATCGTTTTCTTTTGCCGCACGCCACATGGACGCTGCAGCGTCGAGCGTCGCCTCCATCGGCTTCTCACAGAAAACGTGTTTACCGGCGTTCAGCGCAGCGACCGTCGGTGCCGCATGCACACCGGTAGGTGTACAGACGTAGACCGCTTCAATCTCGTCCATTTTGAGCATTTCGTTGTAATCGGTGAATGTGCATTTGATGCCCCATTTTTCTTTTGCGCGTTCGAGGTTCGCAGGAACAAGGTCGGCGGCAGCAATAATTTCAGCACCTTTAATATCAGCAAGTGTGCCGCAGTGTGCCTGTGCAATACCACCCGCTCCAATCAAACCTAACTTAACTGTTCTCATTCATATCTCCTCATTCTGTTTTGTATGCCTTTGATTTTAATCATTTCTGCTTTGAAAGTCAAGAGATTTTTCTGGCCCGCAACGCATCAACAACCTCTTTTGGTAGGAGCGAGCTGTGCTCGCGATCCTTAACTGAAAACCATTCCTTAATCAATTGACACAATTCCCAACCTATGCTATATTTCAAACAGACTACTAATACCATTTCTAAATAAACGCCTGTTATTAACAAAAAACTGGCTCGTAGTTGCGCAATTGATTGCGCTCTTATATTTCGATGCCTCATAGCGTTCCAAAATCTCTATAATGCGACTTTATTTTTTCGATTTGGTATAACTTGTAAGGAGACAATTGTGAAAGCGGCGCAATTTTACGGTGGAAAAGATATAAGGGTCGAAGTCGTCCCCGACCCAACACCTGAAGAGGGGCAAGTCCTTGTCAAAGTAGAGGCGACTGGCATCTGCGGGAGTGATCTGCACGGATACCACCATCAACCGGAGAAACCGTTATCCCCACGCATCGGTGGACATGAATTAGCAGGTTTCGTTATTGATACAGGTAAGGGGGTTACCGGGTATGAAAAGGACGCACGCGTGGCAGTCGAACCGATTATGCCGTGTAACGATTGCCCTGAGTGCTATAACGGTTACTACAATATCTGCGGCAATTTACGACACGGTGGCGGCGGTTTCGCAGAGTTTATGATTACACGACCCTCAAACGTATACGCGTTACCAGAGAGCGTCTCTCTTGAGGGTGGTGTGTTGGCAGAGGTCTATGCAGTCGCTGTCCACGCCGTCAACAGAGCGATGGTCTCACCCGGTGATCGTGTCGCCATTATCGGAAGCGGTCCCGTCGGATTGACAATCGCGCAGGTGGCAGATGTCGCAGGCGCAACCTCTATCGCCATGTTAGGGAAACCGGACGCACCCTTACAGATTGCAAACGATGCTGTAGGTGCCGTGCCTATCAATGTAGATAAGACGGATGCTATAGCGGCAATCATGGACTGGAGCGACGGACGCGGGGCGGATGTCGTCTTTGAGGCGGTCGGCGGCACCGCGAATACGCTGGAACAAGCGACAGAGATCGCAGCGAAACGCGGGCGCGTCTGTATGGTCGGTGGACATCGGACACCGCTCACCTTTTCAGAACGGTTCGCACGGAGTCGAGAACTCACTGTCATCTGGTCCTTCTGTTACGGCAGACACGGTGGGAGAACGGAATTTCAGATCGCTATAGATTTACTCGCTGCCAGCAAACTCGATCCCAGCCCACTCATCACGCACCGATTCGACTTGGACGATATTGGTGAAGCATTCGCTGTCGCCGCAGGACGCGACGAACACGGATCCGTCAAGGTGCTCGTGGTACCCTAATAATGCCCGGACTAAGCAATAGGAAAGGAAAAAATGGAAGCTCTTAAATTACTTATATTTGTCGGAACGGAAGGTATCTATCACGACCATGCCGGAAACGGACAGTTCCTGACATCTATGCTCAACGATACCGATACCATTGAAGCCGATTTCTCACAAGACTACAGTGTCCTGGCAGACGGACTTGGAAAGTATGACACCGTACTCTTCTACACCGACGTTGGGGAACTCACAGAGGCACAAGAGGCAGGTTTACTCGACTATATCCGAGCGGGTGGCGGGTTCTTCGGACTGCACACCGCCGCCGCTTCGTTCCGCGAGTCCGAAGGTTACCACGGGATGCTCAACGGGTTCTTCAACGGACACAGTCCGTATATGGATTTCACCGTTAATGTCAGCGATCCGAACCATCCGATCACCGAAGGATTATCTGATTTTCAAGCGACAGATGAACTCTACTACCTGAAGCACAACCCTGACGCATCTCACCATCTCATGCACGCCTACGACGAGACGAAAGATGAAACCCACGTCATGGCGTTTCACCATACTTATGGTGACGGGAGAGTCTTCTACTTCGCGCTCGGACACGATATGGCAGTCCTTGAAAATCCAAGTTTTCAGACGGTTATCCGCCGTGGCGCGCTATGGGCAGGCAATCGACTTTAGATATTTTGGGCTGTGGTGAACGGCATAGATGTGCGTGGGTTCTTAGTAGGATCCGGTATGTTTCTTTCCGTGTGTAAAATTTTTGACGCGCGATGAATAAGAGTGCGGCCCTGTAGCATAGGCTGTTAGCCTGTGGCATGTATTTCCGAAACTGCGAAATCTGTGAAACCTAAAAAAATCCGTGGTTTAGACAACTATCACCGTGATTCTCATGGAAATATGGGAAGTTGTTTGGGAGGCTATCATGTTAGTGAAAAGACTTTTTGAAAAACTCGAGCACCGGAGGCTCGAAAAAGCGCGTTTAGAAGGGTTAACTGAAGGCTTATCCGAAGCGCAGAAAAAACATGCAGAATGGGTGGAATGGGCTAAAAACGGTCAGGACAAACCGCAACCCGAACCCCCAAAAGCCCCAGAGACAGATAGTTATACCAATTCTGATTGACAATTCCTCTTTCTGATATGTCATAAAAGTGGGCAGATACGAGGATCCGCCCTTATCTATTGGTTTATACCATTTCGCGTGCCGGATAGTGTTGATCACCCGGTGACACATCCGTCGGATCGTTCGATACGGCTGTCTCTGGTGGCACCATAATCTGGTTCTCGCTCACCGGATCATCGGTCTCTGAACGCCACTGCTCCAAACGCTTGCGCATCTCTGCCAAAACCTCCGCATAATTGGGATCCCCGGCGAGGTTATGTGCTTCCGACGCATCAAACACGACATCGTACAACCGCTCCGATTCAACCGGTTGATCCGCCCAACCCTGCTCGAGCATGAAGGTTTTGCTGATGCTATCGTCGCAATTCGGCAGTGCCCATTTTTCGGCATCGTCATAACGTCGGATATATTTCCACCGCTGCGTCCGGACGGCGCGCTGCGGTTCATAGCAGCAATGATAGTTGACTTCGGCAAAAATAGCGTCGCGAACATCATCCGCCTCGCCGCGAACCAACGGTAAAACAGAAGTACCTTGCAACCACTCGGGTGCTTCAATGCCTGCCAATTCACAGATCGTAGGGAACAGATCCACTTGACTAACCAAACCGTCCACGACTTGTCCGCCGCTAAAACCACCAGGACCGCGGACGATCAGCATTACGCCGATACCGTGATCACTCAGATGACATTTCATCCGTGGGAATGCGAGTCCGTGATCTGTCGTGCATATCACGAGTGTGTTTTCAGCGATCCCGTTTTCTTCGAGTGCGTCAAAAACCACACCCATCTTCTTATCGAGGGTTCGGGCTGAATCTATGTATTCTGCCATATCTTGGCGTGTTACAGGTGTGTCGGGGAACGGTGCAGGCGGTTTTACATAGCGCGGATCCGTCTTCGGTTCACCCTCTGGTTGTGGCGCGAATCCCTTCGCGCGGCGATGCGTCTCGCCGAAACCGACATCTAAGAAGAACGGCGCGTCGTGGTTCTCGGCGATGAAATTGCGGGCGCGTTCCTCTGCACCGTCGCGTCCGCTATCTTGCGCTAAGAGCCGTTGGTAGCCGGTTTCTTGGACATCGCGCACGACGTGCTGGAACCCAGCCAATGCCGTTACATACCCGTTACGATTCAGTGTATGCGGTATGAGGTGGTCGGATGCGGGGACACTCCAGCCACGGTTTGCCAATCCGCCCATACCGCAGCTATGTGCCCACTGTCCCGTGAGGAGTGCAGCGCGCGACGGCGAACAGGTCGGGTTCGCGCAAAACGCGTTTCGGAACACGGCACCCTCTTCCGCAAGTTTTTGGATGTTCGGGGTCGGTATCGCATGTCCATAAGGTTGCACATACCGTCCCGTATCGTGTGAATGAATATAGATTATATTTGGTTTGTTCATATTTTATATTTTCAGTTTAAACACTTATATGGAAAGCGGATTAAGACGACTTCTCCGGGTCTAAATGCTGTAGGTGGGCCCATGCGGCATCTTCCTCTGGCCGCAGCCAATGTTCAGCGAGTGCGGCTTCGCTTAGCAAAGCAGTTTCAGGGACATTGAGATCTTCATTGAAAATCGTTACGAACGCGCGTGCGGGTTTTGGCAACTGAATCGGTTTGACTAATTTCACATTGCCTTGTTCATCAATTGTAGCTTCAACGGTTTTTAACATGGTTCACCTCATTTACACTGTGCGCAAGCGTCTCAACAGAAATCGTTAAACAATAACGGCGAAATGTGGAAAAAGACTGCTAAACGCATTCTGAATAGTTCAAGTATATAGTGGAACTTTAAAAATGTCAAGAAATTTTTTATCACGTATCAGAGTTGTAGAAGCACATTGTACGCTCGGTCCACTGCACTTTTTGATATCCGGAGAATTCCTAACGTCGGGGTATAGGTGGGTTCGCCTTATAAATCTCCGTCAGCAAATTCATGGCGTGTAACGATTCTTCCTTGTTGTATTGCGGACATTGAGACAGTCCGGCGGCGAGGCAGCGGTGAATCGCTTCGGCTTGATACAAGAAACCGTGCTGATTTGGGGAGGCGTGTCGCATGCTTACTGTCCTCGGTAACGGATACTCGAAGTAGTGTAACGGAGCCGGCGCGTTCCCTGTTCTATACTGAGAAGGCACACCATCCGGTGGTGGGATTCGGATAGAGAGACGCGTCGGGCAATGCGCCGGACGCTCAAGCGTGATACGTCCCTTAGTTCCGACGAGTTCTGTGACCTCTGGCAATTCGGAGTTGCGGGGTGGAAACGTCAGCACCGCGCACTTATCTTCACCGTATTCCACAATCGCACCGCGCGCATGTCTACCTGTCGCAACAATTGATGTCGGTTCTGCATCCGCGCCGAAGCCGAGCGGAACAGCCTGAATCGTATAGATCGGATCGAAAAAATCGGACTGTACGAGGACAACTTCGCCAATCGTGCCGTTCTCAATCTCGGTTCGAGCGTGTTCCACTGCCGGAAAAAAGCGCGTCCAGACCCCGTCCTGTAGCATCACACCTTTCTCTTCAGCAGCAGCGTACATTTCCCGCGCTTCAGAAATATTCTCGGCAAACGGCTTTTCACACAAAACGTGTTTGCCCGCTGCAATTGCGAGAAGCGTGTGTTCCTTGTGCAGTCGATTAATCGTTCCAATGTATACAATATCCACATCGTCGGCTGCCACCATCTCCCTGTAATCACCGTAGGCAGTAGTGACCCCATACTGTTTGGCAAATTCTTTTGCCCGGTCGATTTCGCGCGCTGCCACAGCGGTTATGGCTGCCCCTTCGCAGGCGTGTAGAGCCTCTACCCACATGCCTGAAATTCTACCCGCACCGAGGATACCCCACCGTAGCGGGAAAGCGACATCGGGCGCCTTTGTGAGACCGAGACGAATGTCTAACGGTGTTGAAGGAGATATATTGTTTGTCATAAAGATTCACTTCCGTCCAAGCAGGTTAGGTTAATTGGGCATCAATTTTTATTCCCAGGGCTCCAAAACAACTTTTCCGCAGTTATGTGTACACTGCAACCGCCACGCCTCCTGAATCTGGCGCATCGGGAAAGTGTGCGTGATGAATGTATCCAGCTGCGCCTTTATTTCTGTAATCATCCGCATCATAGCAGGTGTGTCTATGAGGTTATAATGCCGTGTGCCGTGTAATGTCAAGCCGTGATTGATAAGAACGCCCCAACTCTTAATTGCCACTTCACGAATTCCGCCGATCAAGGAGATATGTCCTTTTGGGCGCGATGCGTCAATCAATAATTGGACTGCTGCCGGAGCCGCTGAACACTCCACACCTTTGTCGGTGCCTCTACCATCAGTTAAATCCAGAATCTGATTAAGAACATCTTCGTCTTCCGGATTAACGACTTCTGCTGCACCGAGTTTTTTCGCAACTGCTGCACGGTATGGATGGCTTTCAACGGCGATAACGCGTGCACCTCTATACACAGCATTAATCACACCGCCGAGTCCAATAGGCCCCATCCCGGTGATAAGGACGGTATCATGCGCGGTGACATTCATTAACCGCATGGCATTGAACGTCGATCCGAGTCCACAACATGCCATTCCAGCGTGATGATAGGAGAGACCCTCTGGAATAGGCACCAGCTGCCAGTCTTGTTTAAGGATGTACTGTGCATAAGTCGCTGTCACACCCGTCTGTTCGGGAATGTTTGGCGGCTTATGATCGTTCTGACAGTGCGCATATTCACCCGCTAAACAGAGGTAACACTTTCCACAAGGGTAGTGTGGCATCACGACAACGCGGTCGCCTACCTTGACAGGCCCCTCCTGTGCAATTTCTACCACTTCACCAGCGGCTTCGTGGCCGAAATGGTCGCTCTCACCTTCACTTCTGAAGCTTTTGTATTCCGTACACATAGGTGCAGAATGAATTTTGACGACAGCGAATTTACCCTTAGCAACCGGGTCCGGTTTGTCAATTAAACCCGCACTTTCGAGTCCGAATTTTGCAACGACTTTCATCAAATCTCCTCTAATAGATCAAAACGGTGATCCGTGTTTATGGAAACCGTTGGCGACAGCCAACACAACTAAGGCAATCATCGCCAGACCGAAAAGTCCGATAGCAACGTAAAGATCGAGGTTCCCTTGAAAGGCGAAACTCTTTTCTAAACGTTGGTTTCCGGATTGTTGCACCTTTTTTGCTAATACCTGTTTATCGTGAACCGTCAGTTTCTGCGCGCCCGGAGATGCGAGGACTGACCGTTGGGCGAGAAACCGTTGAATCCGCCATGATCGCCACTTCCGCAGCAAGAACCGGCACAGAATAATGGCACCGATGACTGTAAATAAAACCGTTGCTCCGATACACCAATCTGTCAAAGGGAGATGCCAAGGTAGATGATTACCGTCCATCGTTTTCTCCTTTCACGTAAGAGACTAAGGTTTCTGGGGAGGTAATACCATTTCTGATTTTATTGGTTTCCTCTTATGTAGCATAGACTGTTAGTCTGTGTTCCGGTATGCCACCGTCCTTCATAACATGCGGTAATGCGACAACACTGTTTACAAATGGTATAAGTTGACCTACTATAAAATTATAGCAAATTTCGACATGTAAATCTAATTAAACTTGAGTGCGTCTCATAAATACGATTTTGTTGGATCTGATTTCATGG
>ASZN01000116.1 GCA_000406005.1 Candidatus Poribacteria bacterium WGA-3G
GACGGCATGTCTATAGCAGCGTGTAGCCAAAAAAGATCTAAGCCCTGTAAGGGGTTTTTGCTTGGGTGTTTCTTCAGCATGTTATATTTTCTCCTAAAACGCTACAGAAGATACTAACACACGCTGAGTACGATGCGTGGAACAGAAAAAGGCAACAGACAATGTCAACTATAATACAAACACCACAAAATATATTATCAACGTTCACGAATTTTGGCCCACGAGTCTTAAATGCTCATGAACTCCCAAAGCAGGTGTTACTTCCATCGGTACAACCTCTCGCTAAAGCATTCATTGATATTGCACCTTACCCGGAAAGTGCCGCACAGTGGCTTATAAGTTTACTAAATCTGCTCATCGATATCGCGAATCAGAACGAAGACCTTAATCGCGTTATGATAACAGAAACCGAATACCAACAACTTTCAGCAGTCTTGGACGATTTAATCTATGGTGTCGGTGATGATGAAAATCACCCTTTGTCGGCAGCAATGGCATTGGTCGGTACGCTTATTAAGGTGTATGAAGATGAACACTTTCCAAAGTTAACAGAGCTCTTTCCTGAACTGGAAAAAGAATCCTCTAATAAAACAACCGCCGAAAGCAACAACAGCATTCCTACTATATCAGGAGAAATTGAGACAGATTTCGTCATCGTTTTCTTTTCCATTGGTTGCCTACTTTGGAAAGGTGGTAAGGCAGAAGAGGCTATTTCTGCCTACGACTTGGCAATCCATATAAACCCAGATTATGCAAGTGTTTATGCCAGTCGTGGCGAGGCAAAATCTGACCTAAATGACCTGATAGGCGCGAAGACGGATTTCCAGAATGCCTTAAAATTAACAGAGAAACAGGGAGAAAAGGATTTCGGTGCTGCTATTGGGAAACGGCTCCAAGAACTTGATATAGTAGAGGCTGTTGTTGCATATTTCTCTGAACCCAGATTTGCTAAATTTTCTATGATTAGGGAGTGTAACATTCAGATAGGAACAATCCATAGCAGAGCAGACATTGTGATTCGTGATGCAGAACGGAGCTTTGTCGCTATTGCAGAGTGCAAATTACCGGTTGAGACGAATTACGATCCCGAACCTCTGAAAAGTTATCTCTGTGCAACCGACACGCCGTTTGGTATCTTTGCCTCTGACACAAATAGAGATTCATGGGTTTTCTATGAAAATTTACGCCACAACCGGTTCCGACAAATTGAGCGTTCAGATTTTGAGAGAAGGATTCTTAAATAACGACTTGCGCTAAATAACTTAATGTAAAACATTATTTCACATAAGTATAACGTTTTAGCAGGGGGCCTCATAAGTGTTGGTACGCTCTTCAGTCCCGTAGGGGACGATATGTTATAGAAAAACGTCCTACACACCTTCTTTAGTCCCGTAGGGTTTATTTGCTTAGGTATTTCTTCTATATGTTTATAGTCCAAAATCCAATAGGTGTGAAGAAAACAAAAACAATGCGTTAACCAACACAAATCTTAAATAGGTAGAACATAAGGCAAACGCCCGACAAGGAGAAAATATTTGTGAAATACTACTGTATCACCAAATATCGCACAGAGCAAAGATTGTTTGACATCCACTGCCAATGTACGGTAAATTGTAAAAACAATGGAGACGATCATGCAAGAGTCATCAGTTATCCAACATTTCCTGCAACAGGGAACGCGGGAAAGCCTGATTGAGGGTATCCTTGAAAACTTAGAGGTGCGTTTTGACGCGCGCGACTTGCAAACGGTGGCATCAGCACTTGAGCGCATTGACGCAGTGCAACGTCTCAGACGGTTGCGCCGTGAGGCACTACAGACACCCAGCCTTGCGGCATTTGAGCAAACTTTAGGTTTAACCGAAGACGTTGATGACAACGGTTCGCCTTAGTGGTTTGTCCATCTAAATTTCTGGTTTGCGTGTCGTTTCTACAAGAAGAGGCATTTTTCATGGCAACACTCAGATGGGGCATACTCGGTTGTGGCGATGTCGCTGAACACAAGGGCGGACCGCCCCTCTATACCGTCAATGATTCGGAACTTATCGCCGTGATGCGACGCGACCGTGTCAAAGCGGAATCTTTCGCCGAAAGACACGGTGCAAAACGCGTCTATACCGATGTAGACGCACTCCTCGCAGATGACGAACTCAATGCGATTTACATCGCAACACCGCCATATCTCCACTGCGAACAGACCCTCCGTACCGCACGCGCCGGTAAGCACGTCCTCTGCGAAAAGCCGATGGCGATGACGGTTGAAGAGTGCCAACGCATGGTGGATGCCTGCCACGATGCGAACGTTACCCTGATGCTCGCCTATTACCGAAACTTCTATCCGAACATCGTGAAGATGAAGGCGTTGATGGACGAAGGTGCCATCGGAGACGTGGTGCTTGCAAAGATCAACCATACCGGCTTCTATAACCCGAACCGGCACGACTTAAAGAATTGGCGCGTGAACCGAGACATCAGCGGCGGCGGTGTACTGATGGATCTCGGCAGCCACCGGATCTCGCTTCTCCAATACCTGATGGGAAACATTGAATCTGTGCAAGGATATGCGGAGACGGTGCATCTGGATATTAATGTAGACGATTCCACTGTGTTTACGCTCCGGTTTGAGAACGGCACACATGCCGTAGCGAATATCAACTGGAACGTCGGCATCTCAATTGACGATGTTGAGGTCTACGGCACAAAAGGCTGTCTACGGTGTTCGCCACTAAATTCGGGGCACCTGACCCTTGAAACAAAGTCAGAAGGATTGGTTGAGATGCATCAGAACCCGTTACCGCATACACATACAGGTCTCGTGGAAGATTTCGTCAATCACCTCAAGACGGGTGAACCGATCCGGTGTTCAGGTGAGTCAGGATTGCAGACGAACACGATAATCGCGGAGATAATGTAGTCTCGGTTCGTTAATTGAATTCGGTGCAGTTAGGAAAAGGATTAACAAATCCGTTCGGATTCCAACGCCAACCATTCACCGTATCCACGCGGCATCTCTGCTGGTGCCTCTAATCCCGATTCCTCACGCCACCGTAACAACGGATGCCGCCGATCAGGTTGCGGAAGTTCGACACGGGTACCATACGCCGCCGACTCGAAGATTCCCATCATCATCTCAACGATGTGCCGACCCTCCGTGCCGCTGCATGTATGCGCTTTACCTTCGTCCAAGGCGTTAACATAGTCCTCTACGAACCAGTAATCCGCTTCCCCTGCGCCGCTTTTCGGGTCATAATGCTCAGGATAAATAAGATCTAACGCTTCCCACTGATCGTGTGTTCCATCAGGGAGGTAGTGCGGTGTCGGTAGCCACCATGCACTGCCGCTCTTCCAGAAAAGTCGTCCCTCGGTTCCGTAGAGTTCCATCGAATACGCGCCGGTGTCCATCGTGTGAAACCGGTGTTGAAGGAGCGTACCTGTAACGTTGCCCTCATACTGCAGTGTTGCCGTGATATATTCGCCTGCGATGGTCCCCATTCCGCTCGGCGACGGCACAACATCTGTCGGCGCGATCGGTTTCCCACCCGTCGTCAGGTGCGCAGCGATACTTTTACAGCGTTTCCCGAAGTGTAGCATGTTATTGAGCATGTGCGTGCCGATGTTCATCAACCCATAGCCGCCGTAATACCCTTTTCCGCTGCCGTACATATAACGCAGTTCGCCGATTTTCCCGGCATTGAAAGCACGCGCAATCGTCTGCATCGGCGCACCGACTCTCCCTTGATGATGCACCGCGACCTGCACACTTTTCGATTCCGCTTTAGCGATAACGGTATCCGCTTGCACGAGGTCTATACACATCGGTTTTTCGACTTCAATGTGGACACCGTGTTCCAACACACGCATACACAGATCGTAGTGGAACTCCGTGCCGGTAGGGATCGCGACGATGTCGGGTCTCGTCTGCCGAATCATCTCATCTAAATCCGTGAACCGTGCCGTGACGTTGACTTCTTCGCCAAGAGTTTCCAAGCGTTCTTCAATCAGATCGCAGAGCGCGACGATCTCTGTCCGTGGATGTGCGTGATATGCCCGCGCCGCTGCTGTTCCGCGCCCTCTACATCCCAAAATCCCGATCCGATATGTTTTCATCGTATTCCTCCACCTGTCTGAATCGTTGATGCCGTTATTGTAGCACGCTCAGTTTAATCGGTCAACAGTCCTATAAGCATCAATTTTAGAAACAACAATCGTCAATCGTCTCAGGCCCAGGTCCGGTAGGGTTTTTGCTGGGGTGTTTCTTCACGGTTTGAAACCGAACCGGATTTACACAGAAACCTTGAAGATTTCAAAGACCTCTTCAGTCGTCAGAAATCGCGACCAGAGGTCGCTCCTACAAAAGAAAATCGGGGCATCCTACTTTCGGCGGGAGAGATATTCGGAGAGCGCGTAATCAAACGGTGTAGACGTATCCATCTGGACATAATCAATCTGGCTGGCACCGCATCCGCGACGGTAATTCTGGATGAACCCATCCAGTTTCTCAAGATAGTCCGCTTTCAGCGTATCCGCCTGCGTTGAAAGTGTCTCTCCGGTCTCCATATCCCGAAAAACGACGGAGCCGGTGTAAGGAAAGGTAAGTTCGGCAGGATCGAGCAGGTGGAAGACGATCACCTCGTGCTTCTGGTGGCGGAGGTGTTTCAGCGCAGAGATGACTTGCGACGGTTCATCAAGCAGATCAGAGATAACGATAACCAAGCCGCGCCGGACAATCCGTTTGGCGAGTTCGTGGAAGAGGCTGCTTAATTGTGTCTCCTGACCCGGTGTCGCGTTCTCCAAAGCGGACATAATCGCGCGGAGATGTGTCGCAGCACCCCTCGGTGGAATGTATTGCTTAATATGTGTATCAAAGAGTGCCAACCCGACGGAATCCCGCTGTTTCAACATCAGATAGGTAAGCGTCGCCGCGAGATAACACCCGTATTCAAACTTCGTCAACGACTCTTCTGTGTGTTTATAGTTCATCGACGCGCTGGTGTCGAGCAGAATATAGGCACGTAGGTTCGTCTCCTCTTCAAACTTTTTGACGTAATACCGATCGGATTTCCCGAAGACCTTCCAATCGATATAGCGGATCTCATCGCCGGGCATATACTGCCGATGCTCCGCGAACTCGACGCTGAAGCCTTGATACGGACTTTTGTGCAGACCTGTAACGAACCCTTCAACGACGAGGCGTGCAACGAGTTCCATCCCGCCAATCCGAGAGAGCGCAACTGGGTCTAAGTATTTATGAGATGTTTGCATATTCTTCTTTCAACGAATTAGCCGAAAACGGCAACTGATACAAGGCGTTTTGACGCAACAGCTTGCTGATCCCGCTTAATACGTTCGATTTCCTTTAGTGTCTGTGCAGTCAAGTACCCCTCACCACAATTCGGACAATGGATCGTAGGCACATCCTCAATAACGAGAAGTGACGCACCTTTGCCATAACTTCGAGAGATGTAACGCTGGCGCGCACCCTCTTTTCCACAAATATCACACTTCATTGTTTAACTCCTTATGATTTTATATAGACAGTAATAATAACCAATTTTCTGCTAAAGGTCAACTTTGTTACGACAACAGCAATTTCTGAACCGTATGTTTGACCTTCTACAACATATTTCCATTCGTCTCTATGTAAATCTCTTTGCTTACCAACAATTTTACCGGTGAGAAGGGCGTTCTCTACATCAAAGCTTGTGAGGTTATCCTGAGCCATCTCATCTTCGGCATGGAGTGTTAAAACGTATTCTTGGTTGTGGACTTTTTCCTGAATTTCCTGGAGGATTTGATTTAACATGTTCCCTAACAATTATTGGTTGCATTCACGATCCTCGTGGACGATGTCGTCAATAAAATATAAACGCTCGTCTTCGGTCATCGCGTCCCAATCCAACCCGCGTTGGGCACATAATTGTCTAACCTTTGATTCAGCATATTTCATCCGTTCCTCGCGTTCTGCTGGTGTTTCCTTTGTAAGTGCGCGAACAACCAATAATTTTTCTTCCGGCGGCATCTGCTGAACCAGATCAATGATCTGTTCAGTTGTTAATGCAATCGTTAAGTTCATAATATTCTCCTCCTAAATCTTATTGAACTTCACCGTCCTGTTTTTCAGTTGTAGAGAAAATCTTAGGTAAGCAGCGGTTTTAGCCAACGCCTCGCCGTTTCGATGTCCATACCGGTGCGTTCTGCGTAATCCGCAACCTGATCCTCACCGATTCTACCGATGCTGAAATACCGAGACTCTGGATGTGAATAATACCATCCACTCACAGATGCTGCAGGGAACATCGCCAAATTTTCCGTCAGTGTAATCCCCGTGTTCTCTGTGACCTTCAACAAATCAAACAACACCCGTTTTTGGTTGTGATCCGGGCAGGCAGGATACCCCGGTGCCGGACGGATGCCGTGGTATCTTTCGGCAATCAAGGCATCTTTATCCAATCCTTCATCGACGGCATATCCCCAAAGTGTTGTACGGACGTGTTCGTGCATTTTCTCCGCGAACGCCTCTGCTAACCGGTCGGCCAACGCCTTCGCCATAATACTGTTGTAATCGTCCTGCGCTTGCTCAAATTCCGCACAGAATTCAGGGACACCGTGTCCTGTCGTCACTGCGAAGGCACCGATATAATCTATCAATGCTGTCGCTTTCGGTGCAATGAAATCACCGAGACTGAGGTTCGGTCTGTTAAACGGCTGTTCCGTCTGTTGCCGGAGGTGGTGTAGGGTCGCAATAACTTCCGTCCGCGCCGCATCGGCATAGATCGCAGTCCCTTCACCGACACCGTTCGCAGGAAAAAGTCCAACGACTGCACGCCCACAAAAACGCTTCTCTTCGACGATAATCCGGAGAAGAGCTTCAGCATCTTTTAAGAGTTTACTGGCTTCCTCACCGACCTCCGGGTTCTCCAATATATTCGGATATTTCCCGCGGAGTCCCCACGTCGTAAAGAACGGACTCCAATCGATGTAATCAACGAGTTCCATCAAATCATAATCGTCAAAAACCTTCGTACCGATCACAGACGGCTCAGGCGGTTGATAGTTCTGCCAACCCGGCGAGAATTTCCGCTCTTGCGCGACACTGAAGGGTAGCAGGTTCGCCTGTTTCCGGTTCTTCGCACGCCGCTCGCGGATATCGGAATACTCTTCACGCGTCTGCGCCGTGAGCGTCTGTTGCCTTTCGTCGCTCATCAAATCGCTGACAACACCGACACTTCGGGACGCATCTTTGACATGGATCGTTGAACCGCCGTAAACCGGTTCAATTTGGACAGCCGTATGCACTTTTGAAGTCGTCGCGCCGCCAATGAGCAGCGGGATACGGAACCCTTCACGTTCCATCTCTTCAGCGACATATACCATCTCATCTAATGAAGGCGTGATGAGTCCACTCAACCCGATAATATCGGCGTTCTCTTTCCGTGCCGCTTCAAGAATCTCGTCTGCAGGCACCATCACACCGAGATCAATGATTTCATAGTTGTTACACCCAAGTACGACACCGACGATGTTCTTCCCGATGTCGTGGACATCTCCCTTCACCGTCGCCATCACGATTTTGCCTCTCGATTGGATAGCACCTTCCGCCTGCGCCTTTTCAATGTACGGAATGAGATGCGCAACCGCTTTTTTCATAACGCGCGCACTTTTAACCACCTGCGGCAGGAACATCTTACCATCGCCAAAAAGTTCACCGACACGGTTCATACCGTCCATCAACGGCCCCTCAATCACCTGTATCGGACGTTCATACTTAAGCCGTGCCTCCTCCGTATCCGCATCAATATATTCGATAATCCCCTCAACGAGGGCATGACTGAGCCGTTTTTCAACCGGCAGTTTCCGCCATTTTCGACTCACACGCCTCTTTTTTCCTTTCCTTTGTAAGGTCCCAGCGAGCGTGACAAGCCTGTCCGTCGCATCTTCCGCACGATTGAACAGGACATCCTCCACCGGTTCCAGAAGTGTTTTCGGGAGATCGTCATAAACCGCAAGTTGACCAGCGTTAACAATACCCATATCCATACCGGCGTGGATCGCGTGGTAGAGGAACGCCGCGTGCATCGCCTCGCGCACCGTGTCGTTGCCTCGGAACGCAAAGGAGATGTTACTGACACCACCGCTCACCAAAACGTGTGGACAAGTGGCTTTGATCTCGCGACACGCCTCAATGAACGCCTTCGCGTATTCGTTGTGTTCTTCAATACCGGTCGCAACAGCGAAGATATTCGGATCGAAGATGATGTCTTCCGGTGGGAACCCGACCTGTTCCGTTAACAATCCGTACGCGCGCTGACAGATCTCCACCTTCCGTGCATAACTATCGGCTTGTCCGTCTTCATCGAATGCCATAACGATAACGGCAGCACCATACCGACGAACCATCCGCGCCTTCTCTAAGAAATCCGCTTCCCCCTCTTTCAAACTAATAGAATTGACGACCCCTTTCCCCTGAATACATTCCAATCCAGCCGCTATAACTTCCCAGCGACTTGAGTCAAGCATGATCGGCACGCGACTGATGTCCGGTTCCGCAGCAATGAGGTTAAGGAACTTCACCATAGCCGCTTTAGCGTCTAACATCCCAGCGTCCATATTAATATCAATAACTTGCGCGCCGTTTTCCACCTGGTCCCGGGCAACTTCTAAGGCGGTTTCGTAGTCCTCATTCTTAATCAGCGTCGCAAATCGACGTGATCCTGTTACGTTTGTCCGTTCACCAACGTTAACAAAAAGAGAATCGGGGGTGATGTTGAACGCCTCTAAACCGCTGAGTCGGCAGGCACGTTCCTGCGGTTTCGGTTGACGCGGCGGATACGCCGCGGCGACCTCAGCAATCGTTTTGATATGCTCAGGTTGACTCCCGCAACAGCCGCCAACAATATTAACAAAACCGTTTTGCGCGAACTCGTGCATCCAATCCGCCATCTCCGTTGGTGTCTGTGTGTACTGACCGAGTTCATTCGGGAGTCCGGCGTTCGGATAGCAGATGATCGGTATATCCGCCATCTTTGACATCTCGGCGAGGTACGGACGGATCTGTTGGGACCCGAAACCGCAATTTAAGCCGACAGCAAGCAAATTCGCATGCCGAACGGAGTTCCAGAAGGCTTCAACCGTTTGACCTGAGAGGTTACGTCCACCGCCGCCACTCCTATCAGAGGAGACAATCAGCGGAATCTCGACACCACGTGCCTCGGAAAGCATCTGTATGGCGAAAAGCGCTGCTTTGCAATTCAGGGTATCCATGACCGTTTCGACGAGGAGAAAATCGGCGCCGCCATCAATTAAACCCTCCGCTTGCGTTGTGTAGGCAGAGACGAGTTGGGAAAAGGTGACATTTCGGTAACCCGGGTCGTTCACATTCGGTGAGATCGTGCAGCTCCGATTCGTCGGTCCCATGCTTCCAGCGACATAACGCAGTCTGCTCGGAGACGACCATTTGTCTGCAACTTCACGCGCGATGCACGCAGCCGCATAGTTGACTTGATACGCGATGTCCTGGAGTTGATAATCCGCCATCGACACAGAGGTACTCGTAAAGGTATTTGTTTCGATGATATCCGCACCCGCGCTACAATAGTTGGCGTGTATCTCCCGGACAATATGCGGTTGTGTTATCGAGAGCAGATCGTTGTAACCCTTGAGTTCACTCGGATGGTCGGCAAACTCGTCACCGCGAAAGTCTTCCTCCGTGAGCCGATAGGTCTGCAACAGCGAACCCATCGCACCGTCAAGAACTAAGATCCGTTTCTCCATTTCATTTTTAAGATGTGTTATACGTTCAGTATCTGCCATATTTTTAATTTTATCTTGCGGAGGAACAACACGCGTTTTAACGATAAAGTGCGTTCCATAAATCCGCGCTCCATTATATTACGAACTACCGGTTTTGAGGCAATCTTAAGAGAACACTTTGTTAGACGAAAACATCTTAACAGCCAACCGCTACTTATGCTACCATAGCGCGACATGCGGCCGTCCTATGCATAAATTATGTTATAATATACCACATAGAAAGGCGGTTTGTCCATTTAAAGCCGATGTAACCAATTATGCAAACACAAAACAGAGAAGGCGAACGCTCCCCGCACGCCCATAAATACGCCATCCATTTCGACATATTGCCAGAGATTTCCTATCTCAATCAGGACTTAACCGTCTTAGTCGCGGACCTTTTACCGATCTTTCACGATTTCCCGAAAGATGTCCATATCCCCGAACGTTGGGTAGACGAAGGTCTCGACTTTTGTCGCGTCATCTTCTGGGTGTCTGCTGAATCCCCAGATGCAATCAAAATTTTCGGTAACTGGTTCCAAGCGATCTTCCGGGAGCCGTCTGTCGCCGAAGTTTTAGAACGCCTCGTCACCTGCGCCTTAGATGAACCCAACGATGCCGAGGTCATCCTATCGGATTGGACAAGATTGGCGAATTAGTTGCCAGTCCGCAGTTGTCGGTACGCAGTTAAACAGAGGCGTGATTCATCAAAGGACCTCTTAACTGACAACTGAAAGGTTTTCGCAGAAAACCGTACTGACAACTA